>NZ_JABURL010000047.1 GCF_014762705.1 Cyclobacterium sp. | reverse complement strand
GATTCATGTTTTAAAGATAAAATATCCCCACAAATTAGGAAAGCAACATAGAAGGTTTCAATCGTATACGTTCCTGTAGAGACCTTCGGGGTTGGGAAAACCCCAAAGGTCAGCAACCTTTGATACCTTGAAGATTAGCGATCTCCTCCGGAAAAATCATTTACCTGTCATTTATCCATTTCCTGCTCCCAGCGATCCCGGAAGAATTTTAGCTCTTGTACGATTTCAGGAAAATCGGCTTTCCGGTCCCGGCTTTCGGACAGGTCTTGTTCAAGGTTAAAAAGCGCAATAGAACCTTTTACCCGGTCCTCCAGCAATTTCCATGGACCTTTTCGGACCGCAATGGCTTCCGGGGTTCTCCAAAAAAGGGTCCTGTCGGGCATTTTTCCTTTGGCGGTTAGGACCGGCAGCAAGCTTTGCCCATCCAGTCGATCCTCTCCCAGAGGATCAGGCAAGGACTGCCCGGTCAACGCCAGAAAGGTAGGTAAAAGGTCAAAGGAGGTAAGCGTTTCGGAAGACCTGCTTCCAGCTTCTATCTTCCCGGGCCACCAGGCAATGGCCGGTACCCGGTGTCCTCCCTCAAAGAGATCGGACTTTTCTCCTCTCAGCATGCCATTGGAACCTACATTTGGCCAGGTGTCGCCCTGGTAATTCAGGTATTGCCCGTTATCCGAAGTAAAAAACAACAGGGTGTTTTTATCCAGGCCTTCTGCTTTGAGATAAGCGATCAATTTCCCTACGTTCCGGTCAAGAGATTCGATCATTGCTATGAGCGTGCCAGGTACCTCTTCTGGTGCATGTGGCCCCAGCTTGCTGGCAGGGCCGGGTAGGCTGGAGGTATAGTCGGTGCCTTCTTCCCGGATTTCCAAATGCCCGTCCCCAGGGGATTGCCAGGGAAAATGGACGCCCAGGTGCGCCAGGTAAAGGAAAAAAGGTTGTTCTTTGTTTTCTGCTATAAATTGAATGCCATTGTCGGTAATCACATCCGTGGTATAGCCTTCCTGAAAGGAAAGCCTTTCATTGTGCCACCAATCCGGAAAGCCATGGCGATCTAGTTTTGAAAAATAGTCGCCATCACCTGAGGTCAGACCCCGAAACGCATCAAATCCAAAATTCCTGGGATTGGCATCCGGATGATTGCCCAGGTGCCACTTACCAAAAAAAGCAGTGGCATAACCGGCCTTTTTCAGGTAATCGGCCATGCTGGGGGTTCTGGTATAACTTTCTCTGGCAATGCCCCTGATCGCTCCTAATCCCTTTTTCTGCCAATCTCCTGGCAATGGGTCTTCAATACCGAGCCTTTGTTGGTACCTTCCGGTCAACAATGCCGTCCGGGTAGGAGAACACATGGCCCCGTTACTGTGAAAGTCAGTAAAAAGCATGCCCTCGTTCGCCAACCGATTCAGGTGCGGGGTATTGGCCTTCCCTCCATAAAAACCTCCCAAGTCCCCGTAACCCAGATCATCTGCCAGGATGACGATAATATTGGGTGGTATGGAATCAATGGTATTTGTCTCAAAAAGAATGAAAACCAGGTTCCACAGGATAAAAAGCGAGATCATTAAACTGTGCATCATCCTATTTGTTAAGTTAACTTTAATACTTTAATGCCTTTCAATCGGACCATTATAAATGGGTAGTTTATTTTAATTGTTAAACCAGCATTAAAGCAATGATTTTTCAAAATTCCCTGTGTGGGTGATTAATAGGAATCAATCATTCGATTTTTTAAAAGTAGATACCCTGAAAATGCCTAAAATTGAAAGTTAATCATATATTAATCTTTTAATAGTGAGCCTATCCATAGCCGTATATTGCATGGACTGTATAATTGATTAAAACTTTCGATTATTAACCGTTTACAAACTTTCATTTTGAAATTTAAATTATTACCTTAATAAAATAAAATTTTTTGTTAACTTCTGGTTTTTAATAAAAAAAATTATAAAATTAGCAGTTATTTAATGCTTATCTAATGCATACAAATTAAAATAACAAATCCTGCCTATGTAAAAATTCAAGTTAGAAACAGCTATAAAAGCTGAATTAATCAAAAAATTATTCAAGTTTTATTCTAAATGTTTACTAAGGGTAAATCCCTTGCTAAACCTGACTCAATCAACAAAATGAAGAATGAAAAAAATCTACTAGTAAAAAATCCAGGAATAAAAAGGACGCTATTCTTTTTATTCCATGGTATTGTGCTAACATGTTTGTTAGCAAGCCATGCCCTGGCAAATAATAGTCCGGGCGCTGATTTTGCAGCCGAATCAAATGCCCTGGAGGCTCAGGTGACGGGAACTGTCACCGATGAAAACGGTGAGCCCATACCAGGGGTAACCATCACGGTTCAGGGGGAATCAATAGGAACTGTAACCGATATCAATGGCGAGTTCACCTTGGACGCTCCAGAAAATGCGATCCTTGTTTTCTCCTTTATTGGATTTGAGACCCAGAGCATTCCGGTTGGAAATAAAAGTAGCATAAATGTCACCATGCGCGAAGATGTGGCAGGTCTGGACGAAGTGGTGGTGACTGCTTTCGGTCAGGAAAGAGATCGAAGAGCCCTGGGTTATGCCACCTCTAACATTAAATCAGACGAATTGATCAAAGTGGGCACGCCGAATTTGGCTACGGCACTTTATGGAAAAGCACCGGGCGTGCGCATTCAGGCCGGAGCCGGAGGAGCAACTTCAGCAGTAAACATTACCATACGCGGTATCAATTCCATCACCGGAAGAAACCAACCCCTGATCATTTTGGATGGTATTCCTATCCGGAACGAAGAGGTAAACAATAACAATTTCTGGGGAGACCAGCGCCTGAGGGGCAATGGTCTGTTGGACATTAACCCGGAAGACATTGCCGATATTTCCATATTGAAAGGAGCCTCAGCTGCAGCTTTGTATGGTTCCGAGGCGGTAAATGGAGTCGTTTTGATTACGACTAAAAAAGGAACTACCAAGGGATTCAAGGTAGATTTCAATGCCAATTATGCCATGGATAGGATTGCATACCTACCTCGCTATCAAAATGTAAGAGGACCTGGCGCTCCTAGTCATGTTTTTGACTTCGGTCAGAATGAAGAGGGTTTTATTACCTATCCGGACGGTTCCACCGGACTGCCGGCTACCAATCTTAATTTCGGAGCCCCATTTGACGGCAGGCCTGTCATGGCCTGGGATGATCAGGTAAGACCATATGTGGCCCAGGAAGACAATTATTCTGCCTTATTCAATGACCCTATCAGTTCACAGGTAAACGTGGCCATTTCAAACTCCACCGATGTGGCTGATTTTCGTGTTTCTCTTACAAGGCAAGACAATGAGGCCCTGAGTTTGAATTCCAAAAACAGTAAAAACATTGCGAATCTGAATGCCACTTTCCGGATTTCAGAAAAGATAAAAACCGATGTGTTTATCAATTACATCAACCAGTACACGGCTAACCGACCTTATTCAGTGGATCGAATGATCAATAATTTCGGAGGTATGATGACCCGTTTTGATAATGGTGCCTGGTACCTGGACAAATACAAAACCAGCAGGGGATACCGTTATGTCACCGGTAATGGACAAAGCCTGACACCTGAAGAAAACATTACCCGAAATGGCTTTCAGGATGCCATTGGCGGTTATGTATGGAGTGTAAACGAACAAAGGGCTTCCGAACTAAGTAACCGGGTGATTGGTAGCATTACTAATACTTTTGCTTTTACGGATGAATTGAGCCTGAGAACCAGGATTTCTACTGATTTCACGTATAGGGAAAATGAAACTGAGAGTTCTACTACCCGACCTTTGGCTTTTGGTCCTTCGGGAGGCTTTAGCATGTCCAATGAGATCTTCAGTATCTTGTATGGTGATGTGTTTTTGTACTACGACAAAAAACTTACTGAAGATGTAACCTTGAGTGCTACTGCAGGCTATACAGCTGACAAGGAAAGCAACTCCTCTATATCCAGGGGAACAAACGGAGGTTTAAGTACAGAGAATTTATTTGACGTAGTCGCTTCGGTCAACCTGCCTAATAACGGTTCCAGCAGGAGCTCAAGGATCATCGATGCTGCTCTTGGTACCCTGAACCTGAATTACAAAGGCTTCTTGTATGTAGAAGGAACCATACGCAGGGACCGTACCTCTACCATGAATCCAGACAATAATACCTTTATCTATCCTTCAGCCAATACCAGTTTTATTTTATCAGATGCTGTTAATTTGCCTTCCTGGATCAGTTCTTCCAAGATTCGAGGGTCCTGGGGTATAGTGGGTAATTATCCGGATGTGTACCGGGCCAATATTGCTTACAACCAGAATACCCTTGGCGTTCAGCAGCCTGGTGGAGCACCTGTGCTGTTCACCAATATTTCCAGCAGTTTCGGAAATGATGGTATCCGGCCAGAGCAGAAGCACGAATTTGAATTTGGAACAGACAGTCAGTTCTTTAACGGCAGGTTTTCGCTTGAATTTTCTTACTACAATGCCCAGATCCGGGACCAGATTCTACCGCTTACATTGCCGGCTACCTCGGGCGCCACTTCCGTTCTGGCCAATATCGGTACCCTTAGAAATAAAGGGATTGAAATCGCTTTGAGCGGTACTGTTTATCAGGGAAATGATTTTAATTGGTTGTTAGGAGTTAATTTTGCCCGTAACATGAACGTGGTAGAGAAGTTGGCCAATAATGCTACAGAATTGCTTCATGCCGATTACGATGGCAATGCTGCACAACTTCGCTCGGTAGTAGGCCGCCCTATGGGTGATTTCTTTGCCCGGCCGGTAGAGACCAACGCCAATGGAGAGAAAATTGTCCAGCCCAACGGCTTGTACAAAATCAACCCCAATGAGTGGATCCTGGCAGGTAATGCCATGCCGGATGCAGTAGGGGGTATTTTCAATAACCTGAACTACAAGAATTTCTCGCTTCAAGTATTGGCGGATTTCCAGATAGGTGGTAGTGTGATGCCTACAGGTGTCAACTGGATGATCAGTAGGGGATTGACTGAAGAAAGTTTGAACTACATGGACGCTGAAAGTGGGGGATTGTCCTACTACGTTAATGCTGACGGACAGGGAGTACAAACCAGTAGTGCACAAGGACCTAATGGCGAACCGGTGTATAACGACGGTATGCTGATGGATGGAGTAACTTCTGATGGAAATCCCAATACGAATGTGATTTCACAGGCTTTGTACTACCAGCGAACTTATAACTGGGGCGGCCCACAATACAGCCAGGCCAGATACGAGTTGTACATAAAGGAAAATACCTACCTGAAGTTACGGGAATTGTCCCTGGGTTACCAGATACCACCAACCTTCGCAAGAAGATTGGGAGCAAACAGTATCAATGTTTCTGCTTTTGGAAGGAACCTGTTCTTTTTCTACAGAAATATCAAGGACCTGGATCCGGAAGTAATGACAGGTGGTTCCCGATGGGCGCAGACCCTTACCAATGCAGGTACCAATCCGGCTACCCGAACCGTAGGTTTAATGCTTAGGGCAAGTTTCTAAGCGGTGTTTCAAAAATTAAAATCAAACATCATGAAAAATAAATTAGTATTACTGACCCTGGTAATTCTTACCAGTCTGGCAGGCTGTCAGTATTCCGAATTTGAGGAGAATTATACCGATCCTTCCAAGGTTTCGGAAACCTCCGTTGAAAAGCAATTTACCGGCTTTATGATAGCCAACAGGGAATATGTGCTTCCCAGTTACTGGAATTATTTCGTGGTATTGAGGATTACCTTAAATCGCTATACCCAGGCCATTGGCTGGGTCAATGAGGAGAACCAGTATGTCCCGGGATCCGCAGCTATCAACGATCGCTGGAACAATTATTACCAGTTTTTGGCCCAGTACAGGGAATTGGAAAAAGTATATGCTGGCCTGAGTGATCAGAACAAGCAGGATTACCGGGTCTTTATGATTACGGCAGCTACGTATTTGTACGACCATACCCAAAAAGTCGTGGATCTTCACGGGGCCATTCCGTTTTCAGATGCTGGGATGCTCAGTACCAATGGTGGAGACTATTCGGAATCTTATCCTACCTATGACGAGCCTGAGGTCATTTACACCAAAATGCTGGATGATCTGGCTGGCTTTGCGGATGAGTTGAGAACAATGGATATCAATCCGGGTATATTGACAGGGTTTGAATCTCAGGATTTGGTCAACCGCGGTGACATTGACATGTGGTTGAAATACATCAATTCACTGCGCATCAGGATGCTTACCAGGGTGAGTGACGTGCCGGCATTTTCTGACCGTGCCGCCACTGAAATCAATGCGATTTTGTCCAATCCGGCCAATTATCCCATCGTGTCTTCTAATGATGACAATATCACCTTCCGTATCCATGAATTGGGTACGCTTATAGCTGCTAATAGCTTTCAAAGCGGTCTGGAAGACTGGGACGGGAATGTAGCTGGAAAAGCCCTATTGGAGCACATGATGAATAACGGGGACCCCAGGCTAACCTATGTGTTTGAGCCCGGAGAGGAAGCTGAAGGAGAATTTATTCCTCTGGATCCCCTGCTAAGTTCCACAGAACAAACGGAACTGATCGGATCAAACACCATGGCCATTTACAACAGGACCACCCTGAGCCGCAACCAGTATTTTCCCGGTATGTTGATTAACGCCAGTCAGGTTCATTTAATGGCCGCTGAGCATTACCTGGAAGCGGGACAGGATGCCCAGGCCAAGGAGCATTACGAAATGGCTATTAAGGAGTCTATCCATTATTATGAAATGCTTCGAAGCATGAGTAACAACTTAATTTCTCCCGAGCCAATTCCTGTTACTGAATCTGCTATCGAAGCTTATTTGGCCGATGAGGACATCAGTTGGGATGCTGCAGCCGGTGCTGCTGAGAAAATGAGGCTAATTGCCGAACAGAAATGGCTTCATTTCAATGTAGTGCAACCCAATGAAAACTGGGCCGAGTTGAGAAGAATCGAAATGCCGGATCTGGAGTTCTGGGTAGACCAGTCCAACCAGCAAAGCCTACCTCCTAACAGGTGGATTTACCCTGGTTCGGAACAAACCTATAACACGCAAAACTACCAGCAGGTACAGCCTAATGATAACCTTAGCAGAACATTGTTTTGGGACAATTAATTAGCATAGGCTATAACAAGTCAAGAGGGTGCCCATTGGGTACCCTCTTTTTTTGTCTGCACTAGGCTTAAATCCGTAACAGGCATTGGAATTTCTTTTGCGGTCCTAAAATACTTTAAAACTGCTTCTTCCCTTTTCGGATTTACGATAGGATCTAAGTCTCAAGCACCTAAGTAACTGGTTTTCGTGTATTCAAAGCTTTTTTTTTGTTGGGACTTGCTGTCGCGAATCCTGATAATCCGGGTTTAAATGTGTATTATGCTGAAAAGAAGAATAGGATCTGGAAGGATTACATAAAATTTTTATATCTTGTTTTTTCATTTTACTGAATTTCAACAATAACCCATCTATGGCTCGCTTTTACCCTGTATTCACGCTGTATCTTGCTTTCCTCCTATTTACTTCTTTTGGCTGCGGGACAGCAGAAAATAAAGAAACTACGGATATTCAAAAACCCAACATCGTCATTATCTACATGGATGATTTAGGCTATGGAGATGTAAGTGCTTATGATGCGGGCACACTGGAGACTCCCAACATGGATTTTTTGGCGAACGGGGGAATGAAATTCACCAATGGTTATGCTTCTTCCGCTACCTGCTCCCCAAGCCGGTATGCCTTGATGACCGGAACTTATCCCTGGAGAAACAAAGATGCCAAAATCTTGGCGGGAACTGCCCCATTATTGATAGGACCGGATGAACTGACCATTCCTAAAATGCTGAAGCGTCAGGGCTATGCCACTGCAGTGGTTGGTAAATGGCATATGGGATTGGGAGATGGACAGGTAGATTGGAATGAGCGGGTAAGTCCCGGACCAAATGAAGTAGGTTTTGATTATTCCTATATCATGGCAGCCACCCAGGACCGGGTGCCTACGGTCTATCTGGAAAATGGTCTGGTACAGGGCCTCGAGCCAGATGATCCCATAGCAGTTAGTTACCAGGAAAATTTTGAAGGTGAACCCACAGGGAAAGACAATCCGGAATTGCTGACTTTGAAATGGCATCATGGGCACAACAACAGTATTGTCAATGGGATTCCCCGTATCGGATTTATGAAAGGAGGGGAAAAGGCCAAATGGGTGGATGAGGATATGGCGGACCATTTTCTGGAAAAAGCGAAAGCCTTTGTGCGGGAAGAAAGGAATGAGCCATTTTTTCTTTACTATGCCATGCAACAGCCCCATGTACCCCGTACACCCCATCCACGTTTTGAAGGAAAATCCGGTATGGGACCGAGGGGAGATGTGATTCTGGAAGCCGATTGGTGCTTAGGGGAATTTATGAAGACCCTTGAGGAAGAGGGATTGCTGGAAAATACCCTGGTCATATTTTCCAGTGACAATGGACCGGTGCTTAACGATGGCTATTATGATGAGGCGGTAGAAAAACTCGGTGAGCATACGCCCTGGGGACCTCTGAGGGGAGGCAAATACAGTCTTTTCGAAGCAGGAACAAGGGTACCTTTCATCAGCTATTGGAAGGGTACCATTGAGCCTGGTCAATCTGATTCCATGATTAGTCAGATAGATCTTTTGAATTCCCTGGCTTCATTGACAGGTAGTGCGGAGAAAAGTTCAGACGGGCAGGATTTATCTGCTACATTGCTGGGAAAGGCTGATAAGGGCAGGGAATCCCTGGTACTGGAAGCTACTACACGGACAGCTTTTCGGAAGGGAAATTGGGTACTCATTCCTCCTTATAAGGGTCCTGCCGTCAATCAAAATGTGAATATTGAATTGGGAAATGATACGGGCTTTCAACTGTATGACCTGAGCCGGGACCTGGGGCAGCAGCAAAATCTGGCAGAAGAAAATCCGGAGAAATTAAAATCCATGCTGGCAGAATTTATTGCGATCAGGGGTGAAGAATTTGTTGAAACAGAAGCCCTGGAACTCAAATAATACTTCCAAATCTTAAACATTTATGTTTTTTAATCATTATGGGATTTACTTCAGAATAGTAGATTGTTTTCAGACGAAAACCTTGGTTCTTCTCCTTGCTTGCCTTCTGACCAATTGGCAGCTCTTTGGTGTTCCCGCCGCAAAACCCCAGGTAATACTGCTCACAGATATTGGTGGTGACACGGATGACGAGCAAAGCCTGGTGCGTTTCCTGTATTATGCAGATCACTTTGACATCAAGGCATTGTGTGCAACTAGCAGGTTGGGGCATGGACAGGATATAAAACCAGAACTTATCAGCGGGCACTTGTCGGCATACCGTGAAATTTACCCCAATTTGATCATTCATTCGCAGGAATTTCCCCATCCCGATAGGCTTTTGTCTCTGATCAGGAAGGGACTAGGAAATTCAGCTGATATAGGTGAGGGATTCGATTCCGAAGCCTCGGAAGCTATTATTCAGGTAGTGGATGCGACAACCGATATGGTACATATTCCTGTTTGGGGTGGTTTAAGGGAATTGGCACAAGCCCTGTGGAAGATCAGTCAAACAAGATCCACCCGGGATGTGGATGCTTTTTGCCGGAGGATTCAGGTGCATGCCATCGGGGACCAGGATGGGCATCGGGAATACCTACTCAGAGAGTTCAAGCAACTGAATTTTATCGCCAATGGTTTCGCCTGGCAAGGTTTTACCGGTGTAAGGGAATTGTCTGCCTTCAGGGGCATGTACATGACCGGTCAGCAGCACATGCAAAATGGTGACTGGATCAGAGCCAATATTCACGGCAACGGTCCTTTAAGCGACCGGTACCAACTCCACGGCCATGGTACCAATGGCATGAAAGAAGGTGACTCCCCTTCTTTTCTCGGTTTGATCAGGAATGGATTAAACGCTCCCGAACGACCCGATTGGGGTGGATGGGGCGGCAGGTACCGGCTGCTGAAAGGAAAGCTTTGGATAGATGCTCCTGACTACCTGGAGGGCACACTCAATGAGCGACATTCGGTGGCCCGCTGGAGGACAGCCTTCCAGTCGGACTTTATGGCACGGGTAAAGTGGGCTCATCTACCTTATGCGGAAGCAAACCACAACCCTGTGGCTGTAGTAAATGGTCATCAGGGCCCAGATCCCTTGTATATTTCAGCGAAACCGGGAGATCTGATACGTGTTGATGCCGGTGGCAGCACTGATCCCGATGGACAACAAATACATTTTTTTTGGTGGGTTTATGAAGAAATTTACCGACCTGCCAAACACTTGCATTTACATGGGGACGACCAGGGTGCCGCTGTATCTTTTGAAATGCCGGTATTGGCATCAGAGGAATCCATCCACCTGATCGTGGAAGTGAGGGACCAGGGGCTGCCGGCTCTGACGAGTTATAAACGCATTATTTTAAGCCCAAACCCATGAAAACTATTCAGTCCTTGAACTACATGGTATTATTGCTGTTGACAGCTGCCTGCCAGCAGGAGACTAACGACGCAAAGGAGACAAATATGGAGGGCAGTATCCGGCCCTGGTCAGAAAATCCGGCCTATTGGGAATATAAGGGAGAACCCGTTTTATTGTTGGGAGCCACGGATAATGACAACTTGTTTCAGCAACCCAACCTCAAATCTCATTTGGACAGCCTTCATGATATAGGAGGCAATTATATCCGCAATACCATGAGCGACCGGGATCCCGGAGACCTTAAGGCCTTTGCTACAAATGATGAAGAAAAGTTTGACCTGAACCTTTGGAATGAGGCCTACTGGCTAAAGTTTGATAGCTTGTTGCATTGGACCGCTCAAAGAGATATCATCGTTCAGATTGAAATTTGGGACCGTTTTGATCATTCCAGGCAGGAATGGCTTTCTGATCCTTATCATCCAGCCAATAACATCAATTATACCTATGAAGAGGTTCAGCTAGATAGCCTGTATCCCAACCATCCCGGAGCAAACGAACAACCCTTTTTCTATACGGTTCCAGCTCTGGATGACAACTCCCTCTTATTGGACTACCAGCAATCCTTTGTACGCAAACTACTGAGCCATGCCCTTGAATATGATCATGTGCTGTATTGCATCGACAATGAGACCAAGGGGGAAGATGAATGGGCAGTTTACTGGGCTGATTTTATTAAAAAAGAAGCAGGAGATAAAGAAATCATGCTAACTCAAATGTGGGATGACTGGGATATCAAATCCGACATGCACAAGCGAACACTGGATCATCCTGAACGCTATGATTACATAGACATGTCCCAAAACAGCCACAATACCGGGCAGCTCAACTGGGACAATGCCCGTTTTATTTTTGATTATATCCAATCCAATCCCAGGCCTGTTAACAGTACCAAGATTTATGGGAGTAAAACGAGCCCCTGGACCAATCGGGGAATCGATGACAAGCATGCTGTAGAAACGTTTTTTCGCAACATTATCGGTGGTTTTGCTTCCAGCAGGTTTCACCGGCCTCCCGCAGGTTTGGGTTTGAGCAATCCATCCATACATGCTTTGATGGCTGTAAGGAAATTGGAAGAAAAAATTAAGTTCTGGGAAATTGAACCACACATGGATTTGCTGTCCGGAAGGGAGGTAAACGAGGCCTATTGCGCAATAAAAAAAGGTGAAAAATACCTCGTTTACTTTCCTCAAGAAGGAGAAGTTACCTTGGATCTGAGTTCATTGGCGGGTAATGCTTCCCTTCAGTGGCTTTCCATAGTAGATGCAAAATGGCTGGAAACCTCAGAAATTGAAGGCGGAGGAACCATCCAGCTGAGCAGCCCTGTGAGCACAGGCAGTATAGCTGTATTGGTTAGGGAATAAAACCGCTCTGGTGACTGCCAGGGTTTAAGTCAAAACAACATACCCGGGAAATAAAATAATAAGGCATGAAGAAGAATGGTATTTTCGGTATAAGCAGGAACCATTATTTTGTACTGTTGCTGTTATTGATTGTTTTTAATGCCTGTGGAACTGCAGAAGAATCCCGGGACCATCCCAATATTTTATGGATATCCCATGAAGACCTGAGTCCAATATATGGCTGTTATGGAGACAGTCTGGCAAGAACCCCACATATAGACCGGTTGGCGAAGCGCAGTATCAAATTCAATCAGGCCTTTTCCAATGCACCCATTTGTGCACCAGCCAGATCCACCCTGATTACCGGTATGTATGCCATTTCCCTGGGATCACAACACCTGAGGTCTGAAACCCCGGTACCCGAATCCATGAAAATTTTGCCCGAGGTACTGCGGGAAGCAGGTTATTATACCAGCAATAATGTCAAAACGGATTATAATTTTAGTCACGAGGGCAGGTGGGACGAAAGCAGCAATACTGCCCACTGGCGCAACCGGCCAGAGGGAAAACCCTTTTTCAGTGTTTTTAACTTTATGATCACCCATGAAGGTCCTACCAATGCCCTGAGGGATTCAGACACCGAATCCTTGTCCGAATATACCGATCCTGAGCAGGTAAGACTCCCACCTTATTTGCCAGACAGCCCTAAAATGAGAAAGATATGGGCCCATATGTATGACTTACTTGCGGTTTTTGATCAGGAAGTGGCTGATTTGCTGCAACAGTTGGAAGCAGATGGCCTCTTGGAAGAAACCATCGTTTTTGTTTTTTCCGATCACGGGCATGGGCTTCCGGGTCACAAACGCTGGTTGAATAATGCGGGACTCCAGATTCCTTTCATATTACATGTTCCAGAAAAATACAAGCACCTGGTTAACCATATTCAGGGCACCGAAACGGAGATAAAGGTGGGATTTGTAGACTTTGCACCTACGGTTATCCACATAGCTGGAGCAGAAGTACCTGAATTGATGGAGGGAACCAGTTTCCTGGGGAATGATCCGGGAGAAAAAAAATATGTTTTTGGTTACCGGGACAGGGCGGATGATTGTTATGAAGTTTCCCGCTCCGTTTATGATGGCAGGTATTTATATGTGAGACACTTCATGCCGCAGTTGCCTTACTTTCAAAATGCATTGATATTCAATAAGGGAGGGAGTTATGAGGAGATCAACCGGATCAGGGATTTGGGATCGTTGCCTGAACAAACCAGAAAAATGTTTGAAGCAAAGGAAGTAGAACTGCTATACGACCTGAAAAATGATCCGTTGGAACAAACCAACCTGATTAATGAAGCAGAGTTCAGTGGATTGATCCAGCAGCTTTCTAATGCATTGGATGAGTGGATGGTCCGGCACAGGGATACCGGACTGATCACGGAAGGTATTATGATGCAGGAGGCCAAAAATACTAGCATTTATGAAGTCGCCCGCTCCTACAGCAGGGAAAAGTATCAGGGAATATTGGATGTGGCCAAAATGGCAGGCAAAGTGTCGGATTTAGAATCACTTCAGCCTTATTTTGAAGCCAGTGACCCTTCTCAAAGGTTCTGGGCATTAATAGCATTGGATGCCTATGAAGGGGATATAACAGCCCTGATGCCTGAATTGAAAGAATTGATGCTGGACGAAGTACCCGCTGTAGCGATCAAAGCCGCTGAAATCATGGCAAAGCGGGGAGATGATCCCTATGCCTTTACCGTTTTGGAAAACATGTTGAAGTTAACTGATGAAGTTCAGGTCTTGCAAGCGGCCATCAGCGTACGGCAGCTTGGAGAAAAGGCAGCACCATTACTGACAGTGATTCAAGATGAAATATTTCCCAAATATGCAGGTGATATTTGGGGCCGGTACAAAAGCTGGAGTTATCCCATGTTTATTGGAATGGCCCTGGACCAAACACAGATCAACTGTGGAATAGCCATTGATACCCATAAGTAAAGGCCTGGTTTATACCATAAACATTAGTTTTTACAGGCTGGGCAAGAAAAATATCCCAATAAGTTGATAAATAGAAAAAATCATTTTAAACTAAAAAAATTGAATTATACCACAAAAAATGGAGGCGGACTATTTTTTTATTTTAAAAAAGTTGATTTTTTATAATGCCCTTTTATTAAATTTAATTCGTAATTTGACAAATTGCTTAAATTATTTAATATTTTTATTGCCGTAAACAGCATGTATTTGAAACAAAATGCCTTTTAACAGTTATTTCGAAAGATATTTTTACCGGTTCAATTTTTAATCAACTATGGATTGTCAGTCAAAAAATGAGCATGCCTATGAATTGACTTCGTTTAAAATGGAGTTGTTTTTTGAATTGTCACTGGACTTGTTTAGTGTGGCCGGCTTTGATGGTTATTTTAAGCGGGTCAATCCCGCTTTGAAAAAGGTGCTGGGCTATCCGGATGAGATTTTATATGGAAGACCCATTAATTCTTTCATTCACAAGGAGGACCTTGAAGCCACGGTGGAGACACGGAACTATATCATATCAGATGGTATTCCCCTGCTTAATTTTGAAAACAGGTATATCACCCATTCCGGTGATATCATTTGGCTGTCATGGACCTCTGTACCTGCGAAGGAAGAGGGGCTTATCTATGCAGTTGCTAAAAATATTACCCATAAAAAGAAACTGGAGGCAGATAGAAATGCCCTGATCACCAAACTCACTCAATCCAATGAAAAACTAAAGGAGCTTACTTTTACTACCTCCCATGATTTACGCTCACCTGTGAATAATTTACTGTCCATATTCAGTATTTTGGAGGAATCAACCATGGATCCCGTTGAAATACTGGAATTTATTCAATTGATGAAGCATTCTACCGAAGGCCTGAAGCATACTTTGGACACCTATGTGGACAATTTGAGTGAAAAAGATGTTTTGACAGTCCTGGTAGAGCAGATTGATTTGCAGGAGGTTTTGGGTAAGGTGAAAAATTCGATCAAATCCCTGATCGAAACTTCAAATACCAGGATAATGGCGGATTTCTCTGTCTTTGATCAGGTGAAATTCAATAGGTCCTATTTGGAAAGTATTTTTTTAAACATGTTTACAAACTCCATTAAATATGCCAAGCCAGGCAGTAATGCTATAATATCGGTTTCAACCAGAATTAACCAGGGTTCTCCCCAGTTGATTTTTGAAGATAACGGCATGGGTTTCGACATGAAGCGAATAGGGGATAAAGTTTTCGGTTTCAGGGAGACATTCCATAATAATGCAGACAGCAAGGGTATAGGCCTTTATTTGGTACATAATCATGTCACCTCATTAGGAGGGAAAATTGATATTGAAAGCGAGCCAAACAAAGGCACTAAATTTACCATTACTTTAAAGTGATAATTTTTCAGCTGATTGTCGCTTTCAATCCCTGGCCCCGTGCCGGGTTTTGGTCGGCAAAAGGTGTTAATATAGCATGCTTTTTTGCTAAAATGGTGGAAGTATTATCAGATGAAGGGCCTTACATTTAATTTTCTTTAACTGAAATCCAAAAAAGTCCATTGTTTTCCAAAATCTCAAAGTGGCACAAACACGATATTATGCTTCGTAATTATGGAGTAGTTATGCCCATTCTGCTACTGTTTCTTACCTTTTCTTTCAGTTCATGTACCCCCAATCAAGATAAATCGGAATCCCCTATTTCTGAAAAGGCTTTTCTGAATCCACCGACAGAAAGCAGGCCTATGGCCCTGTGGACATGGATGAACGGGCATATCGATACAGTAAAACTGCTTTATGAATTGGAGGAAATGAAAGATAAGGGATTTAGGGGAGCCATTATCTGGGATATTGGTTCTCTGATGGATCCCGAGGATATGATCCCGGATGGTCCGGCCTTTCTTGGACCTGAATCGCTGAATTACTTGTCTTTGGCCCTGGACAAAAGTCATTCATTGGGCCTGGATCTGGGCATTAGCTCGGCCAGTAGCTGGAACTCCGGAGGTGAGTGGGTAGACATTGCTGATGGGAGTAAGGAGTTGTTAAGTATTGCTGAACAGGTAACAGGACCTGCTACGATCAAGCCGGCTACTGAAAACCCGGAATCAGCCAGGGGAAGGGCAGAAAATTGCAAAAAGCTTTTTGTAATGGCTATTCCCCAAAACCCGGATAAAATTTATACACCGGGAGAAGTCATTGTTTTCCCGGTTAATGAACAGGATGGTAAAATAGCGGAAATTCAGCTACCTGCCGGGTCTTGGGAACTGCTGTCCATTTTTAGTTGCAATACCATGCAGCCTTTGGTGGTCCCCAGTCCAAATTCAACAGGCTTGATCATTGACCATTTGAGCCAACAGGCCACTGAAAATCATTTTGAAGCATTGCTTTCCAGAATAGATCAGGCCAGCACCCGTGAAAAACAGTTTAAGTTCATTTTTATTGACAGCTATGAGGTATGGCAAATGATGGACTGGACACCAAATTTTATAGCGGAATTCGAAAACCGATATGCTTATGATCCCAGACCTTATATCCCGCTTATACAAGGGTTTCAGCATTCAGATTCTCTGATACAGGTAAGGTTTGAATCGGATTACAGGCGCCTGGTAAGTGATTTACTGATCGAAAACCATTATGCCCAAACAGTAGAAATTGCTGAGCAGAGGGGCATGCAAATGATCACTGAGGCCGGGCATGGAGGACATCCCAGGGTGGAACCTTTGAAAGCACTGGGGCATTCCCACATTCCCATGGGCGAGTTCTGGAACCGGCAGCGCCACTGGGTAACCAAAGAGGCAGCAAGTGCAGCCCACATATATGGGAAAAAAGTAGTGGCTGCCGAATCGCTAACCGGTTGGAATCACTGGCAACACGGCCCGACGGACTTTAAGCAGTTGATTGACATTGCTTTTTGTGAAGGACTGAACCAGGTGGTGTTCCATACCTTTTCTCACAATCCTGAAATTGCCGGCAAACCCGGCTTTGTTTACCACGCTGGTGAGCATATCAATGTCAATGCTACCTGGTGGGAAATGGCCCGCCCGTTTATGGATTATATTGCCAGAAGCTCCTACATGTTGCGGCAGGGGAATTATGTGGCAGACGTCCTGCTGTATTATGGTAATGATGCCCCTAACCTGGTGCCTCCAAAACGGTTGGATCCGAATTATACACCCGATATGCCTGGACTGTTTCCGGATTATTTTTACGATGAATCCAAGTGTCCCCATTGTGGAAGGCCCAAGCCTGTCAATCCTGGAAAATTGCCTGGCTATGAATACGATTATATCAACGAGGATGTGATCACCAACAGGTTGGAAACAGAAAACGGTGCATTGGTATTGCCAGAGGGTCAGGCCTACAAATTATTGGTGCTTCCGGATCGCTCGGACATATCTCTGGAAGTATTGCAGCGTCTTGAGCAACTGATTTTCAATGGAGCAATAGTCATTGGCAAAAAGCCGGAAAGGGCCTCTTCCCTGAAGGGGTATCCGGAATCTGACAAAGAAGTAAAAAAAATTGCGGATCAAATATGGGGCAAGAGTGATGAAGAAAAGGTGTTTTCAAATCAATATGGCAGGGGTACCATTTATTGGGGAAAATCGGTCAGGGAAGTGTTGGATGAGCTTTCTATTCCACCAGACATAGAGGTAATGGGCATTGATAACCATGACCTGCATATAGATTTTGTTCACCGGCAAACCAAAAGTGAAGACATCTACTTTATATCCAATAGCAGTGAGAGGGAGGAAAAAATCTCCATTAATTTCCGGGTAGATGAAAACAGGATACCGGAAATATGGGATCCGGCTTCGGGTTTGATTCAACGCAAGGTTAGTTTCTCAGAGGGGAAAGATGGTTTAATGCTGGAAATGATCATGGGTCCTCTGGCTTCCAGGTTTGTTGTTTTCAGGGAGAATACAAGTGGTGTAAATGATGCTTCTTTGCACACCGACTTACAATTTGGTTTTCAGGAAGACCCGGAGGCAAATGATTCGGTTGAGACAATGGATATTTCAACCAAATGGAAGATTGCTTTCAACCCGGAATGGGGTGGACCTGAGTCGGTTCAAATGGATTCACTTATCAGCTGGACGGAGTCAGAAAGGGAAGGGGTACAATTTTATTCCGGAACGGCATCCTATTCCAGGGAATTTACCCTTGATAAAGAAATGGTATCCCCCAAAAAAGAAGCTTTTATCACTGTCGAAGACATTCAGGAAATGGCCCGGGTTTTTGTCAATGGTAATGATTGTGGCATCGTCTGGCTTCCACCTTATACCACCAGAATTACCCCTTTTCTGAAAGCGGGAAAGAATACAATCACCATTAAGGTTGTCAATACCTGGAACAATCGGATTGTAGGGGATGTCAGGAACGCGGATAAACTATTCTATACACGTACCAATGCCAAAATAAAATTCAACGAAGGTTCCCCCTTATTGCCTTCCGGCTTGATGGGTAAATCACAGATCAAATTTATCAATAAATGACAGGCCTATGAAATGCTTAATGTACCGGAAAATGTGGTGTAGTATGCTTGTTTGCATTGCTTTTTGCGGTAATGCCCCCGCACAAGATAAAAAGCCCAATATCATATATATTATAGCAGATCAGCTGCGGGCATCGGCCCTGGGCTATGCTGGAGACCCCAATGCAAATACCCCAAACCTGGACCAGCTCGCCCAAAAAAGTTTTAACTTTAAAAATGCCGTTTCAGTGATGCCGGTTTGTACGCCCTACAGAGCTGCGCTAATGACTGGCAAATACCCCACCACTACCGGAATGTTTTTAAATGATCTTCACTTACCATTATCGGAATATGGGCTGGGCGATGTGCTGGCAGATCGTGGTTATACCACGGCGTATATTGGTAAATGGCATCTGGATGGGCATGGCAGGCATTCATTTATTCCTCCCGACAGACGCAGGGGATTTGAGTATTGGAAAGTGGCAGAATGCGATCACAATTACAATCACTCCCATTATTATGCGGGAAACTCCGATAAAAAGCTTTATTGGGAGGGCTATGATACCTATGCCCAAACCAGGGATGCACAACAATACATGGCAGAGCAGGTAGGAAAAGAGAAACCCTTTGCCTTGTTTTTGTCTTTTGGTACACCCCATTTTCCTCATCACACGGCCCCTGAAGAGTTGAAGCAGCATTTCCCCCTGGACGATATTGTCCTGCCTGAAAACGTACCTGAATCCATGGTTGAGGGCTTAAAAATCGAAGCGCAGGGTTATTATGCCCACTGCGAGGCTTTGGATATCAGTATTGGAAATTTACTAGCCAGTCTGGAGGAATTGGGGATCAGTGAAAATACGGTAATTGTATTTACTTCAGATCATGGGGAAATGATGGGGGCCCATGGGGTAAGGGCCAAGGCCAAGCAGGTGGCACTGGCGGAAGCAGCCAGGGTGCCCTTTTTGATACGGTATCCTGAGCTGAATGGGAAAGCAGGAAGGACCATAGAAACTCCTATCACCACCCCCGATATTTTTCCCACCCTGTTTGGCATGCTGGATCTGCCCATACCAGCTACTTATGAAGGGGACGATCTCTCTGAAGTACTTACTGGTAATAAGGAAATTGAAAACCATGCTGTGCTCTACATGAAACTTGCTCCCTGGGGAGTAGGCGGTAGTTATGACAGGGAATACAGGGCTATCAAAACGTCCAGCCATACCTATGTTCGCTCCCTTGACGGGCCATGGTTGTTGTTTGATGACATCAATGATCCCTTACAGATGAACAATCTTGCTGAGAATCCTTCACACCAAAAACTGGTAGGAAAAATGGACAAACAACTCTGGAAATTACTAAACAAGTTTGGGGATGATTTTAAACCTGCCCAATGGTACATCGACAGGTGGAACCTTAAGCCGGCATCACATGGAAGTATTCCCTACAGTAACGAGGACAATATCGAGAACAGGGAGCCCCCACAATCTCCAAGACTGACCAATGGTACTTCCTGAGGTACTTTTTGTATCAAAAAGTAGGCAGGGGAAAAATCCTTTGCTAAATTGATTGAATTGAAAAAAAAGATTAATCCATGAAAAAATTTCTTGTACCTGTACTTGTTTTAGGCTGGCTGTTTGTTTCCTGCCAGGAAGAGGAAGTTGCCCAAAAACCCAATATCCTTTTTATCATGACTGATGACCATACCCAACAGGCCATTCACGCCTATGAAAAGGGTTTGTTGGATAGTGTTTATTTCCCCAATATGGACCGCCTGGCCAAAGAAGGAGCTTTGTTTAAAAACAGTTTTGTTACCAATTCTATTTGCGCGCCAAGCCGGGCCGTCCTGCTTACGGGTAAATACAGCCACCTGAATGGGAAGGTGGATAATGTGGGGCCCTTTAACTGGGACCAGATGATATATCCCAAACTGTTGCAGGAAGGTGGATATGAAACAGCCTTGATCGGAAAAATCCATCTGGGAGGTAAACCCCAGGGTTACGATTATTCCCTCACTTTACCCGGTCAGGGAAGTTACTATAATCCGGAATTTATCAGAAATGGAGAGGAAGAAGTGAAGTTTCAGGGACATTGTGAGGCCTTGATCCCTCAGTTTGTGGTGGATTGGCTGGAAGAAGATTGGGATAAAAGTAAACCCTTTGCCATCAACTACCATACCAAGGCACCGCACCGAAACTGGATGCCGGAAGAAAAGTACCTGGACTACCTGGAAGACAAGGAATTTGAATTTCCTGAAAATTTCTTTGACGATTACGAAGGAAGAGGTACTGCTGCCAGGGAACAGGAAATGGAAATCGTAGATAATATGTATTGGGGCTGGGACATGAAGTTTGAGGAAAATCCCTTTACCGGAGAGCCCAGTCGGCTGGCGGCTCCTTTTGCCCGCATGACAGAGGAGCAGATGGCAGCCTGGAATGAAGTATATGGACCGGCAAATGAAAAATTCCTAAAAGAGTTTGCCCCAGGTGATGAACGCATTACTGAGCTTCCCGATAGTATGGCACTTGCCAAATTTATGTTTCACAGGTACCTCAGGGATTACCTGAAAGTGGTGAAATCTGTGGATGATGGTATAGGTAAGGTACTGGATTACCTGGAGAATCAGGGCCTTTTGGATAATACTGTAGTGGTTTATACCTCAGATCAGGGTTTTTATCTGGGAGAACATGGCTGGTATGACAAGCGCTTCATGTATGAACCATCCCTGAGCACCCCGTTGATGGTGAGGTACCCCAAGGAAATTGAACCCGGTTCAGTAGTTGAAGACTTGGTGATGAACCTGGATCATGCGCCTACTATCCTGGATTATGCAGGTATTGAAAAACCCGGGGACATGCAGGGAGACTCCTGGCGTGCCATTGCAGCAGGAGAGGATTCTCCCTGGAGGGACGCCATTTATTACCACTATTATGAATATCCGGGACCACACAGTGTCAAAAGGCATTATGGGGTACGGACAGACAGGTATAAACTGATACATTTCTACTATGACATTGACGAATGGGAAATGTATGACCTGGAAAATGATCCGGGTGAAATGAACAGTATCTATGGAGATCCCGAATATGCCGAAATACAGGAAATGCTTCATACCCGCCTGGAAGAACTGCGGGAGCAATATGGAGATTCTGATGCATTGAATCAGCAATATATTGACCGGAGTTTATCGAAAAATTAAGCCTTTGCTGATGCAACTTATCAAAAAAGGCAAATCAATAATTTCTGAAAGCAGCACCCTGGCAGCGGTTCTTTTAGGAATCGCATGCCTGAGCTGTCAATCTCCGGATAAAAATGCTGCTGCTGAAAGTGAAAAGCCGAATATCATCTTTATACTTACCGATGATCAGCGATGGGATGCGCTGGGTTTTGCCGGAAATGAGATCATCCATACACCCTACATGGATCAGTTGGCCAGTGAGGGTTTGTATTTTGAAAATGCTTTTGTCACCACGCCTATCTGTGCGGCCAGCCGTGCTTCCCTATTTACAGGATTGTATGAACGAACCCACAATTTTACTTTTGGCAAGCCCCCATTACAGGATGCATACATGGCCAAAAGTTACCCAAAGCTTCTGAAGGATTCCGGTTACCGGACTGGTTTCATTGGGAAGTTTGGGGTAAAGGTGACTGAGGGAATGGAGGATTCCATTTTCAACGAAACAAACAAGACATTTTGGCCTTATTTGAAAGAAGTGGAGGGAAAGGAAATTCACCTGGCGGATACCAATGGGGATTTGGCTATAGATTTTATCAGGAACTCAGCAGATCAGCCTTTTTGCCTCTCCCTTTCCTTTTGGTCCCCTCATGCTGATGATGGAGCAGAAGAGCAGTATTTTTGGGCGGACTATACGGATCATTTGTATCGTGATGTGGAAATACCGGTGCCTGCCACCGCTGATCCTTCTTTTTATGACAGTTTGCCTGATTTCTTGCAGAACACACTGAACCGGGAAAGATGGTATTGGCGCTATGATACACCTGAAAAGCACCAGCAAATGGTGAAAGGATATTACCGGATGATCAGTACTGTAGACAGCGTCCTTTCAAGAATCAGGGTCTCTTTGGTAGAGGAGGGTATTGCAGATAATACGGTCATCATCTTTATGGGGGATAACGGGTATTTTCTGGGAGAAAGGGGCTATGCAGGAAAATGGTTGCTGCACGAACATTCCATCCGGGTACCCCTGATGATTTTCGATCCCCGGCAGCCTGAAAAAAACCGGAAAAAGATCCATTCTCAGCTGGTAACCAACCTGGATGTACCCGCTACCATTTTATCCCTGGCAGGAGTGGAAATTCCCGGAAGTTACCATGGCAGGAGTCTGACTGAATTTTATAATGATGTACCCAAGGATTGGCGGTCAGGTGTGTTTCTGGAGCATCGGCTGGAAAATAATGAAAAGCTGCTAAAAACAGAGGGTTACCGGGATGATGAATTTAAGTTTATCCGGTATGATGACAGTGATTTGATAGAGTTATACCATCACAAAACTGATTTTAATGAAGTCAACAACCTGGCTTCAGAAGAAAAATATGCAAAGAAAGTAGCCTATTATTCAAGCAAGTGTGATTCCATAACCGATAAATTACTTCAACAACGGGTGGAGGGTCATTGATGCCAACTCTTAATCTATTGCAAATACCATGTTTAGACAAATCCTTTCTTTAACCTTTATGGTGCTGCTGCTTTATTCTTGTGTGGAAAAGCCAGTAACAGGTCCCCCAAATGTGGTAATCATCTATGCAGATGACATGGGTTATGGGGATCTTAATATCCAGAATCCGGATTCAAAAATACCTACACCTCAGCTTGATAAGCTGGCATCAGAAGGGATGCGATTTACCGATGCACACAGTTCCTCCGGGATTTGCTCCCCAAGTCGTTATGCTTTATTGACAGGCACCTACCACTGGAGAAGAAAGCATGGCATCGTAGGAGCGTTTGGTAAGCCATTTTTTGATGAGTCAGATATAACCCTTCCTCAGGTGATGCAGGAAAATGGCTATGCAACAGCCTGTATTGGCAAATGGCACTTAGGGTGGAATTGGGAATTTAAAAATCCGCCTTCCGGTGAGGTCATGCAATGGGGCAGGAAAACCAATTTTTATTTACCGGACGAAATCGATTGGACCAAACCTGTTTCCGGAGGTCCTCTTGATCGTGGATTTGATTATTACTACGGGGATGGGACCATCAATTTCCCGCCTTATGCCTGGGTGGAGAATGACCGATTGGTTGAAGCACCTACAGAGATCATGGATATCAATGATATTGGTTTTGAGGTAAAAGAGGGCAATTGGGAGTTTCGACCCGGGCCGAAAGTAAAAGGATGGAACCCCTACGAGGTATTGCCGACGATTACTGAAAAAGCAACCGAATGGATCGGTCAAAGGACCAATGAAAAACCCTTTTTTTTATATTTTTCCTTGCCTTCTCCTCATGCGCCCATAATTCCAAATGATGAATTTGATGGAAAGTCAAAAGCAGGAGCTTATGGAGATTTTGTTAACCAGACAGATTGGGTGATTGGCCAGGTTTTGAAGGCAATAGAGGAGAATGGTTTTGAGGAGAATACCATTGTGATTTTCACATCCGACAATGGTCCGGAGCGGTATGCCTTTGAAAGAGGTGAAAAGTACGGTCATTTCAGTATGGGACAGCTTAGAGGGTTGAAAAGAGATGTATGGGAAGGTGGACACCGGGTTCCTTTTATCATCAAATGGCCAGGTCATATTCCTCCGGGATCCCGATCCGAAAAGCTTGTGTCACAAATTGACATCATGTCTACCCTGGCGGATTTGACAGAGACAGCACTTACCGAGGGTACTGCCCCGGATAGTTACCACTTTTTACCTGAATTGAGTGGTACTCCGGAACGTTTTCCACAGAGAGAGTTTTTGATTCACAATACCATGGAAAACCGGTGGGCAGTACGACAAGGGGATTGGGTATATATCAATGACAGCACAGGCCAACATACAAATATGCCCGATTCCTTTTTTCAACTAAGGGGATATCATGATTTTGATTCGCCCGGATTGTTGTTTAATCTGAACGAAGATTCCGGGCAACGAATAAATCATTATGCATCATACCCTGAAAAAATTGAAAGTATGGAAAGATTGATTTCCGAAAGTAAAGCAAAAGGATATTTAGTTAAAAAGGACTGAATAGGACCAAAACGAAACATTAAATACCTGGCTTATAAACAATGAAAATTAGACATTTATATATACTCTCTACGGTTATCCTGCTTGTAGCTTTATCTTATGCATTATTCTCTAATATACCCAAAAAAAACACCGTTTCCGCGAATCAGCCAAATGTGATTCTGATAATGTTGGATGATTTGGGCTATGGTGATATACAGGCTCACGGTAATCCCTACCTGAAGACCCCTCACCTTGATCGCCTGCATGGAGAAAGTGTCCGGTTTACAAATTTCCATGTGGACCCCAGTTGCTCGCCCAGTCGCGCTGCGATCCTTACCGGGCAGTATTCATCGCGGTCCGGAGTCTGGCACACCATAGGAGGAAGGTCCCTTTTGCAAAAAGATAAAATTACCATGGCGGAAATATTCAGGGATTCGGGATATGAAACCGCGTATTTTGGTAAATGGCATTTGGGTGAAAATTATCCCTATCGTCCTATGGACAGGGGCTTTACGGAAACACTTGTTCATGGGGGAGGGGCATCAGCAGTTCATCCCGATTATTGGGGAAATGATTATTTTGATGACATATACAAGAATAATGGCGTTTTTAAAAAATACGAAGGATATAGCAATTCCGTATGGTTTGATGAAGCTTCAAAATTTATCAGAGAAAATCAGGATAAACCGTTTTTTGCCTACATTTCTTCCAACATTCCCCACGCTCCCTTATTGGTGGAAAAAAAATACGCTGAGCCATACACGGCTGACTTGTCAGAAAGGATCGCCAATTATTATGGCATGGTGGCGAAATTTGATGAGGATCTGGGAAAATTTCTCAAAGAACTTGACAGGGTAAATCTAACGGAAAACACCATTCTGATATTCATGTCAGATAATGGTCCTGGCCCCTGGTTTGGAGGCATTATACTTGATGATGATCTTTTTGTGAAGGAGGGCTATAATGCAGGCATGCGGGGAGGCAAAATAAGAGGATATGAAGGGGCGCACCGGGTACCGTTTTTTATCCGCTGGCCATCAGGTGGTATAGGTGGAGGCAAGGATGTTGATAAGCTTGCCGCACACTTTGACATCCTGCCAACATTAGTAGATCTCGCTGGCCTTGAAGCACCTGAAAATGTTGAATTTGATGGCATGAGCCTGCAACCATTAATTCATAACCCCAAAAGTGATTGGACTGATCGAACCCTCTTTGTCCATAATCAGCGTTTGCAATACCCTGAAAAATACAAGGACTTTCAGGTCCTGACTGAGCAATGGAGATTGGAAGGACGTGAAAAAAAGGAACTTTATGATATAAAAAAGGATCCGGGGCAAAACAATGATGTTGCCAATAAACACAAGGATGTGGTTGATTTGCTGACTAAAGAATATGAGAATTGGTGGCAGGATATTTCTGTTGATTTTAACCTTTACAATAACATTATCATAGGAAATGAAAGGGAAATCCCGTCCCTTATCTATGCCCATGATGCATTGAGGAGTGACGAAGGATTGGTCTGGGCTATAGATGTGGAAAAGGAGGGCTTGTACGAATTTGCCATTTATCGCTGGCCTTTGGAATCAGGAAGGAGGATTGTGGAAAATGAAGGGACTACTTTTCGCCACAACATGCCTCCAACTTCAACCATTGATACCAACAGGTTTCGCATTGATGACGGCGAAAGGAGGGAAGATGCCCAGATAAATAAAGCGCATCTGGCTATTGGGAATTTAGAGAAGGAGGTAGCAGTTACCGATGCGATGACTTCTTCCACATTTACCGTTCAATTGAAACCTGGAGAAACTGCCCTAAAAGCATGGTTTAGTGGAGACAAAGAGTATGGTGCAAACTACGTTAAAATCCATTATATTGGACCGGCAGTTTTTGATAATCCCTCTGCTTATCAGGCAGTACATCCCGACAAATGGTTAAGAGACAAATGAAACGTACTATTAGTCACCTTCTTTACCGGGTTATGGATCTATTACTAAACAATATTAAAACCGAAAAAATACGATCAATGATCAATAGAAAAAACGCTACTTTGTTATTACTTTTCAGCTGGATTTTTGCCCATGCACTGAGTGCCCAGGAAGTTAGCTCATTTGAAGACCTGAAAAAGTTTGGTAAACTTCCGAAAAACTGGAAGCTTGTAGGAGGGGTTGGAGCCGACTGGCAGCACGACACCTTTCTTTCCACATCTGAAGGAACCGGAATCCTGGTAAATGAACCCACAGCGAAAAACAGGGAACACCTGGTATCCGGTTTTGAACATGGAGATATGGAATTGGAACTGGAGTTTATGGTTCCTAAAGGTTCCAATTCCGGCATTTACCTTCAGGGACGTTATGAGATTCAAATTCTGGATAGCTGGGGTAAAAACCATCCCAGCTTTGGAGATGCCGGAGGGATATACCAGCGCTATGACGAAGAAAATCAACAGGGCTTTGAAGGCAAGGCTCCCCGGACCAATGCAAGTAAGGCCCCGGGTTTGTGGCAGCATTTAAAGATCAATTTTGAAGCCCCCGTATTTGATGCTGCGGGCAATAAAGTAAAAAATGCAAAATTCAATCAGGTCTATTTGAATGGGGTTTTGGTCCATGAAAACGTGGAGGTGACAGGCCCCACCCGATCTGCCATCTTTGAAGATGAAAAGCCCAGAGGGCCCATTATGATTCAGGGAGACCACGGTCCTGTGGCGATCAGAAATATCAGCTATAAGCTATTTGATAATCCGGTACCTCCAATCACCGATCTTGAGTATGCCTATTTCAAGGGGAAGTTCCAATCCCCTGAAGAATTCCAGGATAGGAGCCCGGATCAGAAAGGCAGCCTGAACCAAATTACCTGGGATCTGGGCCATGGAATCCTTGATTTTGCGTATGTGTTTTCGGGGAAGCTGGAAATTCCCCAGTCCGGAACCTATACCTTTTCCCTGAATGCATTTGGCAAAACCAGTCTTTATGTCAATGGAGAAAACATCCTGAGCGATGAAGTACAATTCCCCGGAAATGTTCCCAGAAGTAATGCGGTAGCTCTGTCCCAGGGATCTGTCCCATTTAAGTTGATATTTTATAAAAACAATTATCCTGGTAGAAGGCCACAACTCGGTTTTTTTATTGCAGGGCCGGGAATCAAACAAAGCTCCCTACACGATCCTAACTCTTATATTGAACATGTGGTACAAAAACCTTTCTATTTAGAACCCTTCAATGAACCCATAGTGTTTAGAGGATTTTTGGAGCATGGAAACGAAGTTAAAACCCACACCGTCAGTGTAGGGGAGCCAGAGGGTCCAAATTTTGCCTATGATTTGCAGCAAGGTTCTTTGCTGAGTTTTTGGAGGGGGGGATTTCTGGATACTTCCCCCATGTGGAGGCAAAGAGGGCAATCCCAATTGATGGTTCCAAATGGAGCCTTGATTGAACTTCCCGGAGGGCCTGCCATTGCCAGGCTTGACCAAAATAGCAGTCCCTGGCCGGACTCCCTCAGCAGTGAGTTGTTTCAGATACAGGGTTATGCCTTAAATCGGGACAGGCGCCCCACTTTCAGCTATGAATTTGGCCAAATCAAAGTGAGGGATTTCTTTGAACCTGAGATGGATGGAAAAGCTTTGACCCGCACCATCAGCTTTAGTAATCCTCAAAAAACCGCTGATATATGGGCCAGAATGCTTGCTGCCGAAAAAATTGAGCCGTTCGGTGATGGTATATACAGGGTCAATCAGGGTCAATTTTATGTGAAACTACCTGAGACCATTTTTCTAAATACATTGATAAGGGATACTGATGCAGGGCAGGAACTCATAGTCCCATTATCCGAAATGGGAGAGGAAGGTCAAATTAAATACAGCCTTATCTGGTAGTGATAACAATAGCGAGAAGTAATTTAAATAACCAATATTATTGGAAGATTAGCGTATGAAAATTGATAATAATAGCCTATTTACCCGGACTTGTACTTTGGTTTTTAACCGAAAAAAATTTACAAAAGGTAAATTTTTTAGCTTGTCAATGGTTGCCCTTTTACTGCAGCTGTCACTCGACTTACAAGCTCAGGAGCCTGCCCAATCGGATGCTGGTGCACCGAAGGAGCAGGATTATTATTCCATTGTAACTGTTCCCATTCCTGATGGGATAGAACTGGAAGTGGGTGGTTTGGCTGTAACTCCGGATGGAAGTTTGGGTGTGGCTACCCGAAGGGGAGAAGTCTGGCTGGTAGAGAATCCTTATATGACTGGAACGCGTATTCCCCGTTTTACCCGATTTGCTGAAGGGTTGCACGAACCTCTGGGACTGGCCTACCATGAGGGTAGTTTATTTGCCAGTCAAAGGTCTGAACTTACCAAATTGACAGATAGAAACGGAGATGGGAGAGCGGATACATATGAGACCATTGTTTCCTGGCCCCTTTCAGGGAATTACCACGAATACTCCTATGGTCCCTTATTCACCCCTGAAGGAGACATGCTCGTTAACCTGAATTTGGGTTGGATAGGACACGGCGCCAGCCTGGCCAAATGGCGGGGCTGGATGATGAAGGTTTCTCCCGAGGGAGACATGAAACCGGTAGCTACCGGTATGAGATCACCTGCAGGTATGGGATATAATGCAGAAGGAGATGTGTTCTATGCTGAAAACCAAGGGGATTGGGTTGGTTCAGGCAGGATTACCCATGTGGAAACCGGCGACTTCGTGGGGAATCCCGAAGGCCTGGTCTGGACTCATTTGGAAGAATCTCCTGTTAAGTTAAAACCAGAGGACATACCAGATACAGGGGAGCCCATGTCAAAAGTTGCTGCGGATATTCCCGGATTCAAGACCCCTGCGGTTTGGTTGCCACATGGGCTGATGGGTATTTCTACTTCAGATATACTATTGGACAATTCCGGTGGAGCTTTTGGGCCTTTTACGGATCAACTTTTCGTAGGTGATCAGGGACACAGCAAGATTGTACGCGTCTACCTGGAAAAAGTAAACGGTGTCTATCAAGGTGTAGCTTTCCCTTTCAGAGAGGGTTTTTCTTCCGGAATATTGCGGATGGCGTGGGGAAAAGATGCATCGGTCTTTGTGGGCATGACCAGCAGGGGCTGGAGTTCTACAGGCAAGGAGCCCTTTGGCTTGCAAAGATTGGTTTGGACAGGCAAAGTACCCTTCGAAATAAAAACGGCAAAAGCCCGACCAGACGGGTTTGAATTGGAATTTACCAAGCCGGTAGATGCATCCGCAGCCCAAAATATGGATGCTTATCAATTATCCAGTTTCAATTACAAGTACCACCACAATTACGGCAGCCCGGTAATCGAACTGGAAGACCTGCTGCTAAAAGCAGCCCTGGTCTCTGAGGATGGGCTAAAAGTAAGATTGGTAGTAGATGGACTGAAGGAGGGCTATATCCATGAAATTAATGCTGAAGGAATCAGGTCAAAGGAGGGCATGGGTTTATTGCATGCTGTAGGTTATTATACCCTGAATCAAATTCCGACCGGGGAAAAAGTGGATCTTTCTGAAATCAGGCAAACCGCTGCCAAACCCCATGCAGCGCACCAAAACGTAGCCGTTGCGGCCTCCAATGAACCAGCCCCAGATAACGCTAACTCAAATCGAAGTAAACGCATGACGGAAATGCCTGAGTCCTGGACCAATGGACCCGACGAGCGCGTAACAATGGGCACAAGGCCGGGATTGAAATATGATAAAGATTTTTTCGAAGTAAAAGCTGGAAGCAAAGTACAAATCACGTTCAATAACAACGATGACATGCTTCACAACCTGGTGATCGTGATGCCAAACACGGCCATCGAGGTGGGAGAGGAGGCTTTAGAGATGGGCTTGGAAGGTTCTCAGAAAAACTATATACCCAATTCTGAGGATGTGCTTTTTCATACCAATATCCTTTCACCTGAAAGTTCAGAAACCATCTATTTTGAGGCTCCCATGGTTCCCGGTGATTATACCTATGTGTGTACCTTTCCGGGACATGCGTACGTGATGCAGGGGATTATGAAGGTAACCGAATAAGAAATGAGCATGGTCGTTCCTTTGAAATGTGTCTAAAAAAAATGAAACGCAAAATAGCCCCAATTTTTTGGGGCTATTTTGCGTTTCATTTTTTGTCATCTGCAATCCCATGTAGTTAATCTATAGCCTCCGTCAAGCCCGGTTTCATGGTACCTGAATCAAGAAGATTTTAAAGCGGTGGTATGGTAGTTCTTAATGTGAGGACCAAGGAACAACCTTGCGTAGATTCGGATAAGGGCAATTCCCCCGAAAATGAAACTGATGGCATTGAATGCTGCCAGTATGTACTGGTCTTCATGGATATGGCTGAATAGCAAATCCACCCCTATGAAGGTAGGACTGATGGGAAAGCCCATTAGTGCCAATGCTGCCAGCAAAAATACCAGGGCGAGCCTGGGATGCTCATACACATGCCCATAATATTGATTGAGGTCAAAGTAATCTTTTTCTTTATTCCTTAACCGTTCCAGTACCCAATATCCTATGACTCCCGACACCACCACCCCACTGAGGTATATCAGCGTTTGGTTATAATCGAACGTTTCATTAAAGGCCACTGCCAGGGCTATGCAGAAATGGTTGGCCATCACCAACATCAAAGCCAGTCTGGGGTGTTTTCTTTCCGAAAAGGCTTTAAATACCATCATCAAACCCAAAAAACCAAAAAGACCGGGTAAGTAGTTTCGGCTTATTTCAGAAGCAAAATCCTGATTGAAATACAACAATGAACCGATTAGAAAGAGGGGTAAAAAATACCGAAACAGGTTTTTGGGTGTTAGGAAATCAAGTTTTCTTCCCAACTTTTTGATCGGCTTGAAAATCACCAGGTTCAACAACGTATCCAAATGCCATTCTTTCAGAGATAGGATATAAAGACTGTAAGCCAATCTTTTAGAGAAAGAATTCTCCAGGGGAATTGCTTTGGGCATGAAATGGTAAAACTGATCCCTGATCATATAGGCAACTACCGAAGGAGAGACCAATAGCTGGTAAGTTCTGAGGAAGGCATTACCAGCAAAATGAATCAATACCAGCGTTTGCAGACCTAAGGCTATTTCGATAAACATGATCCCGATCTGTGCAATGGATGCGTAGGCAATCTGGGTTTTAATAGTCGTCTGCACCCTTGCAATGGGATAGGCAAGCAATGCTGTCAGCAAGCCTAAGCCCCCTATTAGTATCCTTGCCGTCGGTTGATGCTCCCAAAAGGGGAAGGTTCGAAGCAGGAGAAAAACCCCAAAATGCACGGACAGGGAGCCATAAAATATGGCAGAAGAGGGAGTCGGTCCTTCCATGGCCCGAGGTAACCAGGAGGAAAAGGGGAATTGCGCGGATTTGGCAGCGGCAGCAATCCACAAGCAAATCGCGATAAATAGCCCAATTCCCCCGTGCATGCTCATTTGTTCGGAAACAAGATCTTTATCCATTAATTTGATAAAGCTGATGTTTTCATGCCATAGATGGTGGCTGGCCCACATAGCGAGAATGATACCAATATCTCCAATCCGGTATATGGAGAAAACCTTTACGGCATTCCTTACCGGCAAATAGCGATCCCGGTAAAAAGCGATCAACAAGAAGGAAGCGATTCCCAGCATTTCCCATCCCAAAAATAAGGTTTCGAAATTACCAGCTACCACGGTAACATTGTAGGCCAGATAGAAAAAGAGCAGCGTATTAAAGAACCGCTTGTATCCCTCCTCCAGATGCAGGTAAAACCGGCTGTATCGGGTTATCAGAAAAGTAATAAATGCACCCACCCAGAGAAAAACCGCCGTAAGGGTATCAAAATAGAAATCCAGTAAAAACCGGTAGTCTCCGTTGTTGTAAAGTACCCAGTCTCGGATATTGATGGGATGCATTCCCATACCTGCCCAATAGCAAATGTATCCCGTGATTCCCACTAGTTGCAAGCTCACTGAAACAAAAGCCAACCTGGAAAAGCTATTTTCACGACCTTTTGGAATAAGTAGTGAAATTAAAAATGCTACCAGTGGCAATAAGACGAATAAACTGATCATCAGATGATTTACCATGGCCTTAGGAAATTAAGAATACGGGCAAGTTTTCGGAGGTAGAAGCCAGGAGTTCGTCAAGGTTTTGAACGGTGTCTATTCCCTTTGTAGCTGTTTGGTATTCCATAAATGTGCCTTCTTTGAAAACATAGGCCTGTTTACTTTCCGGATGGATGCAAACCAGCTTCACCCAATCGTTGGCAAACCATTCATAGGTTTGCTTTTGGATTTGGATGATTTTCAAAACGATGTCGGGGAAATGCTCGACCGTAATTAAAATCCGGAGTGGGTCATGAATATTGACCATTTGCAGAGGCAATCCGGTACGTAAATCCCCGTCCATCCCATTGGCCACACCTATCAGGCCCATTACATTGTGGGGTAGCTTACTTCCAGCTCCTAACCGGTCGTTATCTACTTTAGAAAAATAGTATTCTAAATTGATTCCACCGCATACCGGTGCTACCGCCTTGAGTATGCCCAACAGGTAGGTTCCTTCCGGATCAATTCGGTGGTCATATGAGTTTAGGAAGGCACGTTTATCCAAAAATAAGTGGCGGTTATTCTCCCGTTTTCCAATGACACAGAGTGCATTCGTTGCGTGGTTCCATTCCGGTCTGGTTACAAAAAGTGACATGGCTCTTTTTTTTACCTTTTCATGGACCTTCCTGGCCTCCTGACTGGAGTTGACGGTATTAAACCTTCTGGATCTTTCCTTTGCATTGTAATCCAAAGCAGTGTCGAAGGTTTGTTTGTTTCTTTCGTGCAGGAGTCTGTTGGCACTGATCAGAATCTCCTCATCGTAAAATTCCATTTCGTCTCTTGTGGTGTCATGCAGCCCGCCGACAAACTGTGTAGTTTCCGGAATAAGAATGCCTCTTTTGGTCAGAATTTCTCTTACTTCCGGCATGTTGCCAATAGCAGCAGCTACCCGGGCATTGACCGATCCGGACCGTCCGCTACAGGCTCCACAATCGTATCCAGCATAATGCGTATTGTTTACCGAACTCGCCCCATGGCCGATGACATAGACCAGCGGTGCAAAATTCTTCACCAGCCCTATGCTTTTCAACAATCCTTCTACTGCATTTGCCTTTTCTTCTAAAGTGAAACCTACCTGCAGACCCTGATGCAGGTGTTTGTGGTTTTGAGCGCTGATACTAAGTTTTCCTTTGGGATCCATATGCTTGAATGACGATACCATGGCAGGTGTTTCTGATGGGAAAAAGATGCTTTTGGCCAATTTCAATGCAGACCAAAACCCAACCGTTTGACTTATTGCCCATCCTCCAAAAATTCCCTTGGTATGCCTGCTGAAATGTACATCCTTTTCGTGTCTGATTTTGGATTCGGTTTCTTTAATCAGATGTGTTGGAGTGATTGGCGCAGGACATACTTTAGTCATGAACTTTCCATGTTCGGGCTGAAAGTAGAAAGGGAGGTTAAAGAAGCCCGCAGTGCCAAAGGTTTGCGCCTCCGGTTCAAACCGTTCCACGTAGCGTCGGATGGAACAACACCTGTCATCTATGCAAAACATCGCCTGAAAAGTCGCCTCTTCTTTAAAATCTGCCTCGTGGCTTAGCTGGAGTCCCTTAATGACCTGGTCATAATAGGTCCATTCCAAGGCTTCTTGCCATAATTTATGAATTTCAAAAAATTCCGAATAACTTAATTTATCGAATATCAGGGGTAGATCAGATGGAATCCATGCTGCCAAAGCGGCCCAACTCTCCCCCCTTCTTCTGTCCAGTGCATCAATTTCCAGCAGACACTCCAGAAAAATCAAGTCTTTGAGGCTGATTTTCCTTTTGTCCAGCAGACTGCTATCATTTTGCTCCAATACTGCTACCATACCCGACCAACCCGGGTGGGCAAATTGCTGATCGAAAAGATACTGCCCATGGTATCTCTCATTTCCTATCAGTAACTGCAGCAAATCCTCTAATTGAGTATGGGGGTCCAGGAGAAGTTTTCTTGCCCGCTTACTTTTGATAAAGGTGCTGAAACTGTTTTTTTCCAATTCCCTTATTGCAGCTAAAAATCCTTTGGTTTTTGCCGGGAACCTCCAGAGGGCAATACCCTGATCCAAATAGGAACTTACCAATCTAAATAATACCTGATGGACCTCCTTGTCGAGATTGAGATGGTATGCTTTTCTCCAGAATTTTCGGATTTGCCCCACCTTCGGCTCGGGATATGCCTTTACCGGCTGGTGAAGCAACAAGTTTTTCCAATGTGTCAGTTCATCCGCTCCTTTGTGGTTGAGAATTACCCGTTCCAGAATTTCCGCATTGATTTTCTTTTCGTGATAGCGTTTTCTGAAGTTTTCAATATTCCAATAAACCTTGTAACCGAAATTTTCTGCAGCTTCTTGCAGGGCCTGGTGGAAAGGTAAGTACTGGAAAGCATGCAATGTATTGTGATGCACAAAATCCTTTAGCGGGGACTGTGCAGGCAGGTAATGCGCTAATTCCCTGATAACTTTATCCAGGCCAGATGACACGCCATGCGTCATAATTCAGATTATTTAAGGTGGACTAATAAATTGTATTGACTGAAAAAACTTAGTTTTCTCTCTGCTCTTAATCCAGGTCTAAACGAAGGCTTTTAAAGAGTAGGTACAAAGATACTCTGTGATAAAAGATGAATGAAGGATTAAATAACAGGAAGGATTTCAGGATGGGTTGCTGCCCACGGAATCCACCGGAAATACCCGCCGTAGTTAGGCTTTGGCTGGATGATTTTTCTTCCTTATTCTCCTCCTCTTTTTCTTTTATTTCCTCCCGAAAGTAACCAGCCGTTTTTTCCGGGACCTGTTGCGGATCAGTTTGGGAGACCTGTGGTGGATAGATGGAAGCATCCCCGATATCGAATAAAGTACCTGGTAGCTGGAGACTAAGGAATGAAAAGAAAACTAAAAAAAGCATCCCCATTAATATACCTGAAACAGGACATTTCCGCTGATTCTTTTCTTCTTGAAGTTTGCTGGACATCGCTTACGTTTAAAATCCAAAAGTAAAGTAAATGGTATATAAACGAATAATTTTTTACTTTTTTAGAAAAGCAAAAGTAGCGTTATACCTTTTGCCCGGTGGTGACATCCATCACAAATGGGTGGTATTTAAAATGCATTTTCTCAGTCCATTTTTTAATCAGGAATAGAAGAAAAAAGCAGGTTTTGAGGAAAATAAGAGGTTTTTTCTTTTGTTTCTCATTAATGGATGTCTCGTTCCAAATCGCTTCTGTTCCATTTTGAAGTGATAGCAGCTGCTTTGTAGGTGCTCTGTAAAAAATCCCAGAGTATGCCTTCGGGGTCCTTTGATTCTTGTACGTTTTCGTATTTTAAGATAAATTCCCCCATTTCAACGCTGTAAAACGCTTCTTTGGGAAGGACTTTTTGTTCTCCAAAAAGCGGGTCAGCGGGATAGGCGTAAGCATAAAAGATGGGTGAGGGAAAGTCTTTAGATCCCGGCCAAAAACCTGCACTGCTAACTTCTTTGGAGTAAGCTTCCTGCATCACTTCCAGGGGCATGTTGGGAGCTCCACCAGCGTGAAGGGGTGCAGATCTTCCGGAAAAACGGGTGACAGCAAGGTCAAAAGCTCCCCAAAACAAATGTACCGGGCTGCATTTACCAATAAACTCACTTCTGAACCGGCTAAAAACAGCCTGTACCTTAGCCATGGCTTGCCAAAGGGTATGAGCGGCATTGGGATCATAGGATTTGTTAATCGTATTTTCTTTGAAAGGGATCGCAGTTTCCAGTTCATTTGGACTTCCATGGATGTTCACTATGATTCCCAGTTTCGAAAGTTTTTCGAATAGCTCCCTATAAAAATCTGCCACTGTCATGGGCCGGAGATCCATACGCTGGCTTGCCCCGTGGGCACAGGAGATGATCAGTTGATGCTGCATAAAATCAAAATCAATCTGGAAAAATCCGCCCTGATGAGGTATACCCTGGGTAGTAAATCCATGGGGACTCAGGTAAAGTGTGGTATGCCAGGAATGATTTTGCCAGGGCATGGTTCTCAGGCGGATTTTACCAACAATCTGTAACCATTGATGAAGGGTTTCAATTGTATCTTGTAATTCCCCGAAATTCAATACGGGCCAGGGTAGCGATGTGTCTTTTGATTCCATTTTTTTCCTTTTTTATTTCCTATAGTACTTGTTTTTCCGCCTGATGTGGACAAGCGCCTAAGGAAATAATTACCGATTGATCCGTTTTTATTTCATTTTTTAATGTTTCTCATTAAGAGAAAAGCTCAATGCTCCTGATGGGCAGGAATTTACTTGGGCTTTCAGTGCTGCTGTAGGAGCATTTTCTATGGCAATCCAGGGAGTAGCCTTCGGGTTATATACCTTAGGCAATGTTTTCACACAAATACCGGCATGCTGGCACAACTTGGGCTGCCAGTGGATAGTGATTTCACCGTTTGAATAGTTTTTCATGTTTTTTAAAGTTTAGTATCAAATTTCTACAATTATTTTTCGCCATGCATTCATCCAGATGAATAAATCAAGATAATTTGGATTGAGCCATTTTCGTTCTCAGGGTGCTGAGGGCCTGAGGGGTAATCCCCAAATAAGTAGCGATCATTCGTTGTGGAATACGTTCAGGCAACTCAGGGTATGTTTCCAGAAAATAGTTGTACCGGTCTATTGCAGGCACACTCATCATCATCAACACCCGCCGCTGCAAGGCCCCCATTCTCCGGTATAGGCGATCTGTATATCGCATAACCATTTCTTTGGAGACGTTCTTTTGGGATAAGATATCCTTGGCAAACACTATTAGTTCCGAATCTTCCAGGCAGTCGATAAACAAGGTACTTGGCTTCTGATACTCCAAAGATTCTATATCGGCAATGATCCAGTCTTCCGGAGCAAACATAAAAATATGCTCTTTTCCTTTACTGTCTATGATATAGCTCCTGACCAAACCCTTTTTTACATAATATTTACGGGCTTTTACATCTCCAGGATACTGAAGTATGTGCCCTTTTGGAAATTGCCTGTAGGTAGCACTCGGGTCAACTAGTAACAAGTCAATTAAATTTTCCATATGCATCAACTCCATACAAGGGTACCAAAGGCAGTATGGAATACTGAATATAGGATAAAAAAAGTAGGGATCAAAGAGGGGAGAGTTACCGGGCTGGTGTAAAAATGCGCTGGCCATATATCTTGTCATCAGCCTGGTAGAGGTCGAAGGCTGTCAGATCCAGACCTATTCTTTTTTCATTTTAAGCTCCCTAAAAAGCCGGCTCCCGGAAAAGGTAGCCCATCAATAAAACAGGATAGACTCAGGAGAATACTAAGAACTGTACTCGAAGATTGTGGGTAAAAGTAAAGTATGTTTTAAGGGAAATATATACTCAGAAAAAGTAAATAGAATCCATCTTTCTTGGAATAAAATGATATTTGATAATTTTCACCAATATGTATTAATCCAGAATAAAGCTGTTTATAAAATAAATTATATTATATATAGATCAAATCTAAATACATATTCAAAAATAAACTCTATAGTCAGATAGATAACCATAGAGTTTTCTTTAATTAGGCGCTGGCGAATTGATTACATCCAAATCCGGCACCGGTAATAAATTCTATTGATTTGGTATCCTGACTTACAGGTTTACCGTCATTTAATACCGGGATGATGTAATCAGGATCCATCTTTGATTCCAGATGACTCAATTTGTTGCATTCACCATAATTTTCTTTATTGGCAACAACAGGCGCCTTAGGTTCCCAGTAATTGCAATTTGAACATACATTTTTCATGATATTTTCTTTTTGGTTATACTGTATATACTACAACGATAAGGAATTGTTTCCTGTAAACCATATATGTGTGTAGTTTATAATTAAACCAAATTAACCTGATCTTATATATAAGACTTTAAGGGATGTATTTTTTGGAGAAGCAGCGTATAATAGCCAGCTCTTGATGGGTGAAACTGCAGTGTTTTATCTGAGGTTGCGCTTTGAATTTTAAACCAGGGCAATCTTTAACTTAACTGCCAGAGGATCATCATCAGCAGCTTTTAAGGGCAGGTGGGTGCCATTGAAATAGGAACCATACACTTTGAGAGTTAGCCGGGTGGCCCCATTTAAGGAAAAAAATAGCTGGTTTTCCTATGCAAAAGGGTGGATCCCTCTTTATTTTTGGCTTTTCAACAAGTATCCTAATGCCCCTGTAGACCAAAGGGCCCATAGGATTAAAACAGGTTGAAAGAAAAGACGGATCAGTCTTTTTTGATCCGTATCCAGGCCAAACGCACTGATACCATTGGTATATTGTGAGATATTTCCCGGAAATATCAAAATGTAAAATGCCGCCAGAGTAATGCCAACCTTAATTTGCTGCTTCCAGAGAAAAATCATGGACAGACCAAGACAGATCTCCACTATCCCTGAGGATAGGACCACAAAATCCATAAAGGCAGGATCATCTGGGAGCCACCTGGGCACCTGGGCCTGAAATTCCTGTCTTTGAAAGGTCAAATGGCCAATGCCCGCAAGGGTCATCAAACTGCCCAATAGTATCCGTAAAAATTTTTGAAGTAGATTCGTTTTCATCTATTGATAAATGTACCTGCTTTGTAGGGCAATACAAGGTTTATCATTGAAAAAATGGTATTTCATTACCAGGAGTGGAAAAAATATTCGCCAGGTTTTTTTTGCAATTTGGAATTGTGTCAGAAATCTTGGCCTTGAAGGCTTCATCATATACCATTTTTCGGAAATGATGTCTAAAAAGTAATCGTACCTGTTATCCTTTGAATCCGTATGCGGTGAACCCTTTGTAATAAAATTGGATAGAAGTTCCCGATAATATTGACGACCGAAATCATGAGAAAAATTAGGGTATGCCCTTTTTCCAATAAGAGAAAAGAGACAAATGAAATGAGAATAAAGGCTCCCAAATGCCCGAATTCGGATTGCCTGCCATCGAAGTATTTTTTCCGGTACTTTTCCTTACCCCAATAAGCAAAAAGCAACATTCTTTTAAAAACATCTACTCCCAATAGCCCATAAATCCTTTTCAGTAATTTTGGGTTTCGGATCCGGAAGTAAGCATCCGGGAGAAGCCTACTGGCAGCGAAGACAAAACCCGGAAAGGCAAATACCCCCGTAAGAAAAACGAACAAAAGAAAAGCCAGGATAGCCGACTCAAAAACCGTCAAACCAGTGCTGCTGTCAATCAATAATCCTTTGACCATTTCATAAGACCGAAAGGCCAGAAATAAGGAGAGGAGAGGGAAACCTATTTTTTTACCCATACTAAAAACGAACTGAAGCGAAATGAACAACTTTTTTTGTAAAAATCAATACAAGAGCACAGCTCTTTTTGGATTTTGTGTAATTCCCTGGGATTACTTTTGGATTTTATGTGGATTCGAAGCATCCTTTTTCTGACTATATTGTCCGGATAGCTTTGGGCAATTTATTTCCCAGAAATAAAGGTATTCCTTTTGGCAAATTGCATAAGTAATTTAAGTTGAATAACGATGGTCCTGATGCCTTGAATAAATTATAGGGGGTGCTCAAGTGGTTTATGGCCCTCAGTAAACCATGCAATTATTGTTTATTTTTACTTTTAATGTTTATTTATATTGGATAAAAACTCAATGAAAACCCCTGAACTGTAAGCCTAAAATGCTGAAAATCAAGCTGAATTACTCCGATGACTTAGGGTAGCACTCAAGTCCTTTGAAATAGAATGACCCGCCATTCCGTAAATTCGTTTTTTTACCTGTTGAGCATAAGACTTTTATCCATTAATTAAAACCTCCAATCTTGCCTACAGGCAATTTCCACTGCCATAAACCCATTTCGGATAAGATACCATATTTTTTGGTTAAGATGTAGGATACAAAAAAGCAGACTACAATCTATCTTAGCCTATCCTTTAACTCTTAACCAACGCATATGAAATCGAGCATGAAGTAATCGACAAAAAAGAGGATGATTTACGTTGCGAGATTCCATGTGACCGCTAAAAAAACAAATTATAACCATATGAAAAACTTTACCCTACATGCCCTGGCCCGCAAGGCTTCTTTGTGCCTTGGGCTCTTATTGTTGTTCACCGGTGCCTACGCACAGAACCGGGTGAGCGGCACAGTGCAAAATGAAGCCGGCGATGCCTTGCCCGGTGTAAGTGTATTGGTGGTGGGTACCACTACCGGCACGGTTTCGGATGTCGAAGGAAAGTACGACCTCAATGTCCCCGAAGGTTCACAGCGCCTGGCCTTCTCCTTTATCGGTTTTGAATCCCAAAACCTGGACATCAATGGCCGCAGTACCCTTGATGTGGTGTTGCGGGAAGATTCCCAGGCCCTGGGCGAGGTGGTGGTTACCGCTTTCGGTGTTCAGCGTGAAAGAAAGGAATTGGGCTATACCGTCCAGGCATTGAAACCGGAAGACCTGACTTCAGCGAATGATTTTAACCTGGTGAACTCCCTGAGTGGAAAAATCGCCGGGGTACAGGTGACCAACAGCGGCTCCCAGGTAGGAGCATCTTCCAGAATAGTCATCAGGGGAAATGCTTCTTTTTCGGGTAATCAGCCTCTTTTTGTGGTAGATGGGATTCCCATCGACAACAGCAGCAGCAACCTGGGAGGTGCAGGTGGGTTGGATTATGGCAATACAGCGGCCGATATCGATCCGGAAAACATTGCTTCCCTTACTGTGTTGAAGGGAGCCAATGCAGCCGCACTTTATGGCAACAGGGCCACACATGGTGTCATTTTAATTGAAACCAAAAAAGGGAAGCAAGGAAAAATGGGCCTGGGAGTGGAACTGAACTCTTCTATGGTTTTCGACGTCCCCAGCTTTTTTATGAATTTCCAAAACGAATACGGACCCGGACAAAGGGGCGGAGAGTACGATTGGCAGCAATATTTGGAAAACAATCCCGGCTCCAACCTGAGTTACAACGAATATGCCAAGCAAAACAGTTACAACTATGTAGACGGTATAGGCGGTGGAATTAATGAGAACGCCACTTCATGGGGTCCTCGCTATGATGCCGGATTGCTGCTGGACCAATGGGTTAAAGGCCCTAACAGCCCCTGGGAATCCATGCCTAATAATATCCATGATCACTACTTTCAGACTGGAAGAAACTTTGTCAATCAGGTGGCGGTAACTGCAAAGGGCCAGCAAGCCTATGGTCGGGTTGCCTTCTCCAACCGGCAGATGAATGGTACCTTTTTCAATACTGACCAAACCGTTAACACGTTTAATGCAAGTCTTACTTTGCTGCCAACCGACAAACTGAAGGTAAGTACAGACTTCAATTATGTCAACCGCTTCAGTGATAATATCCCGGTGGTTTCTTATGGTTCCATGACCAAGCTGGCCTGGGGCGCTTTCCGGAATATTCCCCTGGACGAGGTTAAAAAAGTTTATGAGGAGCATGGCAATGAAATGGGCAGTGGATACAATCTGAACGCCAATAATTTCTATTATGAGCTGGAAAACACCAACAGCATGAACCGGCAGCGGTTTTTTGGAAATGTCAATATAGACTACCAGCTTAATGATTGGCTTTCGGCCAATTGGGTTACGGGCATGGATTATTACAATGAAGAGCGGGAATCCATTACCCTCTCCAGAACCAGAGCCAACATCAACAATAATAGAGGAGGACAGTTCTCGCTTTCAGATCAAAGCAGACAGGAATTTAACAGCGATATCAGGCTGAACATCAATAAGCAATTTGCCAATGATTTCTCACTGGTAGCTTTGGTAGGGGGTAATTTCAGGCAGAACAAATTCAACTCCCTTTCCCTAAGTGCTCCCGACCTGGCAGTTCCGGACCTATTCAATATTTCCAATGTAAGGGGTACACCTGGTACAGGTATGTTTGAAAGCCTTCGGGAAACCTACAGTATCTATTCCTCTGCAACACTGGGCTATAAAGGCTATTTGTTCCTGGGTGCCACTGGAAGAAACGACTGGAGTTCTACCTTGCCTGTAGAAAACCGTTCTTATTTCTATCCTTCGGTAAACATGGCCCTTACGCTTTCGGATGCCCTGGATTTTAATTCGTCTATCTTCAGCCATGCCCAGGTGCGTGCCAGTTTGGCTCAGGTAGGATCTGATACAGACCCTTACCAGCTTATGGGTACCTATGGAACGACTTCTTTTAACAATATTTCCTTATTCACCCCCACGGCGGTAAAACCACCAACCAACCTTTTACCCGAAATGACTACTTCCTTTGAGTTGGGAGCTGATTTACGGTTTTTTGATGACAAGCTATCTCTGGATGCCACCTATTACCGGCAGGTAACGGAGAACATGATTCTCCAGGTGCCAACAGCCAGATCCACCGGCTATGCATCTCAATTGATCAATGCGGCTGAGATCGAAAACAAGGGTATAGAATTGATCTTACGGGCCAGGATGATGCAAAGAGGAGACTTTTCCTGGGATGCCACGGTAAACTGGGCAAAAAATACCAGCACGGTGGTGTCATTGTATCAGGGCTTGGAAAATATCACTATCAGCTCCGGTTTTGGCGGAGTGCGCCTGGTGGGCACTCCAGGACAGCCCTGGGGCGACCTGAGCGGCCTTCCCTATGTACGGGATGATAATGGCAATATCATGATCAGTCCCAACGGTACCCCCATGACCACCAATCAACAGGTGATTTTGGGAAATGTTACCCCGGACTGGATTGGCGGCATTCAAAACAGCTTCAGGTACCGCAATTTCACCTTTGGCGGTTTGTTTGACTTCCGAATGGGCGGCGATTTCTTTAGTACAACAATGTGGCATTCCTACCCTACCGGGGCTTTTGAGAACACCGTTCAAAATAATGTCAGGGAAGAAGGAATTATTGTAGATGGCGTAAAAGGAGATGGCTCCCCAAATGATATCCGCATTTCAGCTCAGGATTATTACAACGGTTCCTGGGTATGGAACAACCATGAATACTCTATTGTGGATGGTTCCTTTATCAAGCTTCGGGAATTGACCTTTGGCTATCGTTTCAATATCTGGAAATTACAAAATGTAAACGTCTCTGTTTTTGGCCGAAATCTGGCCATTCTGCACCGAAGTGCAAGAGCCAGGGAGCTTGGACTTGATCCGGAATCCGCATCTCAGATGGGCGGTGGAGAAGCAGGTACCGGGTTTGAAAACTTTATGCCTCCAACAAACCGCTCCTATGGATTTAACTTGCGGATTTCCCTTTGAGGGTTGCCTGCAAAAAGGGAAAAATTGATAATTTGCTAAATGTCCTTAAAATGAAACATATAATAACATCTAAATTAACCGGTTTGGTTTTACTTGCTGTGCTGCTATGCACGGCATGTACGGAAGATTGGAATGAAATGAACATCAACCCCAACCAGCCATCAGAGGTGCCCGCCAGTAATGTACTTGGTGCAGGCATGACAGTAGTGGCCGGTCAGTTGTTTGGCGAGCGGATAGGAATCTATTATGCGGGAACCTGGTCTGGTCAGCTGGCTGCCATTGGCGCAGGAGATTACGAGTTTCGGGTAGATATCAATAACGGACAATGGGATAACCTGTATAGGGCCATGGCGTATTTTGTGGATGCAGGTAACATCGCCAGGGAAGAGGGAAATCAAAATCTGGAGGCCGTATCCCTGATCATGAAGGCCTATACGGCCCATCAGGTAACGGATATGTGGGGAGATATCCCTTATACGCAAGCCTTTCAATTGGATGCAGAGGGGATATTGAGCCCTGAATTTGATTCTCAGGAGGTGGTGTACAATAAAATTCTTTCTGAATTGGCAGCAGCCAATACCATGCTCGATCCCAATGGCATGGCACTGGGAGTAGGGGATTTTATTTATGGAGGAGACATCATGAAATGGAAAAAGTTTGCCAATTCCATTAGGCTGAGAGTAGCCATGCGCATGTCTTCTGTCGCTCCTCAGGATGCAGCAGCGGTGATAGGTGAAATTTTAGGGAATCCCGCTACCTATCCGGTATTCGAGGAACACACGGACAATGCTTATTTAAACTGGCCGGGAGTAAGCTCCAACATAGAGCCCTGGAGGCAAAGATTGGGAACTCCCACCAATAAAAATGACCAGTACAGGACCAATTTTGATTTGATAAACCTACTGGAAAACCTGGACGATCCCCGCCTTCCGGTTTATGCGGACAGGAATCAGAATGGCGTTTTCAACGGTTACAAAATGGGCATAGGGCAGACCAGCGACCCGATGAACTCCAATGCAAATGTGTCCCATATTGGGGATCGCTTTGGTTACGATGATATGGGTTTTTCCCCCTTTATGAATGCATCTCAGGTATGGTTTATCAAGGCGGAGGCTTATGAAAGGGGGCTGGTTTCCGGAGGCAGTAGCCAGGAAGCCTATGAGAAAGGCATTGAAGTATCCCTGGAAGAAAATGGTGTCGAACCGGAAATGATCAATGCCTACCTGCAAAATTCAGGTGTGGCCTGGGATTCCGGCTCCTCAACTAATCTTGAAAAAATCCGGTTACAGAATTGGATTGCCCTTTACAAGCAAAGTGTGGAAGCATGGGCCGAGGTGAGAAGAACAGATGTACCTTTGCTGGACAAAGTTTCCAATGATTATGCCAGCAGCCATAACCGGCCACCTTTCCGCATGTCTTATCCAGCAAATGAAATTGCCCATAACCAAAGCTTTCCTTCTGATATTGAAGAAGAGGATATCTTTTATGGCATACAGCTCTGGTGGGATACCCGGACAGGTGTGGAATAGGAATGCAATAAATCTTATAAAACAATATGTATCTACGAATTTTAATAAGTGCATTGTTATTGGGAATCAGTGGAATGATCGTTCATTTATCCGGGCCCATAAACAAAAAATCAACAAGTGTCAGGTATGAGATTTCGCAAAGAGCAAATGGACTTCACGGGTACATTGGCTACAGTTCGCCGAGGCGGCCGGATGGCTTTGGAGCTGGGATTGGCTTTTATACTGCCGTCTGGCCTTTGGTGGAAAAACCACTGGCGGGCTTCCAGATAGGTTTGCCGGGAAACTGGATTATTCCGGACAATCCGGATAACAAGGATATTCCCTGCTGCCCTGAGGGTACCATAGCCCGAACCTGGGAGCCCAGAGGCCCCACATGGGCCAGTGTTTTCCAAACCCAGGAGGGCGGTTTGGGTTATTGGCGCGGAAATCGTTACCATTATGGGCCACCCAAATTCAGCATGAACGGTGTACCCAATTGCTACAATTCGGAAATTGCCTCTCCTGGCTGGCCTTTCTTCTACCGGGCGGAAGCCCTACCGGAGGATGAACTGGGTATTGCCCAATTGAGCAACCGGATAGTGGTGCCTCCAGATGGGATTACCTTTGTGGAGGATCTGGACGGTAAGTTTTTGGGTTACACGCACATGATGCTCCCGCTTACGGAGAAGAGGGACGGCCCGCCACCTACAGGAGACCAAAGCTGGACTTTGTTTCTCAATGCAGCGAATTTCAAAGGCCCTGTGGCCTATTACATCCCAGAAATGTGGAGCAGGTTATCCGAAGATTATCCTGCCATAGAAGGTATGGGACTAGATGCAAGGGAAGGGACCATGGGTGGTGGCGGAGCCATGGAAATCAATACCGTTCCCTCCTTCGAAATGAAGACAGAAGAGGGTGACTTGTTTATCAAAATTCCCCAGTTGCAGTTTCCGGTGGATGAAAATGGCCGATCAGTCCTTGTCCAGGATGTCACTTATTACTCCAAAGATGCCTTGTTCAATCCGGTAAAGAAATGGAAAAAGGGTGGAGAAGCCGTATCAGGAGCATTTAGTGAAGCCCATTCCTGGAAACCTGATATCAGCCCCAGGAAAATTTCGCTGGACCAGGGAGCCCAGTTAAATGCCGGTGGTACGCACTTGGGGAAATTGGAAAATGTGGTAGAAACCATCGTTAATGAGACCAATGCATTTGGTTTGCAATGGCAGGAAAATCCTTTTGGTGCCAAAGGCCTTTTCCCACAATATTTCAAACAGGAAGGAGATCTGCGCATACCCATTCCGGACGAGGACGTTCCGGCCGAACTAAAAGCCAGTACTTTTGCTTCTGCCGAAACCGAGGAACAATACATCAATTGGAGGGATGGTAATGAAATCGTTCCGGGAAATTTCAGGATTGACAAAGACCTCGCCTACACCTCCCCCGAAACCGGTGCCTGGGCCAATCCAGGTCCGGCTTCAGCGGCATTTTCGGTTGATTTAAAAGATGGCTCTACAGTAACCTACAAATGGTACCGCTTTATAGATCAGCCTTCTTTTCAGCAGTTTGACTGGAGCAGGGAGGAAAAAGAAGCCTTACAGGCCATTGTAGAAAAGATCCATAAAAGCTGGACCATTGACAAAACTTATATGGCTCCACCTACAACGGGAGAACTGGTAGCCATTGATCCTGTACTTATACTGACACCCCCGGCAGGCATGGAAGTGGGCTATGTGCCCATTGTGGTGCGCCAGGAAAGGAAGATGACTGCTTCCAATGGGTCAAAATTGCCTCGATTGGCTGATTTATAGGATAAATATTAGAAAAACATACTACCGGCTGACTAAAAGTTGCTTAATCACCCCTCTTTTTAGTCACTATAATCACCAACAAATACCCAAAAGATGCCGGTAGCTTTTGGGTTTTGTTTAACCTGCTGTCCTGGCAATATATTGTGGTTTACCTTGACACATAGACCCGACAAGATGCGGATTATGATAGGGAATAAAAAATGGATATGGATGTTTTTGGTTCTTTTGAATTTTACTGTCATTTCCGCCCGTTCCCAAAATGAAGCTCCGCCCCGTCCAAACATTATCATTTTTCTCACCGATGACCTGGGTTATGGTGATCTGGGTAGTTACGGCCATCCATTTATCAAAACACCTCATTTGGACCAATTTGCCAAAGAGGGGGTAAGGATGACAGATATGCATTCGGCTGCATCGGTTTGCTCCCCTTCCCGTGCTGCTATCCTCACCGGAAGAAACGGGTATCGCAGCGGATTCTACAATATTGCTGGTTTTTTTGGTACCACACTGGACAGAAATGAAATCACCCTGCCTGAATTGCTGCAGGAAGAGGGTTATGAAACCGCATTTTTCGGCAAATGGCATTTGTCCAAATTGGAATCTCCGGAGGAAGTTTCGGTAAACGAAATGGGTTTTGACTATTCCCTGGCCACTTCGGTCAATGCTTTTGGGACAGGACCCAGGAATCCGGAAAAATTCATAAGGAATGGTGTTCCCGAAGGGCCTATGGAAGGCTGGTATGTAGACATCGTGTCCCGGGAAGCCGCAGATTGGATCTCCGGGAAAAGAAATAAAGACAAACCCTTTTTTATCATCATTTCTACCAACGAGCCGCACACCCCAATAGATCCTCCCAAAGATTTTGCCAGCATGTATGATACGGTAGCGTTGAGAAGCTTGACCCAACAGATTTCCTATGGGGGTGTGAAGCGGCCGGAAAAGGATATCTTTCAATATGCAAAGGAATACTATGGTACTGTATCTCAGGTAGATGATAGCTTTGGTGCCTTGATGCAGTTTATTGATAAGCAGGGCCTGAGGGATTCTACGCTGGTTGTTTTTACCAGTGACAACGGTCCTGAATACCCAGTTACCCTGGAGGAATCTCACGGAGAATGGGAGGACCCCATCCGGGACAAATGCTTTGGCACCCCTGGAGTTTTGCGGGGAATGAAGCGTTTTCCCTATGAAGGAGGGCATCGGGTACCGGGATTGATACGATGGCCGGGACACATTCCTGCCGGAACAGTAAGCAATCAATTATTTAATGGTACCGATTTTTTACCTACCATTTGTAAACTGACAGGTGCCGCTGTTCCTAAAGACAGAACCATTGACGGGACGGATGCATTTAATGCGTTTCTGGGAAAGGACTACGAAAGAGAGGTTTTGCCGATTTGGTTTTTTCTATTGAATTCATCCCACATGCCGGGTATGGCGCAGATGGCCATGCGCTACGAAGATTATGTTCTCGTGGGCAAGCTTGCCCCCAGACGGGAAATTTTTGACCTTATCCCGAAGGAAGGAAATTTTCCTGCTGTGGATTGGCTAAAAACAGCCGTTCCGGATACTTTTGAATTGTACCACATTAAAAATGATCCTGGCCAAACCACTGATATTGCCCAACAGGAATACGCCACCTATTTGGAATTGATTCCTAAAATGCAGCAGCTGTGGCTGGATATCAGGGACGAAGGTCCCTGGTGGGGCAGAATCCCCAATTAATCGAATAAAAAATGTTTTTTATTAGTCGGATTTGAATTATATTTTGAAAATAGAATACTTCTTAATCTTATGAATGTAAAATTTACTGCCTGGTACATCCCAATAATTGTATTGCTATTCCTGGCCTGCCAAAAGAGCTCAGATAAGGTGTCGGTATCGGACGTTGCTGGTGCTGGTTTTATTCTTCAGGAATCCGATTTACCGGACTACGAAAAAAACATCGACCACAAGGGCCTGCTTCAAGCATTGGGAGACCGGCATGGAGAGTCCATGCGTACCGGAGAGCATATCTATACCAACACCTGCATTACCTGTCACGGAAATCCGGAACAGGAAGGCTCCCTTCCTACCGCATTTAAATTTTGGGCCGACACCTTTAAAGTGGGCGAGGATCCTTATGCCATCTACCAAACCCTCACTCGCGGGCATGGTGCTATGCCTCCTCAGGTCAATCTGACACCTGTGGAAAAATATGATGTCATTCATTACATTAGAGAAACTTTTGTTTCAAAGGAAAATCCCGCGCAGTATTTTAACATCAATGAGGAATACCTGGCCAGTTTGCCGGAAGGTACAAGTAGAGGGCCCGAGCCCAGGGAATATAAACCCTGGGAAGAGATGGATTACGGGAATTTTTTAATCAACACCTATGAACTGGTAGATGAGGGTGCTCCTCCCCGGGAACGCTCCACCGGCCCGGTACAACCCCTTCCCGATGAAGACTTTGGGGATGCGAATTTTGCCTATAAAGGAATAGCTGTAAGGCTGGACAATGGCCCCGGTGGGGTAGCTGCAGGTAAAGCCTGGATGATGTTTGACCATGACCTGATGCGTGTAGCAGGAGCCTGGACAGGAGATGGATTTATCGACTGGGAAGCTATATTGTTCAACGAAAAGCACAATATTTCACCGAGGACCATCGGCAAGCTGCATGTGGAAAATGAGACAGGTCCGGGCTGGGCACATCCTGAGACGGGTACTTTTGCCGATCCCCGATTTTTGGCAAGAGATGGAAGGAGATTTGGACCCCTTCCCAAAGAATGGACACATTTTGAAGGGCTTTATCCTTACGAAAACCGCCTTATCATGACGTATACGGTTGGTGAAGCCCGGGTTTTGGAAACTTTTGGACTGGATTCACTGGAGCATCAACCGGTTTTTATCCGTACATTGAATATCGAGCCAGCGGAAGGCCTCTTGAAAATGCGGGTAGCTCCTCTGGGCGCTGCAGTGGCATTGACTGGAAAGGGAGCAGTATTGGCTGAAGAAAATGGTTTCCAGGTTGTAAATATAACTGCTTCCGAACCCGTAAAGATTAAAATATTCATGGCCGCTTCAAGCGTTTCCGGCCTGGAAGAATGGGCCAAATCCTCGGATCTTCCAGCTTCCCTGGAGCAATACACCAAGGGAGGTCCGGCTCGTTTTCCGCAACTATTGGAAACCAATATTCTGCAGGGAGAGCAGAAGGGTGCCTTTCAGGTGGATATCCTCAACCCGCCTTTCAATAGTCCCTGGAAAAACCAACTACGTCTGAGTGGACTGGACTTTTTCCGGGATCGAAATAAAGCAGTGGTATGCGCAACGGACGGGGATGTATGGCTGGTGGAAGGCTTTACTGAGAACAAGCATACCCTGACCTGGCAAAGAATTGCTTCCGGTTTGTTCCAGCCATTGGGAATCAAGGTGATTGATGAAGAGATTTTCGTTACCTGCCGGGATCAAATCGTTCGTTTGCATGATTACAATGGGGATGGCGAAGCAGATTTTTACGAAAGTTTCAACAACGACCATCAGGTAACCGACCATTTTCATGAATTTGCCATGGGACTCCAGGCCGATGCGGAGGGCAACCTCTATTATGCCAAAAGTGCCCGGCATGCCAGGGAAGCATTGGTTCCGCAGCATGGCACCCTGATCAAAGTTAGCCCGGACGGTGAGCATACGGAAATTATCGCTACCGGATTCAGGGCAGCAAACGGTGTATGTCTTAATCCCGATGGATCCTTTATCGTTACGGATCAGGAAGGACACTGGAATCCCATGAACAGGATCAACTGGGTAGAAGAAGGGGGATTTTACGGAAACATGTTTGGCTTTGACCCACCTGCAGACAGTACCGATTCCGGGATGGAGCAGCCGCTGGTATGGGTGGAAAGGGAAAGAGACCGTTCTCCTTCAGAACTGCTATGGGTGGACAGCGAAAAATGGGGGCCTCTGAACGGTAAATTATTGAGTTTTTCCTATGGCTATGGCAAGGTGTATCTGGTGCCTTTTGAAAAAGTGGACGGACAGGTTCAGGGGGGTATTGTCGAGTTACCTTTGCCCCGATTTGCTACGGGTGTAATGCGCGGGCGCTTCAATCAGGATGACGGGCACCTGTACCTCTGCGGCTTGTCCGCCTGGGGATCTACCCAGCCCCAGTTGGGGGGACTTTACCGCATCCGGATGACCGATAAGCCTGTGCATATACCGGTAGGCATTCAGGCGCAGCAGGATGGGATATTGTTGACTTTTTCGGAAAAAATGGATGAGAGCAGTGTGCAGGACTTGGCCAACTATTCAGTGGCCACCTGGGATTTGTTGCGGTCCAGAAAATACGGCTCCAAGCATTACAACGAAAAGAATTTGACCATTACTGCTGCCGAGCTGGGAGCAGATGGTAAATCTGTGAAGTTAAAAATGCCTGATATCGAACCCACCTGGGTGATGGAAATCAATTACCAGCTAAAAAGTGAAAAAGGAGATGAAGTGGAAGGCCTGGTCCAGAATACCATTCACCAGTTGGGGGAGGCTGCTGCTATTTAAGCGGTCAATTTCAGTTAAAAAACATTAAGGCATATTAGCTTAAATGAGGCTGTCCGAAAAGGGCAGCCTTTTTTATGCGGCTATTTTTCTGGAATATTCG
>NZ_JABURL010000071.1 GCF_014762705.1 Cyclobacterium sp. | reverse complement strand
TTTTTTTTTTTTTTTTTTTTTTTTGTTTAGTTCCCGCTGATCTCTCGCAATCAAATCTTTAAGTAAACCGGATTTGATGGTGATTTGCTCCTCAATAGGTTTATTTTCAAATCCAGGATATTTTGAATCACAAAGATTGTCCAGAAAGGATTTTTCAAAAACGATTTCGGAAAAGAATACGAATGAACCAATACTTTGTTGTGCGTTTCTAGGTTTTTTTGGAGGTAATTTTTTCCATTCCGCCTGCAATTTTTTGGCCTGCGCCAACTTATTTCCATCTACCTTTCCCCTGGAAAGCAACTTCATCTCCTCAGCCAACTTTTCTATTTTTTTGATCATCAGGCCAGGACTCAACTTGGGTGCGTTTTGAGCCATTCGTTTATACCTGCTAAAAATCCGGTTGTTTAATTTCGAAAATTCATCCCAAATAGGCTGTCTTTTCGCTGCAGGCACCCTTCCAGAGGTTTTCCACTGCTTTTGGATTTTTTTGCTGATTTCAAATGCTGTTTTTACGTCGGCCATGTCATGGGCCTCCCGGGCTTGTTCGAGTAAGTCTTCGTAGACCTTTATGTTTTGTTCTGCCTGAAGTGCCAGTCCGTCAAAATAGTTTTTCCTGTTTCCGTAAAACACATCCAGAATAGACTGGAACTTATTTTCTATTTCTTCCTCAATCTCTTTCTCCACAGGTCCTGTTTTGAGCCATTTGAGCTTAAGTTCCTTAAAAGCTTCAGAAGCTTCTTTCCAATCCGTGCTGTTTTTAATGGCTTCAGCCTCCTCTATCAAGGCTTCCTTGATTTCCAGATTTTTCTTCCGGTTGGATTGGATGATTTCCTCAAGATAAGCTTCCTGCTCCTCCAGTTCCCGGATCAATGCCGGAAAATCTCCCAATCCATCATAACTCATCAAAGAATTTTTCAGGTGGATCAGTTTCATCAGAAAGGAACCCTTGTTCTGGTTTTCCTGGATGTCTGATTTAAGTTTTTCTACTTTGCCTTTTATGGTTTTGTACCGGTCTTCGAAATAGCGGATTGTGGATGCCTCATCCTCCTTCACCTCTCCGATAACCCGGTCTTCCTGGCCTAAAAAACCCTTTAAATAAATTTTGTCTTCTTTTATATATCCATAAGGATGCTCCGTCATGATCAGCAAGGTTGGTTGTAATTCTGATGTGGTTTTTCCAATTTCTGCAAATTAATTAATAATGCTTCATTTATCCTAAGAAAGCGGATTTTTTACCATCTTTGTTGATTAAATTAAACGTAAAAGAACCATGAGTAATGAAAAAATAATTTTTTCTATGGCCGGGGTCTCTAAAATCTATCCCCCACAGAAGAAAGTACTTAAAGATATTTATCTGTCATTTTTTTATGGTGCCAAGATCGGCGTGTTAGGCCTTAACGGCTCCGGTAAAAGCTCCCTGCTACGGATCATTGCCGGTAAGGACACCGAATATCAGGGGGAAGTGGTTTGGTCGCCGGGGTATTCTGTGGGAATGCTGGAGCAAGAGCCGGCATTGGATCCTGCCAAAACAGTAAAAGAAGTAGTGGAAGAAGCCGTTGAATCAACCATCAACCTGCTCAAAGAATTTGAATCCATCAATGAAAAATTCATGGACCCTGCCGTGATGGAAGATCCTGATGCCATGGATAAATTGATCCACCAGCAGGGAGAGGTTCAGGAAAAACTGGATGCGGCCAATGCCTGGGAATTGGAAACCTTGCTGGAAAAAGCCATGGATGCCCTCAGGTTGCCCCCGGCTGACGCAATTGTCGAAAATCTTTCCGGTGGAGAAAAAAGAAGGGTTGCCCTTTGCAGACTCCTTTTACAAGAGCCGGATGTCTTGTTGCTGGACGAACCTACCAACCATCTTGATGCCGAATCAGTGCTTTGGCTGGAGCAGCACCTTAAATTGTACAAGGGTACAGTCATCGCGGTGACCCACGACCGTTACTTCCTGGATAATGTGGCAGGCTGGATACTGGAACTGGACCGGGGCGAGGGAATACCCTGGAAGGGCAACTATTCCAGTTGGTTGGAGCAAAAGCAGGACCGCTTGAAAAAAGAAGAAAAAACGGAATCCAAAAGACAAAAAACGTTGGAAAGGGAGTTGGAATGGATCCGCATGTCACCCAAGGCCAAACAATCTAAAGGCAAGGCCAGGTTAAATGCTTACGATAAACTGGTAGGAGAAGAGGCAAGGGAAAAAGAAGCGAAACTTGAACTATACATCCCACCAGGCCCTCGTCTGGGCAGCAAGGTGATCGAGGTAAATGGTGTTTCGAAAGCATTTGGCGACAAATTGCTGTTTGATGACCTTACTTTTTCGCTTCCCCAGGGGGGCATAGTAGGAGTGATAGGACCCAACGGAGCGGGCAAGTCCACTTTGTTCAATATGATTACAGGCAAGGAAAAACCTGATGCCGGTCATTTTGAAATTGGAGAAACTGTGAAGATTGCCTATGTAGACCAGGAACATGATGATTTGGACCCCAAAAAGTCTGTATACGAGATTATTTCTGAAGGCAACGAATTTATCCAACTTGGAAATAAGGAAATCAACGCGAGGGCTTATGTCAGTCGCTTTAATTTTGGCGGAGCAGATCAGGAAAAAAAGGTAGGTGTACTTTCAGGGGGGGAAAGAAATCGTGTTCATTTGGCCATGACCCTGAAAAAGGGAGGAAATTTATTGCTATTGGATGAACCTACCAATGACCTGGATGTCAATACCCTCAGGTCCCTGGAAGAGGCTTTGGAAAATTTTGGAGGATGTGCAGTGATCATTTCTCACGACAGGTGGTTTCTGGACAGGATATGTACCCATATTCTCGCCTTCGAGGGAGACAGCTCCGTTTACTGGTTTGAAGGTAATTTCTCGGACTATGAAGAAAACAAAAGAAAAAGAATGGGCGATGTAAGTCCAAGGAGGATTAAATACAAGAAATTGATGTAGTGGCTTTAATGGTCATTTTAAAATTTTCCTTAGCAGGAAAGAAAGGCACCTGATTTCCAGGTGCCTTTCTTTTTGATCCGGATATGGTATATGTCCCATAATAAAGCCATTGATTTCAGAAATTTATTTTTTATAGAAATGGGGCAGGTATACTTTCTCCGAAAATGTTCTGAATTCAGGTAAAAAACATTCAATTTTTAAGAATAAAGGACTCATTCCCTTGTAAATTAATGGATTTGTTCTGATTCAGTTTGTTAAGACAGTTTTTTTCAGTAAAAAGTATTTAATTAGGGGTTAAACTCCGGTTGGCTGATTATGTAATTCATGCACTTCAAATTGGAATTTCAGAAAAGCATGTATCGGAGAGCAGTAAGCTTTTCTTTTTTTTATTAAAAGTGAATGGCTTAATAGGCTTTTTTGTTTCTTTGTATTTTAATAGGGAATACCGCAGAATTTATGATGAGACAGTTGTTATTGCGTCCGGGAGCTGAGGAATTGAATTATGAGATCAGGGGCATAGTAAAAAAAGCCCGCATGATCGAAGAGTTGGGGTATGACATTACCTGGGAGAATATTGGTGACCCCATTCAAAAAAACAACATTATCCCCGATTGGATGAAGGAAATCGTAGCGGGCTTGGTGCAGGATGATCACAGCTATGGTTATGCCGACAGCAAGGGCATGATGGCCACGAGAAAGTTTCTGGCAACATGCAACAACCAAAAAGGGGGAGTTCAGATTGGTCCTGAAGACATTCTTTTTTTCAATGGATTAGGGGATGGGATAGCCAAACTCTATCAGTTTCTTATACCGACTGCAAGGATCATTGGTCCTTCACCTGCCTATTCAACCCACAGCTCAGCTGAGGCCGCTCATGCCAATACCAGTCCCATTACCTATAATCTCGATCCCGACAACAGTTGGTATCCAGACATGGATGATTTGTACAATAAGGTAAAATACAATTCCTCCATAGTAGGGATACTGATCATCAATCCAGATAACCCCACCGGCATGGTCTATCCCAGGGAGGTGTTGGATCGTTTTGTGGAGATAGCCCGGGAATTTAACCTGTTGTTAATCGCTGATGAAATTTACCAAAATATCACCTATAATGGGTATGAGGCTATTGGGCTTTCAGAAATATTAGGGAAGGACCTTCCCGGAATTTCCCTTAAGGGTATTTCCAAGGAATTTCCCTGGCCGGGTTCCCGTTGTGGTTGGATGGAGTTTTATAACAAACATACCTCGGAGGAGTTTTCAAAACTCTGTACCACGCTGGAGAATGCCAAAATGATAGAGGTTTGTTCTACTACCCTTCCCCAGTTGGCAATCCCCAAAATCATGAGTCACCCGAATTACAAAGCCTACAGGAAAAAAGCCAATGCGGCCATTGGTACAAGAAGCCGGATCATGGAGGAGGTATTGGGAGGTGTAAAAGGCATAAAGTTTAACAAAACAAAAGGGGCCTTTTACAATACCGTGATCTTCGATGAAGGCGTACTGGATGAGCATCAATCCTTGCCTGTCAGCGATCAGAGAGTTAGAGATTACCTTGATAAATGGCTGCAGGAAAAGGAAATGCCCCATGACAAGCGGTTTGTGTATAATTTGCTGGCCTCAGAAAAAATCTGTGTGGTGCCCGTTAGTTCTTTTTGTTCCGATTTGAGGGGATTCAGGGTCACCCTATTGGAAGAAAACGAGGACGTTTTTCGAGATACTTTTGAAAGATTGGCCAAAAGTATTGGGGTTTACCTGAACTCTTCCAAAAAAGTTCTGGCAAACCATTGATATTGGTTTCATGTTGCCGGATTTTTTTTAATGAATTATCAGGAACAAACAGGCTGTCACTTTCTTCCAAGGGTTCGGAGCCTATTTCCAAATCAGGCTGACCGGCTAGAATCCATGCTGTATACCAAAAATCAGCTATCATTTTTATAGTATGCCGCATTTGTCGTTCCACCTGCCCGGCCAGCAGTTGGTGGTAAGCCTCGCTAAATGCTTTTGAATAAACCCGGGTGTTGATCCCGCCTCTTTCTTCAAAGCTGTATTTTTTATCCGCCGGAAAGCGTGCAGTGAGTCTTGCTTCGAAGGCCAAAACCGAGTCCAGTGCGGCATGGGATTGCCCGATGGTTTCCCATATCAGGTTTTGTGGGTTGGGAACATATTCCGCTTTTCCGACAAAAAAGTTGTAGTCCACGGCAAAAAGCTCCGGGAGTCGGCTTTCCCAAAACCCGTGAATGCCGTATTGTCCCGTAAATTGACCGTTATAGTTTTTGGTGGTATGTAAAGGGACATGAATATCTCCAATGTAATGACCCAGATCTGCTGCCAGACGCAGAATGGCCTGTAAATCTTTTCGCTCAAATGCCCGGGTCAATTGCAAAAATGTCTGATAAGTACTCCATGGAGCAATACCAGACATACGGAGGCTGTCCTCACCGAATTGCTTGACCGCATCGAACCAGAAGATTGGCAATAATGCCAAAGCGCTGTCCCCGTAAACATCCAGGTCAATGAAGTGTTTTTCAGCTTCTCCTTTTACGGCATACCTTCTCCGGTCTGGATTCACTGCTTTTTCACTAATAAACCGGATGTGGGGTTTGAAGCATACCATCAGTTCGGGGGGGAGTGAAAAAACGGCCTGGCGGTTGATCAATTTGTGCGCATAAAAGCCCCAGCCCGAAACCTGGTTCAGGCTGGTAATTTGTAGGACCACCATCAAAAAGACCATCCGCATGGGTAAATACAAGTATAAATGAGTGTATAATTTAATAAATTATAGAGATAATTAAAACCATGATTTAAGATAAACTAAAAAATGAAGTACGTTTGTATCATTGGTTTATCGAGATAGAAAAACCTTTCAGATTTTAAGCGTTGGAGCTAAACAAGCTGCTGATTATCAACAAAAGTGGAAAGGTTAGCAGAATTCAGGGTATATTTGGGTAATTGTTTTGCAATTAAAAATTAAACAGTTAAATTTGCGATCCATAAAAGAACAAGAAAAAGTTAATCATAAAAACATATGGCAAATCACAAATCGGCTTTAAAGAGAATTCGTGCAAATGAAGCCAAAAGGTTGAGGAACAGGTACCAGGCCAAAACTACCAGGACCTTTATCAAAAGATTGAAAAACACGGAGGACAAGTCTGAGGCACAGGAACTGTTGAAACAAGTCACTTCCATGATCGACAGGTTGGCCAAGAAAAATGTGATTCACAAAAATAATGCAGCCAATAAAAAGTCTAAATTGACCAAATTCGTAAATACCCTTTCGTAAACCGGTCAATTCAAAACATAAAAAAAACCCTGCTTCTCAATGCAGGGTTTTTTTTATGTTTAATTTTTTATATTTTTAGTGGGTACTCCGCTGAAATC
>NZ_JABURL010000044.1 GCF_014762705.1 Cyclobacterium sp. | reverse complement strand
AGTAGCAATTGCGCTACCATTATTAATGTATCCATTATTTATAATCTACTGATGATTTGTTCTGTTAATATTCTGGTTTCTTTGTCCGTTTGGATTAGATCATCCAGGCCAGGCCTTTTTATAAAACCAATCTTTTCCATTGTCTGTTCAATTAGGTCTGGCATTTCAAGAAACTTGATTCTGTCCTGCAAAAATGCTGCCACCACAATTTCGTTGGCAGCATTTAGGGTACAAGCTGCGTTCCCTCCTTTTTTGAGTGCAGCGAAAGCCAGTCCCAAATTTTTAAAGGTTTCCATATCAGGTTTTTCAAATTGCAGGTTTGGATAATCCATGAAATCAAAGCGGGGAAAGTTTGATTTCACCCGGTCCGGATAGGACAAAGCAAACTGGATAGGAATACGCATATCCGGTAAGCCAAGTTGTGCTTTTATAGAACTATCTTCAAATTGGACCAGTGAGTGAATGATGGACTGGGGGTGTACGACGACCTCAACCTGGTCTATTTCCAATCCAAAAAGCCATTTGGCTTCTATCACTTCAAGGCCTTTATTCATCATAGAGGCAGAATCAATGGTGATTTTCGCTCCCATATCCCAATTGGGGTGTTTCAGTGCCTGGGCTTTGGTTACCCTGCTCAGGTAGTCCCTGTCCTTTCCCCGAAAGGGTCCCCCTGAGGCCGTAAGGATTACTTTTTCTATGGGATTGTGAAATTCACCCACCAAACATTGGAATATCGCCGAATGCTCAGAATCAACCGGGAAGATATTAACCGCTTTCTTTTTGGCCAATTGTGTGACCAGGTCTCCTGCCACTACCATGGTTTCTTTATTTGCCAGAGCAATGGGTTTTCCGGACTCGATGGCCTTTAATGTGGGTAGGAGACCGGCATATCCCACCAAAGCAGTCAATACGATATCCACCGTATCCATTTGTACTACCTCCGCAAGGGCCTTTTGTCCGGTATAAACCTTAATTGGATGCGCAGACAAGCTTTCTTTTACCTCCTGATATAAATCTTCGTTGCCTATGACCACCACGTTTGGCTTAAATGCCAGTGCCTGTTTGATAAGTAAGTCTTTGTTGTTTTGTGCAGTGAGTACCTCAGCCTGAAATTTATCGGGGTGTTGGCAGAGCACTTCCAGTGTTTGTGTACCTATACTGCCAGTGGAGCCCAGGATGGCAACTCTTTTAATTGTAGACATGGATTTGCTTTACTTGCTAAAAAAAATATGTTGATGCATATAACATCCTATATTTTATCTACTGACAAATTTACAAGGTTAAAGCAGTTTTTCACGTTTTTTCCTTCACTTTTTAGGAGGTCGTTTATTTTGGCATAAATTTAGGAGGGATACAATAGTAATTCCGGATGGTGTCTTTGCTAAATTTTGTTAAAAAATTGGCAGGCCTTTCATGGTTACCGTAAATTAACCAAAAAGCTTTAATGTCATGCTAAAAAACCTTCTTTTAGTAATTGTATCCTTTTTGGCTGGAATCCTGGGTGCATGGTTTTTTACCTTTGCCGTAGAAAAGGAATTTTTCCCGCTTACAGGGGATGAATACAACCAGCATTTCGGTTTCCAGACCACAAATATTGAAAACACTACCCCTGATTCCTTTGAAAAACCCGCTCCACATCCCAGAGTAGATCCGGAATCCTTTATTGTGGCTTCAGAAAACAGTACCCATTCAGTGGTATTTATTAAAAATTTTTCCGGGACAGATTCCCGCAGGTATAGTATTTTTGATTACTTCTTTGGACAGGGAGCTCCCCAACAAACGGTAAGCACCGGTTCAGGGGTGATCTTTTCAGCGGATGGATACATCATTACCAATAACCACGTAATTGACCGGGCCGAAACCATTGAGGTAATCCATAAAAAAAGGACATATAAGGCCAGTTTGATTGGCGCAGATGCGAATACGGATATTGCCGTTTTGAAAATTGAAGCTGAAAACCTTCCCGCCATTGAAATTGGCAGTAGCAGAAACCTTCAGATAGGAGAATGGGTCCTGGCTGTTGGCAATCCATTTAACCTCACTTCAACTGTCACTGCAGGGATTGTCTCGGCCAAGGAAAGACAGATAAATATCATGGGTGGTGAATTTCCACTCGAGTCCTTTATACAAACTGATGCACCTATCAATCCAGGAAACTCCGGTGGGGCACTGGTGAATGTGAAAGGGGAATTGGTGGGGATCAATACGGCTATCTTGAGTCGCACCGGCTCTTATACCGGTTATGGTTTTGCGGTTCCTGTGGATATTGCGGCAAAAATTGCCAATGACCTTATCCGATTTGGAGAGGTACAGAAAGCCATCCCGGGTTTGGAAGTAGAGGAGATCACCCCGGAACTCGCAGACCAAATGAACCTTAATTCTCTGGATGGAGTGATCGTGTCTCGTTTGATTCGGGATGGAGCAGCTGCCAATTCGGGCATCAAAGTAAATGACGTAATCATTGGTATCGACGGCAATCCCATCTCTGGCAAAGGAAGTTTTGAAGAGGCCCTGTCTTATTATTATCCGGGAGATAAGATTACGGTACAATTCCGAAGGGGAAATGAGTTCCAAAAATCAGAATTGACGCTTCAGAATCTATTAGGTGGTACAGGGGTGATCAAACGTACCTTTTATACTTCTCCCTTGCTTGGGGCCAAATTGGAGAAGATTAATGCCATCGAAAGAGACCGATATGGAATTGATGCCGGAATAAAAATTACTGGATTAACCAGAGGCTATTTAAATGATTTGGGCCTGGGTGAAGGTTTTATCCTTACAAAGATCAATGATGAAATCGCAAATGATCCTGAAGAGGTGGGTAAATTTCTGGAGGAATACAGTGGCAGTCTAAAATTAGAAGGACTGACACCCGGAGGCCGGCCCTTTGTCCAGTCTTACAGTATCAGATAGGCGCATTTCCAATAAGCTGCATTTCCATTCATCATATAATAGCGGTAAGCATAAAAATTAAAAGAATCAGGGAATTGGTGATATACTTCCACCTCAATTAGATGAGGAGTCAGCCAACATTTTTTGCTTGTCATAGATACTATCAGTTCAATGCCAGAAGCAAGCATGTAACGAACTGACAAAAAGCTACCGGTGCCCAGATCCGTTCGATTTTACTGGGCGTAATGGTATTCATCAGCGTAGCAATCCCAAAGAAAACGACCATCACCCATATCCCTACCAGGGATAAGGAATAGATCTCTGGAAATGCCCGACCCGCTCTGGCCCAGGCAATGACCATCATCCCGGACAAAATCAAGGCATTGACCAGCGCTACGAAACGCATTTTTGGCGGGTATATGCCGGGGTATTTGCCACCCATAGAGGCAACACCCCAGGGCAAACCGACCGCCAAGCCAAGCTGAAAAAGGATCACTATACTTGTCAGGGCGGTAAAAAGGAAAAGGGATACCGTTTCTATCATTGCTCGTTCGTAAACAGGCCCTTAATGTAATAAAAATCCGCTTGCAGGTATTGAAAAATGGGAAGAAATCCCCATCCCTCGAAACAAATCGCTTAATTTTTTGCCATCAGGGTCCTTACCGCATGCGCAGGATTTTACCGATCCGATTGAAAATAATCTCCGACAATCCCCAGGTATATCAACCAATCAATAGCGTTCAACCCGGACAACGAATATGCTCCTTTCCTGAATGCCTATATACTGTACGCCAAAAACCGGGACATAAAGCAGACTACTACGCTGCTTTTGCAGGAATGGCAAAAGGATAGCAGCCGGCTGGACATCCTGCAGGAAGTGGCAAAAATGTATTATTTCCAGGAAGACTATGCTAAAGCCTTTGTCTACTACTAGCAATTTGTTGCCGAAAGGGAGAAACAGGGACTGGGCATCTATACATAGGAGGACATCAAAATTGGGCTGGTGTACGAGAAAATGGGCTACCCTGAACGTGCGCCAGAATTTTACAATACTTATGCCCAGTATTGCAAGCAGGACCAATCCATCTACAAAAGTGCCAGTATGGCTGTATTGTACACGCAGGAAGGAAAAACAAAACAGGCCATTGAGCAATTGCGCATTTTCTCCCAACAGAAAAATTACCAATACTGGATTGTTTTGTTTTTCGAACTAGACCCATTAATATCCCCCCTCAAGGAACATCCGGAATTTCAGAGCCTGATGCAGCAGATAAAGGATCGGTTCTGGGAAAAGCATGCGGCCCTGAAAAAATCATTGGAGGCCAAGGGATTGATTTAGTGGCAGGAGTGTTTTGGTATTTTTTAGTCCCATATTTCCGGACAGCCTATTTTCATTGTTCTTAAATACGAAAGGAACTGGCCTGCGTGAACAGATTCGTGATATCCAATCCGTAGTAAATATGCTCCGAGAATTTTCTTTTCACCATTTCCCGGGTGGACGATTTCGGTTTCGGTTAATTCCGTATCCGAAAATTGGCCAACAGTTTTTAAAAACGCATTTCTATAGGGTTCAGCAAATTCTAGTTCATCAGCAACACTAATGAATGGCCGATTTTTCCAGGGCGTTTGATAATTTGTCATATTCCCATTATTGATGATAATATTCCAGCCATAATCGGCTTCCAAAACGTGTCTAACCATTTCTATGGCAGTCATGGCTTTCTCGTCAGGTCTCCAATGATAATGGCTCTCGGGAAGTCCATTCCAAATTTTAATGCTCTTTCTCCTTATTTCTGTAAAATTTAAAATTATGAGTTCAGATTGAGTCATTTTTTTCGTTTTCGAGAATGCCAACTCACATTACCGCTAACGCCAGTATGGATCGTAACTTTGGTTTGTGCGGTGGGTATATGGGAATATAATTTTTTACTAAGGAAACATCTAGTCCATGAATGATTTGAAGTAGTGCAGGTTTACTTTATAAATAGTCCGAGGTTTTACTCCCAGTTCAACCTTTTCAAACCATTTTACAAATTCTGCCTGACTATTTTTCTTCGCCATGAGAGTCTATTGTGGGTAAAATCTATACAAGAACACACAAAGGCAGGCAAACTCCAAATACCTGTCTGATATGCATCAATTATTGTTTTCAAATTAATAATTTCGGATAGAAATCATCCTCTCCTGATACCATTTATTTTGAAAGCAACGGATTTAGACCAATATCCAATAATGGATCACACTTTTTTAGCCTATTCGTGGACCATTGTCTATGAAGCGCCTACCGTTCTTTCTGGTACAGATCGGCTACTGACCGGCTAATGTCCTGTTTCCAATCAGGGTGTTGCCGTTGATTTCGATGATCATTTGCTGGTTTTTGAAAAAGATTTTCAACTCATCGGTGTAGGTAAGCCGCAGGTAGCCTTCACCCGCCGCCAGGAGCTCATCGTCCAAAAACAGGCGCCCCTCAAATTCATGCAGGCGTATCTGTTCACGGTCCATGCCCAGGTGTTTTTTTAGCTCTCCTCTCACAAAGGTATATTGCCCCATCTGGTCCGTATAGGCCCCTGGATCAGCGAGACCGTCATCTGAAGGCAGGGAAACAGGCTGCCCTCTCGCTGTCAGGTACAGGTCCCGCAGCAATTGCAGGATGGGGGTGTTGCCCCAGTTGGAGGTGATGCCTATAAAATCACCACTCTCCGGCATGCGAATGATCACGCTCTTGGTACCGTACCCGCTGCCGGCCGCAAAATAAATTTGCTCCTCACCAAAATATTTGATACTCCAGCCATACCCTTCCGAATCGGATTCCCCGCTTTTTATTTGGGGCTGGAACATCAATTCGGTATACTTCTCTGACAGCAACTGCTGCGCTTCCAGGCCTTTAACGAAGGAAAAAAGATCCGAGGGATTGGAATACAGGCCACCACCTGCATTGTCTCCAAAATGCTTGCTCCTTTGGGCAAATTCCAGCCCATTGGCGGAAAGCCGGTAGGGTTCGGCTTGTCGTTCCACCACGTTTCTACCCCGGTAGTACCCCGTGTTGTCCAGGTGCAGCGGCCGGATAATGCGGGCATCGATATATGCTCCATAGTCCATTCTGCTGACCTGTTCGATCAGCGCGCCCAAAAGTATGATCCCGGAATTGGAATATTCGTACCGCTCCCCCGGATCAAAGAGCAGATTTTGCTTCCCCACCAGCCCTAGCTGCTCAGTAAAAGTCAGTTCATCCTCCGGCTGTACGCCCGATTCCCTGGGTAGTCCGGAGGTATGGCTCAGTAAGTGGTGCACGGTGACGCGGTCTGCCCAATCTGCCTCCAGATCGTTCAGGTATGCTGAAATTGGTGCCTGCAGCCCGATTTTATTTTCCTCAGCCAACTGCAGCACAGCCACAGTGGTAAAAATTTTGGAAATAGAGTTGATCGAAAAGCGGGTATTGGGATGATTTTTTTGGTTGAAACTTCTATTGGCCATACCATAGCTTTTCTCAAATGTCTTTTGGTTATCAGAGACAAACAAAATGGTGCCTGAGAAGCCATAAACTTTTTGATAAGATGCGGCCAGGCGTTCGAATTTAGCATTAAGACCAGGCTCCTGAGAAAAACCAGTAGAAACGTGCAATAAAAAGAGCGCAAAAATAATTTTTATGTTCACAGCTATCTCGTTTTAGATGATGGATCAGAAAGCTTCAAAGCCGAATCATGCCAGCAGGGCTTCGTGTTGCAACAGGACGAAGGCGGGACTAAATTACTCGGCAATTTTTTTTTAATTTCAAACCAACGCTCCTTTCGCACTGATTTTAGAAGACTTAACCTGACATTTCTTTCCCTATATTTTCTTTGCAATATAAAACCCATAACTGTAATGGTCCTTGTATTTTTGATACCATTCCATTTCCATTTTCGTATCTTCAACCACTTTTTTGGCAAGTTCAGAATGCGCGAGCTGATCCAGAAAAGCTGCAAACCGCTTTTCCAGAGGCTTATAATAATGATTCGTCCAGCTTTCCGGCGAAAGATAAAAGTAGGCTACCGGTGAAAAACCATTGCGCTCCAATATCCTGATTTTATCGGATGCGGTAGCGATTTCCGGGTAGACCTGATGCCAATAATCCTCAATTTCTTTTGGCCGGACAGGACTGATCCAGGTGATTTCACTCAGGGCCAAATAACCCCCGGTTTTCAGGAAATTCTTCCAGTGCTTTATACCGCTTTCAAAACCTATATTGTAAATGGCCCCTTCGGACCAAATCAGGTCAAATTCTCCATTCCCGAAAGGCAGTTCATCCATGGATGTACAAAGGGTATTGATCTGGTTGGTTAGTCCCAGATGCTTTGATTTTTTTGTCAACTCATCCAGGAAAGCGGGAAACAGGTCAACGGCTGTGATTTGCCCACTTAGGTTCCTGGCCAGGGTAATCGTCTGTGCACCAGTACCGCATCCCAGGTCTGCTACCTTTAATTTCCGATCCTGTGGCAGGGGGATGAACTCCAGCGCTTTCAGCGTATCCGCCTCACTGCCCGGCCCCAGCCGATCGGAGTTTTTATGCAATGTTATCAATAGCTCCAGTTCATTCATTTGCTTTTTCCTTTTTCCGGATGACTGCATGAACGCAAAACCAGCTAAACCTCCGGCAACAATATCCCTTCGACACTACCCTGTTGGCGATTCCCTATTGCCAATACCTCTCCGGATCAGGTCAGTGCGAAACCACTTTTAGTCCGATAATGGAGGCGATCAATGTGCTGATAAAAAACAGGCGCCAGAAGGTAGCCGGTTCCTTAAAAATCACAATTCCAATCAGTACCGTCCCTACAGCCCCAATGCCGGTCCATACCGCATAGGCCGTTCCGATCGGTAGCTGTTGGGTCACCTTTACCAACAGCAGCATACTGATGCCAAGGCAAATCAAAAATCCCAGGTACCAGTAGGTAGCCTCTAGGCCGGATGCTGCTTTCGCTTTGCCGAGGCAGGCAGCAAAAGCGACCTCAAATAGGCCAGCAATCACCAATAGTATCCAATTCATTTGCGTCGGTTTATGTATTCGGCTGCAATATCGGTTTATTTTTTTATTTTATTGAACCAGTTCCTGCATGGCTTTCGTAAAACTACAATGCGCCGGAGCGCACGACCGATACGGAAAGTATCGCATTCGGAAAAGGGAGCATATAGCAAAGTAAAGTGGATACAAAGCACCGCATATTTACCAAGGGAAGAGGTAAGATGAGGTTCGTTGGATAACTTCCAAAGGGAAAGGTTGGTACCTGCCTGATTGTGATCGGGAGACAATCCTTTTTCTCAAGTTGTCTTCCAGTGCTTGTTTCAGTCGCCCGGGTTCCGGTGTTCCAATCATAACCGACTTTTTTTTGTCCTTACGCATATAATCGATCTTGACTGCCTTCGAACCCTGTATATTGTACAGCATGCCTTTTGGCGTTATCCGGATTCCCAGTCCGTAGTACCATGGGGTTCCGATAATCTCTGTTCCCAACAGTTTGTCCATTTCAAATGTAATTCTGATCAGGCCAATTCCATAGGTCAGCCGGAGCGTCGATTCACTGAGTTCAACGGTTAGTTTATAAAACAATAATCCAAGCGTCACGAAAAACAGCTCCAGGACCAGGAATGGGGTAAAAGGTAGTGGCTTACTTCCCCATTGATTCACAAAGGCGAGGAAGAGAAAGATGCTGACCGATCCAAAGATCGTTATTACTATCCAGCCGGTTTGTGACTTCCTGTATACCATATCACCAAATTAAACTTACCTTAAATTTCATTCGCCCTTCTTATTCGTTCGGCGCTTTGCTTCTTTGGTCAATGCAAAGCTCTCCCTTCGCGTAATATTTTTGATATATTCCACTTTCCGGAACCGCAAGGCACTCCAGTCCTCGTCAATGGCAACCTGCCTGACCGCCTCAAGCCCGTAATCACCAAGGATCCCAAAACCCGTGTCCCGGTTAAAATCACATTTGTACTGCTTTGAACTGGCTTTGGGATAACATATCCAGATGACCACATCTCCCGGCAGCTTTCTTTCAACATCGGAAATAAAGCGATCGATTTCCGCTTGGGTCATAACAAAACAAATGGCAAATGTTACCGCCTCAGGCTTAGCGGAATCATTGTAAATGGTCACATCAGTAGATTGGGCCAGTGCATCCAGTTCTTTTGTAAATGATTCGGGCGCACTGACCACCAGGATTTGCTCCTGCCCCTTATAGTTTAGCTTTTTGAATAAAGGTGTCATATCATCCGTCTTCGTTAAACACTTTGTGATTGGATTTTGTCGATGGTATTTTACTTTTGCGATAAGATCTGATTGATTACTGCAAGTTGTTTGTCAACGATCGATTGATTGTGCCCATGTGCTGCATCAGGCACTAAAAAATATTCCTTTTTTGGGGCCTGTATTTTGTCAAAATAAGGTTTGGTGAGCTCTTTTGGGGTCAATATGTCTTGCTCTCCCTGTATTAGATAGACAGGTATTTCAATTACCAAACCATCCTTGTCGAAATCAATCCCTGAAACCATCGATTCTATCCCAAGTTTGGCATGTCCGACAAAATTGATAAAGGAGTAGTCATCCCCATCATTTCTTGCTTTCCTATCATTCTCATTGTCATATTGAGCTGCTATTTCCCACCATGCGTCAGGAGCAGGAATAGAACGATCTCTCTCATATTTTTTTACTATTCGCAACAATTGGCCGTAACTTCTGGCATCATCATAAGGTGGCCCACCTAGTTCTTCAAGCATATCCAATGAGGTACTATCCTCAGATTCAATAGCCAACTCATGAACCTTATTATAAGCATAGTCGATATTTCTGGAAAAATTCACTACCTGAGCGTGGCCCAGGTAGGCATCAAAAATCTCAGGGCTATCTAAAATCATCTTCATGCCAAGAATAGAACCCCAGGAAGTGCCCACCAGTATTAGTTTTTGTTGATTAAGGTAATCAAGAATATACCTTGTAAGCTCGACCCCGTCTTTGGTCATCTGTTCTACCTTCAATGGATTCGTTGCAAAAAATTCTTCATTTATGTCAGAAGGAGCATTGCGGCCAAATGTTTTTCCGGCTCCCCTTTGGTCCCAATTTACTAAAACGAAATCCTTCTCCCAGCCGGCATACATATGGTTATCAAATTGACTCAATGTACTTCCCGGACCACCATGCAGAAAAAAGATAATGGGATTGCTTTTATCATCACCTACTATCGTAACCCATTGCTCAATTCCCCCGATGGATACGAATCTCTCTTCATTTATAGATTCACTTTGGGCCCTCAACAAAGCGGTGGTCGTAAAGAAAAATAGAATTAACAAGCAGGAAATTCGTTCAATTTTAATGTTTAACATGTTTAATGCATTAGTTTCCAACCAAAAGCATCTACTTGCTACAAGGATTTGCCTGGAGTAGACAGGAGTAAATACAGCTCAAGTTTCTCACCGAATCGTTCATCGGACGGGCATTGCGACCGGCTCCTCATGTAAATAAACCGTTCTGTTTTCCTAAGATATCTATTTGTGAACCAATTTCAAAGTCAGCAACAGGCAGGGAACAAGGAAATGGCGCCTCCAACTACGAGCACTATTCTAAAAACACAGGTTTTTCGAGAGGTCATAGTCATGCGAGTTTGGTAGTCTTTTTGTCGTGAGGGGTGGTTTACAAAAAATAACTAAGGTGAAATTGAAAGTCCAAAATGAATCCGGTTTCATCAAAAAATCTGCTGAATAAAACCCTTCATAGGGGTTTTCGGAGTTTCTATTGTAGGTGAAAGCACCCATTTTAACATTGGTACCGAGGTAAACACCTTCAAAGAGTTTGATTTGAAAACCATATCCTACATTCCCAACCAGGTAGTTGTAGGTCGCGGGATAGTAGGTGTTTAGTTGATGATGATTAATAGATAGTTGTGTGACGAAATATAGGTTGAATTTCTGATCGATTCCATTACTCAGGGATTGTGTATTCGATCAATTCCTCCACGTAAAAAAAATCACCCTGATTTTGGGTCAGTTTAATGAAATTTTTAACAGCAGGGGCATATAACCAAACCTCCTCTTCATGGGAATTGTACCCTCTGGAATTGGTGGTTCTTCCGGTATATTTAATGGTGTATGCCATGAATGTTCCCGCCGCTACCGTTTCTTCCTGGTAACTCAATACCTCTGCCTCCTGACTTTGGCTTCCCGTTGTTCCATCCTGGCTGGTCCAGTTGTTTTCATATTTCCACTTTTTACCCACTTCCAAAGGCCAGTCGTATTTAGGAGTATCGCTATCATCGGGCCTGACTATTTCAGTAACAGGAATGGTATCATTTCCTACGGTCATGCCTAAAACGCCATCCACATTGACTATTTCTCTGGTATCTTCGCCATCCGAGCGGACTTCTCCCTCTGTGGTGATGCCCTTGTATTTCCAAACCCATTTTTCACCGAGCCGGTAATCGGCAAGCGTTGGTTGCCGGGAGATATCAGATGTCAATGAACGGCTACAGGAACCAATCATTACCAATGCCAAACATAATAAGATGTAACTTTTCATTTTTTAATTTATTTTGAATTTACGTACTCCGCCTTAAGCCCTTTAGTGTGTTCCGGTGGTCTTTACCTTGGTGTAGATGAGGTCCCCGCCCACCTACAGAGGCCGTGGATAATAGCGGTGTTATGGCTATTGATTCTTTCTGATTATTTGCGCCATTCTATTGTTGATTATTTCTGACAGGTTCCAATTGTAAAGCTTAGGGTCAGTTGTGCTGTAGAATGCAATAATAACGGTATCTATATCCTTATGATATGCTGCAAAACTCTGGTAGCCCGGAACCCAGCCTCCATGTTCGTACTCGTAAATGGAAGCATATATTTCCTGTTCTCCGGGTTTAAACAATGATCCCTCGTTCAAGGCCCTCAAAAAAACACCTACATCCGCTGCAGTGGCGTGCATGCCGTGGTCATTTGTCTTGAGATCAGGAGCATATCCCACATGGTAGCCACTCATTACATCGGCTATATTCACGGCTTTCAGCGATGGGTAGGTATTCCTGAGCTTCAGGGGATTTAAAATTTCCTCCCGGATAAACTCAAAGTTGTCATACCCCAGCACATCATCCATGATCTTGTTGATCAACAGGTAATTGGTGTTGCAGTATTCATAGTCTTCACCGGGTTCGAAGTTGGCCGGTTTTCCCAGTATCAATGCAAGGCTTTCTTCGTAGGATTCGGTGGGAGAAGCCCAGAAACCAGGTGCATCTGTAAAATTGGGAATCCCGCTTCTATGCTGAATCATCAACCTTAACGTGATTTTATCTGCATGCTGGATTTTTCCTTCAAGTTCCGGCAGGTACTCCACTAAAGTTTTATCAAGAGAAAGCCGTCCGTCACTTACCAATTTTGTGACGGCTACCGCATCATATAGCTTGCTGATACTTGCAATCTTAAACAGCGCATCGGCTTTGGCCGGTGTTTCGGATTCCCGGTTGTGCCAGCCAGCAGCATACTGCTGCGGTGTCTTGCCCCCCTGGTCGATATAGACGATCATCCCGTCAAACCCATGAGCGATTGCCTCCTCCAACTGTTCCTGAATAGTATCATGCAGGGGAAGGATCCAGGCTTTCACCAACAGCCAGGGAACAAAAAAGAGGGAGGCGATTGATCCAAGGATCAGGACTACTCTCAGTACTTGCCTGGTATATTTCTTTTTCATGATTCGGTAAGTTGAGACGCTTCTTTGTTTTTATCAGGTTCCACAGCCGGATCTACAGGTTGGCATTTTCCATTCAATTTTTGCCAGTAATTCACACCGGCGGACCTTTGGGTTAATACCTTAGGCTGAATCGCTGTCTTTTTGGTGCATGGAATATCCTAGTGCAGCACCAATGGCGATTCCCAGAGAAATGCCAATCGCAAGGTTGCCCATGGCGATTCCTATGGCCGCGCCAATGGCCGTTCCCATAGCGATTCCCACTCCAAGGTATTTTGTTTCTTTCTTTTCCATAATCTTCTGATAGGTGATGATCCATCCTGATAAAGCCTACTCAGGACGGGTTCGACTTAGGCTACAGCAAGGACCACATTCCCTCTCTTGTGACCCTGTTCCACATATTTGTGCGCTTCTGCAATTTGCTCCAGGGGATAGCTTCGATGTCATGTTTGATGGGATTTGATGATAACACTTCAAAGATGAAGAATAAAAGCTATCCGGAAGTTCGCAATTTCAGCAATAGGTTCGGAATTACATATCCGAACCAAAAAAAGAGGGTAATCCGAAATTAATGAATCAAAAACTGCCTCAACAAAAGGAACGCTACCAGCTACTGCCCGCCAACCCGGAAGAGTGTAGAAGGAAAGGCAGACGACGGGCCTTCCCGGCTCTGATTACTGGCTAAATTGAATGGATTCCCCGAGGGATACATGGCTTGAATTCCATGTCCCGACACCTGTTTCGTTTGCGCTAAAAGGTATTCCGTCTCACATAGTGTCGCTCTATGGTTTGGTTGCTATCGGAGATCCCCTTCATCCGGAGTTCTTTTTCATTGACCGTTATCCGCCAGCTTTCGACCGTTCCATTTTCCTGGTCAGGGAGCAGGGTGACTTCTGGTTTATGCCCGTGAATATGCCAATACCCGGTCCATCTGTTTCCCTCCGGCGTAAAATTGATATAGATCCGGTCCCAGCGGATGAACAGTTTGTGTTTATTCTCCGGATCGAAATCCCCTAAAATGGATGTTTCATTTTCGGTGATTTCCACCAAATCCCAAATGCCTTTCAAGTAGTCGGCAGGCGACCGGGGCAGCTCTTCAACAGGCACTAAAGATACCTCAACTTGCATACCTTCCTCCGCCCGTTGCCAGCGCATGTTTGTTCCATGAAACGATACGGAAAAACCTCCGAATTCGTCCGCTATATCTAAGGGATCGGTGGCCGTGTAACGATTGTTTTCTACCTCATACTTCCACCGCCCACTTCCGTTTTGCAGCCAGCCATTTCCGACTTGATAGGTGCCATCCGCGTTGATTCTGGTCCATTTTGCCACCGGGGTCATGTTTTCCTCACCAACCGTTACTTTTTCGACCGACCAGAGACCCAGCATCCGTTCCCGTTGAGCGGAAGCGGTAAATGAAACAAGGATTAAGGTTAGTATTGCCAGGCTTTTCAATTCTTTCTTCATGGTTTTTTCATTAAGATTTCGGTAATTTTTTGAGCGAGTTGCATTTCGTTCGTCCGGTTTCCTACATTGCTTAAAAAGCTGATCACGTACGCACCCTGGTTGATATTGATAAGCAACGCTTTGTAGCCGTCCGTGCTGCCTCCGTGAATGATGTAGGGCGTATCGATGCCTAAATCACCCATCTTGCTTTTGTTTTCTTTATCAAATATGACCCAGCCGTAGCCATAGCTGACATCTTTACTGATGCCGGACAGATGGTTTTGCTGTATCAATTCCAACGATGCCGCTTTCAGCCAACCGGGGTTGTCCATCACCTGCGCCCAACGGCTCAGATCAGCAGCGGTAGAGAATATCCTCCTGCTCAGGCTCAGGTCGATGAACGGGTTTTCCAGCCATTCCCCGGTGGACGCTTGGTGGGTATACGCTTGGGCCAGTTGAGGGATCAGGCGTTCGTTGAGCCCCTCTGACACCGTGTGTCTCAGGCCTAAAGGCTCGGTGAGTTTTTCTTTGAGCAGCTCTGCAAACGGTTTGGAATAGGTATCGGCCAGGATGATTGCCAGCAGGTGGTAGGCGAAATTGCTGTAATGAAATTGTTCTCCCGGTTCGCCGATCGGTGCGAGCAGACTGATGAAGTCAACGTAGGCGGCATCGGTAAATCGCGAGCGTTTAAATTTCAGGAAATTATCCTGCCTCAAGGCTTCCGCTACGCCGTCATAATCGGCTAAACCGGCAGTATGCGTCAGCAGGTGGTGCAAGGTGATGTCCGCATGAAATTCACCCTGGTAGGAAAAGCCGGAAAGCAAGGACGCAATGCGATCATCAAGCTTTAGCCGCTCTTCTTCCACTGCTTTTAAGGCCAGAGCTGCAATCATCGATTTATTTACCGAAGCGATATCAAGTTTTACCTCTTTGTCGAAAGGAATGCCCCAACTCCGATCGGCCAGACCCCAATAGCTCTCATAGATCCTCTCCCCATATTGCGTGATGACCACGCCTCCATGAAAGAGGTCCTGCTCAAAATGACTTTGAAAAAGTGAGTCAAGTTGTTGGGAAGCGGTAGGGATTCCGCCATGCAGCGAACGCTTGCCTTCCGGCTGACAGCCGATTAGCACCGCAATCCCGGATACACAAATTAGGTGGAATAGCTTTTTCATCTGTTTATAATTTATTTTTAATAGGCCAGATAGCTTGTCCCGATACTAAATCGGGAGGATCTTTGACGATTAAAATAATCATTGCCCTGTGTGTCTACTGATGATTTTAATCATGTCGATTTCATTGAATTTCCTTTTCGGTAAAGATGCACGCTGAAAACCTGATTTGGCGAGGGGAAGGGCTGTTTTGGGATAAAAAGCGCCTATTTGTGACGAATAAAAATCAGTCCTCGAGAAACTGTTGCCGATAGGGTTTGGATACGGGTACAGCGGTCCCATGGACCTCCAGAAAAAGTTTTCCTTTGACTTGCTTCACGGCCTGTATGTTTCGGCGATTGACCAAGTAACTTCGATGCGTACGTACGATTTCCGGGTAAGCGCTCAGCTCTTGTTCCAGGGCTTTCAGCGGTTTGCGAATAAGGTGTTGTTTGGCCTGTCCGTCTGAGATGTAAGCAATGGTAATGTAGTTTTCCGAGGAGTTGGCATAGAGAAAGTACCGAAGCTTCAGTCGCAACCGATCTTTCCCGTTTTCCGATTGAAAAGTGAGGAAAGGGATCGTTGGCGTTTGGGGAATGGCAATCCGCTTAAGTACCAAATAAAAGAAAACCGGCAGGACCATCATTAAAGGAAACTCCTTCATGATCAGTCCATAGGATCGCAGGGTCCATTCCTGCCAATTCCAGAAGAAATTAAATAAAAGAAAAATAAGATGGCTTCCCACTACCACCAAACTCAGGTACCAGAGAAGGAAATGGAGAGGTCGGGTAAGCGTCAATTTTGGTTGAATCCAGCCTTCAAAAGCGGTCAGGTACACAAAGGTCAACAAACCAAAACTGATGCTTCGAAAAAGATGGGTATGACCGGAATAAGACAGTCCTTGCTGTATACCGTATGCTCCGAAAAAATACAAAAAATAAAACACCGAAAAGCCGGAAATAAGGCCAAAAATGACGGAAAGGAGCCTGGGAACAAAGCCCATTCCGAATCTACCTTCTACGAACGCTAAATACTCCCTGCTCATCTTTGCACATTTTTACGCGGATGGTTTACCAGTAATCGTTCCCATCACTTCCGTGAAACTCTCCAAGCCTGCCTGCACCAACATCGCATCGATGGTATCCTGCGCTCGTTGTTCCGGATTTTGATTAACGGCTGCCGTCATTTGTTTTCGTTTGGTTCAGTTGGGGCTGGCAGCAGCAATGTTAAGTATAAGCACCCATTTTAATGGTGCTTATAAAGTGTTGTAGCATGTTTTAATTTTAACGTTGAAGCTATTTTACAGAGCCGACTCCCACGGTTGCAGTATTTCTGAGTGTGATAGTTCCCTTTCCATACTTTTCATTTACTATCTCAGCCAGGGCATCTCTCACTTTATTTATACCATCACTACCAACCTTTTGAAAAAGCATTTTAACTGGTGGAGCGCCTGTTGTTAGCATAGCCCAGATTTCATCAAAACTATCGATGCATAACTTTCTTGTCACGTAATCGGTTGAGACATTCTTAAACCTCGCGGCTTCCACCTGCTGTTTGAAATTTTCTAAATCTGCTAAGGAGAATACAGGTGGGGGGACTGTCAGGATTGGGAAAGTCAGGAAATGCTCTCTGAATAGCATTCAAAAAAATGGCAAAACCTTCAAACTTATCAGGTCCGGCCCAGCCGCTTACCATTGCTTTTCCTCCCGGACGAAGTACCCTACCCAGTTCTGTAAATCCTTTATGCCGGTCAGGGAATAACATCAGCCCAAAACTACACGCTGCACGATCCATGGTGTTATCACCAACCTGTAGATCCATTCCATCCATCGTCTGAAAAGTAACATTTGGCAGATCAGCGTTGTCAACTTTCTCTTTAGCAAATTCAAGCATCTTTTCAGAAAAATCAGTAGCTTAGACAGACTTAGCGTGCTTTGCCAGTTCTGTGGTTAATGCCCCTGAACCACAGGCAACCTCTAGTGCTTCGTGATGATTTTGAACATCAAGCCGATTAACAAATTCTTCAGCATAGGTTTCCATCATGTAGGGGGCTACTCTCCTGGCATAGCCTTGACTTGCTGCACTCCAGTTTTCTGGAGTATCAATCGTTTGAATTTTAGTCATTTAAAAGGTATTTGAGTTAATTAATTGATTTTAGTTCAATATGCTACAACTGTTTGTTTATGCCTAATGGGGCCGAATGGAACCATTATCGCATAGCTGGTGCTAGGCATAAATTTCATCGTTTCTGTTTGACGATATCTTTTTATATTGTTGATATGAGATAGCTGAGGTAGAGATATTAGTATTATAGAAATCAAATATTATCATTTATCATTACATGGAATAGGATCGGAGGCGTTTACTTGTGAATAGGTTGAGCCATCGCCAAGAATCATTCGATCGTTTGTGATTCCATTTGATGTGTTCCAGCAATTTTGTCTTGCGTCGATATCTGCATTTAGGGCAGATAGTATTAATTCGGCTTCTCCGTTATTCTTGATGACATTGTTCCGCATCCATACCTCGAAGTCCGCACGTTCCGGACTACTGCGGCGCTCCTCACTCAACAAACCAATATAGAGTCCGAAACCCCTTCCGTTTTCAATTCTGCTGTTTGAAACTGACAGCTTATACTTACCCAATGGTAGAGGTCTCTCAGTAAATGGTGAAGAACCCATTATAATATTACCACTTCTTACCGTTTCATCGCCATAATTTTGGGTGATCCTAGCATCATGAACGAGACTTTCATTGACATTAATGGATACAAGCGACTCATGCTCCTTTGTCGAGTCTGAGGAGGGAAAATTCATTATTGTTCCTTCAATATTAGTCATCGCCTTTTCAAGTGTACATTCCTCGATATCGATGGATACCTGGGCAGGGCTCATCCAAACCGCACCAAGCACTCCATCTTGACCCACCTCGCCTGATGTACTTCTAAACAAACGGGCCTTTGACCTGGCTTTAGAAGAACCCAGGACTATCAAATTGCGGCCTCCTCTACTCATTCGGCCACTAACCTTGGAACCCATTAGCTCCAACGTAGACTGTGTCCCTTCGCCGATACTGGCGGATAGAATGCTACAATCGAACGGAGGTGCCACCGGTGATCCACCCAATACTTGACAATCCTGGATACTCAACAAATGTTCTGACGCGGCTGATGAATAAAATCCTATACTCACGCCAGCAGGATCTATAATACTTGTGGATGTTATGCGATTTTTGTCAGGATTGTCATTGTTGGTTTTGATTAAAACGATCCCCCCGTGTGGCAGCCTACCGTAGATGGGTAATTCAAAATCTGTATTTGTTAGGGATTGGTTTGCTTTTGATATGGTGACTTGGTCGATCCACGCCCCCGTTACATTCTTACCATATACTCCGCTTGAGTATGTATTTTCGATGTTAATATTTCTTATGTGGCTGTCCTTGGCCAATATAATGCCAATACCACTCATTCGGGAAGAATCAATATTGGTGATTACAGGATTTCGGCTACCTGGTTGTGCTATTCCAATAAGCTCCTGTCCCTCTTTTAGTATGAGACCTCCAGAAAGAGGTTTTTCGGAAGGTAAAATCAAAATAATGTCTCCGGGTTTTGTATAGGTCTCGATTTCGATCGAAGTCCCAAAAGGGTGATGAACACTTCTTCCACCACCTTCTGCGCCGGCCTGTACAAACCAAACATTTTTTGCTGATTGACCAATAATCTGATTGGTGAGAATCAAAGGTAAAGTCAAAGTTAAAATCCAAAATTTAAAGGTTGGAATCATGGCGATTGGAAGTATATTGTAAATTTCTCTTCTCATTTCTGCTGTCAATCTGTCCAAATTGTTCCTAACGGTTTGGGTATCGTGCGTGGCGGCGTTTAGCCGACATGAACGACATACACCTTGCTGGCAGAAGTCTATTCATACATTTTACCAATTATCAGTGAAGAACATTCACCAGGTCGATCGAGCCAGGGGCAATGACCGGCATTTTCTACTACTTTAAATGTATAGGCCTTTATTTTTTTTGCCTTTTGAAGTCCAGTATCATACTTTTCGAAAGCATCTTGGTCTCCCCAAATGAAGTGTGCTGGTATTTCTAATTGATTCAAACGGTCGGTTAGGTAATATTTCGCTTTCCACCCTCTGATAGTTAAAACATTTTCTAACATTGTTCTGTGGGCCACCATTACTTCGGGAAGAAGCATGTGATGATAACAGTTTTCAAAATAAACTTCAGGCAATTGATTGATACTTGCTACAAGGATTTGTCTATGAACCATTTTTAAATTGGAAATACTCGGTTTTGCGAAAGTTTTGGCAAGTAATTTATTGATTCCCTTTGTGCCCAACAGTCTAAGCATAAGAGGAACCCATCGATTCATTCCAGCAGGAGCTCCAATCAATAGGAGCTTATCAACACGTTCTGGATATGACATCCCAAAACAAATTGCAAAATAACCTCCCATTGAATTACCAAGTAAAGATGCCTTTTGTAATCCGACACTGTCCATAAAGGAGTGTATAAAATTAATTGAACTTTTTTCATAGTCAATGTTTGTGTAATTAATAGGGTCTGTTAGACCATGACCCGGTCGATCTACTACAAACAAGTGAAAATGGTTGGACAATTGTTTCAACATTGGAAACCACTCCGAGGAATGACTGAGGCCACCATGGATCAAGATAAGAGGCTTTCCACTTCCAAGTTCAAGGTAGTGGACTTTTTTAACGTCGCTGTCATTGACAGTTGCAAAATTTGATTTTGGCGAGATGCCGGCTTGATTAAAAAGTTTTTCCCTAGTTTCCTTATATTTATTTAAAGCTTCCATTTCTGTAGCTATTTTTATTTCCGCCAACATCCGTATATAGCTCTATTTTGGAGATGAGTTGCGTGCATATGCACTATAACAAATCCATTTCTCCCGGTCATTCATTGTCAAATTAAGAAATCCGGAGGAGAAAAACCAGCAGTCCGTTTAGATTTTGTGAGGTACGGACACAAAGACCAGCAAAAGGCATCAAAAAGGACCATTCTTAATCCACGCACCCAACCAATCACCTCTTCGGCCCCAGAAGCGTTCTTTCCACCGCCACGGAATCGATTTTTTCCCGGGAATAGTACAGCGGAAAATACTCGTCTTTGGCCCAGGATTCGAATAAATTGGCGTAAAAAGGACTTGCGGGATCGCCGGACTGACCGGGGGCATTGCTGGCCTGGGTGGCGTCCCAGGCTCCCGTGTTCACAATGATCCGAAAAGAAGCACCCGAACTTTGCCGCTTGTTGCCCCCCGTGGAACCGGGGGTGTAGGCATTGCCGCCCCGCGGCAAAGGTCCCAGGTTCAGTTGGGCCTTTACCTGCTCATTGCTAATTGCTCCGAGGCTGTGGACCAGGTACACATGCTTGAAGCGCTCCTGCCCGTACTGCCAGTTTTCCCGGTTATCTCCCAGATTTTCTTCCAGATCGGCCAAGCCCTGCGCAAAGGCCTCTGCCAGCAGGCGGTCCCTGCCGGCCTCGGGATCCGGGCCAAAGCGTTCGTCCGGTGCAGCGATCCAGTCCAGGATTTTCTTCAGCTGGATCTGGCCGATGGCCTCTCTTCCAGCCTCCGGCACCAGGCGTTCGCTAGCCAGCCGCAGCAGCGCATTTTCAAATGCCACGTAGATGGCGGCCGGAATGGAGTTCGGGTCCAGCCTATGGTCCCAGCCCCGCAGCCGGTCCCGGTCGGCTGCCGCCTTGCCGGAAAGGGGAAGGTCCAGCAAACAGGGCACCAGCTCCCGGGCGGGAATGCTGAGGTAGTCTACCTGCAGGGCTTTCATGTCTTCCATGGTAACGGCATTCTTCGCTTCCAGTACTTCCTCCACCCGGTCGCCGCGAAAAGGATCCGACCAGGAAAAGCCGATCGCCTCCCAATGGGTATAGTCGGCAGGCGTCACGTTTTGATTGGCGGTAGCAAAGTAGCCCTCCGGGGGATTGACGGTATGGGGCTTCTGCGGGATGGGCAGGTAACCCTCCCACTCGTAGCGCCCGTCTCCGGGCACGGGCACCAGGCCGCTGAAATTCCGCCGAATGGGCGCAATGCCCACGGCCTGCCAGCCAATGGTACCATCCTCGTCTGCCCAGACCATGTTCTCCCCGGGAATATGGCTGTAGGCACAGGCCTCCCGAAATTCCTCCCAGCTTTTTGCCTGGTCCATGCGCAGGGAAGCCAGGTAGGGAGCTCCTCCGGGTTCCAGCCAGGCACAGCGTACCGCATAGGCCCTATGGTGCAAAGAATCCACATAGGTCACCGGTCCGTGACGGGTGTAGCGCAGGCTAACTTCCTGATCCTCCTGGCCCTTTACCGGGATGGTCTCGGTAAGGATCTCCATGTCTTCCCAGGCCCCATCGTAGCGGTATTGGTTGGGATTCTCCGGATTCAGCTCGTACACGTACAGGTCTTCCCCATCCGTCCGGAACACGGTGAGTCCCCAGGCCCCGTAGCCGTTATGGCCTATGGAAATGCCGGGGATCTCGGGTTCTCCTCCCCCGATTACATCCCATCCGGGGGCATTCAGATGCACCATATAGCGCAGCGAGGGAACGGCGATGGTCCGATGCGGATCGTTGGCCATGTAGGGATGCCCGCTGGCGGTACGCGAACCGTCCACCACCCAATTGTTGCTGCCCAGGGAAAAAGGCGCCTCCTCCGCAAGGCCCGCAGTTTCCTCTGCGCTGCCCATCTCCGGATTGCGGTATTCGGGCAGGATATCCTCAGGCCGGAAGGAAAGGGGGGTTCGGTAGGCCTTGTACAGGGCCAGAATATCGGCAAACAACAATTCCGGCTCAATCTGCGGATCCAGGGCAATCTCCGGGTCTTTGGGATGAAACCACTTCAGGTCTTTGACCTGCGCTTCACCCAGGCGTGCCACGGCCCTACCCAGGTCCAGTTCCTCTTCTATGTTCCCCAGCAGCCCCTGGTGCCGGGATATCACCACCTCGGGTGTCCATTTTTCCGGCAGGATGCCGAGCATCCGGAAAGGCGGGGGAAGTTCTTCGGGCATGGACCGGATTTCCTCAATATAGGCATTGACGCCCTCCGTATAGGCCATGATGATGGCTTCTCCTTCGGGGTGGTAATGATTCATCTCCTCCTGCATGTCTCCCCGGAACCGAAACAGCCGGGTACCGATGTCCCGCTGCAATTCGGCGGGTCCCAGGATCTCGGCTACCGTGCCGGTGGCCTGCCGCCTCCAGATCTCAAATTGAAAAAGGCGGTCTTTGGCAGCAGCATAGCCCTGCGCAAAAAACAAATCGTGCTGGTTGTTGGCATAGATGTGGTTCACACCCCATGGGTCACGGACGATCTCTACGGGTTCCTGCAGGCCGGGAAGGGAGATCCCTTCGGTAGGGTTGGATTCGCAGGCCCAAAACAGGGGCAGGAAGAAGGCAAGGGCAATGGCTCTCATAGGTAGTTTGATTTTGAATCGGTAAAAAAGAAGGAGAAGGTACGGGCAATGCCCGGCTGTTGGCATACCGCTCTGGCAAAGCCCCTTTATCTGCCCGGAATGGACCGGGAGTTTTCCTTTGCGCCAAACACAGTCAGGCACCAGCACTTCAGGAGTAAAGGCCAACCATTTTTCCCCGCATTCAATATACAGCAAAAATACCAATTGCCCAATGGAGGACTTACCGGACAATCCTATTGGGCTAGATTCAAAAAGTAAAAACAGTCAGTGCCTATACACTTCCTGCTGAAAGGCAGATTGGCTATCAACTTCCCGGCAGTTTTTCGCCCCTGGCAGCCAGCTGGGCAAGTCGGGAGATTCTTTTTTGCCTGGTTTTTTCGGTTCGGGCCAGTTTGAGCCATCTCAATACAAAGCGCTTGCTGGAGGGATTGATGGCTTCAAAAAAGGCGGTGGCCCCATGGTAGTTTGCCAGGGCTTCGGACAGGTCCAGAGGAACAATCAATTGATCTACCTCATCCATAAAGTCCCATAGTCCACTTGCTTTGGACGTTTCTATGGCTATAAGTCCCGATTCCTGCATTTTACCTGCCGCAATTAGTTTTGCGGCCCGCTCTTTGTAGCTTCCTGCCCAATGTTCCACCTTTCTTCTGGCGATCAATTGCATGGTCCGTTGCGCGTCCAGCTTGCGCCGGATGCCGTCGATCCAACCAAAACAAAGCAGCTCATCGAGCAGTTCCTCTCTGGAAACATACCGTTGCGGCTGGCTTTTCTTCCAGGTCACCAGCCAGACGCTCTCCTGCTGGCCGTGATGCTGCATCAGCCAGGATCGGAGTTCCTCCGGAGAAGAAACCTCCACTTTTTTGAAATTTTCGGTTTTAATCATTGCTGCTATGGATTATCAATCTAACCCTGCTGCGACAATTTGGTTCGCGAGTCGAAGCAATACCATAGCCTACTGTGGCTTTTTTTGTCAGAATAGGGTCGATTGCCTGAAAACGGGCTTCGAATGACCAATCTATTCTTCTACGCAAACGGATTTCATCACATTAGAACGACCGGTTCCGAACAGGATTCAGGATTAGCTTTCAAGTAGGTCACTGCATCGCCAAAGCAAAGAAACCAGCTGGCTCAGCGCTCACGCAGCAAATATTCCGCGTAACGCAGGGCCGAGGGCAGCAAATTTTTCCGCTCCCGTGCATGATCCGTAAACGCCTCCAACTGCTCCCGGGAAATGTAGCGCCCGCCTATCCAGACTCCTAGCGGTTCCCGAAGCGTGTCAAGATCTTTCAGCGGATTGTCTTTCACCAACACCAGGTTAGCCGTTTTGCCCACCTCCACCGTGCCGGTATTGGCCAGAAAGTCGTGGGTTTTTGCCGGATTGACGGTGGCGGTTTGTAGTGCCTCAAAAACGCTCAGGCCGGCTTCCCGGTAAAAGGCCAGTTCCTGATGCATCGAGACACCGGCCGGAGTGATGCCGATGCCGGCATCGGTACCGGTGACTAGGTTAACGCCTGCCTCCTGCAATTTGCGAACCGCAAGCAGGTGAAAGCGGTGCTGCGCCAGGATCTTGCCTGCCAGCAGGGAATCTCCTTTTGCCGCCGCTGTCCAGCGCTGGTACTGGGCCTCGCTGTCCACCATCCGGATCAGTGGATTCATGAAATCCAGTTCGGGGGCGTCCAGTATCCGCTCTTCAGTCAGCAGGCGATAAATATTGTAATAGACTACCAGAGTAGGACAGTGTGCGGCCGAGGGAAAGGAAGCGTAGTCCACCACTACCCGGTCCAGACCGGCGGTATCCAATTGGTAGTTCAGGGCCTGCTGCACGATGTCTTCGGTATGTTCTACGCTGACAATCTCCTCCCGCAGGTGTGCCGCATAGGGAAGGGCAGCCGAGGGATGGGCGGCGATGTCCATATCTTGTATCCTGCACTCCTCCAAAATGGCCTGGAAAAGCTCCGGCGTCAGCCCGTTGTAGGTCTTGATAAAATCGTAGCCCCGCGCTTTGTAGCTTGCCACTTTCTCCCGGGCCTGGGCTGCAGAAAGAAGCTGCAGGTTATCGTCTCCCACGTAATCGGGCCCGGTGAGCTTGGGTCCGGAGGTATAGAAGTCCGGCCCCAGCAACTCGCCCTTTTGGATGGATTCCTTCATGCGCAGGTGCATGGGTTGTCCCCATAGGTTGCGCACCGTGGTCACCCCATTGGTCAGGTACAGGCCCAACTCCTGGGAATCCCAGACGTGCACGTGCATGTCCGTCAGCCCGGGCATCAGGTAGCCACCTTTTCCGTCGATTACCGGGATTCCGTGCGCCTCCAGATCGGGAGCGATCCCGGCAATTTTACCATCCCTGACCAACACCCGTTGATTGATAAGCACCGTATCGACCGTCATGGGTACGACTTGGACGTTTTTGATCAGGTAATCGCGCTGCTGCCAGTCAAGTTGCTCCGAAATTTTCAGATAAAAAAGGCTGCGTTGCTCCTGATACATCGTGGCAAAAACAACCAATAAAATCACCAAGAGCAGGCCGCCGGCTACCCGGCTTATTTTTTTGACCAGTTTCATGAGAGGGCAGCAATTGGTTGAGAAAAGTGCTGCCGTCCAGCCCGGAAAAGCAGCCAAAGCGCGAATCCGATCTCGGCAAGGGCCATGGGTACGCTCGCTACCATTTCAATCACCGCAATGGGCTGCGTAAAGCCTGGGAAGGCTATTCTGGCCAGGTGGATACCGGTGTAACAAACACCCGCCACCAGCAGGAGTCCACCAAAAAAGGAGGGCACGTACTGTGCTTTGATGGCCAGGTAGCCCAGCCCCAATAGGTGAAATCCAAACAGGATCAATCCCTGGGACCATACCGACTCAAATCGCTGCAGGGAGAGCAGCACTTCAGTAGCACCTGCAGAAGCTTCCACCAATGCACTTGTCTCCAGCAAATGGGCCACTGCCGCTAACAATAGGAATGCATAAATTATCCTGATCAATGCTGTGATTGCCGAGAGGCGGGGATGGACTTCCTTCAGGAATCCGTGTAAACTGCCTGCTACCATCAGGTCCAACACCGCAATCGCTCCCCATGCTGCGATCCCATAACTGAACAACCTACCCGAAGACTGCAGGTTGCGGTAGGTTTCTTCGGGATTGTTGGGATCGACCAGCCCGCTGTACACATGTCCATAGGCAAAGCCCGCGAGCAGGGCCATGGCTATTAAAGCCAGCCCGGAAAGAAGGGCCATATTTCGTTTATTTGACATCATTCGCATTCAATTTACTTATAAGAAATCCTTTTATCAACAAATAGGCGGTGAGTGTAACCTCCCCCAGAACAGCCGTCACTCCCACCAGCACCGCCAGCCATGCTTCATTACCGGGAAACAGGAAATCGCCAAAGGCCTCCATTTCGTAGCCTATCCCGGCCATGATCATTAAGATCCCCAACCAGCCTGGTACTGGAGAGCGGTACAGCAGGAGCCCTAATAGCAGACAATGGAGGCCAAAAAATACCCCGGCTATCAGATAGCCTATTCGGTGCGCCTCCATAAAGAGCAGGCTCATCGATTGAAGCTGCGGTCCGTCAAATCCAGCGAGGAAATCCGGTGCCAGAGCGGTCTGTAAGGCCAGGTAATGATTGAGCAGATTCAAGCTACCTATCGCCGGATGAGCCAGTAGCCGCAACACCATTACCGTCAGCGCCACCGTCTGCCCGTAGGCACGAAACAGCTTGAATAACAAGATCGAAATGATCGCATCCAACAAAAAAGCGATCAGATCGAGTCCCAATCCCAGGCGAAACAAGTCTTCCTCGCCCGAGATATTCAGGGAGGTGGCCACCGCATCATCCGGAACGATCAGACTACTCCGGATGTACCCCTGACTGAAGCCAGCCAAAACGATTACCAAAAGGTACATGAGGCCCGTTTGCCTCATGTACGCCTTTCTTTCCAATAATTCGTGTAGTGGATTCATAGCGAAATATCCGTATCCACCTTTACTTGGTGAATTCCACCACCGTCCCACTCACGGTCAGGGTGCGCTTGTAGTAAAAGGGAGGGACCCCACCCACATGTTCTTCGGTAAGTACGTTGGTAATGGTACGGCTTCCGGAGGTCAGGTCCGCCTCTTTGAGCATGGCCGCATAGGCTTCGTTGTAGAGACGGGTGCGTTTCGTTCCACCGAAAATCAATACGTAGTCTACCGAAGCCGCGCCGCTGACCTGGCCAATGACCTCGAAATTATTGCTCCCCAGGTGCACCTCGGTGCTGTTTTGGTTTTGATTCAGGACCCAGGCCTGGTTGACCCCACAAGATCCCAGCCCGATGACTAAAGTCAGGGCGATAACTGCATTCCGTACGTTTTTCATGTTGTTTGTTGTTTAAGAATTGGTTTTGATTGAAAGGAGGTAAAATCCTCCGAGTTGATAATAATGATGTTTCCTTTTTTATGTCCGGAGTCGATGTATTGGTGTGCTTCGGAAAGCCTTGCCAGCGGATATTGCCGGTCAATCACAGTCCGTAGCTTTCCCGCTTGCTGCAGTTCCAGCACCTCAGTCAACAGGCCCCTAAGCTGACCGCCAGAAAGCAAACCGGTCGCTTCAAAAACCGCCTTTTTAGACGAAAAGAAGCGGGTAAACAGCATTTGGGCGAGTAGTGAAAACTTGAGAACCGGAGAATAATAGGTACCCTCCTTTTTCAATACCCGCCGACAGTCCGCAAAGGAGCGTTTACCCAGGGTATCAAAGATCAGGTCGTACCGGCGGTCACTTTTCGTAAAATCCTCTTTCGTATAGTCCACCACATGGTTGGCTCCAAGTGATTTTACCAGGCCTGCATTCCTGCCGCTGCAAACTGCAGTCACTTCTGCGCCCAGGTAGCGGGCAATCTGTACCGCGGCCGTTCCCAGGCTTCCGGAGGCACCGTTGATCAATACCTGATCGCCCGGTTTTACTCCACCAAGACGCTTCAGGTAATTGTAAGCCGTCAGGTGGCCGTCGCAGAAGCTGGCCGCCTCCAAAAAACCCAGTGTTTCGGGGAGCGGCAGGAGTACTCCATTGGCTTTTAGGCGCAGGTATTCGGCGTTGGCACCAAATCCAATGGTGGTTTCGCCGAAAACCGGATCCCCCACCCGGAAATTTCGAACCTGGCTGCCAGTTTCTACCACGTAACCGGCAAATCCGGTTCCCGGTATGGGGCTTTTAGGTTTCCTTAGTCCGATAATGAGCCTGCCAAACCAGGGCTTACCGGTACGCATCATCGCGTCTGCGGTGGTAGCCGAAGAAGTGATGACTTTCACCAATACTTCATCCGCTGCGGGCTGAGGCCTGGCCACCCATGTTGCCTCCAGAACGGAAGCTGGGCCGTACTTCCTGACCCTGATGGCTTGCATTTTTTCTTTGTTCATGACAGTTCCTCGTTGTTTCGGAACAAAGATGGTCCATGGAAGCCGCACAAAAGTCCGGAAAAATGTTAAAGAGGTTCGGAATTATAATCCGGAACTCATTTGTCCCGTAAACTGCTGTTTTTCTGAAATTCCCTGGGGGTCATACCAGTTTCTTTTCTGAAAACCGTATTAAAAACCGTTTTGGAATTGAAACCACTTTCGTAGGCCAGTCCGATCAGCGAAATATAGGCGTTTTGGGGATCTGCAAGCAGTGTTTTGAAGTGCTCCACACGAAACGCATTGATATAGGCATTGAAATTTTTGCCTTGCTTTTCGTTCAGCAGCCAGGAAAGCTGGTTGGGGTGCATTTCCAATTGGCTGGCCAGGGAGCGTAGGGAAAGGGAGGGATCCAGAAAGGGGCTTTCGGCAGCCATGAAATCGGCCAGTTTCTGAAGGCTTTGGTCTGCCTCCGATTCGCTGAGTTCTGCGCTGTTCCGCCTTGCAGACGTGGTGGCAGGCACGGCATCTGCATAAATCCGCTTTCGGTATTCCTCAAATCGGGTGCTGCTACGCAGGTAATCGGCCAGGGGATCACCAAAGGCTAGTAAGAGAATGGAAGATTGATTCTGGAATAGTTTTTCCAGGATGGAAAATGCCTGGTCCTCCTGATGAAGGGCACAATACACGAAAAACAAATAGGCATGCGCCTGAAAGGATGTGTCTCCGGAAGCATTGGTTTCCAATTCAACCAGCAGCGGGGTATAGCTTTCTTTTTCCCCCTGCATGACCTGAAGCAAGCAGGTCAATCCGAGTTTTTCATCAGGCATGATTCCATCCTGAGGTGACTCGAAAATTAACCTCTCTGCCCGCTCAAAGGCTTGGGTTTTCAAAAGTACATAAATCAGCGTAATGAGCGCAGGCAGGTTTTTGGAATTGGCTGCCAGGAGTTCATCCAGCAACACTTCAGCCTGTTCAAAGTCCAGGGAACGATAAAAATAATAGGCCTGGTAAAATTTTGTTTCCGGGTTCAGCGGATCAATGGACCGGGCATAGCGCAGGTGTTCGCCTGCTTTCTTCAGGTCGTCCTTTAGCATAAAAAGAAATGACAGAAATTGATGACCTTCGGCATAGGTAGGTTTACTGGCGATCGCCTGCTGGCCATACCGCATGGCCTGGCCAAAATTGGCTTCGGTAAAGAAAGCCTGGTTGGCAAGTAGGTAGTTCAGTGGCGCATTTTGGGGATCAAGGGCTTTGGCCCGCTGAATGGACTCGATGGCTTTGGCCCAGGCAATCTCGCGCGGCGCAAAGCCGGCAACCGCCAAAAAACTGTAGGCATCGGCCAGTCCGGTATGTGCGTCGATCAGGTCGGGGTCGATCTGTAGGGCCTTTTCAAAATACCCGATGGCCTGGTTGGTGTCTTCGGGATTCCACTGGTTTAACTGTGCCTTACCCTGCAAGAAATGCTGGTATGCATCCACTTTTCGAGTAGGCGCCTGCACAAGCTGATCAGCAATGTCCAGATGCCCAAATTGTTCCCGAAGCTTGTCAGCGATCCGAAGGCTGATTTCATCCTGTATGGCAAATAGATCTTCCAGCTTCCGGTCCCAGCTTTCGGACCAGAAATGGGAATCGTCCGAGACATTGATCAGTTGCGCACTGATGCGCAGGCGATCGCCACTCACCCGCAAGCTGCCTTCGAGCAGGTTCGCCACCCCCAATTCCCTCCCAATCTCTGACACCGGGCGATTTTGCCCCTTGAAGAAAAAACTGGAAGTACGGGAGGTGACTTTCAGCTGTTCTATCTTAGCCAGTGCATTGATGATTTCTTCCGTGATGCCATCGCAGAAAAATTCATTTTCCTTTCCAGGGCATGTGTTGACAAAAGGCAAGACGGCAATGGATTTCGGGTTGATCATCGATCGGTTTTGTTTCGCCGGCAGGTGGGCGATTGGAAATTAACAATTACAGGTCCTAAGTTATTGATTTTTTTAGAATAGCCCACCTTCTGCCTGCCTGTCTTGAGGGGTACTACCGGTTTTCCGGTTTAAGAAATGGGCTATTTCAGTCAACTATCAGTCAGACACCGCAGACCGTTACCGGTCGGGACAAAGGCAGTCGATAAAGGAACAATCTCCAGGAAACCAATGGCTTTAGGTATTACCAAACGTTAATCTCTTGCGGTCAGCTTTCAGCGGCTGTCAGCGATATTCTGCCCCAGAGGTCCATTTTTAATCAAATTCTTTTTTGTATGGACTACATCCACCATGTTCTCAAACTGGTTTTCCGAGTCAAGAAGTGGTATCAACCTTTCGTTACAAAGAAGAATTATTTTTGACAATTGCTCCGGAGAGGTATTTTCCAGGTTTCGAATGGCATCGGTAAGTATCCATTCACCACAAATCGCTCTCAGTTCATTGATGTCCATAAACCGGGCTTTTTCGAGGGTTACCTTGTCTTTCAGCAGCACCCAGCCCTTTTCTATCTCCTGTCGATCCGCACTTTGAATTGGCACCCCGTTATAGGCCTTTTGAATGCCTTTCAAAAACTGCTTCACCAGTTGGGTAATTTTCCAGGTATCAGCCGCCTTCATGCTGTCCTCTCCATCCGGAAAAACTTCCAGCAATGCCTCCGTGTAGGCCTTGGATAGAAAGGGAAAATGATCCGACAATTGCAGTCGCAAGCTTCTGGAATCTATATAACCAATAAATTTTTTGTGAATCGAATCATGGGAGTCAACGAATACCCAGTAGTTAATTCCCCTCGCTTTTGACAAAATCGTCGAAAAGATATACAATCGTGAGGTCAACCAGGCTTTGCCCCCATAGATATCTATACCTGCGTAGTCGTAACTCCCTTCTTTGCTAAATTGCTCCATCAGGTCCATGACACCGCTGGAAAAATCATCTGATTTCACACCTGTTCGAATGTCCCCTACGAATTCATTGCTCCATGTAGATGAAAATTCTTTTGCTTTTTCAAACTCCAGTTCGACCCCCAATGCACCAATTTTTGTGGTTCGATCCAGTAACTGGGGTATGTATTTTCTTAAAAAGAATAATATAAGCAGTATGGTGATTGGCCAAACCAATTCCTGAAGCAATGGAATCCAGGTATCCATGTATCTTGAGTGTATTTCTTGCGTTGATTCCATAATCCAGGCAATTGGATGTTATACGACCAAAAGCGACTTCCTTTAACGCTGAATTTCTAGTACTAAGCCGCAGGTAACTACAGCCCATTCATTTTGTGGCAGGGGAATACTTCCGAAGTTAAATAAATTGTAAAAGAAAATGACGTGAAGGGCAAGAAAAAAGGACAGAAAGGCCTACTGCCTTCTGTCCTTATGTGTTAATTTCCAATGCATTGCATCCTGGCCGACAAACGATTACCTGGTAAACTCAACGACGGTACCGCTTACGGTGATGGTGCGTTTGTAATAAAACGGGGGGATACCACCCACATGCTCCTCTGTCAGGATATTGGTAATGGCTCGTGAACCCGAGGGCAGATCGGCCTCTTCAATCATGGCAGCATACGCTTCGTTGAATAAATTTCTTCGGTTCTTTCCTCCGAAGACAAGGATATACTCGACTTCAGCCGCTCCCTTGACCTGACCAAGTACCTGAAAGTTATTGCTTCCAAGGTTTACCTGGGTGTTGTTTTGATTCTGGTTGAGTATCCAGGCCTGATTGACCCCGCAGGAATCCAGACCGAAGATCAATGCCAGTCCCAGGATGGCATTTCTGGTTTTTTTCATTTTACATTTAATTTACAATTGAGAACTAATTTTTCGATGAATGCACGTGTAATCAAAAAGGGCTGATGAAATAAGGGTATAAAACAATTATACCATTTCCAAAAAGAAAATAGCTCGGTCTCCTGGTTCTTCCTGTTTTCAGACTTATCAGCTTAAGGTTCCGGGTAATCCAACTATTCAATGATCAATACGGTTTGACCGCCCCTAATGTTGACCATTTGATTCAATTAGTTGAACCTGCAAAATGCCAAATAGGAAACCTTGCCTGTTCCGAGAAGTCAATCTTTTGAGATAAAGGCTAAATAACCTAACTAAAACCCTATCTTGGGTATTCATCCACCTTAAAAATGATGCCTATATACATGGATCGGCACGATTTGTCTGCGGGAGTCACTGCTGAAAATGTAGCCAATTTACATCAGGAAGACCTAAAGATTCAAGATGAGTTCAATTGCCGGGCGCTGACCTATTGGTTCGATGGTGAGCGAAATACAGCCTTTTGCCTGGTGGAAGCGCCTGATGAAGCATCCGTACATCAAATGCATGACCACGCACATGGACAAGTACCACATGTTATTATTGAAGTAGATGCTGCTCTGGTTGAGTCATTTCTTGGAAGAATGGAAGATCTTGGAAGAATGGAAGACCCGAAAGCCGTTATCGGAGAGGAATTGAGCCCAATAGACGAACCTGCCTTTCGCTTTTTGCTATCAGCACAAATAGGGTTTCATTCGCTTGACATTACACAGCTTGAAGGGTTGACATCATCCATGAGGAGCTATAAAATCAAGATCATTGAGTCAATTCACGTGTTATGCGGAACAGTGGTTTGGCAGGACGGTCGCCATCTTCTGGCTTCCTTCAAAAACGCAGGAAAGTCAGTAGAATGCGGCTTATTTGCCTTGAATAATTTGGGTATTCAATTCCCACATCTGACCTTAAATTTAGGACTAGATGCTGGTATTCCAGTAGTTGAAAGTAAATCCATGTTTGAAGATACTATCCGATCTTCCCGAAGATTATGTGAATTCAGAAAGGGATTTTCGATTTCTTCAGTGGTTCTCGATATGTATTGCGATAATTCTGTGGATTCTGGTCACAATATGAATGAAATTGTATCAATCAATGCATCAGAGTTGGTTTTCCTCCACGCATTACTGGATTATTTGGAATTGAACTTTGCGTGTCCTGAATTGCGTATCGATGACCTTGCATACTGTCTTGGGTTAAGCAGGTCTCAACTATTCCGGAAGTCAGGGAGTTTGTTTAATTGTGCACCCAGCACATTCCTCAATAAGTTTAGATTGGGGAAATCTTTGGATATACTGAGTAGCGGAATGAAGTCAGTCTCGGAAACAGCTTTTTTATGCGGTTTTTCCAGTTCGTCCTACTTTTCTAAATGTTTTCATAAAATGTATGGGGTTGCCCCAAAGGAATACAACCTGGCGATACATCACTAAAAGAAATTTATTTTAATTATTTCATATCTGGTCAAATTTTACATTTATTTGAAATAATTATACCTAATATACTTCCCTAATAGTGATATTTTTACAAAAGAAACGAATTTATAAACAGATAAAAAAACCCAAAAGTATGTCAGTATCATTATTTGAAAGATTAGGTGCAGAAGAAGGTATTATTAAAATTGTAGATGATGTAGTAGAAGCACACATGAACAATCCCGTAATATCCGCGAGGTTCACTCCTTATTTAGAGCAGCCTGAAAATTTGGCCAGGGTTAAGTCCCATACGGTCAATTTCTTTATAACCGGAAGCGGCGGCCCGCAGGTATATAACGGGAGAACGATGGAAACGACCCACAGAGGGATGAATATTAGCGCTGAAGAATACATGGAGACCATGGATGATATATTCATGGTACTGGACAAACATGGAAAGGATGCACAGACCAAAAAAGACGTCCTCGAAATACTTTGGTCCCTCAAGGGGATGATCATAGGAAAATGAAACACACCCCTGCATTCAAGCTGGATTCATCCGGCTACGCGAATGCAGGGATGTGGCGATGGTAGACCTAAACGAAGGTGACTCCGTGATCTCCGCATATTCTCTCCACCAGGCTAAAGTCGGGTGGCCCGGGTGGCAAGTCTGCCAATTCTTCAAACATCTTTTCGATGCCCGCCGGAAAAGCACTGGTAATCATTTTAGCCTTTTCAGTTCCTGTTACGGTCCACGAATGGGCCATATTTTTTGGAGCGAAGGCAATGTCACCGGCTTTCAACAGGGATTTTTTGCCATCAATCATTAGTTCAATTTGCCCTTTGATGACTCGGAATATTTCATCCTCTTTGGAATGAATATGGGGTGGGATTCCTACTCCGGGGGCTACATCATCTACCCATTCCACAATTTGGTTGTCCGTATCACTTCCTACCAGTTTGTGCGTTTGCACATCTCCAATTACATTGAGCACGGTACCGGCGTCGTCTCTGATTATTTTCGGATCCATTCCCGCAGGTTGCTTGATTTCAGTAGCGTCAGATCCACCACGACTCAAGTTAGGAATTAATGCCAGCCCTGCGCCAACACCTGTTTTCTTAATAAATGTCTTTCTATCCATCGTTTACTTTTTTATTGGTTCAATTGATGCTCTTTATCCGGGTTAACATACATAGCAATTCCAGATTCGTAACTATTTATTCCTTTAAGATATATTTGTGCTACTTCCGATGCGGTTGGCGACAGTGATCCATCCATCCCCATCGCTAAGGCAGTTTCTTTTACTAAAGGAGGATGTACCACCACTATTCTGCGTCCTTCAGTCATTTCAAGTGCCAGCGCCCGGACAAATCCTTCGATGGCGGCATTGACCATGGCTATGTTTGTCGTTTCAGGCCAGGGATCCTGTGCCAGTATTCCCCCGGTAAGCATAATAATCCCATTGGGTTTTAACGACTTTAATGCGCTACGACAGACTCTAACCTGCCCCAACAATTTACTTTTGATTCCGAGGTCAATTTGCTCGTTTGTTAGTTGAGAAAAAGCACCAAAACTGGCATTTCCCGCTGCACAAATAACGGCATCCAGATCGCCTGCCCCGGAAAAAAACTGGTTGATGGATGTTGGATTTTCCATATCCATCGGGTAATCTCCCTTTCGGGAAACCGCCAGAACCTGGTATCCCTTTTTTTTGAGCAACCGTGCTACAGCGCTTCCAATGGTGCCGGTGGCACCGATGACAACTGATTTTTTCATGATGTACCTTTTGATTCAAAGGTACGTTACACAATTCTAGGGGGAATGTGATTTTTACGGTAAAACCTTAGAATTTGAGTTCTTATAACCTCCTGAATTCGGAAGGTGCGTGCCCCAGGTGTTTTTTACAAAAGGAACTGAAATAGTCCGGGGATGAAAACCCAAGTTCAAAGGCAATTTCCTTGACGGAATTGTCAGAAAATTTTAATTCGTGCCGCGAACGCATAACAAGTTGTTCGTTTATAAGGCTTTTGGCGTTCACGCCTAGTACTTCATTTACGCATTCGTTCAGGTATTTATTCGACACGTGAAGCATACCAGCATAGTCACTCACCTGATGGTATTCAGAAATATGCCGGTCAATTACTTTTTTAAATTTATAGACCAGCGCCGATTTCGAACTCGTATCAGATATGACTGATTTTATGTTACATTTGCCATCGCAATACACAAAAAACGTATTCAACAAGGCAAGAATGGCTTCTTTGCGGTGTTTAAGGTTGGTACTAATCAACTCGTCGAGCATTTCCAGAATAGACTGGATCCGCTTTTCAATACCGGGAGCCAGGTTTATTTTGGGGATTTCACCATTGCTAAACAGACAAACTTCAGTTATATGCAGATTTTTAAAAGTAGGATGATCTAGAACAGATTTTGGTAAATAAAGAACATATCCGGATGATTTTGTGTCATCACTCTTGAAAATCGTCCACTCAACTTCGGGCCGCAAGAAAAAAATTGAATTATTTACGTCCTGGTAAGATGTCCTATTGATCTCGAAGGAGGTTACCGAATTTTGAATCCAGCAAACGGTATAGTAATCTTCTCCTTTCCCTGAAGTCTTTTTGTTTACTATTCTTGCTATTTTTATGTATTCGGGATTCATGCTTATATGCTTACGAATATAAACAAAAAGATCTATTCCTGCCCAATGTCCCACTTTGCCTGTAAGACTGTGATCATACTGGTACTAAAGAGGGCAGATGACTACTTGGAGTGAAAATGTGCTGCCCCCCAATCACACAGTAGGACTCCTGGGTAGAATCAAAGTTGCTGGTTTGGTAGAAGGCTAAGCCCTGCAATCAATACCCGGAGACGTATTTCCGCCAGTTATGTTGCTCCTTAAATCCTAGCACTTCTCGGATTTTACGATTGGAAAACAATGCTTCATGTTCCCCCAATTCACGGGTAAGCTGAACGCCGGGGAAAAACCGTTTCGCCAATTCTTTGCTGGGGATTATCGCTCCATTGTGATCGTTTCCGGCATTAAAAACCTGGAATCCGAGATCATCCTTTTGCACGCATAAATCCACAATTTGCCCAAGGTCACGGGCATCGATATAGCAAAAAGCATTTCGGCGACGCACTTCGGGATGCTTGAAGTAGTAGGGGAACAGCTCCTGATATTCATGGGGCTCGATCACATTTCCGATTCGCAGTGCATAGATATCAAACCCTGAACGTCGTTGGAAGGTGCGTGCTGTTTTCTCGTTTACCACCTTTGAAAGACCATAACTATCCATGGGGTCCACGTCGTAGTCTTCTTCTAGAGGCAGGGAATGGGGGTCAGTTTGGCCGTCTGAAAAACAGACCCCGTATGTGGTCTCGGAGGAAGCAATGATTACCTTTTTAATGCCTAGCTTCACAGCAGCTTCAATCACATTATAGGTACCGAGGGTGTTTACCCGAAAGGTTTCATTATCCGGATTAATCAGGATGCGGGGCACCGCCGCAAAATGAACCACTGCATCAAATTTTGGGATACCCTTTCCCGGTTCCAACTCATCCAGGCCGGCATAGGAACTCATGGCATTAAACATCTGCCCTGAATCGGTAATGTCGGCAATAAGGTTATCGACCCCGGGATGATCCAGGGGTTTCAGGTCTACGTTCATCACCCGGTATCCCTGATCAAGGAGGTAAGGGATCACGTGTTTTCCTGCTTTTCCGGATCCTCCGGTGAAGAAAATTCGCTTTTTGCTCATGGTTTTAAATTTTGCAATAAACTTAAATTTACCCGTTGGTTAATTCATTTTGCTGATGTAAAATGTACCTTGGTCGGTTCAGACATTAAACAGGGTGCAGCCCAACTTTTCGGGAAGGCTTTTGTCTGAGGTAAACAATCCTCAACAATTCCTGCCACCAAATCCTTTGACAGACCTGTTCCCAAATATAACCTTAGAATTATTTCTGAAAACCAATTTTCCCTTTTTTAGTCTGGTTAAAATCCTTCTTCTTGTAGTTGAATATATCTGCCAGGGTCATCTCTGTACCGTTCGATTCATGGTTCAAGCCCCTAAGTAGTTCATCGGCTTTTTCGGAAATTAACGGCTGGAATTCATAGTAGGCGATCATTCTGCCTTTTCTTAACAAGGCTTTGTCAATTTTGTCAATGCTTGTATTGAAGGTACATATGATTTTAATATTCAAATAGTCACTGAATAGCCCGTCCGTTAGTTGCAGAATGGTAGAAACCACCGAGGTTTCATTCACTTGTTCTCTGCTTGTCAGTACTTTCTCTGCGTCTTCAATGATTAAAACGGCATTTTGGTTTTTGAGAAGGAAGGAAATAAAGTTGGGGTGCAGCAATTCATTGACAAATTCATTCTGTATAAAGATGAAGCTCTTTTTATGATGCCTGCTAATCAAATTTTTTAGGTAGGAGGTTTTACCTGTTCCCGGCAGGCCGTGCAGCAAAATCAACCCTGCCTTATCCACCTCCAATGCGTTTTCGATAAGCTCATTTATTTCTGCAAAGTCATCGTTATACATTTTTTGAATATCGCATTTGAAGTTTTCTGTTTTTACTTCCTCCGTGAAAAAGCGGGTGTCATTTTTTGACATAACTTTAAAGCCATGGTTCTGATCCGAGCCAAATTTCGCTCTTAATTTGTGGTTGGTGCCCATCACCCACTTTTCCAGTTCCAGATCCGACGCATCATACAATGTGTCCACATACAATTGATCGAATTCCAACGAGACCCAAATGAGTAATTTCCTGGATTTGCTTTTCAGCAGGTGTTGGTAGGGAAAATCTTCTTCGGTGTCTAGCTCTTTGGTGTCTTCAGTATCCCAATATTTAAAAATGACTTCCATCTCCTGCGATGGCAGGTCGATCGTCTCCAGCACTGTTTCCATCTGTGCCCGACCCATTTTAAGTGGGGTTTCAAATCCGAGACTGGAAGGAAGTTGCTCAAAGCAAACCGCAAAATACGCGTACCTTCCGAATTCACCGGAGGAGTCGAATGAATCTATTAATTCGGCCATTTGCTGTTTTATTGGTTTGACGTTAGCTTTTCCACAATTTCTTACATCGATAGCCTCTCAACAGGGCTTATTGTTTTTCGATTAACCTGTCCACTACTGTTCCTTTCTTTTCCCAATCGGTTGAAGATTCAGCAAACAGCGAATAGGAAAGCAAGGTTTCTCCCTAGGTCATTCCGGCCCTATAGACGCTTTAAAGCCAACTCGTTGGCTTCCAGAATTTGACTGAGGTGCTCCTGCTCCAAGGCTGTAGATAGAAAGAGGCTTTCGTATTGCGATGGTGCCAGGTAAATGCCTTGATCCAGCATGGCCTTGAAATACTTACCAAAAAGTCCCGTATCACAAGTTTGGGCATCAGCAAAATCCCTGACCTTTTTATCCGTGAAGAAAAGGCTGTACATGCCACCGATATGGTTGGTGGTATAGGGCAAGCCCAATTTATCCAGGCTGGCATGAATGCCTTTGACAAGTGTGTTGCCGGTTTGTTCCAGGCGGGTATAAACTGCGGGGTTTTGGTGCAGGTGGCGCAGCATGGCCAATCCAGCCGCCATGGCTATGGGGTTGCCTGAAAGGGTTCCTGCCTGATACACTGGTCCATCCGGTGACACAAACTCCATAATTTCTTTTCTTCCTCCATAGGCACCTACCGGCATTCCTCCACCTATAATCTTACCCATTGTAGTCAGGTCAGGTTTTACACCCATGACTTCCTGAGCTCCGCCTCTGGCAAGCCTGAATCCGGTCATCACCTCATCAAAAATGAGGACAATACCCTCTTCATCACAAATTTTTCTCAACCCTTCCAAAAAGCCCGGCTTTGGTAAAACGCAGCCCATGTTTCCAGCTACCGGCTCCAGGATTATGGCAGCAATTTCATCTTTATTGGCCTCTACCAATAACCTGACCTTTTCCAAATCATTGTAGGGGGCCAACAGCGTATCCATGGCTGTCCCTTTAGTGACTCCCGGGGAATCCGGATTTCCCATGGTAATGGCACCAGAACCAGCGGCAATCAGAAAACTGTCGCCATGGCCATGGTAGTTCCCTTCGAATTTGATGAATTTATCCTTACCTGTATATCCTCTGGCAACCCTTATGGCGGACATGGTGGCTTCCGTACCACTATTGACCATTCTTATTTTTTCTACCGAGGGTACCATGGTTGTGATCAACTCTGCGATTTCTACTTCCATGGCGGTGGGGGCTCCAAAAGAAGTTCCATTTTCCATGGCTTTGATTACCGCTTCCTTTACTTCTGGATGATTATGGCCCAGGACCATAGGACCCCAGCTGTTGATCAGTTCTATAAAACGGTTGCCATCTGCATCCACAATATAGGGTCCATCCGCTTTGGAAATAAACAGGGGGTTTCCTCCGACTGCTTTGAAAGCCCGGACGGGGGAGTTTACGCCACCTGGAATAAATTTTTTGGCTTTTTCGAAAAGTTGTTTGCTTTTTTCTGTAATCATGCGTGATTTATTCTTCTTCAATGGTCAATACTCCTTCTTCCAGCCTCAAAATGGGTACGTAATCGTTGGATCTCTGTCCGGTAAAATCAAACCCGAATGTTAATTTCCCTTCCTGATAACCGCTTCTATCCAGATTTTCCCGAAAATCAAATCCTTCCCTTCCATTAATCATCTGGCAGACAAAGTCTGCCAATTCGTACCCAATGTACACAAATGAGGAGGGATAGGTTTTGTAAGTATCCATGAAACGTTCTCTAAAATTATTCAGAATTTCGTCATTGAAATCCACGGTATTGTTGCCCACAAAATGAAAATTTTGCGTTTCCATCATTTCGTAGTTGGCAAAATTGAAATACAGCCAGCTTTCCATGACCACCACCGGAATGCCAGGGCCAAGCGATTCCACCATGGCAAAAACCGGAGAAGCCACGTTGGGGTCATCAGAAAAGATCACCATCATGTCTACTTTCGGCTCCTCATCTTTGCCCAAACCCAGGCTTTCAAAAAAGTCCCGCATATCCGGGGTGTTGACCTTTTGGCTTTGAACAATCTGCAGGCCACTTCTTCTGGCCATCTCTGTAAATAAGTTGGCCAATTGTTCATCCCTGCTTGCTCCGGAATAAGCCAGTGCAATCCTTCTCCCTTCAAATCTCCTGCAGTAATCAATGACTCTCTGGCTGATGGATTGAACAGAGGGTCTGAACAAATAAGAGTAGTTGGACGATTTAATATTTTCATCCATGTTGGAAAGTGGGTTGATTTGAGGGATTTGGTACAAATTGGCAAATTCCGCAACCAATGCTGTTTCTTCCGGATAAATCGGGCCTAAAATGACATCTGCCTTTTTCAAAAATGGATCTCCGAGTATTGCCCTTACTTTTTCTGCATTGCGTTCGGTATCAAAAACCTGAAAATTTAGATCCACACCATCATCTTTTGCCTGCTTCAGTGCCAGTTGGATGCCTTTGTACAATTGCAAAACAAAATTATTTTCGCCCAGCGATGCTGTTCCCGAACCGCCCTCATAATTGAAAGGCAAAACCACTGCGATATCCAGGACCTTATCCTTATTGGCATCCTCACCACTGTCCACTATTTCAAAAGCCCTTCTTCGGATTTCCTCATAAAGGTTGCGCTCAGTGGAGGACAGGGAACCCTGAGATTCAAGTATGGTTTTTAATGCCATTACCAAACCCTTATTATCCGGATATTGACCATATTGGACGGACAGGACGCTGGAAGAACTTACTTTTAAAAATTCAAAAGTGGCTTTGTAAGCCTCATTTTTTATGTTTTCCGAAGAGATGGCAGCAATATGCTTTAATGCTTCTGAAGGTGCAGAGAGCTGAAAATGGGAAAGTGCAAGCAGGTACCTGGCTTCATCTTCTCCTGACCAATTATCCTGTTCCAATAGCATCAGGCAGGTATTTTTGGCCAATTCAAACTGCCTGTTGCCGTAGGCTGCGCGGGCAAAATGATACCTTGCAAAGCCGGAGAGAGCACCATATTTTTCCTCATCCAGATAAGGCCTCAAAAGCTCCATGGCTTCTACATGTTCTCCCTCTTCAATGAATACTTTGGCCTGCTTGTAGTTTGCTATTTCCTCCTGAGCAAATAAACCCCCCAGAGAAATGAATAAAAAGATGATGGATAGTGCTATTTTCATGATTGGCATATTTTTACAGGCATTGATAGTCAAATTTCATACCTTTTTTAAAAGATACCTTTATAGGAAACTGAAATTCGGATTTAAAGGTTCTGGAAACATTCGCATGTCTGCATTATCAGATTTTTGTAGGTATTTATTCCCATTCAATGGTAGCAGGAGGCTTGGAACTGATGTCATACACCACCCGATTGACTCCCTTTACTTTATTGATGATGTCATTGGAAACTTTCCCCAAAAACTCATAGGGGAGATGGATCCAGTCTGCAGTCATGCCGTCAACGGAGGATACCGCGCGAAGGGCCACCACCCTTTCATAGGTTCTCTCATCACCCATAACCCCCACTGACTGAATGGGCAATAGGATAGCTCCCGCCTGCCAAACCTGGTCGTACAGGCCGGCATCTTTTAATCCCTGAATGAAAATATGGTCTACGTCCTGGAGGGTCTGTACCTTATCCGGAGTGATATCCCCCAATATCCTGATGCCCAGTCCAGGACCGGGAAAGGGGTGGCGACCGATGATGGTATCCGCTATATCCAGGGCTTTTCCTACCTCTCTCACACCATCCTTGAACAGGGTTTTCAATGGTTCCACCACTTTCAGATTCATGAAATCGGGCAATCCTCCCACATTGTGATGGGATTTGATGGTAGCGGAGGGGCCATTGACGGAAACAGATTCGATAATATCGGGATAGATGGTTCCTTGCCCCAACCACTTGACTCCCTGGATTTTATGGGCTTCCTGGTCAAAAACCTCAATGAATGTCCTTCCTATGGCTTTTCTTTTTCCTTCCGGATCAGAAATACCCTTCAAGGCATCATAAAACTTTTGCCTGGCATCTACGCCGATCACATTCAATCCCATGTCTTTGTAGGAGTCCAACACCTCCTCAAATTCATTTTTCCGCAGCAGCCCGTTATCCACAAACACACAGGTAAGCTGGTCTCCAATGGCCCGGTGAATCAAGGTGGCAGCCACAGAAGAGTCTACTCCTCCGGAGAGTCCCATTACTACCCGGTCCGGACCGATCGTTTTTTTCAATTCATCCACAGTGATGTCAATAAATACATCTGATGTCCAATCCTGAGAACAATCACAGATCTGCACCACAAAATTCCTCAATAGGTTCTTCCCTTCCGTAGAGTGGGTTACCTCGGGATGAAACTGAATACCATAGGTTTCTTCTTCCTGAATTTTATAGGCAGCGATTCTTACCGAGGGAGTGCTGGCGATAATGTCAAATCCTTCAGGCAGTTCCTTTATGGTATCCCCATGGGACATCCAAACCTGGGAGCCATGCGTCATTTCTTTGAAGAGGGCTGCATGGGTGTCCAAATGAGAAAGACTGGCCCTGCCATATTCCCTGATTTCTGAGGGAGTGACATTCCCCCCGTATTTTTGGGCCATCAATTGCGCTCCATAACAAACAGCCAATAGGGGGATCTTTCCTCTGAAAATATCCAGGTCCAGGTCCGGAGCACCCTTATCTCTTACCGAACAGGGACTCCCGGAAAGGATTACTCCTTTGATGTCAGCAGTTAGGGGTGGAATTTTATTGAAAGGATGAATTTCACAATATACATCCAGTTCCCGAACACGCCTCGCAATGAGTTGGGTGTACTGGGAACCAAAATCAAGAATCAAAATCTGTTCGGCCATGCGCAAAGTTAACCAGCCCCCACCAAATCCCGAAATAAAAAAGGCAATTTTCAAAAGAATGTTTGGACAAATGACATGATCAATCGTCGCCGGCATCGGAAGACTCTCCTTTGAAAAGGGTGTCCAGGGCTTCCGCATCCAGCCCAGCCTCCTGAAGATGCCTGGCAAATGGCTCTTTGGAGCCGTGCGTTAAATAAACCTTGGTGGCTCCTGTGGCCGCTATGGCCTTATTCAGCCCTGTCCAGTCTGCATGATCGGACAATACGAAACCGGCATCCGCAGCCCGCCGTCTTCTGGTGCCCCTGATATTCATCCAGCCCGAGCAAATGGCCGTTCTATAAGGAAAAAACTGCTTCATCCAGGGACTTCCCGCAGCAGACGGTGGGGCCAATACCAAAGCCTTTCTGTAATTTTCCTTGGGCATTTCCCGACTGATTTTTTGCACCTCCGGCAACAAAAACCCATCTGCTGCCAGTGCCTCATTGGTATTCCATATCGCCCCGTGTGCGTATACAGGGCCGGTATCCAGCTCAAGGTGCCTGAGAATTCGCTGCGCTTTTCCCAGGGAATAAGCAAAAACCACCGAGCAAAGTCCTTCTTTGGCATTCCGGCACCACCATTGATTCAGGTCTGCAAATACCTTCTCCTGATTTTCCCAACGGTATATGGGTAATCCAAAGGTGCATTCCGAAACGAAAATATGGCAGGATATTGGAGTAAATGGGCTGCTGATGCCATCCGCTTCGGTTTTATAATCTCCACTGATCACAGCAACCTGCCCCTGATATTCCAGTCTGACCTGAGCTGATCCGGGGATATGCCCGGCCGGATGTAAAGAAAGCTTTACCCCATTTATACTTAATTGCTTTCCATAGGGCAGGGTTTCCAGCTGTATGTCTGCACCCAGGCGGTACTTTAAAATTTCTTTGGATTGGTCTTGTGCCAGGTAATGTTTCATACCCCAACGGGCGTGATCGGCATGCGCGTGGGTAATGACGGCCTTGTCGACGGGTTTCCAGGGGTCTATGTAGATTCCCGCCTGGGGGCAAAAAATCCCTTTGTCATCAAGCGTTATCAAATGCGGTTTTAATCTTTTGGGTCAAGGCCTCCATTTCTACTTTGGGAACTTTTAATTTGGGCCTGTTGAAGTTGATATCATCCATACTCCTCAATGGCACCAGGTGAATGTGGACATGGGGAACTTCCAGGCCAATAACCGCTACGCCTATTCTGGTACAAGACACGACACTTTCCTGGGCTTTGGCTACTTTTTTGGCAAATAGGTGCAGGCTGGCATATAATGCATCATCCAGGTCATAAATGTAATCGACTTCTTTTTTGGGCACTACCAATAAATGGCCTTTTACCAAAGGCATGATATCCAGGAAAGCAATGTGATGTTCATCCTCTGCGACAATATATCCAGGGATTTCTCTATTAATTATTTTTGTAAATATGGAAGACATGATTCAGGAGCTTAATGGTTCTAAACAAAAAATCCCGATGCAATGCAATCGGGATGGAATTTAGTAACTGATATCTAATATTTCAAATTCAAGTTTACCGGCAGGTGCTTGGATTTCAGCAATTTCACCTACTTTTTTACCCAACAGACCTTTTCCGAAAGGAGATGCCAGGCTAATTTTATTGGCTTTCAAGTCGGCTTCTTCCTCAGATACCAAAGTATAACTTACCGTCATGCCATTTTTAATGTTTTTGATTTTAACGGTACAAAGGATACTGACCTTGGAAGTATCCACTTTGGAGTTATCCAACACCCGGGCATTGCCGAGTACATTTTCCAGTTTGGCAATCTTTAGCTCCAGGTGTCCCTGAGCATCTTTGGCAGCATCGTATTCTGCATTTTCACTCAAGTCTCCTTTGTCCCTGGCCTCCGCAATCTGCCTTGCAATATCAGATCTGCCTTTGGTTTTCAGTTGCTGAAGTTCATCCTTCAGTTTCTTCAAACCTTCTTCTGTGTAATATTGTATGTTTCCCATATCCAGTAATTAATAGCCTGACATTAAATAAAATAACGGTCTCAACTTTGAGACCGTTTCCTTATGCTTCCTGTATTTTGTAAAGACAAAGATAAAGTAAGAATTCCTATTTTACAATTTAACTGCCCTTTTATTAGACCATTACCCCATCCAGGTACCACTGATTTTGGCCACCAAAACCTGGTTGATTTTGAGGTATGACTCCCGTGTCCATCCGGCTACATGGGGCGAAAAAATTACATTATTCCTCTGGGTGAGTTTTTCGAATGAAAGTCTTTCCGCTGCACTTAAGGCTTGTAGTTTTTCTTTTTCCAACACATCCAGTAAGGCCCCTTTCAAAACGCCATTTTGCAAAGTTTCATTCAAGGTATCCATACTAATAACCTCCCCCCTGGCCGTATTGATCAGGTAAAAAGGCTTTTTAAAACCAGCCATCACATCACTGCTAAAAAAATACCTGGTCTCAGGCGTAAGTGGTACATGGATGCTCAAAACATCAGCCTTTTCCTGTAGGGTGTTGAAATCACATTCCTTCACCCATGAGTTTCCAAAACCTTTCTTGAATTTATCGTAAGCCAGGATTTCCACATCAAAGCCTCGTAGCTTTCTGGCAAAGGCTTCCCCCATGTTGCCAAAACCAAATATACCTACTGTCTTGCCGGCCAATTCTTCACCCCTGTTGGCTTCCCTGTCCCAAATCCGGCTACGAACCTGCTGGTCTGACTGGATATAATGGTTAAACAAAGCCAAAAGCATGCCGATAGCATGCTCTGCCACTGCATCCCGATTGCCTTCCGGTGCATGGTACAGGGCTATCTTATTTTCCTCCAGGTAGTCCAGGTCAATATTGTCCAGGCCTGCCCCGGCTCTGGCCACAAACTGTAAACCCCGTCCTTTCTCCAACAATGGTCTGTCAATGGGAGTCTTGGAACGAATAATCAGACCTTCATAATCTCCCAGACAGGCCATAATTCCTTTCCTGTCTATGGAAGGCTGGTAATCTACCTGGTGTCCCTTCTCCTCCAATAATGGGACAATGCTTTCATGCATTTGATCGATGATGAGTATTCTCATGTTTTAATTAAAGGTTTAACAAAAGCGTTGCAACCCCAAAGTAAACGCCTAAACCCAACAAGTCATTGGCAGTGGTGATAAAGGGACCCGAGGCCATGGCTGGGTTGATACCGATTTTGTCCAAAATAATTGGGGTCAATGTGCCCATAAAGGAAGCAAGCAAGACGACGCTAAACAGGGCAATGCCTACCACCAATCCAAATTTAGTCTCCTGCCCGTATAGGAATACCACCGTAAAAAACACAAATGCAGCCAATACGAGGCCATTAAACACTGCAACCAGCAAGACTTTAAAAAATCGCCTGGTGAGGCTGTCTTCAAAAACGGATTTATTGGCCAGACTTTGCACTACCAAAGTAGAAGATTGTATGCCCACATTGCCTCCTGTAGCTGTTATCAGGGGAATAAAAAAGGCCAAAGCCGTAACCGCATTCAAGCCTTCTTCAAAAAATCCAATAAAACCTGCTCCCATCAGTCCCCCCACCATACCAATTAGCAGCCAGGGTAACCTGGCCCTGGAAAGCCGGTATATGGAATCGGATTCTTCTACATCATCAGAGAAACCAGTCATGGCCTGAATATCTTCCTCTGCCTGCTCACGAATAAGGTCTAAAATGTCATCCACCGTAATCCTGCCCACCAGTTTGCCTTTTACATTTACCACCGGTACTGCCTCCAGGTCATACCGGCGCATGATTTCTGCCACTTCTTCTCCCTCCATATAGGTAGGCACGGAAATGATATTGTCCTCATACAAGTCCGCCACCTTGGTATCAGATGAGGCCAGAATTAATTTTTTTAGCGCAATCCGACCCAGAAGTTTTTCCTTGTTGTCTACCACATAGATGGAAAAAATCTTTTCCACATTCTCTGCCTGTCTCCTGATTTCCTCAATCGTCTGCACCACCGTCCAGTTCAGGTTAGCTTTGATGATCTCCTTGGCCATCAAGCCCCCCGCACTGTCCTCGTCATATCGTAGCAGTTCAATAATGTACAGGGATTTTTCTTTCTTCTCCAGGTGGCTGATGACTGCCTCCCTATCATTGACCACCAATTGGTTGAGGACATCCACCGCGTCATCAGAATCCATGTGATCAATCAGGGTAGCGAGTTCTTCGGGAGGGATGGTGGTGATTACCTTATACTGCGAATCTTCATCCAGCTCAATAAGGATATCGGCAGAAAAATCAAGATCCAGGGCACGCAGCACAAAAAGTGCCTCCTCCATGTCCAGCTCATCCAACAGAGCAGCCACATCTGCTCTGTTGGCATCCTGCATGGACTCCTGAATGAAAACACTGTTTTCATTTTCTATGCTTTCCCTTAAAGCCTCCAAGTACTCTTTGGAGAGTTCAAATGATTTTATTGGTTCCAAGATGCTTCCAGTTGTTGGGTTAAATAAACAAATTCTTCCACCCCGAGTTGCTCGGCCCTCAAGTCCAGCATGGGCTCATTTTTAAATACTTCCGAAAGCCCCATTGGCTTTAAAGCATTGCGAAGGGTTTTTCTTCGGGTATTGAATGCCTGTTTGACCAACCTGAAAAATAGCTTTTCATCACAGGCAAGTTGGCCAGTGGAATTCCTTTTCAGGCGGATCACCCCACTATTTACTTTCGGCGGTGGATCAAAAACTTCAGGGGGTACAGAAAATAAATACTCTACGTCATAAAAGGCCTGAAGCAATACACTCAATATGCCATAGGTCTTATTGCCCTTTTTTGAAGCGATCCTTTCGGCTACTTCCTTTTGTAACATCCCTACGATTTCGGTAACATGATGCCTTTCCTCCAGAACTTTGAAAAAAATTTGGCTGGAAATATTGTAAGGGAAATTGCCAATCATGGCATAAGGCTCCTCAAATAAGGTTCGGTACTTGCGGTCAAGAAAATCCCCTTTGATTATTTTTACGGCAGGATCGGCATATTTTTCCTGCAGGTATTCCACAGACTCTTCATCTATTTCTAAAAGAAATAATTCCCAGGGCTGCTGTACCAGAAAATCAGTCAAGACGCCCATACCCGGACCTATCTCCAACACCTTTTTTACCTGCATGTGACCTGAAAGCGAATTGGCAATCCTTTCTGCCACATGCAAGTCCGTAAGGAAATGTTGCCCCAGGTGCTTTTTGGCTTTCACTTTGCGCATATAGAAAGGTGTTTAATAGGGGTTCGTGTTTCAAAAGTAAAACAATAATCTGTAATGACCATAGACCTGTACCGGACCTGATATAAAATTTGGACTGGCCAGGATTTCTGGTGAGAAAACCTTTTTATGCCGAAAATAATTTCAAAAAATACAACTTATACCTCTATCCGTCTATCTCAATGGTTTCTTGATGATTTCCTGGTCCTTTTGGTAGGCTATCCCATGAAAATAGCTTCTCAACCGGATGTCCCGAGGCACTTCCCTGTACTGATTTCTAACCCAATCTATGGCATGGTGGCTGAGCAATTCCAAGCTTACCGGCACAATCCCGTCATTCACCATGTCCAGGTGCTCGGCCACACCTTTAGAAAGGTCTATGATACGTCTGGATGATTTGGGCAAGCGGTCATTTACCCGAACTATTGCCTGGTAACCGTTTTTTTTATTGGTGACTTTTAGCAGGGTGCCAAAGGGAAGGTGCTTGTGAGCCGCAGTAAATTCCCACATGTCATAAATCTCCCCGTTGGCTGTCATGCGGTTATGAAACCTGGTACCGTAATAGCTGGCAATCCCCTCCTGTATGATCAACAGGGAATCCGGAGCTGTAAGAGGGGATTGGGCATTTGAAGAAAAAACTACAGCCAACTGGCTGATCATCAATATTCCAAAAATTAATTTCATAAATTTCATCGGTTACAACCAGCCTACCAAACCATAAAGCAAATAGGGGCTTTATAAATCCAATTTTACTATTTTTTATTAAAAACCCACCCATATTGTCATTAAAATTTCATGAATTTTTATTGCCCTACCCCTGGTTTGGCGTAAATTGAAACTTTAATTAATGTTTTAGCAGTTCATTTTTGAAGACTTGAAATCGAGCATGACGATAAGGACACACGGAGGGGTGATTATCATTGTGGGCTGCTCCCGAATTGGGGAAACCTCGGTACGGGACTAGATAGGACCTTTGAAAAATAATAAAAACAGATGAAAATTTTACATACGGCCGACTGGCATTTGGGCAAAAAGCTTCAGGAAGTTTCCAGATATGAGGAACAGGTGCTGGTGCTCGAAGAAATTGTTGCCATTGCAGAGGGCAATGATGTAGACCTGGTTTTGATCGCAGGAGATATTTTTGACAATTTCAACCCCAGCCATGAAGCCGTAGAGCTACTTTACCGCACACTCCGAAAACTTTCCAATTACGGAAAACGTCCCGTCATTGCCATCTCAGGAAACCATGATTCCACCCAGTTTATTGAAGCACCGGATCCCCTGGCCAGGGAAATGGGAATTTTCTTTTATGGAAAATACGACACAGTTATCCCAAAGGGAAAATTGGATAATGGATTGGAAATCCTCGATGCAGATACCGGGTTTGTATCGTTGAAATTGCCCGAGGTGGATTTTCCGGTCCGCATACTACTCGCGCCCTATGCCAACGAAATATTACTGCGCAGCTATCTGGGTGAAAAGGACAGGGAGGAAGAACTCAGGAGTTTATTGGCGGGCAGGTGGAAAACCCTGGCAGAAAAATACTGTGACGACAAAGGTGTCAATTTATTTTTGGGCCATTTTTTCTTCCTGAAGGAGGGAGAAAAACCGGAACCCGAGCCAGAAAGTGAGCGCCCTATCCTCCATGTCGGGGGAACCCAGGCCCTCTTCACACACAACATCCCTGATCAGGTACAATATGCTGCCCTTGGCCACCTTCACCGTTACCATGCTGTCAGCAAAACACCATTCCCCGTGGTGTATGCCAGTTCACCCCTGGCTTATTCATTTAGTGAAGCAGGTCAGCAAAAACAAGTCGTCCTCATTTATGCCAAACCGGGAGAAGCGGTTAGCTATGAAGCCATACCGATTACCCAGGGCAGAAGCCTGGAACGAAAAACCTTTGCAGACCTGCAAACTGCCTTCGAATGGCTGGAGGCGCATCCGAATTGTTTTGTGGAACTCACCTATGAAACCGAACACTCGATCGATGCTTCTACCAGGCGTAGCCTGATGAAAGCACATGATGGCATCATTAACCTCATCCCGCAAATCAAGAACAAATTATCCGGTGCAGACCAGCAATTGCAGGTGGCAGACCTGGAAAAAGATATGGTTACGCTTTTCGGGATGTATTACCAGGATGAAAAAGGGCAAGAACCCAATCCCGAATTAATTGCTATTTTTAAAGAAGTGATCAGTCAAAATGAAACCCAATGATTCCCATAAAACTTACCCTTCAGGGACTCTATTCCTATAAAAAACCCCAAACCATCGATTTCAGTCAACTCACGGCCGCCGGGCTTTTTGGCATTTTCGGCGCGGTAGGGAGCGGCAAATCATCAATTTTGGAGGCCATTTTGCTGGCTTTGTATGGCAGCACCGAAAGGCTTTCTGATAAAGGAGAAAAAAACAGCATGATCAACCTGCAAAGTGATCTTTTACTGATCAACTTTGAGTTCACAGCAGGAAAAAACCACAGCTTTAGCTACCTGGCCAGGTATGCTGTCAAAAGAAACCCTAAGAACTTTGATGACATCCGGCCAGCAGAGCATACTTTTTACAAAAGGCAAGGTGAAGAAATGGTTCCTATAGCCGAACGGGCGGAGACCATCATTGGCATGAAGAAAGAACACTTCAAGCAAACGGTTATCATTCCTCAAGGAAAATTCAGGGAATTCATTGATCTGACACCCAGGCCACGAGCCGATATGATGAAAGAACTATTTGGATTGGAACGGTTTGATCTTTCCGGAAAAACAGGTACTCTCCTGAAAAGGGAAAAAGAAGAAGGGATCAAGTTGCAAACAAAATTGGAAGCCCTTGAACACTTGTCTCCAGAAATGCTCAACGACAAAATGAATGAAAAGTCCCTTATCGGGGAGGAACTGGAAAATAAAAAAAAATCCTTTGATTTATCTAGCCGCGAGCTGCAGCAAATGGAGGGAATCAAGGAAAAGCACCAGGAACTCAAAGCGCAAAAGCAATCCTGGGAGATCCTGGAAAAGCAAATTCCTGATATAGATAAAAAGAAAACGGAATTGAAAGCATTTCTTCAGGCCAGAACCCACCTGTGGCCTGTCTGGGAAAAAATCCAGGAGGAAGAAATGAACCTGGAGGAAGCCAGTGTAGGCTTCACCGACTGTTCCCGATTTAAATTGAGTTATGTACAGGAGATCAAAAACCTGGAGAGAGAAGAAGCGGACCTGAAGGAAAAAGCCGATAAAAGGTCCAAAAGGGAGGCTAAAATCAGGGATTTGAAAAAAGTCCTGGAAATACAGGTCATCAGGGAAGAACTTAAAGCTGCGCAGGACAAATTAAATGTCTTAAAACCTCAATTGGAAAACTCCCTGCAACAGGAAAAAACCCTTAAAGAACAGTGGACTGAATCAGATCAGGAAGCGGAAAAGGCAGAAAAAAACGGGGGCAGCGAACTGTTGGCTATGTATAGAAATGATGCCAGGGACTGGAAGACATTTGAGGAGCAAGGCCTGGAGATCCGGGAAGAAATGAAAGAAATGGAGCTGCACCTTCAGCAATACGCTATGCAGATAGAAACCATTACCAAAAAGCTCCCCCAGACATATGGAGATTTTGACAAATGGGTTGAAGCCCAGAAAACTGCCATCCAAACACTTGAAGCGGAGAAGGAGCGACTAATTGAGAAAAAAGCTTTGCAACATCATGCCCATGTTCTTAATGAGGGAGAGCCCTGCCCTTTATGTGGATCTTCTGAGCATCCTTCCCCGCTCAATCCAGACCAGTCAAAGGAATTACTGGAAAATGTTAAAGGTGAGCTGGGTAAAGCGGCAACAGTACTGGACCAAAGCCAACAAATGGCCCGTGACCTGCTGCTACTGCAGACTCAAAAAGAAAATGAAAACCAGCAAATTCAAAATAAATCTGAAGCACTCAAGCGGGTAAAGGATCAGCTGAATGAAGTTCAGCAAAAGCTTGGGAAACAGGGAATCGCCGATTTGCAGACCCTGCAAGCCATGCAGCAAAAATTGGAGGACGAAGTACAGAAGCAGAAAGACCTGCAAATTAAAAGCAGGACGCTGAGGAAAAAGCTGGATCAGTTGCGCATACAGATAGAGCAGGATCAAAAAGAATTTCAGAAAGTGGAGCAGCATCTTTTGGGGCTGAACAGTACCCTGAAAGCCAAACAGGAAGAGATCACAGATCCGGATTTTACCGAGGCTTACCTTCAAAAAACAAGAGAAGTTATCCAACTAACCATAGAAAAGGTTCAGGAAGACATCCGGGAAACAGCCAACTTGCTGGATAGCAAACAGAAAGTATTGAATGATACAAAAAGCAAAGCGGCAACCAATTTGGCAAACCTGGAGAATTTTAAAACCAAAAAAGAAAAAGCTACCGAAAAGCTACAAAATCTCAACAGTACATTCGAAAAGCTCCGGAATGAATGGGGTTTTGAAGATAAGGAGCAGCTGATACAGCTTTTCTCCCGGAAAGTGGATACAGATCAGGTAGACCAGGAAATCCGGGAATACGAAAAAAACTGCGCGGTGGTAAAATCCAGGA
>NZ_JABURL010000124.1 GCF_014762705.1 Cyclobacterium sp. | reverse complement strand
CCTATTTTTACCAACTAATATAAATTTATATCTAAATAAAAGCAAATATATTTAATTTTTTTAATGAATATTTGGATACAGAAATAGGTATTTATTCCTGTATTGGTATTGCTGTATACACGGATATATGCAAATGTCTCGTCTTTACAAAAAACAAATATAACAGTCTCAACCTCGATTATTCCGCTTTTTTAGCGACCGGATCCGGGCTGGACAAAAATCTGTTTTTGGAGAATATCCTCAAGTATCCGGCGGTAAAAAAACACTACACGATTTATGGCAACTCATTATTGGGAAAAATAAAGGATTGCAAGGTCCAGCACTGGCTAAATGGGAAAGATTGTTTTTACAGGGTCGAGGGGGAATTGGTTGTTTCCCACTATCAGACCAGGGCCTTTTCACTTTCAGCCCGGGAATTCAACTTACGAAACCATTTACGGCAATTGTCAGTAAGGCAAACCTTATCTACTTTTAAACCTAAAAACAAGAAGCTGGATAATTTTTATGAATTAGATAGGAAGAAAGAGGATTGATTATCTCACGCTGAGTAATCATAGGCCATAAATAGAAAAAACTATAATAATATTTTATTGAACTAGGCGTATGACAAATAAAATTCTTTGTAAGGGTATGGTGGTTTTTCTACCATTCTTTTTATGAGGTTTTCAAAGATTCCCTCCTTCATCTTATGCCTGTTGAAGCGATAGGTATATTCATCAATATAGGGCTGAAGATGGATTACAGAATGGTGGATACCCCTCAGCCAGGCTTTGAATAGCATCACAGTTCTGTGTAGCTGTGGGAAGTTCTTTCCCTTCTTTTCTGATTTCTCCCTGACTAGCTTGGGAAATTCACTTTCAAGACCTCTATATCCGCTCCAACGGTCAGTCCTCACCGCTGCACCGGGAGCTATATGGTCCATCATAAAACGCTTTAAATGCTTACGGGCAGCTGTATCGACTACACGTCCATAGATGCGGGAAACTCCCTTTCCTTTGCGCTCCACGGCCACCACCATGATCTGTTTCTTACCTTCATTGCGTCCCACAGCCTTTTCGTCCTGGCCACCCACATAGGTCTCGTCTACGTCCACTTTACCATCCATTGGGTGGTTTCCACTGCTTGACATCGCCCTCATCACCTTCTGCTTGAACAGCCAGCAGGTCTTCTGCCTAAGTTCCAGCTTCCTGCTAAGTTCAGGGCTGCTGATCCCACTTTTGCTGGTAGACACGTAGTAGACGATGTAAAACGCCTTCAAAAGGGGGAACTTGCACCGGTGGAACAGGGTCCCGGACTTCGGGGATTCCAGACGTCTACATTTGGTGCACTGCCTGTCATACTTTTCAATACCCTGACAATAGTGCCCGTGGCCGCACTTTTTGCACTGATAGCCATCCTGCCACTTCAGGGATGCCAGGTACTTCACACAGCTTTCCTCATCGGGAAACCGCTCGTGAAACTCGAACAAAGACAAACTCTTAAACCGCTTTTCCATAACTTTCTGCTTACCCTGTCAATATACCTACTTTTTAGTTATTGAAAAAGTGCCTTGTTCAAATATTTTATATATTAACATCTAATCATGATAAAAAAAACATTTTTGAGGTGGTAATCTCTTAATTATTCCTTTAATTACAGTTTCAATAGATTTTTGGCCGACTGGACCAGTAACCAAAATAGAAGAAAGTGACTTTTTACGACAATTAAACGTGACAGTTGAATACCCAAAAAAAAACAGCTGCCAATAAAAATATCTTTCCCAAATAAATACCATTCAATAAAATTTTATAAGTCTTCCATTATGGAAGGCTTATATCGGAAAAAGGTGATACAAGAAGTAAGTATAGGCAATGGTATGGCGACTGCACAACTTTCAAACTTTTGGACAGGCGATGCATAAATGAGTTATTTTCCAATGACTTTTTTACGGTGATTGATACCCCAATTTCTAAGCACTTCAATCACAGGTTGCAAAGTCTTCGAATATGTTGTCGTAGTATATTCAACCAAAACAGGCGACTCATCGTAAACTGTTCTTTTAATCAAATGATGTTCTTCCAAGTCTTTCAATTCTTTAGCAAGAACTTTGGAAGTAATTTTAGGGACACTCCGCTCAATCTCTCTAAATCGATTGTTCCCTGACGAAATTGAAATCAAAATCATCAATTTCCATTTTCCGCTAATAGCATCAATTGCATCTCTTACAGGCAACATTGCAGAAAGGCATTCCGTATGATTTGTCTTACTCATAACTTACTTTTACTTTCCTTTAGGTAACTGATATACTTAAGAAAGCAAAAATAAGTATCTTTGTCAAAACAAAAAAACTTAAAACAATAAATATGGAAACAAATGAAATGAGCAAAACACGAAAAATTTCCGCATGGATATTGGTAGGGCTGATGGGAGCATTATTTGTGATGAGTGCCTCCATGAAACTGATGGGCAGTGAAGAAATGTCCGCAAATTTTTCTAAATGGGGGTTAGATGGAAAACTCATGTTGATAGGTATTGGTGAGCTTATTGCAGCTATTTTTTTTATTATTCCCAAAACATCATCACTTGGTGTGTTATTGTTGAGTGCTCACTTGGGGGGGGCCATTGTTACACACATGAGCAATGACGAAATGTTTATTCCACAAACTGTTATGCTTTTGGTGGTTTGGGTAGCAAATTATTTGCGTAATCCAGAAATGTTAGCTTCTTTTTCAAAAAAATAAATATGAAAGCACTATCAGTTGGAAGTGTCGCCCCCAATTTTATGGGTGTTGACCAAAACGCACAGAACATTAATTTAAATGATCTATTGAATAAAGGACCCGTTGTGCTGATTTTTTATAGAGGACAATGGTGTCCTATTTGTAAGAAACACCTGAGCAAATTACAAGATGAATTACAAACCGTATTGGACAGAGGTGCATCCGTAATTGCCGTTACACCGGAGCGGCAGGAATATATTCAAAAGACAATTGTTAAAACGAATATTACTTTCCCTGTCATCTATGATGAAGGATATAAGATTATGAATGCTTACGGAGTTTCGTACAAAATGAAAAACACAGAGGCATTTATAATTAATACGATGCTTGGAGCAAGCCTAAAAAAAGCAAACTGGGATGATAGCAATACCCTGCCTGTCCCTGCTACTTACATTATTGGCATAGACGGAATAATTAAATATGTTCATTTTAATCCTGATTATAAGAAGAGAGCAAGCGTGAATGAAATTCTAAAACAACTTTAAAGTATTATAACAGTTACGGCAGTAGAAATAATTAAAGTATGGAGCGCAAATATTTTTTAAAACTATTAGCATTTACTCCATTAGTTACGCATAATATGAAATTACAGGCATTTTCTAAAATAACTTCTTATTTTTCTTCAACTAAGAAAATGCCTGTGCTTTTTACATCACATGGTAATCCAATGGATATTCCTTTAGGGCTAAATGCAAATCCTTTTTTAACAAGCTTAGGACAAATAGGAGAAAACATTAGAAAAGAATATGAAGTAAAAGCTATTTTGGTAATTTCTGCACATTGGTGTACGAGAGGAACGCTTGTTAATATAAGTTCGGCACCTAAAACAATTTATGATTATTATGGTTTTCCACCAGAATACTATACCGAAAAATACCCTGCACCTGGTTCTCCCGAAACAGCAAAAGAAGTAGCCAGGCTTATTCCAAAGGTAAAAGAAACAACAGAGTGGGGCTTAGATCATGGTGCATGGCCTATGCTTAAACACATGTTCCCAAAGGCCGATGTTCCTGTTTTTGAAATGAGTATTGATTATTACCAATCTGCTCAATATCATTTTGATTTAGCAAAACAGCTCAAACCGAGATAAGGGTGTTGTAATAATTGGTAGCGGTGCAGTTGTACATAATTTAAAAGAGGCAGGCAAACGATTTTTTAATGGAAATATGACTCCTTATGGTTGGGATATAGAGTTTGATCAATGGATAAAACAACAATTGGATAAAGGCGATATACAAAGCATAGTAAATTACGAAAAAAATAAATTGGGCTTAATGGCTGCTCCTACTCCCGACAATTATATGCCTTTAATATATAGTCTTGCACTAAAAGATGAAAATGAAAGTATTGAAAATACTTTTGAAGAGGTTCTTCCAGCTTTTAGTAACCGAGGATTTCGAATAAGTTAAACTATTAAATTAAAAAAAATGGAAACATTTAAACAAAAACTATTACGATTTTTTTATCCGTTTATCCGCAAAATAGGAAAATTCAGCAAAAACGGAGCTGTTTTGTTTAATGAGCAAAGCATAGAAGCACCAACGTCTATATTTGACCTGCACGCAAGCTTGTCGAACGGAAAAGAGATTGATTTCTCTACATTTACTGGAAAAAAAATACTTTTAGTAAATACTGCTTCAAACTGTGGTTATACGGGACAATATGCCGAGTTACAATCTCTTCACGAAAAGTTAGGCAACAAATTGACTATTATTGCTTTTCCCTCAAATGATTTTGCTGAACAAGAAAAAGGTAATGACGAAGACATTTCACAGTTCTGCCAAGTAAATTATGGGGTAACATTTCCGATTGCAAAAAAAGGCGTGGTAGTAAAAAAACCAGAACAACATCCCGTTTTCAAATGGCTTTCAGATAGTAATTCAAATGGTTGGAACGACCACGCTCCTGACTGGAATTTTAGTAAATATTTGATTGACGAAAATGGAAAACTCACTCACTATTTCGGACCATCAATATCGCCTTTAGATGACGTGTTTCTTAAAGTAGTGAAGTAATTTCCGAACATACAAAGAACCACTGCCTATAACAACTAAGTTTTCGTGCGGCTTGTAAAGCCAAGCATGAAAACGCTGTTGCACGGAACCGGTGAAGTTCCTATGGAGATTGAGTCTGTATTTTTTGGGTATCGAGTGGTTCTTACCGGGTATAAAGTCCGGGACGGGGTTGAAATTTTATTAAAAAATCAATTTTTGCTTTGCATTATTGCCTTTCCAAGCATTTTTTGGAAGGGTTTTTTTAACCCAACTTGGCCCTACGGCATCTAATTTTGATAAATTTTCGTAAGCAAACGGCCAACCCCCTATTAAAATTAGCTGGGATTCCCTTGATGATTTTTCCACCTGTGGGGCAGCAGGTCGGAGAACTTGCCGTCATAGGTGGGGTTGTTGAGTTTTCGCAGCACGTCGAGTAGCCAGTCATGGGGATTTACCCCGTGCTTTTTGCATGTTGCGAACAGGGAGTAGATCATTGCGGCATTCTGGGCAGTGGCGTGGGTACCAGCGAACAGGTAGTTTTTCCGTCCCAGGGCAATCGGTCTGATGGCGTTTTCAATAAGGTTGTTGTCAATCTGAAGTTGTCCGTGGAGGGTGTATAGCTTCATGCTGTCCATGAGCGGAAGTGCATAGGCGATTGCCCTTCCTATCGGTGAGGAAGGGAGTACCTTGGGATACTCGGCGAGCATCCAGTCGTGTAGTTCCCGCAGTATGGGTTGGGATTCCTCCACCCGCTTTTTGACGATGAGGTTTTCGGGCAGGGGCGGTTCGGCTTCCCTAATCTGTTTTTCTACTGCATACAGTTTGGCAATCGTCCCCATCGCCCAAGAAGCCCTATCCCTGTCATAAACTGCTGCCTCGTCGAACTTGCGTCTGATATGCAAAGCTTCACATATCTTCTGGCATGGGCCATACAGAAAGTCAGCAGGATTTCACTGTGGTCCTTATATAGGGATTCATAGACGCCATAGCCATCCGTCTGAATGATCCCCTTAAAATCGGCAAGCATTTCAGCGGGACCGGAACTGTCCCTGCTTTTTCTGTAATCAAAGAGTACCAGCCGGTCCACCGGAGCATGGTACAGCCACATATAGCCCTTATGGATGCCATCTTTATGGTCCCTGTCAAGTACCTTTAGCGGTGTTTCGTCCACTTGAAGGTATTTTTGACGGAGAACCATCAGACGAAGCAGCTCGCTGAGAGGTTTAAGCTGTTCCCATCCTCTCATGATCCAGTCAGAGGCACTGGAAGCGGGGATTCTTACCCCCATCTTGTTGTACTTGTCCAGCTGTCTGTGCAGGGGCATTCCATACACGTACTTGTCAACAGTTAGCTGGGCGACCACCGATTCTGAAGGGATTCCCTTCTCGATTACGCGGTCGGGCAGGATACCGATAATGATCCCCTCCCCGTTGGCCCTTGCATACTTTGGCCTTACGTAACGCTTTACATAGAATGAGGAAGGGACGACTTCGAGTACCTCGGTCACTTCCTCACCGATCTTTACACAGTTTTCTGTGGATTCCAGGGGCTCGATCAGAATGATCTTTCTTTCCAGGGCTTCCGGAAGGCTCATGCGTCCGGTGCCTTTGGCCCTTTTCTTGGGTGGCTGTTTTTGCTGGACTTCCTGTATGGATTCGGAAAGCTCCTCCTGTACCGCCTGGGTGGTGCCCAGTTCAAAAAGGCCCATCTGGTTCAGGCCGACGTTGTTTGATCGTTTATCGCTTTTGAAGCCGAAAATGTATTTCTGAAGCCTGCCCAGTTCGAAACTTAGATCGGCGATGAGGTGCTCGTCTTTGCTTATCCGGGCTTCGTTTTGGAGAATGATTTCCTCTTTTTCCGATAGGATCTGCAGGGCTTCCTCGTAGCGTTTTTTGTAGTCCGTCCCTGTGTTTTCCATAAGTTGAAAGTAGGTATAAAAAGCGGGTTTATCATGCTTTTAAGCCACTTTTTTCAACAAAAAAGCCTCTTTTTTTCACCCCCTTTTTAAGGGGTCATAGCGCTTTCTGTAGCTCACCGATTCGAGCTTTACCCCCTGTAAAAGCAGGGCCAGCTGACTGCCGGGGATGGCGTTTCCGTTAATCCTGGGGCGCTCAAAAGTACCCCTCTCAAGCTTTTTGATGTACATGGCGAAACCGTCCCTGTCCCACTGGACCATCCGGACCTGGTTGCCTCTTTTGCCTATAAAAATGAACACGTCACCGTTCATCGGATCAAAACCCAGTTCGTTTCTCACCAGGCCAGTAAGGGAGTTAATGCCGAAGCGCATGTCGGTGGGCTTGCCATACAGGAAATACCTGCAGGAGTTGGAAATGGCGAGCACAGCCTACCGGACAAGCTCCCTGACAAGGTCTGCACTGACAGGCCCATACAGATCCAGGCTGATCCCGGAAGGGTAACTGATACGGGCGACGACACGCCCGGAAGGTGCGGGATCATTGTTTGGTAACTCCAACTGACGGAATTCCCCGTCAATGGAGGAAAGGTTTTCCTGTTTGGTGAACCGGGTGGTCCAGTAATAAAATGTGGTGCGGACGATACCTTTTTCACTGGCAAAATCAGCCTTGCTTCTGCCGGAATCTTTCCATTCCAGATAAAGCATTTTCATTTCCTGTTCATCTTGTCTTTTCATGCGACAAGTTTACCAATTGAACCCGGATTCTGAAATATGGGGTTTATCGGACGGATACAAAGAACTGTCAGATGAATACAGAGACAAAGGCAATAAAAACCAAAGTAGGTTTATTACAGTTAGCGGAACAATTAGGCAATGTTTCCCAGGCATGCAAACTATTCGGCTACAGCCGGGACAGCTTTTACAGGTTCAAAGATCTTTACGATCAGGGAGGAGAACTCGCTCTTCGTGAGCTGGGTAAAAGGATACCCAATGAAAGAACCGGATCGAACCGGAAATAGAAGAGGCAGTAGTTCAGTTTGCTTTTGAGAATCCTGCCCTGGGCCAGCTGCGTGCATACAACGAGCTTAAAAAGAAGGGTGTCTTTATTTCACCCGCAGGAGTAGGTGTGGATGGCTGCGTCATGACCTGGAAACCTTCAAAAAACGGCTAAAAGCATTGGAAGCCAGAGTTGCCCACGATGGGGTTGTGCTTACAGAGGCCCAGGTCGTAGCGTAGCGTTGGAAAAGGCAAAGGAAGAGAAGAAAGCCCATGGGGAGATTGAAACACACCCCCCCGGATATCTTGGTGCACAGGACACCTATTATGTGGGAACTATAAAAGGAGTAGGCAGGATATACCAGCAGACTTTTATTGACACCTACGCAAAGGTGGCCCAAGCCAAACTCTATGACAGGAAGAACGCACTGGTTGCGGCAGACCTGCTGAATGACCGTGTGATCCCCTTTTATGAGCAGCATGATATCAGGCTCCTGCGGATCCTTACAGACAGGGGTACCGAATACTGCGGTGCAAGAGAGCATCATGAGTTCCAGTTATACCTTGCCATTGAGGATATCGACCATTCCAAAACCAAGGCAAAAAGCCCCCAGACCAACGGTATTTGTGAACGTTTCCACCGTACCATCCAGGAGGAGTTTTACGTAATAGCCTTTAGGAAGAAGATCTATAATTCACTGGATGAACTTCAAAAGGATCTGGAAGGTTGGCTCCACAGTTATAACAATGAAAGGACCCATTCAGGAAAACACTGCTATGGGAAAACTCCGATGCAGACGTTGCTGGACAGCAAACATCTGGCGGATGAAAAAATGCTGGACTTGCATTATGAAAAAGTTGTATCTTTACCTGTGCCGGGAGAAGCGGAAACAGGCTCTGGTGGCGACCAACCTGTCAGGAATATCCCGGCCGAACGAAATGAACAGGGAGCCGTCAAAAGCCTCTTGTCTTACAATCATTTTGGGAATAACATGCCTTAATCCACCGGTTTTGTCAGGGTGGAAACCGATGGCAGCGGATTTCCGGTGCGGAGCGACAGCTGGAGCTGGTTTATCCTAAAGGGGTAAGGCTCAAGGTGGATTCCCGCGACCTGTCCCTTTTGTCCCGTCTGATCCGTTTGTACTGATATTCAGCCTGGGCTCCTCCCACCGTTATTACCTCTACCGCTCCCCGGTGGACATGCGTAATGTCAAGCCGTCGTTAATGTAAAGTAAATAACACAAAACTTTGTTTGTTGGCATCTGGGCACATTACAGCATTATTGGGGGTTTTCAGAGGGCAACCTGTAACCTGTCGACATCTAGCTTCCGGGCCAAGCCATTGTTAAAACGATCATTGGTGATGGCAACGCTCTTTTGCAATTCTTCCTGATTGGACTCCAAAACAATTTGTTGAGTCTTCAAAGTTGCTACGCGATAAAATGATAAAATAAGGAAGCAACTTGGTAGATTGTTCTTCTTCAATTCGTTCACGGTTAAGCTTATAAAAATCTTCGCTTACTTTTGCAGCCCTGATACCTTGGAACAGGCTTTGATTAAAGATCTGTTGATTTGCCTACACATTAATTGATGTTGTATATTGAAGCCCGCCACGCAGCACAATGTAGTCATCCGGACCCGCATTCGGATCGCCCAATGCTGCCGGAAAAACAAAGGCTTGCCGCAGCACATTATCCATCAGTTTTCCAGTTGCATCAATCTGAGGAAGGGCAGTAGTTTTCACTTCCTTTGTTTTTCGTCTTCCTTCATCCTCATCCAGTTGAGCTTTGAGATTGAAACATTCTCCGTCATCGCCCGTTGAATGCACTGCTTGAGAGAATAGCGTTGAACCTCTTGCGCAAAGAGTAATGCGGGGAAGAGATTAAAAAGAATAAATAGATTCTTGATACTCATTGACCGATTATTATTTTATAGTTTAATTTAGGCTTTGAAGGGTGTTAATTTCAGATTCTTGCTAACACGTCTTCCCTTTTTGGTAGCAATCCCTTTGACCAGACAATCAATCAAATTGATTGCTACTGTCTGGTCTGAATACTTTGTCCGTGGAAAAAGTTTTTCATTGCCAGACAGTTGAGCCACATGAAGAAAAAAGGTAACGTAAAAATTTACATCAAGTGCTGAGTTTATATATTGTTTCCTGATTCCATCAATTACAGTGTCTTTGATCTTGCTGGTCAAAAAATCATCCCTAAACTCCTTCAGGATTTGCCAGGCGTTCTCGTGATACTTTTGTAAATCATGAATCAATGAAGGGCTGGTTTCCCTCATCATGGATATGATGCAGATGAAAATTTTTATCAATCGTTCAACAGGGTTGGCAGGTTTGTCAAAAGTGGCCTCTACTAATTCTTCCATTCTTTTTCGAAGGATGGTTATGGTCTGACATACGATATCATTTTTGTCTGCAAATGATTCATAAATGGTTTTCTTTGACATGTTCAGGTGATGAGCAATATCATCCAGGGAAATACTTCTGGTGCCGTATTTTTTGAAGAGATTCTCAGTACAGGCAAGTATTTTTTCCCTGTTTTCAGAATTGTACATAGGCTTGTGAGTACATAAGTAATGCCTTCATAACCATTTTGGATTATTAAACCGGATGTCAACCATTTCTGGTACTTCTAGGCATTGTTCCGTAAATGTAATCCCACAAAGGAGATGAAACGCCAAAAACTGATTCACTGTCCTTATAATGATGAACGCTGTGGTTTATCCAAAGCGCCTTAAAAAAGTTTCGAGGCGGTGGAAAGGCGTGAACAATGTAATGGATGCCAAGATAAACTGAATACCCCACTAAAAATCCGGGTAAAAATGCAAAAACATAGTCCCCCATAATTAGTCTTAAAACCAACAGCAGAATCGTGGCAATGCTTAAACTTAGGATTGGAGGCATGGCCAGTCTGTCTTTATCTCTTGGATACTCATGATGGATACCATGTACTATGTATTGAATCTTTGATCTCAGCGTCGAGTAAGTGGACATGTGAAAAACATACCTGTGTGCATTGTATTCAACCCATGTAAATACAAACCATCCTACAAAGAAAAGAAGTGTGGAAATGCCCCATGGCAGTACAGTGTTTGTCAGACTCCAATAGAATAGAACTACCGCATACAAAGCAAGTATTGAAGTTGGGATAGCAATATGCGTTCGTGTTAATCTTTCAAGCACCGCACTATCAAACAGTTTGCGTGTTCCGGCATTTTTTGGCTTTACCTCCATTATTCTTAATGTATGAATATTCTAATTACGAGATGTAACGATAAACGGCACAATAGCCTGGCTTAACAAATACAGTTGTCGCGCTCGCTTAATTGCGTGCTTCATTAGAAGCTAAGAATTCCCCCATAAACAAAACTTGTCTTCTAATATTTTGATGGTGTAAAATAAATAAAATATTCTTACATTTAACAGAATTGTTAAAAAAAAATGTTAAAATTAACAAACATTGATATGAACGCAGAAACAAGCATTTCCACGGAGGAGGCGATTTTGGTGGCCGCAAGAAAGGTGTTCGAATCTAAAGGATTTGATGGAGCCAGGATGCAGGAGATATCGGATCGTGCCGGAATTAACCGGGCTTTGCTTCATTATTATTTCAGAACTAAAGAGAAAATGTTTGAGCGGATTTTTGATGAAGTGCTAGAGCGTTTTATGCCCCTTTTATCCACATGGGATCAGGATATGGAAGAAAGTTGGGAAGGGAAACTGAAAAGATTTATCAGTACTCTCATTACTTTTTTAAAAACGAATTCGATGCTATTCCTGTTGCGGGAAATCATTCGTAAGCCTGAATTATTGGCATCAAGAACTAAAAAGCACAGAAAAGGACTAAACAAATTTGTGCTCTACTTCGACAGGTTGAAACAGGAGCGACTGATTCGTTCGGATGTGGATTCCAGGTATATTTATGTAATAATTCATTCACTTTGCTCATTCCCATTGATGAATGCAATTGTTTTTTCGTATAGCCTGCAAATTTCTCCAAAAGAGTATGATGAGCTAATGACAGGGTACCCGGAAATAATCAGCGATTTACTAATCCAATTGCTGAAGTATCGCGGCTTAAGGAAGTCGGACATTATGTAAAATCTACCGAAGCAACGAGGATTCTGATTCAAATATTGAAAGCGTCCCATTTCTCATCTTACGACCCCGACTATTTTGAAAATCAATTTGACCTTTCGCTGGCATCGATGCAGAAAAAAAGCACTTCCAAATTGATCTTGGAACAAAGGTTAAAAGGAGAGGATGTTAAAACAAATCGACATGAAAATTATAAAAGTGAGCATTCTGCGGCAATTGTGGCTGTAGATCGACAAGGGAATATGGTCGGGCTTATTCATAGTATTAATACGCTAATTGGGGATCGAATGGCTTATTTGTCGATGGTATCTCTATTCCAGATCCTGCAACATTTCAGCAGGATCTGATTGAAAAGGTTGGCTATGGACATCGATTGCCTGAAATAACAACCTAGAAATAGTCATTAAAGATGGTGAGCCAGTTTTAAGGTTTTCATGTATTGGTTCAGGATTGCATAATCAGTCGTTAACTTCACTGCTTAATGTTTTAGATTTTAGAATGACACTAAAAGAGGTGACGGAAACGCTCTCTATTGGACCTTTATATGCTACTCAGGACTCATTAATATTGTACATCGAACCGAATAGGTTTTCTGAGGATTTTAAAACCGAAGCTAATAAACTAGGGGTTCATCTTCGTGAAAGCGCATTGGCCAATAGTGGACCGTGGTCGGGAATCTATCGAGATATTGAAAGCGGAGAATTGATAGGTACCGAAGTTTCGGTGAAGTAGATATTTTGTTGACCGATAGCAATCATAATATTCAATGGGATTTAATTAAGCAGTCTCACAAAACGATCTTTTTTGAGACAGTAACGCTAAGCCTGCAGCTACTGACGCTCCCGAATGAACGTTCAATTCAAAATGGAAAATATTTCAGATAAGAAGAAAGCAATTTTTGAAAGTACAATAAATTTGATCACCGAAAACGGATTTCATGGAACGCCGATGAGCATGGTGGCCAAAAATGCCGGGGTGGCTGTAGGAACTATATATCATTATTTTGAAAGCAAAAATCAATTAATTGGTGAGCTTCATGCATACAATAGAGGTAGAGTGGTTGAAATTATTAAAGAAACAATAGGTGAAAATATAAGCCATAAAAAAACGTTTCAAAACATTTGGACAAATCTCTACCAGTTTTATATAGAAAATACCAATGTTCTAATATTTTTTGAACAATTTATCAATTCTCCATATAATATTAATAAATTTCCGACCCATTTTCAGGGAGAGCTCTTTGATTTTTTTAAAGGAGGGATTGGAAAAGGTGAGATAAAAGATGTAAAACCTGAGATCCTGGTAGTACTTACTTTAGGAAGCATAACCACCTCAGCTAAGCTGCACAAATTTGGAAGTATTCCGTTGAACTTTACTGACCAACATAATATCATTCAAATACTTTGGGATGGAATGGCAGTGAATAAAGAATAGAGAATCTCAACAATCCTTTTGAATCTAAAATTATTTTTTCGATAAAAAGTAAACAGAAATAACTCTTGAAGTTACAATAAGTCACAATTTATACATTACAATTCTATACAATTCAGGGCAACAAATTCAATACATGAAAATCAATTATCCACAAATGAAAAAATTCAATTATTTCGGCTTTGCTTTAAGCCTATTTCTCTTATCCGCTTGCAATGATGGAAATCCGGGGTAACAACAAGCTGCCGGACCTGTTCCCTGTCCGGTTGTGGAGGTTCCGCTTAAAACAGTAACAGCATATTCATCCTATCCTGTAGGTATTGAAGGTACGGTAAACAGTGCTGTTAGAGCAAAGGTGCCAGGAAATATTACAGATGTATTAGTGGATGAAGGCGAAGCTGTCAAAAAAGGACAGACACTTTTCAGACTTGAAACCGCCTCCCTGGCCGGAGAAGCTGGTGCAGCTAAAGCAAATGTAAACGCAGCCCAGGTTGAGGTAGATAAGCTAAAGCCTTTGGTTGAAAAAGGCATCATTAGCAATGTACAACTACAAACTGCTGAAGCCAGGCTTGCGCAGGCCAAGGCCAACTATAATAGTATCACTGCCAATATTGGTTATGCTACTATCAAAAGCCCTGTAAATGGTTATGTAGGTGCAATTAATTATCGAATTGGGTCCCTGGTAAGATAGAACAGATTTTCAGAAGATCACAAAAGGCCTTCAACGCCTGGTCAAAGTTCGATACCGAGGAAAGAACAACCGAAAAATTGTTGGATATGTTGGATTTTCCACTTCACTGCCCATGCCAATCTGGCGAAGTTTTTCCTCTACTTTTTTTACTTCCGGGTGTCCTGTTTTATTGAGTGGGATTAAAAAATTATTAAGGACAAAGATAAAGAATAATTTTCAGGCATAATGCTGAACTGGATTTTTTAACTTCAAAAAACACTTCCCGCTATAATATTGGCAGGAACGTTGGTTCATAAAAAACAGAACTTACTTTATTAAACAGAACTTACTTTATTAAACGGAACAAATTTATTAAATTTCAGCCAAATTCAATAAGAAGTATGATCATTAGAGAGAAACAAGCCTCACAGATAGAAAAGATTGGCGTTACGCTGGAGAACACTGATTTCCCACCGCTGACGGCAAGGGTAATGGCCCTTTTGCTGGTGGCAGAGCCTCCGTTCTGCACTTTCGAGGAAATAAAGGAAAATCTTCAATCCAGTAAAAGCTCTGTCAGCACCTCCCTTAACTTTTTATTGAGAGCGGGACTAGTGGATTAAAAAACTTTTCTCGGGGATAGAAAGCGTTATTTTCATGTCAACTCCAAAACCTGGATGGAAATGATAAAAAGGAAAATAGAGCAGATTACCCCTTTTCGGTGTATTCTTGAAGATCTGACCCGAACAAGGTCAGCATCCTATCCTGAGTTCAATCAAATGCTGAAAGAGATGGAAGGATTTTATGGAGAAATGGAGGAAGCCATGAAGGTGGTGATGGATCGTTGGGTAAAGACAAAAAAATAAACTGGCATGTTTTTTCCTTTCAAAAGCCCTCAAAGATCCGCCTAAACATAAAGATCAGAAAAAAATGACCAACTAAATTAGCGACAATAGATGGAAAGTATAAATAAAAAGAGAATTGCTTCCTTTCTACCTTATGGATGCGTTCAGCATTTTCTCCTCGCCGGAGAACATAGCAGTCGAATTACCTACTCCCGTAAAGCAGACTTCAGGACAGGTATAATACTTGCGGTCTTCCTGTGCCTGACCATTTTTCAACAAACCCATGCACAGGAAAAAGACACTTTGGCATTAACCTTGAAAGAGACCCTTTCGAGTGCCCTTACAGGAAATCCTGAAATTCTTCTAGCAAAATTGGAGATCCAAAGAACAACCAGCCAGTTAAAAGCGGCTAAAGGGGCCCTATTGCCCTATATTAGTATAGACGGCCAGTACCTCCGCAATATAAAAAGGCCTGTATTCTTTCTGCCTCCCGGAGAAGGCTTTGGAGGGGCCGGAGGCGGCTCAGAAGGAACTATCATTGAAGCTGGATTTGATAATTCTTACAATATATCAGCCCAGGCAAACCTACCTTTGTATAACCGGGAATTAAGAACCTCTAAAAGGGCAGCAGAAACAGCTGTGGAGATACAGGAAAAAGGACTGGATATCAATAAAAACCAAATTAGAACACAGGTTAAACAAGCATATTATGAGGCGCTTTTAGCCAGAGAATCCTTACAGGTATTGGATCAAAGCCTGGAAAATGCACAACGGAATTTTGAAAATATTCAAAACCAGTTTTCACAGGAGCTGGTACCGGAATACGATATGATCCGGGCGGAAGTGCAGGTGGAAAACATTCGGCCGGATATTCTGCAGGGGCAGAATAGTTATGAAGCTGCCGTGAATAATCTGAAATTATTGGCCAACATTCCCCAGGAAATTCCTGTTTCCCTCGAGGAATCATTAGTAGAGTTTTATGAAAACAGTGATCCAGAGGTGATACTAAGCGGATATACCTTAGAAGATAATCCAGAATTGCAACAGTTGGCTGTTCAACAAAATTTACGGAAAAAACAAATTGAGGTGCAGAAAGCTGCTTTTTATCCTTCACTATCGGCTATTGGAAATTACGCCTGGCAGGCCCAGGCAAATAATTTTAACTTTAACAATTATTTCTGGGTTAACACCTCCTTTATAGGTATCCAGTTGAGTATTCCGGTTTTTCAGGGTCTGACACGGGTTCGGCAGATAGAGCAGGCCAGGATCGATCTTTATCAAACGAACATCCAGGAGGAATACCAACGTAAATCACTCAGCATCCAAGCACAAAATGCCTTGAACAGAATTCAGCGGGCACAAAGAAGCCTTGAAGCACAGGAAAAAAACATTGCCCAGGCTGAAAGGGGCTATCAGATCGCACAGGTAAGTTACAACAGTGGGGTAGGAACCTTAATTGAAGTGAATGATGCAGAGCTTGCCCTTACCCAAGCCCGTCTGAACCAGCTGGAAATAATTTATGAATACTTAATTGCCTTAGCTGATTTTAACCAACTGACCGGGAATGAAACTAACGATTAACCAACTATTAACAAGCATGAAAAAGCTGAACAAAAGCCTTTTTCTCTGGATCTCTGTTTTTGCAATGATGGTTTCCTGCGGAGGCAAAGATCAAGAAGCAGACAGTGAGCAGGAAGTAAAAGAAGCAGTTGCAGTAGAGGCGCAACCAGTGGAAAAACAAATCTTTCCCCAAATTATCAGATATACCGCCAATGTCGAAGCCTGGGAACAGGCATATATTACCGGACAGACCGGGGTCAGGATCGATGAAATAAAAGTGGAGGAGGGCGAAAGGGTAAAGAGAGGACAACTTTTAGTCACCATGAATGCTGCCCAGCTTAACCAAGCGAGGAGTCAAATGGAATTGGCAAGCAGGGAAGTTGAGCGTTTGGATACTTTGGTGAAGATTGGTTCTGTCTCAGGCCAGCAATTTGATCAGGCCATGACTGAATATCAAAATGCCTTGACCAATTATGAAAATTTGGCAGAAAACACCCGTCTAACGGCTAATTTTGATGGGGTGATTACCAAAAAATATTTCTTTGACGGGGAAATGTTTACACCTTCTGCAGAAGCTCCTGCAATCCTGGTCATGATGCAAATCGAGCCGATAAAAATTACCATTAATGTTGGAGAAGGATTTTATAATCAGGTAAAGAAAGGCATGAAGGCAACGGTAAGGACCGATGTATATCCGGAAGAAGAATTTTCTGGACAGGTGGACAGAAAATCACCCACCATTGATCGGAATAGCCGCACTTTTCGGATTGAGATCCGCATTGAAAATGAGGAAAGACAGCTCAGGCCGGGCATGTTCGCCCGGGTTTCGCTCAACTTGGGTGAAATAGAAGGTATATATATTCCGGCAACCGCGGTGGTGAACCAACCCGGCACCACCGATCAATTTGTTTTTGTGAAAGAAGGGGATCGTGTGAGGCGGATTGCTGTGGAAACAGGCAACCGTTATCAGGATCTGATCAGGGTGGTGTCCGGTTTAGAAGCTGGCAAAACCATTATCACGGAAGGTATTGGAAAACTCAATGAAGGTACCTTGGTAAGAGTGGTGAACGCAAATGCCCAAGTTGAATAATTAGAAATATGAACCTATTTAAAACTGCCATTTTTCGCCCTGTAGCGACCATGATGGTCTTTATAGCCCTCATGGTTTTCGGGATTTATTCTACAGTAAATTTGCCGGTAGATCTTTTCCCAGAGATTGATCCACCTATAATTACGGTTATTACCACTTATCAGGGTGCAGGGGCCTTGGAAGTGGAGCAAAATGTTACGACGGAGCTGGAAGACCAGTTCAGTACTCTTAATGACCTGGATGAAATCACCTCCTCTTCCGTGGAAAACGTTTCCATTATTACCTTGGAGTTTGACTGGGGCTCCAATCTTGATGAAGCCTCCAATAATATTCGGGACGCCCTGAGCCGGGCTAGACCTTTGTTGCCCGACGATATTGACGATCCTGTTATTTATAGATTTAATGCCAGTAGCATCCCGGTGATTATCCTGGCAGCCACTGCTGAGGAAAGTTATCCCAACTTACGTCAAATTCTGGATGACCAGTTCGTAACCCCCCTCAACCGGGTAGCCGGAGTTGGGGCCGTAAACGTGGAAGGTGGGCCAATCAGGGAAATCCAGGTGAATGTTGACCCGCAAAGAATGAGTGCCTATGAGGTGAATATTGGTCAGATTGGCCAGGCCTTGGGCAATGAAAATATTGTAATACCGGCAGGGAACCTGGATGTAGGTCAACAACAATACAATGTCCGGATCGACACGGAATTTACTTCTATAGAAGAAATAGGGAAAATTGTGGTAAAAAATACCCCACAAGGTGGCATTGTGCACATAAACGATGTCGCCCAAGTCCAGGATGCTGTTGACGAAGACAACCGCATAGAAATGGTAAGCGGAAGAAGGGCCGTAACCATATCTGTACAGAAGCAAAATAATGCCAATACCGTCCGGGTCGCCCAGGCTGTACTGGAAAGGATTCCGGAGCTTAGCAGAAATCTGCCGCCGGATGTACAAATCAAAACAGTAATTGACACCTCAGAATTCATCATCAATTCGGTGAATAACCTTTCTAATGTACTGATATATGCGGTTGTTTTTGTGGTGTTGGTGGTGTTTATCTTCTTAAGAAGGTGGAGAGCGACTTTTATTGTGGCACTAGCCATTCCTTTTTCGCTTATTGCCGCCTTTATTTATCTGTCAGTAACAGGCGGCACCTTAAATTTAATATCCCTCTCCTCGATATCCATTGCCTTGGGAATGGTGGTGGATGATGCTATTGTGGTCCTGGAAAATATATCCACCTATGTGGACAAGGGGACCAAACCGAGAGAAGCAGCCCTTTATGGGACCAATGAAGTCGGGGTTGCGGTAGTGGCCACCACACTTACTGTTGTGGCGGTGTTTTTGCCCCTGACTTTCCTTACCGGTATGACTGGGATCTGGTTTGGGCAGCTAGGATCTATTGTGGTGGTGACCATCGTGGTCTCTACGCTGGCCGCCCTGACCCTTATTCCCATGATGTCTTCAAAACTATTGAGAGAAGAAAAAAAGACACTAAAAACTTCTGAGAAGAAGTCCATCGGAAAAAGGATCAGTGCCAGGGTGGAAGCCGCCCTTAGCGGATTGGACAATGGGTACAAAAAAATACTTGGGTGGTCTTTAAACCACAAGGTAATAGTGGTGGTTTTAGCCATTGTTCTGTTTTTAGGATCTTTATTGATGATACCCGGGTTGGGAACCGAATTTATGCCCCAATCCGATAACGGACGCCTTATGGTAACTATTGAGCTGCCTACCGGCAGAAGCCCAGAAAGTGCCATTTCCACCATTGATAAAGTTGAACAAATCTTTTTCGAGCAGGTGCCCGAACTGGAAGTTATTTCTTCTGGGATAGGGGCCAGTACCAGTGGAGGTGCCGCTTTAGGAGGCGGAGGCACAGGACCTAATACCATCGATATTACGGCATCTCTTATTCCTGCAAGTGAACGGGATCGTTCCGTTTTTGAAATCGCAGAGATAATAAGGGAAGAGTTAAAGGATATTCCAGAAGCAATCAAATATTCCGTAAGTACCCAAGGGGGAGTCAGCGCAGGATCTCCTGTAGCGATCGACATCATCGGGAATGATCTTGACCAGACTTCAGAAATTGCAGCCAGGATAATCGAAAGACTCCAGAAGATCGAGGGAGTAAGAAATGCGGATGAAAGCCGGGGAGATCCACAACCAGCACTCCAGATAGATCTGGATAAGGATAGATTGGCGGCACTGGGCCTTAATTCTGGAACAGTTGGGCAGAGCATCCGAAATATGATTGCGGGGCTTATCGCCACTGAATACCGGGAAGAGGGGGAAGAGTTTGATATTGTGGTACAGTATGAAGAGTCTTACCGCCAAAATATTGATGATATCCGGAGAATGACAGTGGTGACTCCTAATGGTGATCTGGTAGAAATCGGAGCACTAGGGGAGGTCAGGGAAATTTACACGCCTCCGAACATTGAACGGATTGGCAGAGAGCGCTCTATTCAGGTCACGGCAGATCTTGTTGAAACCCCTTTGAATGTGGTTACCGAACAAATCAACGATTTTATTACCAATGAGCTGGACCTTCCTTCAGGAGTGGAGATTGAATTTGGAGGAGATATAGAAGAGCAGCAGGAAGCCTTTGGAGATCTTTTCCTGCTCTTGGGCTTAAGTGTAATATTGGTGTATATTGTCATGGCGGCGCAGTTCGAATCGCTGAAGGATCCATTTATCATCATGTTTTCCCTTCCTTTTGCCTTTACCGGCGTTTTATTGGCCTTGATTCTCACAAATACAAAATTGAGTGTAATCGCTTTTATCGGAGGTATAATCCTTGTAGGAATTGTGGTGAAGAATGCAATTGTTTTGGTGGATTTTATTCAGTTATTGCGTGGGAGGGGCCTGACTCTTTTCGATGCAATAGTTGAATCAGGAAGATCCAGATTGCGCCCTGTACTCATGACTACCCTCACTACACTTTTAGCTATGTTACCACTGGCCACTAGCCAAGGTGAGGGCTCAGAAATATGGAAACCAATGGCTATAGCCGTTATAGGTGGCCTTTCCTTTTCTACTTTGATTACACTGATCCTTGTCCCGGTATTATATGCGGTGTTCCACCGCAAAAGAAAGCATAAGGTAAGCCTTTTATCGGGATAATGGATTGAGGTGCTGATGGGTGGATAATTTGATGTGCTGATGGTTTGATGGGTCTATTAACAAAACGTTATAAAGTAATGAAAGGGATAATGATTATATTTAACCAGTCTTTGTCAGAAGAAATTATAGCGCTTTTTGACTTGATGGAAATAAGGGGCTTTACAAAATTAAATAATCTGCAGGGTCGTGGTTCTGATAGCGGCGAGCCCCGGATGGGAACCCATACCTGGCCTGCCCTCAACAATGCCATTTACACTTTTGTAGAAACGGAAAAGGCAGAAAAACTACTTGAGGAATTGAATAAACTAAATCAGCAAGCTGAGGAACAGGGATTAAAGGCCTTTAGCTGGGAAGTGCAAGTTGCGGTTATATGAAATGGCTACCGTACTTTTTTCAGGTATTAAGGAATAGGTGGAAAATCACGGTTTATTTCCAGATGGATCCAACCATGCTTTTCCTTTCAAAAAATGGAGTAGGTCCCTGATAGGCACCCGCCGTAATCTGACAAATAGCCATTATGTAAAAAAACGAAGGTTTTTATACACAGGCATAAAAATTATGGTTTCATAAATTTTATCTGTTTATATTGCTGTGTATTATTTCAAAGTTTAAAATAGGCGATATTGTTAAGTTTCGTAAACAATCCAAAACATTCACTCCATGAAAATAGGCTATGCCCGGGTTTCCACGTTTGAACAGAATTTGGACATGCAATTGGATGCCCTGAACAAAGAAGGTTGCCAACAGGTGTTTACCGATAAAGTATCAGGAATCAAATCATCCAAACCTTCCTTTGAAAGATTGCTGGAATACGCTAGGCTAGGCGATACCATTGTCGTCTGGAAACTCGACCGTCTGGGTAGGAATACAGTGAAGCTGATCGAACTGGTGGAAGAGCTGGCAAAAAGAAAAATAAACCTGAAATCATTGAGCGAACAGGTCAATACAACCACAGCTACGGGAAACCTCTTTTTTCAGTTCATGTGTATTTTGGCAGAGCACGAACGGAATATTATCCGGGAAAGGACGAAGGCGGGGCTTTCTTCAGCCAGGGCGAGGGGGCGCACCGGTGGCAGACCAAAAGGCCTAAGCCCGCGTTTTCAATTAATCGCTCCTGATATTAAGGAGATGTATGAAAGGAACAACCGGAGTACAGAAGAAATAAGGAAAATATTCGGTATCAAGAGCCAGCCTACACTCTACAAGATCCTGCAGTTCTCGGGAGTGGATGTCAAAAAATTTTTTAAAAACAGAAAAGGAGGATAATGGCAGGTAAAGCTAATCAGGAGGAGTTGAACGGAAAGGCAGTAGAAGGGATGGAGAAAGTAACTGGGGAGCAATACTCAAAAATGTAGCTCTAGCAATGAATAAGTGATATCCACTGACTATTCCTGAATAGAAACACACATAAGTATTACTAAAGAATAGGGCGTAAAATTACAAAGAGACTGCAGCTTGATTATCTCCGATCTGTATTTGATCCATCAGCCATGGGCAACGAAAAATTAAACCCAAGCATTGGATTCGGCAAAAATGCTCTAAAGAAAAGAGGCAAATTATCAATAAAACTCACACTAAAATCTTACCTGAAGCCCTTTTACCATTTCTCATAAAACCGTCTCATAAATTAATTATTGTTTTTATATTTGAGACAAGGTTTTTAATACAATATCATGAAAATTGGATATGCAAGGGTAAGTACCCAAGATCAAAAGTTGGAACTTCAACTCGATGATCTAAAGAAATACGGATGTGAGACAATTTTTAAAGAAAAGATGTCCGGCAAAAATAAAACCAGGCCCCAACTCACCAAGATGATTGACCAGTTTCGGAAGGGTGACGTAGTTGTGGTATGGAAGCTTGACCGCTTGGGCCGATCCCTGAAAGATCTGATTGAATTGGTTTCTTCTTTCAGGGAAAAAGGTGTCGAATTTGTCAGTCTCAAAGATGGCATTGATACCGGAACGGCCACCGGTCGGTTTACTTTTAATATTTTTGCGTCCTTGGTAGAATTTGAAAGGGAGATAATAAGAGAACGTACTATGGCTGGATTGGAAGCTGCCCGGGCCAGGGGGAGAAAAGGAGGCCGTCCACCTGGTTTATCCAAAGAGGCTTTAGCCAAAGCAACTTCCGCAAAAATTCTTTTTGAAAGCGGGGAAAGAACTGTAAAAGAAATTGCTGATGGTCTGGGGATAAGTAGAGCAACTTGCTATCGGTACATTGAAGTAATGAATGAAATGAACAAGTTCAAAAGGACATGAATATTCTCTACTACGCAATCTGAAATAGCCGATCATTTATATTAAAGAAGAGCATTCAAATGGAGATAGCCAAACAGATAGATCTTGCAAAAATCCACCTGTTACCGGTATATAAATCCCTCAGTGATAATTAATTTACGATTTAGAATTTGTTATGAAACATCCAATTGAAAAAATTAACCAGCAGCAGGCTAAAATGTTAGAAGGACTTCCACCGGAAGAAAGATCCTGGCATGAACGGTTTTTTCGTTTTGGAAATGCTACCTATTGTTATCATCAAAAGGCCATAGGCAATCCAGATAGTACAGCCACGGAACCAATAACTATTACACCGACTAAAGAGGATTTCGAAGATTGGCTGGAAGTGCTACCTGAAAACATCAGAAAGGATATGGAAGCAAAAGGATTTGAGGCCTGTAAAACCGCGTTGCCTTTTACCCGTCATGTACTTGAAAGGCATGATGTAGGTATGGAAGAATGGATGCGGGAGCATTTGTCTGAAGATGATTATAAATGGTGGAAATCACAGAAGTAAAAAGAAAGATAATTGTCCTTTTATCTTCTCCACAGGCCAAAGTTAAACAAGGTTGAATCAATTTAATAATACCCAATTTAAAGTTAATGCCTAATTATCCTTCAAATAACGAATTTCATAAGAACGTAGTGAAGTTGCTTCAAGCTGCCCGAAGTCAGGTTGTTCGCCAGGTAAACCACACTATGGTGCATACTTACTTTGAAATTGGTAAAATGATAGTAGAAGAAGAACAGCTAGGAAAAGATAGAGCTGAATATGGAGCACATTTAGTAAAGGATTTATCGACTTTTCTAACTAAGGAATTAGGAAAAGGTTTTTCTATGACAAACCTACAGCAAATGAGGAGTTTTTACTTAGTCTATCAAAAACAACAGACAGTGTCTGCTGAATTCAAACTAAGTTGGTCCCATTATATTAAATTAATGCGCATAGAGGATGAAAATCAACGTAGGTTCTATGAAATAGAAGCCGTTCAAAATAATTGGTCAGTCAGAGAACTTAATAGGCAATTCGACAGTGCCCTCTATGAACGGCTCTCACTTAGTCGGGATAAACAAGGTGTAAGAGAACTATCAGAAAAAGGTCAAGTAATATCACAACCCATTGATTCGGTCAAAGATCCTTATATACTGGAATTTTTAGATTTAAAAGAAGAAACAAGATATTCGGAATCAGACCTTGAAAATGCCATCATAGATAAGCTTGAACATTTCCTTTTAGAAATGGGGAAAGGATTCACTTTTGTAGCCCGCCAAAAACGTATATCATTTAATGAGGATCATTTTTATTTGGACCTGGTATTTTACAACCGCCTTCTGAAATGCTTTGTTATAATAGACCTAAAAATCGGGAAAATTAAACACCAGGATCTCGGGCAAATGCAGATGTATGTTAATTATTATGATAGACATGTGAAGCTTAAGGATGAAAACAATACCATTGGCATCATTCTTTGTCAGGATAAAAATGAAACGCTAGTGGAAATTACGGGAGTGTTAGGGGAGTGTTAGCTCAACTCTGTCTGGCTTCCCTTCGGGGGGCTAGCCCCATAGCCGTCAGGCTAAGCAATATTTGAACCTAAAGGCATAATTGGTATATACATACACCAAGCCCCTTGAGGGCTTGGGGAGTTTTATTCCTCATAATTATAGTTTTTTTATAGGCCTGTTTGATATGGATGAGAAGCAGGCCTTTTTTCTTCTCTTTATTTATCTTTAATATAGCATTTAAACGATTCATTTACAAGTATTTACTTGTAAAAACTCCTCTAAATTATACCTGTTTTTACGTCTTTCCTGAAGCAGGAAATCCAGGCATTCGCTTCTGATGTCTTTTATAAAATCCTCCATCTGACTGCTCCCATCAGAAAGTAGTTGACGCCATTTTGGCTTGTTTTGTATCCAGGCTTTTGCGAATTTCATTTTGCTGACAAGCACGTGCCTTTCCTGCCAAATCAGACCCGCTAGTCTGCAGTACAGTTCCCAGCCTGATAAGATGAAGAGTAGACTGGCAAATATATAACACTCAAACCTATGGAGCTGCATCTCTTTAAATTGATGAAATTTGAAATACCCCTTCCATGTTTTGAATACCAATTCCACTTGCCATCGCAACCGGTAAAGTTGATGAACCTGCTCAATGGCCAAATCCTCTGACGGTACGTTGGTGATAAATAAATTGAGCCGGAGAAAAGCCTTGTACTCCTTACTGACATTCCTGCCTTTTTTAACCGCTTGTTTATTTGCTTTACGAAGACGCTCTTCCACTACGGCTTCGGGCAGTGGTTCCAACAGCAGCCTAACGGGAATCTTCTTTGGGCCCATATGCACCTGCTTTTCCAGGTAGGGTATTTTACTTCTTATTGTTTCAGCATAAAGCGAATTTATATCCACCAGCCTGATATACTGGCCTTCCTTAAGCTCATAAATAGTGGTTTTAGGTTTGAGGCGGCTGATAAAGAAAGCTCCTTTCCGGTGAATTGATTCCAGAATATCCATCACAAAATACCCTAAATCCCTTATAATTAAGCTGTTTTCGGATATTCTGTCCACTTGATCCCTAGCTGCTTTTTGATCTTGGTATTTGGCATGATGAAGCGATAAAGTCTTTACGTTTCCGCTTTTCAGATCAAATTCAAACTGCAAATGGGCACCTGCCTGGGAGGCTCCGCCTCCATTTCCCGGATAGCTGTCTTTCAGGTGATCAGGAAGTTGGAAGCGTACCGAATCTTCAATAAGTACCTCGGTAAATCTCTCCAGGTTTTCCCAAGGCATCTGACAGGACCATTTCAATTTGAGCTGTTCTTCAAGAAGGTGTTTTAAGAAAGCAACAGCCTTCGAATTGAAGCGTTCGAAAAGGCTTTGTTTACGCACCTTAACGTTATGGTGCCTCATTAAGTCCACCAAATGATCGTTTAGACTTGTTTGATTACCTGTAAAGCATTGAAAAAGTACGGACATAAAAAATGATTTTGGGCAAATCTTTCCTTTACGCTGGACAAAGCCAGTTTTGCGGGCAATACGCTCCAAGTACTTTGAATTATACAAAGACTGTATTTTTTTGAATTTTTTGGCTATTACCGATAATTTTAACTGCTCTTTCTTCCTCTACGTCAATACCTTACGGATTTATAGCCTGACGGCTATGGGGCTAGCCCCCCGAAGGGAAAATTCACTATTTTTTTAGGTTTCTGTATTCAGATCCAGTTCCAATCTTCCCTCAAATCTAATAGCCAACTGCTGAACAGTCAAGCCCCAGTTCTGTAAAGGTGATGTCCATTTTTTCTCAATACGCCTGGTGACCAAATATACGAGCTTCATTAAGGCCATATCAGAGGTGAAGGCACCTTTGGACTTGGTTACCTTCCGGACTTGTCTGTGAAAGCCTTCTACCGTGTTTGTGGTATAGATCAGCCGTCTAATCGGTGGGCTATACTCAAAGTAGGTGCTCAATCGGTCCCAGTTGTCATTCCAGGAGCGTATTACCACGGGATACTTCTTTCCCCATTTTTCTTCCAGGTCCAGCAGAGCTGTTTCTGCCTGATCTTTAGTATCAGCCTGGTAGACCAACTTTAGGTCCTTCATAAAGACCTTCTGCTCTTTACTGGCCACATACTTGAGGCTGTTTCGGATCTGGTGGATCACACAGAGTTGGATATCGGCTTTTGGGAAGATTGAATGGATGGCCTCACTAAAACCGGTCAGGTTGTCGGTACAGGCTATCAAGATGTCTTTGACACCACGATTATTCAGGTCTGTAAGTACCTGTAGCCAAAAGTTAGCTCCTTCGCTCTCAGAGATATACATCCCCAGTATCTCCTTCCTGCCCTCTTTATTGATACCCAACACATTGTACAATGCCTTGTGTTTGACCTTACCCTCTTCCCGGACCTTAAAATGCATCGCATCCAACCATACAATGCAGTATACCGGCTCCAGGGGACGACTCTGCCATTGCTTTACCTTAGGCACGATACGGTCAGTGATCTCGCTGAGAACATGCGTGGATATCTCTGTATCATACATCTCAGAAATATGATCCTGAATATCCCGCAGGCTGTTACCTAAACCGTACATGGCAATGATTTGCTTCTCAAGATTGTCAGCCAGAATACGTTGACGCTTTTCAATAATCTGGGGCTGGAAGCTACTGTGGCGATCTTGAGGGGTCTCGATATCGACTTCCCCATGGCTGCTCTTGACAGTCTTGCGGCCCTTGCCATTGCACTTATTTCCAACCTCACGGCCCGACTCATCGCTGCTCAGATGCCCTTCCATCTCTGCTTCAAGAGCCTCTTCCAAAAACTCCTTCAGCATTGGGGCAAACGCTCCGTCTTTCCCAAATAGTGGCTCTCCGTTTTTAAATTGTCTTAATGCTTTCTCTTTTAGGCTTTCTTTTTCATCTTTACTCATGTCTAATACATATAAAATTTAAAACTAAATTCCAAGCTTAGACAGAGTTGAGATTACAGTCTCTTTGAAGGGTTTTCGAACTTATTTAAAATTACCCGTTTGAGGTGTTGAAGCTTATAATCATTTTTTCCTTTAATCTCTTTAATTTCCTCAAAGAGATTATCCAATATTAAAAGGTCTTCAGACAAATCTTCACCCCATTTGGTAGTGTCCATATCAGAAACATGTACCTTCACTTTGCCGCCAAACACATTTTCAACATCTCCCCAATTCGTTTCCCAGTCAAAATCCTCATTTTCCCATAGGGATTCAATACCCATATAAGTTTCTGCTTCTTCCCCTTTTACAATGGCAGTTAATGCAGCTTTGATCTGATTGGCAATATTGGTCAGGGTGATTCTGAAGGAATCCACAGAACTCTCCAACCTTTTCAGCAGGTTAATCCTCATCAGAACTTTTAAACTGTTTTCCCTATCTCTTTGGGAAAGCTTACCTGACTTTACTTTTTTATCATAAAGATCTTCATAAAATGGTACCTTACTGGGTAAAATGTAATTCAATGGAGAGTAAATGGAAAGGTTAAGTAACAGTAGACGTTCTGCTATATCTTTATAATTTACCGCCCCTTCAATACTTAATGGACTTTGGATTGATATGGGTGTATTCCTTAATGGGAATTTTCCGATGTCCGTGGTGTCATAGTAAGTGGTAATATGCTTTCTTGAACGGGCAATGGTCAGACTATCCAGAACCTCAAAAAAGTCGAAGTCCAACATGTCCAACAATTTTTCCGTGGTTCTTTCAGATGCATCAAATTGGGACCAGGTATTGAATGCCTGCTGCGATCTTTTAAAGATCTGCTCAATGCCCCTATTGGTATCCAATTTTTCATCAATCTTGTCAGTCTTCCCTTCATAGGCCAGGGCCAATTGATTCTTTAAATCATTAAAACGATTATTCACAGGAGTAGCAGAAAGCATCAGTACTTTAGTTTCAATACCTTCCTGAACAATTTTTCGGAGAAGTTTTTGGTACCTATTTTCCTTCCCGGCAGTGGGGTTATTATTCCTGAAATTGTGGGATTCATCTATAACCACCAGCCCATAATTCCCCCAGTTGACGGTCTCTAGGTTTCTGCCTTTACTCATTCCCCGGTCCCTGGAAAGATCTGTATGAAAAAGCACATCATACCTGAACCTGTCTTTTGCCAGAATATTGTCCTTGTCATTGTGACGGAAGGTATTCCAGTTTGCTTCCAGCTTTTTCGGACATAGTACCAGGACATCTTTGTTACGCATTTCATAGTACTTGATGATCCCAAGGGCAGAAAAAGTTTTACCAAGACCCACACTATCGGCAAGAATACAGCCGTTGTATTGTTCTAGCTTATTGATACCACCTATTACCGCATCTCTTTGGAAGTTGTACATTTTATCCCAAATAAGCGTTTGCTTAAATCCGATCTGATCATTGGGTAGATTGTCCAGTGATAGGTCATCCAAGAAATCATTGAATATATTAAATAGGGTAATAAAGTAAATAAATCCAGGACTGTTTTCTTTATAGGCATTTTCAAAGTAATCCTGCACATGATCCGTAACATCCTGAAGGCTTTCTTCATTGGTCCATACCTCGTTAAACCAATCCAAATATGCCTGGCTTTCCGGAAAATCAACCTTTTGGATTAAAGTCGGGAATCCTTTTTTGGGAGTAAAACCCAAATCAGAGGTGGTGAAGTGATTGATGTTGTTATAGGCTGATCCGTTATTTTCTGAACCTTTAGAATGGATCATGCCATGGAGCGGCTGATTGGAATGCTTGTTGGATCTGAAAATTACCTTATCCTTTACCCAGACAGCACATTCCTTGGCTATGGCTCTTTGGTTTAATTCGTTTTTTAATCTTAATTCAAATTCTCCCCCGCATAAATGAGATTCATTTAGGATATGGGGGATGTAAAAATGGCGGGATTGTTTCTGGAATTTTTCTTCTATAAATGTAGGAGAAGTAAAAATAAACCGGAGTTCATCGATTCCTTTCAACTCCCGTTTAAGTGCCTCAAAGGCATAGATGGAAAAGGAGGAAGCTGCAATGCTAAGTTTGCTGCCTTTCTGTATGCTTGCCTTTAGGTCATCCCCCAAGCGACTATTTACGTTATCAATTAATTTCATTTAAATGTGTACTTCTATCTCTGGCCAAGCCATCTATCGCTAATTGCTTTAAGGTCTTCAGTTTTTGCTGCTTCATTTATCCAGCCCTTAACAAAGCTAATGTCATTCGAATCTGGGAGTTGATCCTCAGACAATTGGTTAATTCGAATTCGACTAGGCAAAGCTGCGGCTTCGCCAACAAAAATTGCTTCCTGTCTTGTGAGAGAAGGTAGCATCTTAGTCAGCCCTAACAAGCTATCGGGTAAAAATTTAGCTACATGTTCCTGATCGCTGGAATTGGTAAGTCTTAGAATTAGCCACGAATTACATTGTGAAAGAACCGTTGGCTCAACATCTGAAGGTCTTTGGGATACCAACATTATTCCAATGCCATATTTCCGCCCTTCTTTTGCTATCCTCCTAACAGCTTCCTGAGCTTCCTTATACTGGGCTTCACCATGATTAGGAACATAACGATGAGCCTCTTCACAAACAAACAATACTGGATCTTTTTCCCTTTCGTCTCTTTTCTGCCAAAGCTTATATTGAAACAAAAGCCTGGCAATCAATGCCGTCAAAGGCCCAGCCACCTCGTTAGGAAGTCCTGAAATATCAATGATTCTAAGACTTCTATCCACCTCTTCACCCTTGAGAGTCATCTTGCCAAAAAACTGGGAAAGGATCTCTTTGATTTTGGGGGCATTTTCGTCACATTCCTTCATTATAAATGAAAGCTGCGGATTTCCTCGGAGAACTTTCAGTTTTTTCAGTATCGAATCTATTTTGTCCCTTCCACTTGTGGCTGCTAGATTCTTTGAATCACCCGTCTTTTGGCCTTGGATCTTGTCCAAGTGATGGATAAATTCGGAAAGTTTGAAGGGAACTGGTTTATCCCGGTCAAAATTTAAAATTTTTTCAGAATAGGAAGGATTAGCAGGAATATCATCTTTTGCATCACCAACAGCATTTGGGCCAACATTTTGAATCAAACCCAGATATAATAATCTAGCATACGTGATTGCTCGATAAACCATATTAGTTTGAGAAGTTGCTTCGAATTCAGTCTTACCAATAACCAAAGATCTGAATTCATCGCTGGACATTAGCCAATACGGTAGTTTTAATGGCTCGGCTTCAGTAGAACTTGAAGAAGCCTCATTGTACGCCTTAAAGACAATCGACTTGTCCTTAAATGCCTTAGCATACTCTCCATGAGGGTCAATCATTATTATTCTTGGTGTGAGATCTTTCTCACCAGATTTGTGAGCCAGCACCGAATGACGGATAGCCGAAACAGTTCCGGATTTACCAGAACCTGTAGATCCAAGAATAGCAGAATGATGACCAAACAGCTTATCTATGTTTGCCCTACAAATTGCATTATTGCTCCCAATGTAACGCCCAATTGGAACCATTGGATCACTCTCATCTTTACCCTTTTTCTCAGCAGCTTTGTAAATGCTCTCCAACTCTTCACTAGCACAAATAAATGCATCCTGAAGGGGTAAAGGGTAAGTCTCAATACCTCTTGAAAAAGTAAGTAATTGTGTGGAGATATTCCATGTCCCCTCCCCGAAAAGATCTGCTTCTAGTATTCTTTTATCATCGCCTGGTAAAATCGGTTGGAGACCTTCTTCAGCAAGAATATCAGATTGCATGCGAAGCATTCTAACATAAGCAAAGAGTATCTTTCTACCGAAATGAATTTTAATGATGCTTCCAATCTGGCCGATGGAATATATTTGTCCATTATAAGAACGAGTTAACTCGGTAATTTTTATGTCAAGTTCTATTCGAACTGAACTGCCATTAACCTCAATAATCTTCCCGATTCTGAGGACAGGATTTGTACTGAAAAGGTTGTTACTCATGGTCGCCTGTTAAAATAAATTTGGTTAATCCTGAAAAAGTCCACCAGAATAAATCTTTGTCTGAAAGTGGTGGAACTGGGGTGGTTGATTCATAATAAATTCCTTTTTTACCAGCCACATAGATTCTGATCCCAAAACTTGGATTGATCATCCATTTATGCAAAATCGGATTTAGGCCAGTAGTGCATTCCTCTGAAAATGCTATCAAAGTGGTTCTATTTCCTTCCTGTAAAATCAGCTGTAGGTTATTTATTGATTACTCCGTTTGCCCTTTTTTGATCATAAAGAGATTTGAATGGTTAGATAAGCTACTTTAACATATGGGGGAAGTTTCTCCTCTTCTTTTGATCCTTCAGGCTTCCAGAAGACCGTATGGTGGTAATAAGAGCCATCCTAAACTTTTTGAGCTACCAGCACCCCTTAAATAGGCTCTGTAGTTAATTTTCCCTACTCCGTCTTGAAAGACTACAACTATAATGAGGATTGGCCTCATCAAAAATGCTAGTGAGGCTAGATTTAAAGTGCATGAAGGCACTTCACCCCCTGAAATTCATTGAAAATCCGGCTTGAAAAGCCAAGTTGGGTTAATGCCAAACTCGTCTAGTAATCTCTGAAACGGCTTTTTGAGGTTTAAAAATAAATTATTTGTTCATAAAATTATGAACTAGCTAAACTTTATCTAACTTTGTGGCGTTAAAAAACCCAAACCAATAACAATGAATTTGTCAGAAAAGAAAAGAGAGATCATAGAAAAAATTGGTGTCTTCCATGAAATGAAAGGATTCCAGCCTGTGGTAGGAAGGATTATGGGATTGCTAATGGTGGCGGAACCTGCTGAGGCCACATTTGAAGAAATCCAGGAAGAGCTTCAGGTGAGCAAGGGTGCGGTAAGTACTGCTTTGACTGTTTTACAGGCAAAGGAGAGGGTGGAATATAGGACCAAGCCGGGAGAAAGAAAACGTTATTTTAAGTTGAGGATAAGGGATTGGAAAAACGATCTCAAAAAAGAATTTGATGAAGTATTAAATATGGAAAGTCTCATCAATGAAATCATTGAATTGAAGGAGAACAAAGAAAGTGATTTTTGTTGCAGTCTTCTGGAAATGAAGGAATTTTTTATGTTTATGAAAAATGAGCTTCCCCTGCTTCTTAAGAGATTTGAAGCTACCAGAAAATAAAAAAAATTTAATGTTTAGGTTTTTTAAATTCGGAACAAAGTAATCAATAAATTTTAAGAATAAAAGGTGTCATGTTGAAAAAAAGAAGTTTATTGTTGTTATTCCTATTGAGTATCAATTTCACAGCATTTTCTCAAAATATTCGATCCGGGGACGGAGAAGCATATTCTTTAAAAGAAGTGCTAAAGATCGGATTGGAAAACAGCTACGATATCAAGAAGTCCAGATTGGATGAAAATGCTGCCGCCTATCAGCGAAAAGAAATAGTGGGAACAGGACTTCCCCAGCTTAAGGCTTACGGGAATTACAACAACTTTCTGAACGTATCTCCCATGGGTATTCCCGGCGGGGTCCTGAATCCTGAGACCAATCCTAACGACATTGATGTGATCCAGTTCGGGGTTCCACAAAGTCTTCAGGCCGGTTTTCAGCTCAACCAGCTTATCTTCAGCCAATCCTATTTAGTAGGACTTAAGGCCGCAAAAACCTCCGAGGAATTTTATCTATTGCTGACACAGATGAACAAAGAGGACATTCTCTATGATTTGGCCATGAATTATTACAACATTATCGGCCTGGAATTGCAAAGGGAAAATTTGGATGCCAATATGGACCGGTTGCTGAACCTGGAAAAAATATTAAAAGCCCAATTTGAAAATGATCTGGCGAAGAAAGTAGATTACAACAGAGTGAAAGTAAATTTGACTACTTTGGAAGCCAGCAAAGATGACCTTGAAATCGGGATTTCCCAAAGCAAAAATTACCTGAAGCTGTTGATGGGCGTACCCATGAATACTCCTTTGGAACTGCAGCAACAGGACTTTGACTTTGATTTGGCCGGAATTCTGCCGGCCCATCTATATGGGAACCTTCAAAATCGGGTAGACCTCCAGGTGCTCAATAAGCAACAGGATCTTTACGGACTGGACATCAAAAATATCCAAGCGGGATATTATCCTTCATTGATAGGATTCGCCGATGTCAATTACAATACTTTTGCCAATGAATTCAATTTTCTCTCCCAAAGCAAACCCTGGTACCGCGGTGCTTTGATAGGATTGAAACTGGAAATTCCCATATTCGATGGATTCCAGAGGAAAAACCGGGTGGCGCAGGCAAAAGTCAGGTCCATGCAATTGGAGCAGGACATCATGAAAGCCAACCAGGCTGCGGAAATGGAACATCAAAATGGGGTCAAAAAATTGACATCAAGTGTCAATTCAGCCAAGGCTCAGGAGGAGAACCTCCGATTGGCAGAGGAAGTCTATGGCCAGACAGAGCTGCTTTACAAGGAAGGGCTTAGTCCACTGACAGATTTATTGGAAGCAGAAACAGCCCTGCGGGAAGCAAGGACAGCCTATAATAACCAGATCATCAACGTGAAAACCGCTCAGGTGGATCTATACAAGTCCAGGGGGGAGATCTCCAAAATGGCAGATTAAGCCTGACAATAGCAACACCAACTTTATACATAACCAAGTCAATACAACAACTAAGATGAAAAAAATAATCCCGATAGTAATTCTGGTACTTGTTATAGGAAGTATCGCCTTTACGTTATTCAACAACAAGCAGGAAATGGCAGTGAAGGCTGAAGAGGCCATGAAAACCACTGAGTTTATTCCGGTGAGGACAGAGGTGGTGGGGAAATCCTATGTAAATGTGAATTTTACCTCTAATGGGACATTTGAAGCCAACAGAGAATTGAACCTGCAATCTGAGGCCAGCGGAAAGGTGGTTAAAATATTAAAGCGCAAAGGCGATGAAGTTAAAGAAGGTCAGTTAATTGCCCAATTGGATGATGAGCTTTTGCAATCTGAACTGGTCATAGCCACCCTGACTTTTGAACAATCACAAAAAGATTTGGAGCGGTATAAAAATCTTTCCGGAACAGATGCGATCACCAAAAAACAATTGGAAGAAATCCAAAACAGCAGCAAAACTGCTGAAGCCCAACTTAATATGATCAAAAAGAGGATTTCCAATACCCGCATTACCGCACCCATTCCTGGCTATATCAATGATGACCATATTGAAATCGGTACTTTGGTCAGCCCAGGTATGCCTTTGTTGGATATTGTCAACACTCAGCCCCTTAAATTAAGTATACAGGTTTCTGAATCAGAAATTGCCCAAATATCAGTTGGGGACACTGTTTTGGTAAAGGCAGGGGTTTTTCCGGATAAAGAATACAAAGGCAAAGTTACCTATACCTCCTCCAAAGGAGATGCTTCCCTTCGATATAAAGTAGAAATCAGTTTAAAGGATGAAGCTGCAGATTTGAAGCCGGGCATGTTCGGTTATGCCACCTTCAACTATGACAAACAAGAAGCAATTATGATCAACAGAAAATCCCTTATCAGTGGCTTGAAAAATCCTGAGGTATATGTGGTAGAGGAAGGCAAAGCAAGGGTTAAAGCTATTAAAGTGGCCTCTATTGGTCAGGATCAACTGGTTTTGCTTGAGGGCTTACAAGAAGGGGAAAAGGTGATCACTACAGGGCTGATTAATTTGAAAGATGGCGTAGCCGTTACGGAACTTTAAGCTTAAAAAGAATCAAAACATGCAAATTGCAAAAATATCCATACAAAGATCCACTATAGTAGTGGTTCTCTTTACCATCTTGACATTGCTGGGGGTTTTTTCCTATACCCAGATGTCTTATGAGCTTCTGCCAAAGTTCAGTCCTAACGTGCTGACCATCACTACGGTGTATCCAGGGGCAGCCCCTTCGGAAGTGGAGAATTCAGTGACCACCAAAGTGGAAGATGCGGTTGCCTCACTGGAAGGCATTGACCTCATGAAATCCACATCCATGGAAAGTGTCTCTATCATTACCATAGAACTTACCGATGACACCGATGTGGATATTTCCCTTCAGGATGCCCAGAGAAAGATCAACGCCATATTGGGTGATCTTCCAGAGGATGCCGATCCGCCAGCTTTGGGCAAATTCAGTTTGGATGATATGCCTATTATTCAAATGGGTGCTTATTCTTCCCTGTCGCCTTCTGAATTTTATGACCTGATGGATCAAAGGGTTCAGCCAACCATTTCCCAAGTGGAAGGTGTGGCCCAGGTAAACCTTTTGGGTGGTTCCGAAAGGGAGATTAAAGTAAACCTCAACCGGAATAAGATGGAGGCCTATGGTATTTCCCCTATGCAGGTGAATATGGCTGTTGCTTCTGCCAATTTGGACTTTCCCACAGGCAGAATCAAAAACCAGGAAGAGCAAATACTGATCAGGCTGGCAGGAAAATTTAGCTCCATTGAAGAAATTGGTGAATTGGTCGTGACTTATAAAACGGACGGCTCACCGGTAAAAATCAATGAAATAGCAGAGGTTTTGGATTCCAACAAGGATGAGGAAATCCTCAGTAGGTTAAATGGAAACAGCGCCATTGCCTTGACCATTCAAAAACAATCAGATGCCAATGCCGTTGATGTGGCAGAGGAAGTGGAGGTAGTTTTGGCCCAATTGGAAGAAACTTTCAAGGATGATGATCTGAAATTTGAGGTGTCGCAGGATTCTTCGGAATTCACCCTGGAAGCAGCCAATGATGTAATTAAAGATTTGGCAATAGCGGTAGTCCTAGTGGCTGTGATCATGCTGTTGTTTTTGCACAGTGTCAGGAATGCTGTTATCGTGATGATTGCCGTTCCGGCTTCCATTATTGCCACTTTTACCGTAATGTATTTGGCTGGATTTACCCTAAACCTGATGAGTTTGTTGGCGCTTTCCCTGGTGGTCGGGATTTTGGTGGATGATGCCATCGTGGTTATAGAAAACATCTACCGTCACATGGAGAAGGGCAAATCCGCCATCCAGGCTTCCTATGATGGTATCCGGGAAATTGGAAGTACGGTTATTTCTATTACACTGGTAATCGCCGTGGTATTCGTCCCTCTTGCATTGACAGGAGGATTAATTTCCGGTATCCTTACCCAGTTTAGTATCACAGTGGCGGTAGCTACGCTATTCAGTTTGTTGGTTGCCTTTACCTTAATTCCGTTAATGACTTCCAGATTTTCAAAATTGGAACATCTGGACAAGAAAAGCTTTTTTGGCCGGTTTATCGGTGGCTTTGAGAAAGGGCTGGACTATTTTGTTGGCTGGCTTATTGGAATTTTAAATTGGGCCTTTACCCATAAGACCATTACTTTGGTGATTACCCTGGCTCTCTTTATCTCTTCCTTTTTATTGGTAAGCAAAGGCTTTATCGGAAGTGAATTTGTCAACCAAGGAGACAGGGGGGAATTTATTATCCGATTGGAGCTTCCCAAAGATGCTACATTGGAGCAGACCAATTTCAAGACCCGGGAAGTGGAGGATTACCTTCATAGCCTTCCTGAAGTGAAGGGGATATTCACTACGGTAGGACAAACTACCGGTATGCTTACCGGAAGTTCATCTTCCCCCTATGCCGCTGAAATTCTTGTAAAAATGGTAGGGAAGGAAAACAGAAACCTGACTGCTTCGGAATACGCACAAAAAATTGAGATTCAGTTGCAGGAGAATATTGTGGGGCCGGAATTTACGGCCGTTCCGATAAGCATGATGGGTACGGCCAATGAAGCACCCATACAGATTGTACTTTCGGGACCTGATTTGGATACTTTAAGTGATTTTTCCAAAGTAGTCATGTCCGAAATGGCCCAAGTGCCTGGAACAAGAAAAATAGAAACTTCCCTAGAAGAAGGTAACCCTGAAATTAGGATAGAAGTGGATAGGGCTAAAATGGCCTCTTTAGGTTTGGGGATGGATATGGTAGGGGGTTCTCTTCAGGTGGCCTTCAATGGAAATACTGATACCAAATACAGGGATGGGGATTACGAATATGACATCAATATCCGGATGAACGAATTTGATAGGAGATCCGTGGGCGACATAGAGGCCATCACCTTTATAAACAACAGAGGTGAGATCATTCAGCTTGGTCAATTTGCAAAAGCCATCCAGTCTGAAGGACCGGATAAGCTGGAAAGAAAGGACCGGATTGGATCCGTTACTTTGAAGTCGCAGGTCGCAGGTAGATCAACCGGTACCGTGGGCGCAGAGATCCAAGAAAGAATTGCCCAGTTGGATTTGCCCAATGAGGTGGCCATTTCTTATGAAGGAGACCTAAAGATGCAGGAAGAAGGATTTGGCAGCCTTGGTATCGCCCTTTTGGCTTCCATCTTGTTGATTTATTTGATCATGGTCGCTCTGTATGACAGTTATGTTTATCCATTTGTGGTAATGTTCTCCCTTCCGTTGGCGATGATAGGAGCCTTATTGGCTTTGGCCTTGACAGGTTCATCCTTGAGTATCTTCAGTGTATTGGGGATGATCATGCTGATGGGCCTGGTAGCCAAAAATGCCATTCTGCTGGTGGATTTTACCAATCAGCTAAAAGAAGCCGGTATGGAAATGAAAGCAGCTTTAATTAAAGCAGTGGAAATCAGGTTTCGTCCGATCCTTATGACCACTTTGGCGATGGTGTTTGGGATGTTGCCCATAGCCCTTGCTTCCGGAGCAGGTGCCGAATGGAAAAATGGTTTGGCTTGGGCGATCATTGGAGGCTTGGTGTCCTCCATGTTCCTTACCATGGTAATTGTGCCGTTGGTTTATTACATCTTTGACAGAATACTTGCCAAAACCGGTAAAGACAAGAAACAAGAAATAATCATAGAAGAGCAGGCTTTAGAAGAAATAGAATCGGAAGTTGCTGAATATGTATAAATATTATGAAAGATTATTCTAAAATAAAATCGATTGTGAAGGTTTTCAAAAGATATGGCATTGAAGAACCTTCAAAAGTGAGGGAAGCTCTATTTGAAAAAGATTTGAATTTTGATAAGGAGTTTGTAGGAGGGTTGATCTTTGATGTGGAGGAAGCCCTCTCTCTCTCCCTAAATCAAGATGAAGTGGATCTTCTTCAAAACCCTAATGATGTATTCAAATATATGTTAAGTAAATCAAGCATGTCTTAAAGTTTTATGCCAGCAAAATCGCCAAAGCCCCTCTATATTTAATATAGAAGGGCTTTGGCTTTTTTGCCATCATGTCCTTTATGGGTGTATTCCTTTTTCCATCTTCAAACTATTTTCCGATTGTTTATTTTAACAGCAATTTATTGTTGTAGATTTTAGGTATGAAATAATTGAGCATGAAAAAAAGATATTAAAAGAATCGTCAGCAAAACCCTTCCTTCCGGTAATCAACAGATAAAATTTTTTATGGAAGATGAGAACCATCCCAAGTATGGGTATTTGCTTGTTTACGGGTCAAAAACTACTTCAGAAGTGATCCAGAAATAAAAGAAAGGCTGGAAATGATGGAAAATCCAGAATGGATATAATTATTGCCTGTAAGAAAACGGGGGAAAAACGGATATTGTAATTCCATGGCTGATTTTGAAGTGTATTTTATGTTGAATCCGCAGGGGGAAAATTATATATAAAACCTAAAAATGGCTAAATTAGGGCAATTAAAGCGATCCATATTTTTAGATTCAGACCAAACAAATTCCCTGTCAGCAAATATGCGCCCACGATTCGAAGCCCAGCTTACCCTTGGATGTACCCCGGTAGAAGAAGTGAAGATCCCCACCAAAACACGCAGCCACATGGCCGCCCTGCAGTACATTTATATCACCCCGAAGTGGAATGAACAGGTATTTGCCGTGCTGTCGGAAAAGATCACCCAGGGCAGGAAGGCCACCGGCCGTAAGGGGATGAGCCTCTGGGAGATATTCGCATTGGGCCAGGTAAGGCTGTGCATGAACACTTCCTACGATGAGCTGCATTACAACATGCGATGTTTTCCAAGCATCCTTATGGCACCTAAGATTTCGTATGCCTCAACGGGTACGTTTGGTTCCCAGGAGTTACTCCCAGGACAATCGACTTCAGGGAAATTGTATAGCTAGTATTTAACTGTACAAATTGTGATTAAAAAAGTATGGGATTCATGCTTTCCCTGGTTATGGCCTCACCCAAAAAAATTTCCATGTCTATTCCTAATCTTTCTCCCCTACCCCAAATACTTCCTTTTAGTTGGACATCCAGGTTCCATCCGGTTCTGTCAGGGCTTTTTTGAACTATGGATTTATTTACATCATTATATAAAGATGTTTTTATATAATGATATTTTTAAATAGGGTCTGCTTAGAAAATAAAAAAGTGACTATTTAGAGGTATTTAGCGGTTTTTTTCACAATTTAAGGTTGAACAAGTGCAAGGAACTATGCGAAAGACCACCAAAAGGCGTGCACCACGCAGCGAATATACCAGCCCAAACCAGCTATCCTTTTTAGGATTTGAAACCCCTTTTTACAATCAACTTGACCCATCCAACCGCTGGGTGGTGCTCAGTAACCAGATACCCTGGGACGACCTGGTCAACCTCTTTAATAAACGTAACCCCCCGAAAGCAACCGGAAGACCCTCTCTGAACCCCAGAGTCCTGATCGGGGCAGTGATCATCAAACATATGCTCAATCTGGATGATCGGGAAACCGTCGCCCAGATTACTGAAAACATGTACCTTCAGTACTTTCTCGGGTACAGTTCCTATAACAAACAACCTCCTTTCGATGCTTCGCTTTTCGTGGATATCAGAAAGCGGCTGGGTCAGAAGCTGATTGCGGAGATGAACCAAAGAATCCATGGATTTTCACTGGAAAGAACGGCTGTAAAAAAGGACAAAAGCCGTAAAGACGATGATGAGCCCCCCCCCGGGAACAGATGGAAACAAAGGGGAGGTAATCTACGACGCTAGTGTCTGTCCACAGGACATCGCCTATCCCACTGATCTGGGACTGCTCAACAAATCCCGGGAGATCACAGAGGAAATCATCGATGAGCTTCACGCGGCAGACCGCTCAGGAAAGAAGCCCCGGACCTACCGGGAAATAGCGCGAAAAAACTATCTGAAGGTGGCACAGAACAAAAACCCCTCAAAAAAAGTAATCCGCAAAGGCATCAGATCCCAACTTCAATACCTGAGAAGAAACTTCGGGACGATTGAAAAAATGCTGGACGGTTTTGAGGTTTTCCCCCTGAACCATAAGTTACAGCGCAAATACTGGATCATTCAGACTGTATATGAACAGCAGCTCAAGATGTGGGTGAGCCGCAGCCATCAGGTGGACGACCGCATCGTAAGCATCCACGAACCCCATGTCAGGCCAATAGTACGTGGGAAAGCAAGAGCAAAGACCGAGTTCGGTGCCAAGATACATATGAGTATGGTAGACGGTTTTGCGTTTCTGGACACACTGTCCTGGGATGCCTTCAATGAAGGTAGCCATCTCAAGGATTATGTAGAAGAGTACCGGAGCCGGTTTGGGTTTTATCCCGCAAAGGTTCTGGCGGACAAACTGTATTGCAGCAGAGAAAACCGGAAATGGCTGAAGGAAAAGAATATCAAACTGGCGGCCAAGCCCTTGGGAAGGCCTTCGGCTAAGGCAGTGGAAAACCACGTAAGACCTGGGGAAAGGAATCCAATAGAGGGCAAGTTTGGTCAGGCTAAAAACGGATACGGTATGAACCGGATCAGGGCAAGGCTCAAAAACACCAGCCAATCGTGGATCGCCTCCATCATCCTAGTGCTCAACCTGGTCAAATTGGCCGGGATGGCACTCCCATGCCTGAGTTTTTCAGCATGGAGGGAGTTGAAATACTCCATCAAAAACACCATAATCAAGATTCTGGAAAACCTAAAAACACAAAACCAGCCCAGAGAGCTTTCTGGGCTGGTTATAAGAACTGGTGTCTTTTGAGTTTTTCAGCAGACCCTAAATATTGCTCCATTTTAAAATAATGAGCTGCCTTCACCTGTCTTTTATTCTCCGGAAAGAATTCGTTCACCCCTCAAAATCCCCTACTATTTCCGAGGATTTTTCGTTTGGAGTTCAACGGCTTCTTTCGCATTTATATTCGGGATGCATTTGCTTAGATGGGCCTCTTATTGTTGGTCAATCTTTTTAAGGATATCAGCTATCAATCTTTCTTTTTCTCTTTCAATCCGGCGTTGTTTCCGGCTCTCGCCTTTCCGCATAATTGACCACATAAACAATCCCCAGGCTGACCACGCAACAATAAAGCCTGGCCAGGGATTAGAAGCGCCCAAAGACCCGTAAACGGCAATGGTGCTTATAATTGAAACCAATAATACTTTCCCAATTAAACTCATACGGGTTATATTTTATTAAACCTTGGTTTAGCTATTTGTATTTTTAACTAAATATATAAATAATCAAATATATTTTTTATGAGGCAGGGTTTTGGCATTGCCCATTCCAATACCAATAAAGGAATGGTCCTCGGAAAAAAGATAGCGTCTACTCAGAAACTATTTTTTTTCCGGATGGCCTAAGTTGACCTTTACCTTTTTACCCCCAGGTTTTCTTTGTTCATCCAATACTCATTCAAATCTTTATACGGATGAAAAACTTTTGACTCATCAATGGATTCGGTAAGGGAATGCTTTAATTCCTCCGTTGCTGCTCTTCCTGCCTTGTCCCTATCCAGGAATAGGTTTACCTGCCTGTATTTTTGGATTTCATGCAGGGCCTTTTTTAAATTGGCCAGGGAGTTAAGTACCAAAAAATCCAATCGGTACCGGTCAGCCTTTCTCATTTCCACATAGCTCATCAGGTCGAATATTCCTTCAAACAAGCAGAGCTCGGCAGCATTGTTCCGGTAATGGGAAACCCCCTGGGCAGTGCAGCCCTTCCAGTACTTATTCCGGATGGACCAGCCATTTTCATTTGGGTTGCCCAGCCCGAAATACCTTTTGTCTCCGATTTTGTAATATACCTCTCGGCAGAACTCACTCGCAGTCTCCAATGATATGCGCCTGTAGTTAAGGTAGTCCGTAATCGCCCCGTTGTTTCCAAGTGATTTGGTTTTGATGATGGTAATTCCAGGTGCTTCCTTTTCAGAAGGCTTCACCCTGGAAAGAATTGGCGGGTGAAGAAAAAAAGAGGATCCGCTTATCGTGGCAATTTCCTGGATGGCATCCGAAATGGTATAGCCCGGGTTCATTTTCAGTACCAGGTCAATCAGGGTACCACCTGCATTGCCATCTCCGAAATCCACCCAGAGGTTTTTGACAGGGTGAACTTTAAAAGAAGGGGTCTTTTCCTCCCGGTAGGGAGAAAGGTAAAAACAGTAACCTGCTTTTACTTTGCTTGGTCTGATTCCAATTTGATCCAAATAGGTCACTATGGATATTTTGTTGGCTTCTTTGGCATTCATGGTAAAATTTTTAAATATTTTAAAAGACCACCTACTACACCTACTACCTTACTACATTTCACTATTTATTAATTGATATTCAGATATTTATGGCCATTACAAACCAAAAAGCATCTTACTACAAAATCCCTTTTGTAGTAGGGTGTAGTAACTTGATTTATTTTATCTTACTACACTATATTTGATTGATTATCAAATGTTTAAATGCTATTTGTAGTAAGTAGTAGGTTGATTGTGCTTAATGTAATATCCCTTTTCCGGGAAGGTTTGGTTGTCGCTTCTTCGGATCTGGGTCTGAATATGACCCAACAGTTTGAGTGCCTTTCCGATTTCTACCGGACTGATCCTTAGATTTCCGGATAGGTTCAAGGTCAATTGATGGCAGATTTCCGTGGCGGTCATGAATTTGTCATGGTCCTCCTTGGTACCCGGGGAATAGAACTTCTGAATCAGCTCCACTTCAGGGGAAATGGTTTTGTATTCGTTGTTCATGATTTCATTCTCAAAGATTTCCTTTGCTGTCATCTCGTATTTGAAATCTGACAGGTAGAGCTGATAAGCCTGCGCCCATACCTTGTCGATATCGATGTCCTTTTTATAGTCCCAGTTGATCTCTCTTACCGTAAAGCAGAGCCAGCGTACACTGCCTGTCACATCGGTCAGGAACTCTGCCTTGTTGGTGGATCCCCATATGGATGCCCTTCTGGGTTCCATTTTGGGCTTTTTGTCATAGGGGTGCCTGACCTTGACATGTGATTTGCTCATCAGGGTTTTCTGCGCGTTGATTTCAGTTCTGGAAAGCGTGGAAAGTTCATCCTGGATCACCCCGAAATTTTGACTTAAGGCAATCAGGCTGTCCTTGTCCACGGAAATATTTTCCGCATGGTAGGCCATCAAGTGATCCGGGATCAGGAAGCGGGTGAGGGTAGTCTTGCCGCTGTTCTGTTGCTCCTGCACAAAGATCAGGGCCTGCTTATTGAAGAAGTCATCCCTAAGGCAACATGCCACACAGCGTACCAGCCATTTTTTGAACTGTACCTCGAAGCGTTCCTGGCCCTGAACCTGGAGGTAGGAAGTAAACTGCTGGATATAATCCCCATGTAAGGTCTCATTCCAATTGCCCTGGACATAATTAAAATATTCGACAAAAGGGTTGATTTTGGGAATAAAGTCCGAACACAGGAAGGTGTTGATTTCACCTACTGAGGTGCGGTATCCGGCCTGTCGGCATTCTATGTAAAGGGTATTGGGATTGACCGGGCTGTAGCTGTTTCCTTCTTTTTCTCTTGCAAAGACTTCATTGAGAACCAGGTTGTTCTTAAAGTCATATTTTGACATCAGGAATTTGATCATCCGGATGGTGGGGCTGGAAGATTTCTCATCTATCTTCCTGATAGGGTTTTCCTCGTCCATTTTTCTGTAGGTTTGGGTTGGTAAATCCATACAGAAATGGTATATTTGACTCATTCAAAGAAGGATACCATTTCCTACATGAAATTATAGAAGGCGGATCGGGCATGATCCGCTTTTATTTTTTCCGGCCGTTTTTCTGGTGGCCGGCATTGAGTATATCCGACTTTTTGAAATATACCCGGGTGTTGATCACCTGTTCTTTCAGAAAACCTTCCCTGCGCCAGTTGTTGATGGTGGTGCGGGAACGTCCCAGTAGCCTCATGGCTTCGGGAATCTGTATCAGTTCGTCTTCCTGGGCTGGTGGTTGTAATTGGGGGATTATTCTGGATGCCACTTCTTCGGCAATCTCATGGATAAGCTGCCTTTTGTCAATGGGGGAAAAGATCATGTCGTTCATATCCGATTGTTGTTTGGTTTGTGGTTCGAATATGGTCACAAGTGAGCAGGGGTAGGTAGCTGGGGTAGTACCCCAACTTTTCATAAACCCTCATAACAGTCGGGATTGGACGGTTTTGAAGGGAAAAAAATTTAGGGTTGAGTTTTGGATTGGGGGAGTAAATCATAAAAATGAGGTCAAACAAAGAGTTGTTCCAAAAACTAGGGGACCAAACATTTATTATTTAAATGGTGAAATTATTAAAAATTGAAAACATAGAAATTTAAAAAAGGATAAAGGACTGTTTTTTGTGGATGAATAATTTCTTTTTTTAATTGATATGGTTATGAGATTTTGTTTAAATTATTAACTACTAAATGTTAATATAATAAACAATGACGGATATCTCCTTGATTGTAATGCAATTGAAAAACAGGCAAATGCAGATAGACAAGAAAATCAACCAGTTAATAGATCAAAACCTGGATCCCTTTCCTTTCGAAAGATTGGAAAAAGGTAAAAAGCTTATTGAGCTGATAAAAAAAATCCTGCAAGCCATTGAAGGAGATGACTTGATTCTGGCCGGTATGCATATCAAAGAATTGGAAATGGAGGGTTTGAAACTGGACCTTGGATGATTTTGTGGAAACTTTCGCCTAATTGGGTTTTGTGAAAGTGAAAAATTAATAAACTAAACGTTCCCTTTAATCAGCGACCTCTTTGTTCCAGTTTCCTCATGAGTTCCTCATTTCGGCGCTCCAGCTCCCTGATCTTTCTATCCGAAGAATATGTTTTCGGTTTAGAAAGGGAATAGATAAACCAAACCCAAACGGTAATGGCAACAATCAGACCCGGCCATTCGTTGTCGCTTCCCAGGGCGCCGAACATGGCAACAGTACCAATAAAAGAAACGAGGACAAGTTTTATGACGAATCTCATGATTTCAACGATTAAAAATGACACCTTAATTTAATCAAATTTCGAATGAAATAAAAGTATTTTAGTTGAAAATATTGTTTCAAATAATTAGTAATCAATCTTTTATAATGACCCCCTCCTACCCTTTTCTTGCATATTTATTTGGGTCATCAATCAAGAAACTGAATTGTTATTATAACGAAGAAAAAGCCAAAGGATTGGGTATTAAAAGATATTGGGAGAAAAAAGACTTTTACCTTTTAAAAAACACAAACATGTATATTCGGAAGACGGTTTATTATGAAACAAATATAAATTAAATATCAATATGGATATCTCCTGGTTAAAACCTATGCTAAATGTCCCCCCATTTAGCCCCCCATTCAAAAATAAAAACCTTAACTAATTGAAAATCAATAAGTTAAGGTTTTAATCCGTAGAGAGTGGGGGATTCGAACCCCCGGTACGCTATTAGACGTACGACAGTTTAGCAAACTGCTGGTTTAAGCCACTCACCCAACTCTCTGGTTAACGTGGAATCAAACACCAAAATTGGCACTTCCGCCTAACACTGATGCAAATATAAACCATTAATCCCCAATTTAACAAAACGAATTCTCTAAAAATCTGCATTTTTTTGGATCCTATTCCCTAATTCATTTTAAGCCAGCAGCCTACCTACCTCTTCCCGGTGTAACCAGATAGACCGATCAGATAAAGTAGGTTTTGAAATCATTTGATTATCCCTTTCTTTGCACTTTCTTTTAACAGCATTGAGATGAAAATTATTGCCATTGGCCGAAATTATGCAGCACACATCCAGGAATTGAAAAATGAAAGACCTGATGAACCGGTAGTATTTATGAAACCGGATACCGCCCTGCTGAAAAACAACGAGCCATTCTACCATCCGGAATTCTCCGATAATATCCACCATGAAGTAGAGCTGGTCCTCAAAATCAGCAGAGAAGGCAAATACATTCAGCAAGAGTTTGCCCATAAATATTTTGAAGAGGTAGGTATTGGCATAGATTTCACCGCCAGGGACCTGCAGCAAAAATGTAAAACCAAAGGCTTGCCATGGGAAATCGCCAAGGCTTTCAATGGATCGGCACCTCTGGGAGAATTCCGGCCTGTATCCAAATACCCGGCAATGAACAACATCAATTTTCACCTGGATATCAACGGTGAACGCAGGCAAACCGGAAATACCTCCCTCTTGCTTTTCCCTTTTGATGTGATCATCGCTTATGTGTCACAGTTTTTTACCCTCAAAACCGGTGACCTGATTTTCACAGGCACTCCTGCGGGAGTTGGGAAAATAAATATTGGAGACCGTCTGGAAGCCTATCTGGAAGACGAAAAATTATTGGATTTTGAAGTCAAATAAATCCCTTTATCTCCTTTTCGCTTTCCTGCTTATCCCAATGCTACTTTCACAGACAGCGAAGGATTATTACCTCTTTCCCATTAAACCCGGAAAACAAAACTTTTTGGCAGGTAATATGGCAGAAATAAGACCCAACCACTTCCATACCGGACTGGACATCAAAACCGAAGGAAGACAGGGCCTCCCCGTCTATGCTGCTGCAGATGGATACCTGTCCCGCATTAAAATATCCTCCTTCGGCTATGGAAATGTCCTTTACCTCAAGCATCCCAATGGGAGTTCCACCGTCTATGCACACCTCCGGGAATTCGAAGAACCCATTGCCAGCTACATGAAATCCAAAATTTATGAAGCTGAGCAAAATGAACTGGAATATTTCCCGGAACCAGGTGAAGTTACTGTCAAAAAGGGAGATGTCATCGCTTTATCCGGCAACACCGGCAGCTCCGGAGGGCCACATTTGCATTTTGAAATCAGGGATTCCTTAAACAGAGCCATAGACCCTTTGCATGCTGGGTTTTCTGAAATAAAGGATACTACCTCTCCTATAGTCAGAAGGGTAGCCATCACTCCCTTGGATCAGGATAGCAGGGTAAATGGTATGTTTCGCCGCCAGGAGTTTTACCTGGTTTATAGCAGCGGGGCTTTCAGGGTACCTCCTACCATCAACATCAGCGGAAAAGTAGGCATAGAAATTCTGGCCTATGACCAGTTGGATGAGATGTACAACCAAAATGGATTCCCCATTTACGAAATTTATGATCAGGAAAAGCGGATCTTCAAATCGGAAGTGAATGAAGTGGATTTTCGCCTGGGCAGGTTCATTCTGGTCCATACCTACCGCAACCGCTATACCCGGCTTTACAAAAAGCCACACAATCAATTTGATTTTTATGAGCCGGATTCAGCATTCAGCGGAGCCATAAGTGCCAAACCCGGAGAGAATAAAGAGATCCTGGTAAAACTGAAAGATGCCTATGGCAATGAAACTGACCTTGTACTTGATTTTTACGGAGAAGAAGCCCCTACCCTGCTGAGGAATTTCAATTATACCTCCGGCAATAGTAGCCTTGACTATGATGAAAACCACCTGATCATCAATGCGCCAAAGTCCGAAAATGGCAGTCTGGCCAAATTTTATATCCATGGCTACAGCATGGAAATACCCTATGCCTATGAGGGAACAAATAAGAGGACCTATCTTTGGGACATGCGTTTGGGTGTTCCAGACTCAGTAGATGTTTGTACCGAAACTTTTTTTCCCGAGGTAAATGCAGTCATTCCCTCAAACAAGGAAATCCGGTATGTTGATGGCCGGGTGGCGATAACTTTCGGTAAGGAAACGCTTTTGAATGACCTGTACCTTAGATCAAGTGACATACAGGAGAAGTCATTGCAGGGCATCGCTATCAACGATCCTTACGAATACTTGTGGAACAGCATGAACGTCTCCTATCATGCGCCGGACTTTCCGGGAGATAAATCCAAAACACACATGTACCTGTTGTATGACAATGGATACAAAAATTTTCAGGGTGGCAACTGGGAGGGCAATAGCATCCGTTTTTCCACCAGAAATTTCGGGAAATTTGTGCTGGTCACAGATTCGGTTCCTCCGGGCATTCGTCCTATACGGATCAACCGCAATCAATTGCGGTTCGTCATCAGGGATGGTTTGTCCGGAATTCGGGATTTTGAACTTCGTGTAGCCGGGGAATGGATACAGATGAGGTACGAACACAAACAGGCGGTGATATGGTCTGATCCACCTTCCGGTAAGACCCTTGAGGGAGAAGTAGTTTTAAAAGTATGGGATCAGGCAAATAACGAGTCCATTTATAGGGGAAAGATTTAATTTATTACGATATTTAAGGCCTCAAATCTATTCACCAATCCATAAATAAGAAAATCATGTCACTAGAAGTAGGCCAGGCAGCACCTGATTTTAATTCAATCGATCAGGATGGAAACCCCATCAGTCTTTCAGATTTTAAAGGCAAAAAGGTGGTATTGTATTTTTACCCCAAAGACAATACTCCCGGCTGTACCGCCCAGGCTTGTAACCTGAGAGATAATTATGAGGCCCTCCAAAAAGCAGGGTACGTGGTATTGGGCATCAGTTCTGATTCCGGAAAATCCCACAAAAAATTTATAGAAAAGCATGAATTGCCATTTACGCTGATTGCCGATGAGGATAAAAGCGTCCATGAAAAGTATGGTACCTGGGTAGAAAAAAACATGTATGGCAGAAAGTACATGGGTACCGCCAGGACTACCTTTGTCATAGATGAAAAAGGAATAATCGAAGAAATAATCTCAAAGGTAAAGACCAAAGAACACACCAATCAAATTATTAAATAATTCCAAATCAATGGAAAAACATTCAACAGAACAATTAAAATCAATTTGCTCTCAGGTAAGAAGAGACATTTTAAGGATGGTACATGCCTGTCAATCAGGCCATCCCGGAGCCTCTTTGGGCTGTACGGAATTTTTCGTGGCCCTGTATTTTGACCAAATGAAGCACAATAAAAATTTCAATCCTGATGGGATAGGAGAAGATCTTTTTTTCCTTTCCAATGGCCACATTTCCCCGGTATGGTATAGCGTGCTTTCAAGGAGTGGTTACTTTGATACCAAAGAATTGGCAACTTTCAGGAAAATCAATAGCAGGCTCCAGGGCCATCCGGCTACTGAAGAGGGGCTTCCCGGCATCCGGGTGGCTTCCGGCTCACTTGGGCAGGGGCTTTCTGTTGCCATTGGAGCAGCACTGACTAAAAAAATGAATGGGGACAAGCAAACCGTCTATGCCCTTATGGGTGATGGAGAACAGCAGGAAGGACAGATTTGGGAGGCTGCCATGTGCGCCCCACACCACAATGTGGATAATTTAATCGCCTCCATAGACGTCAACGGTCAGCAGATCGATGGCCCTACCAAAGAAATCATGAACCTGCGGGATTTAAAGGCAAAATGGGAAGCCTTTGGCTGGGAGGTCATCGTTACAAAAAATGGCAATGAAATCACTGACGTGGTCCAGTCCCTGGAAAAGGCCAAAAGCTTGCTGGGAAAAGGAAAACCGGTGCTGAACCTGCTCCACACCGACATGGGTTTTGGAGTGGATTTTATGGTAGGCACGCACAAATGGCATGGAGTGGCACCAAACGACGAACAATTGGAAAATGCCCTGGGCCAATTGGAAGAAACACTGGGGGATTATTAAATGCGATCAATTTTGATCTTTAAATGGTTTGAATAATGGAAAAAACACTCGATACCAAATATACTTACACAGAAAAAAAAGATACCCGTTCGGGATTTGGAGACGGATTTCTTGAATTGGGTAGAAAAAACAAAAACGTGGTCGGCCTTTGCGCTGACCTCATCGGCTCACTAAAAATGGGCGCATTTCAAAAGGAATTCCCTGAGCGTTTCTTTCAGGTGGGAATTTCAGAAGCCAACATGATGGGACTGGCGGCAGGAATGACCATAGGAGGAAAAATACCTTTCACCGGCACCTTTGCCAACTTTTCCACAGGTAGGGTCTATGACCAAATCCGGCAATCTATCGCCTACTCAGAGAAAAATGTGAAAATCTGTGCCTCCCATGCGGGACTTACCCTTGGAGAAGACGGTGCCACACACCAGATTCTGGAGGATGTAGGCATGATGAAGATGCTGCCCAATATGACAGTAATCAACCCTTGCGATTATAATCAGACCAAAGCGGCTACCATGGCCATAGCTGACCACGAGGGTCCGGTATACCTGCGCTTTGGCAGGCCCAGTTGGCCTATCTTTACTCCTTCCGACCAGAAATTTGAAATAGGCAAAGCCTGGAAAATGATTGAAGGAAAGGATGTCAGCCTTTTTGCTACCGGGCATCTGGTCTGGGAAGCTGTAGTAGCTGAAGCCATGCTGAGAGAGGAAGGCATTTCCGTGGAATTGATCAACATCCACACCATCAAACCTCTGGACACAGCAGCAGTGCTCGCCTCCGTTGCCAAAACCGGTTGTGCAGTGACAGCTGAAGAGCACCAGCTTAATGGTGGATTGGGTGATAGTATTGCCCAAACACTGATCCGAAACAATCCGGCTCCCCAGGAATTTGTCGGTGTTGATGATTCCTTCGGTGAATCCGGAAAACCTGTGGACCTGCTGGAAAAATATGGATTGAATGCCGAGAACATTGTAAAAGCGGTAAAGAAAGCTATTTCAAGGAAATAAAAGAGAATTACCTAACACAAAAAGCGGAAAGAGAGAACTTTTTCCGCTTTTTTTATGGAAACAGATATTAGGTTAATATAAAGTAAACTACTATTTTTAGCTAAACTCCCTGAGCCACATAGCATGCAAATCTCCTGGTTTTCATTTTCGAAAGTGCTGTTTTCACTTTCTATACTGGTCATATCCATAATGGACCTTGAAGCCCAAACCCTGACTTTTGAAGAGCAGGATGAAGGCTGGCTGTTGCTTGACGATGGGAAGCCCCGTTATTTTTACCAAACAGTGACCAAATCTCTCGATGGAAAATATCCAAGAGCCAATTATGTACATCCACTTTACGATACAAATGGTGAAATGGTGACTGAGGATTTTCCTGCCGATCATTTGCACCACCGTGGAATATTCTGGGCATGGCACCAATTGTGGGTCAGAGACCAAAGGACTGCAGACCCCTGGGTTTGTGAAAACATCATCTGGGATGTTAAAAGGGTAAAAACAAGCACTCATCCCAATGGGGCCGCAAACTTAGAGGCAAAAATAATATGGAAAGGGACAGGTTCAGTTAAAAAAAATATTATTGAAGAAACAGTGGTTATCAGCTACCAAAGAATTTCTTCCAGTGCCTATAAGCTTATTTTTGATATTACCCTAAAGCCACTTGTCAGCGAGGTAAGATTGGGTGGTTCTGAAGACCCAAAGGGCTATGGAGGCTTTTCGCCCAGAATCAAATTGGCCGAAAATGTGGGTTTTTACGATGAAAATGGACCGGTCATCCCTGAGGAAATGGCTATTCAAGCAGGCCCCTGGATCAACGTGACAGCAGAAAAACAGGATGATCCAGGAGTGGTAATTATGGGAGAACCAGAGCAGCTTCCCTCCTACCAGGGTTGGATTTTGAGATCCGAAAACAGCATGCAAAACATGGCTTTCCCGGGCAGAGAAGCCCTATTATTGAGTGATAAATCACCCTACTTAAGGTTCAAAAATCAATTATTGGTTCATCAGGGTCTGGGAAATCAAGAAATTGTAAATCAGTATAGAATTTTCAAAAATCAACCCTGAGTTTTTGATGCAAGCCCTTTCAGGTAGCTTTTGTTACCTTTTTGCATCAACATAAGGATTTAGCCACAAAAAATCCCAAATCACCTTTTTTTAAGCAGTTAATAATCAATACTTTATAGAATATTTTTATTTTGGTACAATATTGGCCATTGATTGATGCGTAAATCAATCGAACTGCTATATGAATGTCACAGACAATTCCCCCGTAATTCTAATAACGCGTGGAGAATCACTGTTTTCTGGAAAATTGGCAAGTGAATTGGCGGGTCAGGGAGCCAGTATTTTGCTTTGTGCCCAGAAATTGGATGAGAGATGTGAGTGGAACAAATACAATATTGAAAAAGTAAACAGTTCCTGCCAGCTCCTTATCGGTGATATTCAAAGTGCTGATTATTGCCGCAGTATAAAAGAATTGATACTGGAAAGATTTGGAGGACTTGATATTTTGTTCAATAATTCCCTCTTACCAAATATTCCGGAAAACGGTATCCCCACCGCCCTATGGCAGAAGCTTACTTCTTTTTCAGAGGTTGGGATTTTTTCCTTTCAGCAGTTAACGGAAACTTTGATACCATGTATTAATCCTGGGGGTAAAATTATAAATAACCAGATTTTGGAAAAAAGATGGTCTGCAAGATCAATAAATGATGGGGTTCATGCCAGGCATCTCCGGCTATTTACTTCGTTTTTTTCCAAACGGCTAATACCAGGAAAAGTCAAAACTGAAGGAGTTTTGTATTTGCAAGCCATGAATGGGCAACCTGTTTTGGCACCTGATCAAAAGCTGGACTCCCTTGATAGTATTTCGAGTGACAGGCTGTTTGATGATTCTCATGCCTTACTTTTAAATGAGGATATTTAATCACTTGTTACAGCATATTCTGAAATAATTTTTTTTTTGAATTTCTTTATTTTGAAAAGATGGTTTAATTTATTTTCTATTCATTAGAAATCCGATGAAGTCAATTTTAAGCCATGCCTCAGTAAGTACCAACAAAAAAGGCAATGGTCAGCGACCATTGCCTTTAAGTTGGTTAATTGTTTCAAAAATTGGGTTTCTAAGCTTATTTAGCTGGTTCTTCTTTCACCTCTTTACCCATGTTATCATACTTCTTCTCTACTTCTCCTTCAGGAGTATCGCCTTCGAATTTTACCAGGTAAAATACTGAAGCTTCTTCCATGACCTGATGGGCTTCTTTGATTTTGAGATCTTTTACAGCCTCATCATTTTGGATGGCTTCTTTTACCTTTTCCGGAAGACTTTCAGGATCGATTTTGGTGGTTTCCTGAACCAATACCTGATCTTCAGATTTCACTGTCTCGGCATTGATGCCTGCAAAAGCCAATATGCTCATTGCGGCAAGTGACAACATTAACTTTTTCATAACGTTTTAAATTTATAGTGTTAAATAATAGTTTGTTGAAAACAATACTATTTAAATATTAT
>NZ_JABURL010000095.1 GCF_014762705.1 Cyclobacterium sp. | reverse complement strand
TTTTGGAGAAAAAAAACAACTAAATTAGAGGCTGCCCGACTTTTCGGACAGCCTCTTTTTTATTTTCAAATCTAAATTACCCTTACAAATCCTCCTCCCGTTCCAACATCAAAATCGCATTTTGAGGAACAATATAGTATTTCTCTCCTTCATAAATGACTTCAAAGGCCCCATTCATCAGGAAAACAGCCAGATCCCCTTCCTTGGCCTGCAAAGGGATATACTTTACGTTTTCTCCGTGATCCTTCCAGGGCTCTTCATCTTCCACTGGTAGCGGAATGGGATACCCGGGACCGGCCTTAATAATATAGCCCTGCTGCACTTTTTCCTTTTCCCGAACACCCGGGGGCAGGTAAAGCCCGCTGGAGGTTTTCTGGTCTTGTTTCTTTAGTTTGATCAGCAAGCGATCCCCAACGATGATCAATTTCTTTAATCTATTTTCAGATGTCAATTGCATACTTTTTGTCATTTCTTATTAAGGTACCTTGTTTTTGCTGTCAAAAATAATGGCATCCCCACCAGGTGAAGACGCCATTATTTCAATTTAATTTAAAAGGAATATCCTGAATATTACTTCTTATCTTCCTCATTCACTTCCTCATAATCTACATCAGAAACTCCATCTCCTGATGCTGCACCGCTGGCTCCATCAGCTGCCCCCCCGGTAGGATCACCTTGTCCGGCAGCACCTTCTGCACCCTGGGTTGCATTGTACATTTCCTGAGAAGCTGCACTCCAGGCAGTATTCAGGGCTTCCATGCCGGCATCAATGGCAGCAAGGTCCTGACTCTGATGGGCTGCTTTCAATTTTTCCAACGCACCGTTAACGGCAGATTTGTTTCCTTCAGAAAGCTTGTCCCCAAATTCTTTCAACTGTTTTTCAGTTTGGAAAATCAAGCTGTCTGCTTGATTGATCTTGTCAATCTTTTCCTTTTCCACCTTATCAGTTGCCGCATTGGCTTCTGCTTCCTTCTTCATCCTGTCGATCTCTTCCTGAGAAAGTCCCGAAGAAGCTTCAATCTTAATTTTCTGCTCTTTTCCGGTACCCTTATCCTTGGCTGATACATTCAGGATACCATTGGCATCAATATCAAATGTTACTTCGATTTGTGGTACACCTCTTGGAGCAGGAGGAATATCGGTCAACTGGAACCTGCCGATGGCCCTGTTGTCCTTGGCCATGGACCTTTCTCCCTGAAGCACATGGATATCCACTGCAGGCTGATTGTCCGCCGCTGTGGAAAACACCTCTGACTTTTTAGTTGGGATGGTAGTATTGGACTCTATGAGTTTGGTAAAAACCCCTCCCATGGTCTCGATACCCAGAGACAATGGTGTAACGTCCAAAAGCAATACATCCTTCACCTCACCAGTCAGTACTCCACCTTGAATGGCTGCACCTATCGCTACTACTTCATCCGGGTTGACACCTTTGGATGGTTTCTTACCAAAGAACTTTTCTACCTCTTCCTGGATTTTTGGAATTCTGGTAGAGCCTCCTACCAGGATTACCTCATCAATTTCGGAAGGGGCCAAACCCGAGTCAGCAATGGCTTTTCTAACAGGATCCATTGATCTTCTGACCAAATCATCCGAAAGTTGCTCAAACTTGGATCTGGAGAGGTTTCTTACCAAGTGTTTGGGACCGGATTGGGTCGCTGTAATGTAAGGCAGGTTGATTTCTGTGTTGGAAGAACTTGAAAGCTCAATCTTGGCTTTTTCTGCTGCTTCTTTCAACCTTTGCAGTGCCATGGGATCTTTCCTTAAGTCAATATCCTCTTCTGCCTTAAACTCATCAGCCAACCAATTGATAATTACCTGGTCAAAATCATCACCTCCCAGATGCACATCACCATTGGTAGATTTTACTTCAAACACGCCATCACCCAATTCCAAAACAGAAATGTCGAAAGTACCACCACCAAGGTCATAGACGGCAATCTTCATGTCCTTGTTTTTCTTATCCAGCCCGTAGGCCAGCGCAGCGGCAGTAGGCTCATTGATAATTCTCTTCACATCCAATCCTGCGATCTGTCCGGCTTCTTTGGTGGCCTGACGCTCGGAGTCATTAAAATAGGCCGGAACGGTGATTACCGCTTCTGTCACTTCCTGACCCAGAAAATCTTCGGCCGTAGACTTCATTTTTTGAAGAATCATGGCTGAAAGCTCCTGAGGGGTATAAGACCTGTCCCCTATTTTTATGGCTACTGTATCATTAGGTCCTTGATCTACCTTGTAAGAGGCATGCTTTCTTTCTTCAGAAATTTCAGAGAATTTCTTCCCCATAAATCTTTTTACAGAGGATATGGTATTTGCAGGATTGGTAATGGCCTGCCTTTTTGCAGGATCTCCTACTTTTCTCTCTCCATTTCCGTTGTCCAAAAATGCCACAATAGAAGGCGTTGTCCTTCTGCCTTCACTGTTTTGAATGACCACGGGCTCACTACCTTCCATTACCGCAACGCAAGAGTTGGTCGTACCCAAGTCTATACCAATAATTTTTCCCATAATTATATTTATTTTGTCGTTTTCGTTTTGATTACAAAACTTGAACAACAACCAATGTGCCAAGTGAATGATTGAATAATTTAATGCCACATTGTCATAATACATGACAGCTTTCCGATTAGATATGTCAGCATTTTTAATTAATTTCCAACTTTTGAAGCAAATATCCCATCTAAACATCCCAATAGGAAATCATGCAAGTCACATCAATTCACATTTACCCAATCAAATCCCTGCCTGCCATTTCGTTAACAGAAAGCCTGGTAGAGATTTGTGGCTTACAATATGACAGACAATGGATGCTGGTGGACAGGCAGGGGAAATTTTTAAGCCAGAGAACCCACCCGGAGATGTCTCTTTTTCAGGTCAAATTAAAAAAAGATCACCTGTTGCTGAGCCACAAGCTGCATAAAAACTCTATGTTTCGCTTACCTTTTTCAGTGAATTCAGGAAAGAAGAAGAAAGTTACCATATGGGAGGACCAGATAGAAGCCTCCTTAGCAGGACAAGATGCGGATGAATGGTTTTCGGATCTCCTGCACATAGATTGTCAACTGGTAAAAATGGGAATGAATGAAAAGCGGTGGGTTAAGGAAAAATATCAGGTTAACAGGGAGCATGTTAGTTTTGCTGACAGCATGCCATTCCTGATTATCGGCCAATCCTCCCTGGATGATCTCAACAGCAGGCTGGACAAGCCTGTCCCTATGGGTAGATTCCGTCCCAACATTGTTTTCTCCGGTGGCCCTGCATTTGCTGAAGATGGCTGGGATCGGTTTGAAATAGGGGGAGTGGCATTCAAAACCACAAAACCCTGTGCCCGATGCATCATGACAACCATAGACCTGGACTCCGGTAAGAAAGGTAAAGAACCATTATATACTTTGTCCAATTATAGAAAAAGTGGGGGGAAAATACTTTTTGGGCAAAATCTAATTTCTCTGAAAGAAGGAAAGATAGCTATAGGTGATCCCATTATCTTTTAAGCCATTTCAAAAAATGTGTAGTTATTATACACTTTGGGGCTGATTTCCTTTTTTTAAGTGAGAATTTGACAATCAGAAAGACAATAAAATATGAAAGTTGATTTTTTACCTAGCTATTTTTAGTTTTTTAAATGCATTTTTATTAATATTAGATGCTGAAAAATATATTCAAAATTTCTTAAACCTGTTTTTGTGTAAATTAAACACATAAGGACTTAATCGGGTGGGAAACGAAATGAAAACTTTGCTTACATTTGGCATGAAATTTAAATGTTTGGAACTAAAAGCAATCGACTTAATTACCCAATTAACTACCAAGTAGCTTAGTTTCAAAAGTAAATAATTACAATTAGCAGGGGAGATTTTTAACAGGGTTTGATGTAATATTTCAAACTGAAGTGAAGTAGTATGCCCGTATTACACAGGCAAAGGTGGGGATGATTTTGTTTAAAAAAGAATCAGACATATACAGACACCAACCAAATTAAATATCAATGAATACAGTTTTATCAAAACTAATCCTGTGTTGCACTTTAATCTTATTCGGCTTAAACTTACAGGCAGCCAATTATTATTTCTCGAGTGAAATTGGTGACGATTCCAGAAGTTCGTCACAAGCTCAAAGTGCAAACAGTCCCTGGAAATCTATTGACAAATTAAATGCCATAATCCCCAGTTTAAATCCGGGAGACAAAATCTTCTTTCGAAGGGGAGATGTATTTTATGGTTCCATATTGATCAACACTTCCGGAACAGCTGGTTCTCCGATTACATTCGGGGCTTATGGTTCCGGACCCGATCCTGTTATTACTTCCCTTCTCAGGTTATCGAATTGGCAATCCGTAGGAAACGGCGTATATGAAGCTGGGGACAGCAGGTTACCAAACCATAAGGTAAATATGGTAACGATTAATGACATCCCTCAGGAAATGGGAAGATACCCCAATTCCAATACAGCGGAAAAAGGATACCTTACCTACGAATCACATTCAGGAAACCGCAGCATCTCTGATTACCAGTTATCTTCAAGTCCTAATTGGACCGGTGGTGAGGTAGTGATTCGAAAAGTTTATTGGATTACTGACAGGCACAGGATCACATCTCATTCTGGAAACACGGTGAATTATTCCCCCAACCCGGACACCTCATATGAGCCCAGAGCTGGATATGGCTATTACATTCAGGATCACCCCAGTACGCTGGACCGCTATGGCGAATGGTATTACAACCCTTTGAATAAAAAATTGCGTGTTTATTTCGGAGGCGATCCTGGCAATACGGACCTCGAGGTAAGTACCTTTGATTTTATCGTTTACAAAACCGGTAATGCCAAATATATCACATTTGAAAACCTTCATTTTAAAGGAGCTAACCGAAATGCTTTCCAGTTTGTAGGAGGGAATGATATAAAAATAATAAACTGTAAAATGGATCTCTCCGGGGAAAATGGTTTATTCATTGAAGGCGTATCAAACTTCCAGGTAGAAAATTCCCAGGTCAGCCATTCCAACAATATAGGAATGAATATAAGAAACTCCCAAAGTGCTGTTATTCGCGGAAACAGGATTAATAGCACCTATCTATTTCCCGGGCATGGAAGAAGCGGTGACAATGTGGGTCTGGCAATTTTCACTGATGGAGATGACAACCTTATCGAATACAATGAAATCAAAAAAACAGGTTATATCGGCATTCGTTTCGGAGGAAATGACTCGCAAGTGAGGTACAACTATATCGACGGTTTTTGCTACACTAAAAACGATGGAGGCGGAATTTATACCTACCAACACAAAAATACCAGATTCAAAAACAGAAAGATTACCAATAATATTATTTTAAATGGTCTCGGCGTTAAAGAAGGCACCACCATAGAAAACTTTGTAAGCAAACCCCAGGCCGAGGGAATCTATCTGGATGACAATGTTACGGATGTAGAAATATCAGGCAACACGGTGGGCCATATGGCTACAAAAGGCATTTATCTGCACAATACGGATAATATTCGGGTGATCAATAATACCGTTTATGATGCAGAAAATCTGATATTTCTACGAAATGACCTGATGGGCAACCCCCTTGCCAACACATTAATCGATAACAATAAATTGCTGGCGAAGGATGCATCTCAGAATTTCGTGTACGTCCATTCCATTTATAACGATGTAGCAGAATTGGCCAGATTTAACAACAACCAATATTCAGCTCCTTTTTCCGATAATTTTCGATTCAGAGTGAGGTACAATGCCAATTCAAGCTACGAGGCCCGAAAGTTTTTTGATTTATCAGGATGGCAACGTGCCTTCAATAATGACTGGAACTCCAAAACAGGAGAGCCAATGGAAAACTTGTATCAGGTGACCGAAAAGATAGGTTCCAACCGCTATGCAAACGGAACCTTTGACCGGGATGTGAATTTAATTAGTTGTTCGGATTGCAGCAACTCATGGGATAGTGGGAAATTAGATGGAGGCTCGTTAAAAATCAGTACCAAGGGAACGAGTCAGACTACATTAAGGACCGGACAACTGAAAAAAGGAAAATACTACATGCTGAAATTCACTGGTCTGGCAGACAAAAACATACCTGTCTCTTTTTACCTCAGACAGGGAACCTCCCCATGGTTTCTGCTGTCACATAAACACAAAGTTGGCCTCAATTGGCAAAAGGGCGAAAAGGAAATTTTAATTCAAGCTCTGGCTGATATGGACGAATCCCGGCTGGTAATGGAAATCGAAACTGGTGAAAGCGGGGTATTGTGGATGGATAATCTGGAATTTTACGAGGTAGAGGCCAATGTCACCAAACCAGAAGATAAGGTCCTATTCGAAAAAAATCCAAGTAGACAAAAACAAAGCTTTTCTACCCTGGGTGGATTCGTGGGACTGCTCAACCAATATCTTTCACAAACCCTGAGCATAGAGCCTTATTCCTCCATCTTATTGCTGAAAAGCGGTAGCGGAATCATCGAAAAAGTATTGGCAAGCCCCACAGTCAAATTGACCAAGCCTGAATCCAATTACAACACCACGCAAGGGGAGACCATAATGATCGAAGCGGATGCATCCATATCCGATGGTGAAATTGCTCAGGTTGATTTTTACAACGGGTCAAATAAACTTGGATCGATTTCGTCCCCCCCATATGCCTTTGCCTGGAAAAATCCACCTTCAGGGTCTTTTGAAATATCCGCAGTAGCCACTGCAGATAACGGTCAGAAAGCATCCTCTTCTCCGGTTGCTATACAAATAAACGCAACTACTTCTTCTGCCCAACCTACTGCGACCAACTTTTTTATTAACGCAGGAAGTAATGAAGATGCGGAATTGAGCGGCCTTAAATTCTCTGGTGAAAACCAAAACAACCAATTTTATACCACCTCCAAAGAATATGAAGCAATAAATGCAAGTTCCTACGCGCTTTTTCAGTCTGAAAGGTTTGGACCGACTCTTGGTTACAATATCCCTGTTCCTAACGGGACCTATTATGTGTATACCTTTCACAATGAATTATGGTTTGGAAAAGAAGGCCCTTCCAGTAGGACTGGTCAACGGGTTTTTAATATTGCTATAGAAAACAATACCCTGAAGAGAGATTTTGATTTATATAAGGAAAACCAAAACAAACCAATGGTTTTGACCTTTGAGGGGGTAAAGGTATCTGATGGAAATCTGAATTTGTATTTATCGGCATCCACAGACAATGCTTCCATTTCCGGAATCGTAATCAGTGAGAAACCAATCAACTTTCCTTCCGACCTTACCGATGGGGTGCCTTCAACGGAAAATAAAGAATTGGCTACATATTCAGATTACCTGATAATCAATACAGGCAGCAGAGAAGATGTGTCCTACGATGGAAAAACTTTTGTGTCCGATTACAAAACAAGTTATTTCGCCAGTCCATCAGCTAATTTCAACCTCACTGTAGCCGGTGAACCCCTGTTTCAGACCGAAAGGTATGCCAAAAACATGAGCATACGAATTCCTTTGGAAAATGGAACCTATCAGGTAAAAACCTATCACAATGAATTGTGGTTTGGATCTTTTGGACCAAAGGCAGCTGCCGGAAACAGGGTATTTGATATTTCTATAGAAGGTGAATTGAAGAAAGACAATTTTGATATTTATGCAGAAAAAGGTAATTCTCCAACTGTACTTACATTTGACAATATTGAAGTTACCGATGGTGCGCTGAACCTGGACTTGAATGCCAGCAAAGATAATGCTACCATCTCCGGTTTATTAATAGCCAAGTCCTCAGGCGGCAGCATCAAACCAGGAATATCAAAGCCAAATCAATCACCCATTTTCTTAAATGCAGGAACCTACGAGGCGGCCGAACACAATAATCAAACCTATGTAGGTGACAGAAATACCAGTTATCCGGGGACCTCGAAAATCAATTTCAATTATTCAGTTGGCGGTTCTAAAATGTTCCTTACTGAAAGGTATTCGAATAACCTTCATTACAGCATTCCTGTAGAAAACGGGACCTATACCGTTGTTACTTACCACAACGAACTTTGGTTTGGATCATTTGGGCCAGCAGCCAGATCCGGCAACAGGGTATTCAATATTTATATTGAAGACAAAAGGGTAAAATCCAATTTTGATATCTACACGGAAAGCAACAACAATCCAACCACACTGACTTTCAGATCCATTGCAGTTACTGATGGTATCCTGGATATTTCCTTGGCCGCTGTCACGGATAATGCAACCTTGTCTGGTATAGCTGTGATCCCTGAAGGAGAAGCATACGCCTCCAGCCTGAGATTGGCAACCGAAGACCAAAATCAGATCCTTGACATCCAGGCGTCCGAACCGACAACACTTGCTGAAACCAAGGTTTATCCCAACCCAGCATCACACCAAACCTCGCTTACCCTGGGTAGAGATGTTGCAATCAGTGAAATTTACCTGCAAAGCACTTCAGGCGCCCTGATCAAAAGCATCGACCCCAAAACTGCAAGTGATGGATTTGGCACCTATACCATCCCTCTTGAAGGAATACAATCTGGCGTATATGTCCTGACTGTATCCAACGGAAGAGATTGGATCAAGAAAATCAAGCTGATTGTGGAATAGGCACAGGCTATTTATTAAAACATAAAAAAATCCGGGCTGATAATCAGCCCGGATTTTTTGTTTTAATTGGACACAAGTTTCTTTTTAATCTCCGGTTTTTTTTATGGAAAAACAGCCAGGTGCGGAGCCATGTTTAATTTAATAACTGAGTTCGAATTAAGATCGTCGGAAAAAACCAATTGAATTGTCACTGCGAACCCGTTGTCGTGGGTATAGAAGCTGGGAAAGGATGTGGCAGTCTCGTTTGGCTAGAGATTCCCACGGCTTTTTAACGAAATTCAGTCGAACCCAGGTTAATAATGGTTTCAAATGAAGATGCTGCCCTTATTTGAAAAATGCATACATCAATGGTTGGCAATACTGGTTTGGATAAAATTTACGGTCCGGCTTTTGGCACCTTTTGCAAACATACCTATTCTAAATCCCATGCCCCAGGGTACCAGGTGGCTGGCGTCAGCCACATGATCAAAAGATTCCCATGTTCCGTTTTCGGTTTTATAGGCAAAACTCAAAAGATAACCTTCAGCTACTTCCATTTTCACTGAAACTTTCCCCTTTAAAACCACCCCCTTTTGTTGCAGGATGGTTTCTTTTTGATCTCTGATCTCAAAAAGCTCCAGCCCATTCTTGCTTGCAGCAATACCAATTCCTGCAATTGGGGCACCAAAACCATTGTTGGCAGCCCCCACCAGCAAAACACCCCCTTTTGCGTCTGTCTGATCCATATTGATGGTACTTTCCACATCATAATTTGTGGATTTGGTACTTTGAACCAATAGACTTCCCATATTTTCATTTTCATCAGATGCCTTTAGCAATAGCCCATTGTCACCTGTATCAAACTTGATATTCTGAGTTACCCTCCATTGCCATAGCGGATCCAATCCATCCTCAAATGTATCTTTAAAGTCAATCATTCCCTTTTCCCTGCTATAGGTAGCCTCATTTTCAAATACCGGCCATTGATCTTCCGTCCATGTAAGCTTTTCCAAAACGCCTTCCCTGCCAACATATACTGAGCCCTCATCATTATACGCATGGTAAAGCATGAAATAATCAGGGCCATTTTTTACCACCGTCCCATGCCCCGCACAGTGCCAGTCATCATTGTCTGCCAATATGGGGTTGCCACTATATTTTTCCCAGGGACCCAATAAATTTTTCGATCTGGCCACTCCAGTCTGGTAATTGCATTCCTTGTCGCAACAGGCTCCCGCAGAATAGGTAGCATAGAAAAATCCATTTTCTTTAAATACACTCACTCCTTCCACCAGGTTTTTTTCCCATGGCTGGTCATTCCTGAAAAGCTCCACAGGCTGCCCCATCAAACGGGTCCGCTGTTTATTAATTTCCTGGGCCCAAATGGGAGTAGGCAGGCCTTTACTGTTCCCGTCCTCCTTCCATAAAACATAGATTTTCCCATCATCATCCCGCACCTCGTAGGCATCTATAGAGCCAAACTCCTGGGCGACCAATGGGCCATGATCTTCAAATATACCCGTTGGAGAACTGGAGCTGGCCACTGCCACACTCAGCCTGTTGCTGCTCTTGTCCCTTGCCGTATAGTAGGCATATATTTTTCCCTGCGCTTCATCGTAGGAAAGTTCAGGAGCCCAGAAGTTATTTTTTGCCCACTCCGGTGCGCCATCAGGGAACACATAATTGACCAATTCCCATTCCTGCAGGTCCGAAGACTTATAAATGGGAAATAAAGGTGCCCATTCATTGGAGGTCGTGGAAGCATAAAATTCCTCTCCGATCTGAATGACGGTAGGATCCGGTCGGTCTCCTGGTAAAACCGGGTTGGTGATGAAAATAGATGAGGGCTTTACATCGGTTTCATTCTGCTCCTTTCCTGATTTTTGCTGACATGCTGTTACAATTAGCAAGGACATTAAGGGATAAATAATCTTTCTCATAAGGGTTATCTGCTGTTTTTTTACATTATTTTTCTCCTGAGGGTACAGCCAAAGGTATATCTACAGGGACGGGAGCACCAAAATCCGGGCTGCCATCAACATGCCAATGGAAAGGCTGCAAACGGATATCCCGATCCCATCCTGGTTCCGTTCCCTTTTTGGAATGATAGAGTATCCAATCCTCGGATCCATCCGGGGATTTGGCGAAACTGCAATGCCCTACTCCATGTACGGTGTCGTTCCCCAAAAACACTGGTCCATTTTTTACCCAATTCCCTGCTATCATGGGATCGGCATTTGTGGCTATTAATTTCAACTGACCCAGCCGGTATTCTTTTAGCCAGGATTCCCTGGTGGAGTAAATGATAAATGTCTGATCTTCATGCTTCAAAACCTGAGGTCCTTCATTCAAGTCCAGAACACCGCCGGTTTCCCAGCTTTCTTCAGGAGAGGAAATTTTCACACGGTTGCTGCTGATGGTGGCAGGATCACTCATTTTAGCCATATAAAGGTTTTGGGGGGTCCGGTCTGTATCCCTGTTTTCTTCCCAGCCTGACCAGGTGGCATAAAGTTGCCCCTCATGATCAAAGGGAGTCAGGTCAATGGCCCATTTTACAGATCCTGGATCAGATATATCATCTCCAGTGTACAACATCCCCATATCTTCATAAGGGCCAAAAGGATCATCCCCCTTGGATTTCAACACTCCTGATCTCTGGTGAATGAAAGGGCCACCGGATTTTTCCCCTGCAGCATAATAGATGTACCAATGGCCTGCAATAAAATGTAATTCAGGGGCCCAGATATTGGCAGAATTCCATCCTTGCTCTGGCGCATCCCAAACTTTTTGGAAACTGCCATGATCGGTTAACCTGGAAGATTGGGAAATGGCTATGCCCCCTCCTGAAGAAGAACAATAATAGTAATCATCCCCTTTTTGAAATACCCAGGGATCTGCCCCATTGCGAATGGGGTTGGTGAAGGTTTCCGCCTCCTGAGCCAACCCTGTACAACCAAGGAAAATAAAAAAAAGGAAAAAGGAAATAGTACGCTTTAATTCTTGCGAATTTTTTGAATCAATCATAACGAATAGTTATTTCTCTGAACCCAACCATGGGAAAAGCTATTTTTCATTGACTTTAAGAAATCTAAAACTTTCCTTGACATAAACCAAGTTGCAGGCATTTTGCCCCTCCACAAGTTCAAAATCCAACTCAACCACTGCAGTTCGTCTCGGCCCCACGGTATTAGCATTAAAATGAGTGTGCATTACATAATATAATTCCCTGTTTTTTCCAATAAACAAATCCCCGTGACCAGTTCCGTTACTTCCCAGAATTTGGCCATTCAGAATAGGATTATCAATGTGTTTTTTCCAGGGGCCATATGGACTTTTACTTGTGGCATAGCCTACTGCATAATCCGGATTTCGAAAGTCATTCGCAGAATAAAGAAAATAATACAACTCCTTGTGCTTGATGATGGTGGGCCCTTCAGCAACGGGCCATCCTGCATTTTGGGTATTTTCCCATTCCTCCTCAGCCACGATACACTGTGTCAGGGTTTCAGGCTTGATCGTGGAAAAATCATGGGCGAGTTCTGCTACAAAAAGCCTGTTTCCATCGGTCAACCTAACATGGTATAGGAAGTATTTACCATTATCATCCTTAAATATAAATGGGTCAATTTGTTTTACAGGGGCCGCTAAGGGTGCTTTTTCGGTTTGTTGGAATGGTCCGAGCGGATGAGCAGCTTCCGCAATGGCGATATTTTCATTCGCAGTATAAGCCATGTAAAAACGGCCATTCTTTTCGACTACCTGTGGTGCCCAAAATCCTTTGTCTCCATATACATCTTCCCGTTTTAGGGCAAATCCATCATGTTCACCTTTGGGTTTTTCCCACTTTTCCAAATCTTTTGAAACATACACTTCAAATCCCAAATCCGCATCCTTTCCACTGGTACCATATAAATAATAGGTGTCGCCATGGAAGAAAATAGTGGGATCTGCAAGAAAAATTGAAGTATCCTTTACCACCATAGGAGACAATAAAACCTGCACAACACCCACAGAAGGTAATGCTGAAGCATGTAAAATGCTAAATAAAGGTAACCCCAGCAGGAGCAGCACTTTCCAAAAAGCGTAATGTCCATTCCCTAAATTCATGTGCTTTTTTATTTTCCTGCAAATATTTCTTTACGAAAAAGCCAGGCCTTCTATTGCCAACACATCGGAGCTGTTGGCCAAAGGCTGCCAGCTCCAATGTGTTGGCCATTTCCTCAGAAACAGCCCCACAGGTTTCAATTACCAAAGCCGATTCGTCTTTAATTATTCAAAATCCGGAATACTTATTCGCTTGCCATTGTTCATGGCCGACTCATGAGCACAGATCCCTGCACAGGTATAGTTGGCGGCAGTAGAAGCATCTACAGCGGAATCCCTTCCTTCCACAATGGCTGCCACAAACTCCTGCACCAAATGGGGGTGTGAACCTCCATGTCCTGCACCCTGTAAAAAGGACACATGATTGGGGTCATCTATTTTTTCCCGTTTGGTAAAATGTTTGATGGGTTCAATCAGCAGCTCATCGGTATCAGGAACGTCTATGCGCTCCGCATTTTCCCCACCATCAAAAATAACATGTTTTTCATCTTCCAATTGCTCCCACTCAAAAGACATTTTAGTACCATACACATCATAGGATTCCCTGTATTGCCTAACCACATCAAATAAGGACCGGGTAGCTTCTGCAATGACATCGGAATTTTTCAGGGTAAAAGTTGCCGTTTCCACCGCAAAAGGAGAGCCGTATCGGCTGGCAAGGTCTTCAGACAATCTGCCGGAACCATGGCAAACCACTGTCTCGGCCTTGGTATTATTGATGCGCAGCAAGGGCGAAATGGCATGGGTACCGTTGAGCATGGGAGGGAAACCTTTCCAGTATGCTGCCCAGCCTTCCATGCTCATGTCCTGAATATGGGAGCCCCTTACAAATTGTATGCGTCCCAGTTGACCGGTCTCTGCCAGTTTGAGTCCATAAAGGAATTCCCGGGTATAAAGTGCTGTTTCCATCATCATATAAACCTTATTGGCTTTCCTTTTGGCTTCCACTATCGCCTTACAGTCTTCCACCGTCATTGCCATGGGAATGGTACAAGCGGTATGTTTATTGGCATTTAGAGATGCCAGGGTCATCCTGGCATGTTCAGGAACAGGGGTTACCACATGGATGGCATCCACGTCATCCCTTTTGGGTACCTCATTGAAATCTGTAAAACAAAGGTTCTTGTCCAAATGGAACTTTGCTGCTAATTCATCCAGGGTTTTTTGGTTTCGGGTACAGATACCCACTGCCTTGATATTGGGATGACTTTGGTATATCGGAATAAATTCTTTACCGAAACCCATGCCCACGATGACTACTGTAATTTGTTTTTGACTCATTGTAATGGTGCTTTTTGGTTAAACAAAAAATCGCGATTTTAAAAAGAAAGGTATCTACCGCTGGAATTACAAATTCACCAGTACGTAATAATTTTTTTCCTTCTACTTGCCTTCCCTTTTTGGGGCAATGTCCTTTTAAAAAAGCGATATTGGTGAAATATTTACGCTATTACTTTCCGGCTACCCAACTGACGGCATTTCTCAGCAACTTCTGGTAGGTATCCAGATTATGGGATTCACCATCATGTCCCAAAGCAATACCCACCATCCTGGTGTCTGGATGCTTAATCACAAATATCGAAGGGAAGGGACCGGTTTCACTGGTACTTGCCTCTGCCAATACCTTGATTCCCGGTCCATCCTTATCTACCTTAAAATAATACAGCTCGTCTTTTAGCTTAAATGATGGGGGAAGGCCTTCCATTACCGGATGGTTTTTGTCCAGAACGGTTACATCAAAAGCTCCAAAGCGATCATGACCCCGGGATCCTCCACTGGCCAAATGGACATTGTATTCCGGCCAATCTTCCCAATTGTACCACAATGCGGCATGACCAAGAATCAATCCTTTGCCGGAAGCCGCAAAATCAAATATGGCTTTTCTTGTTGCTGGATCTGCTATTGGCTGATTATTACTCAGGTACAACACATCCATGTCGTCCAACAAGGCCAAAATGGACTCCGGATCATCGGTGTAGGTTACTTCGGCAAAGCCTCCCTTTTCCAGTGTTTCCACATCTGCATTTTTGTACCAGGTATCGAAATCGTGGGATGCCCCTCCTCCCAGCAGAAGTACCCGGATCGGATCAGCTGGCGGATTTGTGACATCAGGTAAGCATCCATTTGCCCGGCCATTGCCAGGAAATATGCAAAGCCATGCCAGCAATAGCAAAGGTATCGTTTGGGAAAATTTTGGGTTTCTTTTCATTTTATGATTCCTATATATATAAATTAATACTTTCCTTAGTTCCCTGCCTCTACCCGCATGATCCCATTCATCATGCGCCAATGCCCGGGAAAGGTGCACACAAAAGGATAATCACCAGGTGTATCCGGTACGGTAAAGTTAAGGGTATATAATTCCCCGGGTCCCAACATCTCAGTAGCAAACAATACCTCGGGTATTTCGGGAACATAATGCTTTTCAGAAGCCCTGGGATCCCTTAGCATGGCATCCGCAGCTTTCCCCACTTTTTCAAGGCTACCCGGCTTTAGGATCAGCAGGTTATGTTGCATGCCATCAAGATTATCCAACTCCAGCATTATTTTCTCCCCAGTTTTAACAGTGAAGGTATCCGTATCATATTTCATCAATTCCGGAACAATTTCTATCACTACGGTCCTTGCCCTCTCCTGAGAAGCTGACCCCACTTTTTTCGGTAAAATCTCCTCAGCCACCATCTTTCTCTTTGTACCTGCAAAGCCCTCTTTCAAAACTTCTTCCCTGCTAACAAGCCGGAAATTTTGATCCAGGCCTGCTGGGCTTGTTTTACCATTCTCCAGATTTTCTTCGGTCCTGGTCGATTGATTTTTCTGCCCAGGTTCCGGCGTGGTTTTAGCTATTTCCCCCATCAGCAGCAAACCAAGGCCTGACAATAATAACCACCGGTAATTCATTACATCTATCATTTTAACTCAAGTACTACCTCTCTAAGAGTCCCTTCAAAGGGATGTTCTCCTTCATACGACCCTGCATTGTCTTCACCTCCAAAATCCCGGCCAGTACGCAGACTGGGACGCAATACCCCCATAAAATGGCCTTTTGACTCTACCCTGGCTGCAGTTTTTCCATCAACCGCTATTTCCATTTCGCCAGAAGCTTTGATATGTGCCCTGGCCTCAAAACTTTCTGGCAATTCCATTTCAGTAGTGGCAATATAAGCCCGGCCCTGCCGGTTCACCTGAAAAACCAACTGTCCATTTTCCATGTAAAAGGAGTAGCCATTTTCCCGGTCTCCATGAGCAAGGATAACTCCATTGGGTTTTTCCCCTCCCCTGCCTGACACAGTGGCGGATAGGAGAATTTCCTTGTCCTGCAGATCAGGGGAATACTGAAGGTAACTTCTTCTTCCCAATTCGTACCTTTCATTTTTTACACCGGCTATCAGGCGGTCCAGAAGTCCCGAAGATGCCTTTCCTTCTTTGGCTGCGGCAGCAAGAAAACTTTCGGAATGATGACTGGCCGCAGCAAATAATGCTTTTGTCAACCAATCGTCTGTTTCATTCTCTCCAATAAGACTTGCTTCATGGATCGATTCCCCTATAATTGCATTTTCTGGCATTTCTACCAGTGACAAAAAGGCATGCATTCTGGTATTGAGGTTTTCATCCTGTAAAATTCCGGAAGCATGAATAGCCTTTAAACTTACCTCATTTTTGGGCAATACTTCCAGGGCTGCTTTTCTAACCCCCGGTGCAGGATGGGTCAATGCCCCCAAAGCAACTTCCATTGCTTCCTTATTACTACCATCCAGCGCCCCAAGGCCATGCAGGGTCCACAAGGCGTGGACCGCAGCGCTATTCAGCCCAATTTCATCCAGACTCCTGTCATTCACCAGGGTATACAGCGCATTCAGGTGGTCTTGGTTACCTGATTCGACCAAAAGCCGCTGGGCGGTCATTCTCCAGAACATGTTATCATCGGACAGGGTATTGACCAATGCCGAAGGATCCTCTTTTGATAAAGATTTTGGGGAATAGGCAGGTGCCTCTTTATAAATCACCCGGTAAATCCTGCCATGATTGGTATCCCTGAGTTCACTTTGAAAGGCATTACCCTGCCCATGGGGCTGCTCGGTGAAAGGCAATACCATTCTGGAGGGGGCTTGTCTTTCTACAAAAACGTTGTGCTGGATGATGAAATTATACCAATCGGCAATCCATACCGCCCCATCCGGTCCCACCTCTGCCTGCACCGGACCAAACCATTCATCAGAACTGGCCAAAAGGTTCCAGCCATCTTTCTCAGCAAACCCCGCACCGTTTGGCTCCAGGATAGCGTTATGGGTAAGCCGGATTGTGGGCTCATTGACAAAAGCCACCCTGTTCCAGTAAGATTTGGGAAAATCCCTGGCCGTATACAGGCGTATGCCAGCTGCTGAAGTAAATCCTCCAACCACGTCCACCTGCCTGAGGTTTGGCGTCATGGCATGGGCATCATAGTGCCCATCTATTTTCTGGATGGATTGAATGCTGAAAGGGGGCTTTTTCGCTCCTTCCTCTGCTTCGGGAAAAGCCCTTTGCAGGAATTTTGCAGGAATGGAATAATAAGCGGAATGGGTATTGTTAGCCGTGGAAATAAATACATGGTTATCCTCTGAGAATCCCAGGCCCCATGTATTGTTAGAAGAACTTGCCAGATAATTGAAGTCGCTTCCATCCGGTTTGAAATGATAAAGGCCCTGTGGAAACCGCCAGGGTTCCCCATTGATAGTGCCGTCAAATCCAGAATATCCTGTCACTCCCCATATCTTATTGTCAAAGCCATACATCAGGTTGGAAGGGCCTGCATGGGTATCGCTTTTACCCCATCCGGTCATGATGGTTTCGAAAACATCAGCCTTATCGTCTCCATTGCTGTCCTTCATGAAAACAAAATCGGGTGCCATGGACACAATCACTCCTCCATTGGCAAAAACCAAAGAAGTCGGAATATTCAGTCCGTCTGCAAAAACAGTAAATTTATCTGCTCTACCATCTCCATTGGTGTCTTCACAGATCTTGATCCGGTCATTGGCGGCTCCGTCTGTTTCTTTGAAGGTATTGGGATAATCCACCGATTCCACAATCCACAGCCTGCCCTTTTCGTCCCAGGCCATTGCTATTGGATTGACAATATCGGGTTCAGCCGCGAAAAGGCTAATTTCAAAATCTGCCGGTCTCTGGATTAGCTTCAGGGATGCTTCGGGACTGAGTGCTTCCTGGATTTTTGGGACCTCATACCTTTTGGTAAAATCCGAAATGGGCTCCTCGTATATGGATACCTGTGGAATTTCCAAGGCTGTCACCTGAGCTTTCACCTCTTCTCCCATGGCCCAGAAAATTCCGTTCTCTACCAATTTCAGAAATCCGGGATGCTGCCAGGTGCTGTCATTGTGGCCATAGGCTGTATAAAACACCCTTCCTTTTCCTTCCTCCCGGGTCCAGGTATAGGGCTCGCGATGTGCCCCTTCTACCCGCTCCATAAGTACATTGATATCACTGTTGATGTGCTGATGGCGGTAAGTTTCATCCCAGGTGTTAAACTCCTCCAGCCCAGCCAATACAGGATGATTCCTGTCCTTTAGTTCAGTGGCAAAATTTCCCGTTCCATGTGAAGCAAACTGCCCACCTATGGTGCGGATATACCATTCAGAGTTTTTAAAGCAGCCTGTTGCAGAATGCAATGGAATCAACCCTTTGCCCCCTTCAACAAAATCACGCATGGCCATTTCCTGACCGGGAGATAAATACTCATGATTGGCATAGATTACCAGCCCATCAAATTTGGCCAGATTATCTGAATTGATATCGTCCAAGGATTCCGTATACGTGAGGTTGATCCCACTATTGAAAATAGCGGTAGCCAGCCATGGAGCATATCTTCGGGAATCATGGTGCTGGCTGGAATGGCCCAAAAACAGGATCTCGGCCCTTCTGGGCTCCTGCCTGTCTGTGGAGAAACCTGTTGTCTCTGCGGTACTTCTTCCAGTAGCATAAAAGAGTAACAAAATACCTGGAAATAAAAAAAGCCAAATCCGGCTTAAAAAGTAAAAATGGTTATTGTTGGTATTCCGGGCCTTATCCATGGTAAATCAGGGAAACGTTTAAAGTTAATTTCAAGTAAATTAGAAAAAAATAATGAAAAATTTCCCCAATTCTTATGCGATAGGTCAATTTATGTTTCAAACAGGTATTCCTTACTTCCCGGAATAGCTGCAATACATCTTTTTGTCAAACCCTGAGCAGTAAAATTTTTTAGAGGCCTGGGGTTTCCTGATATTTAGGCCCATTTTTGCTCATGGAAAAAAAAGAGCTACCCAAAGAATCCCAGGACTATTCTGTCAATATTCCCTGGCTTAATAATCCAGTATCGGAATTCAGTAGAAAAAATATCCTCAACCTAACTTCTCGTTATTCTTGTGCCTGTCTTTATCCCGGATGGTTTTCTTTTCAAAATTATTTTCCAAAGCCTTTGTCAGGTCCACCCCAGTCTGATTGGCCAGGCAAATCAATACCCACAATACATCGGCCATTTCATCCGCCAATTCCTTATCTTTGTCGCTTTCCTTGAATGATTGTTCTCCGTACTTCCTGGCCATGATACGGGCCACCTCCCCAACCTCTTCTGTCAAAATAGCCATATTGGTCAATTCATTGAAATACCTGACTCCATGGCTGCGAATCCATTGATCTACTTTTTCCTGTGCTTCTGCAATACTCATATTATTACACTTTTTTGAATGGCTTTTCCACGGCTCAATTCCATCATCTTCTCGATACAGGCTGGTACATCCTCCTTATAATGGCTTACAAACAAAAGGGTCATCCCGCTTTCTTCACAAAAATGGTCTACCAGCCACCTGAACCTGATTCTTTGTTCTTCATCCATTCCCTGAGAGGCCTCATCCAAAACCAACAACCTGGGGTTTTTGATCATGGCCCTGGCCAGCAGACAGAACCTTTGTTCCTCCAGGCTTACCTGCTGCAAACGTAAACCAGCAATATGAGACAACTGAAGCGCCTTTAGCCATGCATCAGCTTTGGCTTCCTGCTCAGGACTGGTTTTTTTAAAGAGCCCCATGGTATCAAAAAATCCGGACAAAACCACTTTTTTACAGGTTTGGTTGGAGGGAAAATACCTGGCAAGGTCAGACGAGACAAATCCCGTTGGTCTTTTCACATCCCATATGCTTTCCCCTGTGCCTCTTTTCCTATCAAACAAGGTAATGTCATTGGCATAGGATTGGGGATTCTCTCCTAAAATCAAACTGATCAAGGTGGATTTTCCAGCCCCATTGTGTCCCTGGATCAGCCATTTTTCACCAGGAAGTACCTGCCAGTTAATTTTATCGAGGAGTGTATTGTTGCCATACCTAATGGATACATCCCTCATTTCAATGACCGAATTCAGTCTTGCCTCATGATTCACCTCTTTCAGCAAGGGCCTGAAGGGGGATACCGATAAATGTTGGGACTGCGTATGGACTGCTTCCAATTGAATCAATTTCTCCCTGTTGTGGATTACCTGCAATTTACCCTCTCCGATCCAGGCGCAATGCCGAATGGAAGCAGGAATTTCCCGGGCGGTAGTGGACATGATCACCTGCACACCGGATGCCATGATGGCTTGCAATACCTGGTCAAATTCATCCCTTGTTTGTACATCAAGGCCTGTTAAAGGCATGTCCATGAGGAAAAGTCGTGGATTTTTCAGCAGGGCAACCGCCATGGCCAATCTCCTCGTTTCTCCATTGGAAAGCTTGATCAGCGATTTATCTTTAAACTGATCCAATTCAAAAAGCCGGATTACCTTTTCCATGTCCCATGTACCAACCCTCCTGCTTTCTACTCCGGACAAATAACCTTCAACGGTCTCCGTTTCTTCGGACTCCGCGCTATTGAACCGCTGCTGGTAATAGAAATGTTGTTGGTTGGATTTATTTTTGAAGGTGTATTTTTGGGAGATAAATGCTACCAGGTCCCTGAAACTGTTTACCTGGCCCATTCGGTTTTGTTCTTCCTGGTAAGCACTGGCAAAAGGTCTTGAAATCCTTCCGGCAATCAGGGAAGTCCGGCCCAACAGGGTTTCAAGGAAGGCAGTCCTTTCTTTACCGGAAGCAGCCAAAATGGCCCAGGAGTCTCCATTTTTTACCCTAAAATTCAATTCCTGAAACAAGGTCTTTCCAAAGAAATTTACCCTTGCGTTTTCGATGGTCAAAAAATCTTCCTCCAGGTCTTTATTCATCATTGGTTTTAATATCCGCCACAGAAAAAACCGGGGCTGTTTTTTTAATAAATTGATTTTGCTGAGCCGGCCTATCCTAGACTTTATTTTTAGAATCTATCACAATGGTCACCGGACCATCATTGGTTAAAGAAACCTGCATGTCAGCACCAAATTCACCGGTTTTCACTGGTTTTCCCAATTGCCGGGACAATTCTTTGATGCAACTTTCGTACAGGGGAATGGCAATATCGGGTTTTGCCGCTTTAATGTAGGATGGTCTGTTTCCTTTTTTGGTACTCGCATGCAAGGTGAATTGACTGATCAGCAGGATATCACCTTCAACATCCTGAAGGCTTTTGTTCATTACCCCACCCTCATCAGGAAAAATGCGCATGTTGACCATTTTGCGGCAAATCCAGTCAATGTCCTCGCTTCCATCCGCCTCCTCTATTCCCAATAAAATCATCAAACCCGTGCCTATGGCTGATTTCTCCATCCCTCCTATGTAAACTGCAGCTTGTTTTACCCGTTGAATTACAGCAATCATTCGCTCATCTTATGCATTTCTGAGGAAGAAACGGTTTCATTTCCGGTAGTTTCCCCTTCAAGTGATTTTTTTACCATGGCCTTGGCTACCTGATGGTCATAAATGGGCTTGTATTTCCTGAAGAGACCCAGGAAAGTGACCCCTTTCATTATAATCTTGGCAACTTCCTCTCCCAATCTGTTTTCTTTTCGTTCTCCCAATAGCAGTGAAGGCTGGAAAATCCCCACATAGTCAAAATCCATTCTTTTCAAATCATTTTCGACTTCACCTTTTACTTTATTGTAATAAATGGAAGATTGTGCATCCGCACCTAAGGCACTTACATACATAAACCTTTTTGCGCCCAATCCCATCACCATTCTGGCGAAATTGATCACATAATCATGGTCTATGCGATAAAAGTTTTCTTTTGACCCTGCCTGTTTGATGGTTGTCCCAAGAGAACAAAAGGCAATTGGCTGGGCACTTCCCGATTCCAAAGTCTTAAGCAGGGGCTGAAAATCTCCGCCCATATTCTGATTGCGGATGTTCTCCCCTAAATTTACCTGATCCAGTTTATCAAAATCCACTGTCACCTGCACCAATTTATGGTGCTTGAGGGCCAAATTACGTCGCCCGAAAGAAATCACCCAATCAAATTCTGGGTTTTGGAAAAGTTGGTGAAGCAATTTCATCCCTACCAATCCGGATGAACCGGATACAAATGCGATCCTTCTGCTCATGCCTGTTGGTCCCTTTCCCATTCCAGAAAACGTGCAATGTCTGACTGGAGACTTTTAAAAATGGCCAAAAGAACCGTAATGTCGTCCACATAACCCACAAAAGGAATAAAATCCGGAATTAAATCTGTGGGCAAAGCAAAATAAAACAGCCCCAAAGCCAGCAAGCCCAGAGAGCGGTTGGAAAGCCCGGAATATTTTTTATTCAGGTGAGACCTGATCATCCGAATAAATACCTCCACTTGAAATTTGACCTGGGAAAAGGTGGGATTTTGGGAAAGTTCCTGCCATTTAAGGCTGGCTTTTTCCAGCAAAGCACGTAATTTTTTCTCTGTGGATGCGATATGCATTGCCCTGTTCATGTATATCGCTTTGACTTTTTCAAAAAGGTTTTTCTCCTCTGTAGTTGCATCCATATTTTTTTCGGTTTAATGAGTTTTAAAAATACATCCTTATTTCATCTTTTATATTTCTTAATGCCTGTCCTATAATGTCTTTTTCCTGAGCCAGAGCAGATTGGAATATTTTCTTGGCAAGTTCAAGGCTCTTTTCATCTCCTGCTACTTCCTGATAAGATCTATTCACGAGGGAAATGGTTTGTTCTACCGCCGTTCTGACAGACTCCCAGGTATCATCTGTAAAATATACCTGCTGTGATAAATTGTGATTGAATTCATTTCGGATTTCTTCAATCAACCTGCCATGTAATTCACCTGCCGTAAAGCCAGGTTCATTGACCCTCCGGATTAAATTGTTCGGGGAAATGCGCTCCAATAGTAGACAAAGTCGCTCTCCTGCCTGTAAACGAAGGGGCAACAGTAGTTCCGTATTTTTGGTCTTGATGTCCACCCACTTCATTTCTTTTTCTTTCTTCAAAAATGATACCGTAATGATAAACATGCCATAAATGACCAGCCCTGCGGGAAGTACGATTTTTAAAAGTTCTATAAGGTATTCCATTGTTTACTGTTTTAAACCACAATATCCAAAATAATGTCAAGTTATGCTATGCAACAACTGTTTTCTCTATTAATTTTGGAACCTTTCATACTTGTTTGACATTTTCTGAACATGTTGATACCAATAAAAATAAGTCCCCAGGCCTTGGATGAAATCAAAAACATCATGAATTCCAAAAACATCCCCCAAGATTATGCCTTGAGGGTAGGCATCAAAGGCGGTGGCTGTGGCGGAGTATCCTTTGTCCTGGGATTTGATCAGTGCAGGGAAGGAGATCAGCAATTTTCCATTGAAGGCTTACCTGTACTCGTAGAAAAAAGACATGTCATGTTTTTGATGGGCATGCAGGTAGATTTTCATGATAGCAATGAGGCCAGAGGTTTTGTGTTTAGCAATCCTGATATTCCTGAAAGACATGACAAGTGATCATTCTGAAGCAGGAATGATCCTTGCCAGAAGTGAACAGGTATTACAACAAGCCTTCAAAACCATACCTGGCATTGGACCAAAATGCATCGAGTCCTATTATTCTGGGTTTTAAAAATGAAATAATTTCCGGCCAGTATTTTTTATCCAGGACATTGACCTTATTCAGTTTTTTCTCAACCCTATAGCCGGATTTTTCGGGAGCTATCTGGTCTTTCGGTATCCAGTTCCAGGCTTCTCCCAATTCCATTTCCAGTAAATGCTTCAATTCAAACAATTGGGCATAAAGCAACTCAGCGATATCGTCATCAGGGTGTTGTATCGCAATGGATATGGAAGCAAAGTCCCTTTCCGCCTGCATCCGAAAGTAAAGGTGGCGGATACCGGTTTTATAGTTTTTCCAATTCACCGGAGAACCATCAGCTGAGGGGACAGGTTTCATATACCAACCAAATGCTGTCCAAAATTCCTGCTTCATCTGGCTAACCTGATTTTTGGTATACATATCCGATTTTTTATCCGTAATCCTGTGGATAGTTCACTTCCACTACTGAATAATTGACCACTCCCCCGATCGCAGGATTGTGTTTTTTGATGATTACCCTGACCTTCCTGATTTCAGGGTAAACTTTTAATATGTCTTGAATCATCAAATGCGCCAGGTGTTCCAGCAACTTGACCGGTACTTGCATGTGGGCTTTGGCTATCTGATATAGCTTAAAGTAGTCTACTGTTTTCTTCAATTCATCATGAAGCATTGCCTGTTGGAAATCCGTATATACGTGTAAATCCACTGTGAAGCGGTTACCCAGTTTTTTTTCTTCCGAGAACACCCCATGATAGGCGTGAAACTCAATGCCTTCCAAAGATACTTTACCCATTATTCAAACTGGTCAAAAAATGATCCGGAAGGCTTGTTTTTGGGTTGTTCATCTTCCTGAGTATTTCCCTCTACCTCATTGGTTTCATCGGCTACTTCTTTAACATCCCGGGGTTCAGGATTTTCAGATTTATTTTGGCTTGCTGTATCTGGGGCTTCTTTCTCTTCATCCCGGGTTTCAAGGGCATTCGGTTTGTCCCATGTATAGGTATTTGCTACATCCTCCGCAGGGTTTTCGGGGCCGGATTTTGGGGAAGTTCTGCTCATGGAAGTATAATATTTATCTTTCCTCTGGATGTCCTTCACCAATCTGGTATGCGCGACGGCATCAATTTCATTGAAACCATCCTGCACGGTTTTTACATTTTCAAGGGTCTCAGCAGCGGTTTTTTTAAGATGCTTCAGCAAATAATCTCTTTGCACCTGCAATTTCTCATAATTATCTACCAGCAATTGCACATCTTCTTTCAGGTCCTCCATGATATTTTTGGCCTGGGATTCCGCCTGTTCCACAATACTTCGTGCATTTCCTTTGGATTCAGCATTCAGTGCATCTGCATTCATTTGTGCCTCTTTTAAAATCAGCTCGGCTGTTTTATTGGCTTGCTCAATGATACTGGCACCCGTGTCTTCAGCTGTTTTTAAGGTCTTGAATAGTGATTGTTCCACCTCCCGCAGCTTGGACGCCTCTTTTTCAGCCTGTTCATACTTGACTTTCAAGGCGTTTTTTTCCTCCACCAGCTTCTCCCATTCCTGGGACAGGTAACTTAAAAAACCAGCAACCTCATCTTTATCATATCCCCTGATCTTTTTTTCAAAGGTTTTTTGGCGAATATCCAATGGTGTTATTTTCATTTCTCAATTTTTAAATTCCAGATTATATTTCTCCGGATTCATTGGCCAATGCCTAAATCCCAAACGGAAACGGTATGGTCATCACTGATGGCCACTACCTGGTCTTTATAGGCAGACCAATACACTTTGTTTATTGAAGTTCCGTGTCCTGCATGTCTGGCCTTATCAATAACTTTCAGAAGTTTACCCTCATCTGGATCCCAAAGCTTGATAGACTTATCCATGCTACAAGTTACAAAATACTTGCCATCATCCCGAAAAGAAAGGTAATTGATGGCGAACATATGTGCTGCAATGCTTGTCTTTTCTTTAAAATCCTTTGTATCCCAAAATTTCAGACGGGCATCTCTACCTCCGCTGATCAGCACTTTGCCATCGGGTGAATATTGCAAGGCAAAAACTGAATTGCTGTGCCCCTCAAGTTTGGCTACAGGTTTCCAGTCTTTGAGGTCAAAAACTTTAACCTGATGGTCACTGGCTCCCACACTGAATTGCGCCCTTACAGGATCTATGGCCAGCACTCTCAGGTGTTGGTCACTGATTTTCAGATGCTTTACGGGAGATTGTGCCTCAATATTCAACACAACCAGGACACCATCTCCGGTGGCCACCAGCAGGAGGTCACCCACCACCTTCATGTCATATATGGCATTGGCTGTAACTTTAAGGGACCATACCTCTATTTTACTGGCTAGATCAATGGCATGAATCCCTTCAAAATTTTGACCAATGAAAAGCAAATTCCTTTTTTTGTCTACAGTAAGGGCATAAACGGAGCGTGGCAACTTTGCAAGCAACAAACCATCCTTAGGTGTCCTCAGATCCCATTCCACCACCATGCCGTCGCCAGAACCGGTATAAAAGTGGTGAGGGGTCAATCCTTCGGAAAGTGCGAAAACAGAATGGTTATGCCCGCTTAATGTATGGAGTTTATTTACTTGAATTTTTGGCATATATTGCATCGTATATTTATCACCCAGCTCATTTTGAGTAACCATGCAAACAAAAATAGAAAAAATTAGCCCTTTATCTGCTTTTGCCATCAACAATATTCATGAATCCGAAAACAGCCCTATGGACTTTCTGAGTTTTCGGGAAAAACTTTCTCTGGCCAATATAGGACATCCCCAAAAAAGAAAAGAATGGAAGGGGGCCAGATTGGCTATAAAATCTGCCCTGGACCATATACAGCTTCCCTATCCGGGTTTTTACAAGGATGTACATGGTAAATCTCATACCATGGACGGTTACGGCTATGTATCACTTACCCATCACGGAGATTATTCCGGTGCCATTTTTCATAAAGAAATGCCGGTAGGTATTGATTTGGAAAAAGTCCGGGACAAAACCGTAACCCTGGCACCCAAATACCTGGATACAAAAGAGATGGATTTCCTGGATAAAGATCCTTATATGCACACCATGGCCTGGTCGGTTAAAGAAACAATCTTCAAATGCCAGGGTAGAAAAGGGATCAGTCTGCGGCAAAACATTCTGCTTCAGCCCTTTTCCTGTAGAGACCAGGTAATCAAAGGTAAAATTCACGGTACAGACTTTGCCGATCACCACTACGCTGTTAAAGTAATAACTGAAAACGACATGATTCTTACCTATACCATTTGGTGATTTTTGCTATATTTGCTAATAAAGCAGTGGATTCCATGAAATATTTAAGGTGTTTTATGTTACTTTTTCTTGGTTCATTCCTGGCTAATGGCCAACAGGTATCCAATGTGGAATTGGTAGATGCTTTCTCTGGAAAAACTTTTTCCACCGCCAGCCACCCACCTTCCAGTACCATGGTTTTTGTGTTCACCACTTTGGCTTGTCCTTATTCCAAACTGTATGAGGACCGTATCCAGTCCCTTCATCAAAAATACAGCGGGCAAAATATTATTTTCGCCCTGGTCAATCCGCACGCAGGCCCGGAAGATGAAAGCAGGGAGCAAATGAGGGAGCTGACCTGGGCCAATAATTCAGGAATTCCTTTTCTGATGGATATTGATCAGGTTTTTACCAGACAAACAGGGGCCAAAAAAATTCCGGAAGTAGTCATCATCTCCTCAGGACCTACAGGCTACTCCATCACCTACCAGGGAGCCATTGACAATAATGCCCAGTCTGTTTCGAGTGCTTCTGTTCATTATCTGGACAATGCCCTGAGGGATATCCTGTCCCGAAAAAGACCCAGCCCTGCCATCACTCGTGCAGTGGGTTGTAATATCCGCTTGAAAAACTAATCTTTGTCTATAATCTCCAATAGACTTTTTATTTCTTCAGCCTTGTCCACTTCTCCTATTTTATCGAAAGCAAAAATAAGGTTTCTGAGGGTCCTGCGAATGATATCAATGTTTTCACAAGGTTCAAAATAGGAGGGTTTGGGTTCCAACTTGAGGTGCTCCAGGTAATTGTTAATATCCTGTCTGGTAAAAATCAGCCCTTTGTTAAATGCATTGATGTAAAACTTAAACTTGCCGGCCTGGTAGGTTAATACAAAAAGATTGGGAAGATTCACCCCATAGACAGGCAATCCCAGCTTTCGGGCGACCAAAAGGTAAACCGAACATAAACTAATGGGATTTCCTTTTTTTGTTTCCAATACTGTTCGGATCATGCTGTTTCCCGGGCTATGAAAGTTCTTGGTATTTGCAGAAAACTTAAGGTCATTGAACAGTACGTTATTGATCAATTTGATCTTGTCATAGACGGAGAATTCATTTTTAAAATTGGTCCAGACATTGAAGTAGATTTGCTGCATCACTGCATTCAACTGCTCAAATTCAAGCTCCGGATACAGGTAGGTATTGATGATCCACAGACCTTCCAGTAATTCTTGCTCTTCAGAATTTTTCCAGTTTAAGAGTCTTTTACGGAGCAGATTGATTTGCAACTCATGCACCAACTCCTCTATTTCTTTCTGCACTTCGGGATTGAAGGAGCTTTCCCATTTGTTTTCCAGAAAGGGTATGACATCATTCCCCAGGGAGATGATTTTTCCACGTACATGTGCTTTGATTTCCTGGTCCGTATCATCCAGTAGGGATACCAAAGCATTTAATTCTTTATCTGTTAATTGATTATCCATTTGACGAAGTACTCACTTACAGCATCTTAAAGTTACCGAATTAAAATTTAAAAACATGTCCCTTTCCTTATTCTGTGCAATGTCAACAGAGCAGCGGTGATCTAGCTTTAAATCCTCAGAGAGATTCTATTTCTTCTTTATAGGCTTTAATGGCCCTGAATATCCCGGAGGCCACATATGTTTGACCGTTTTTGCTGTTCAGGTAGCGCTCCTCGCTGAGGTTGGAGAGAAATCCTGCCTCAATCAGCACACTGGGCATACTCGTTGTCCAAAGCACATAAAACGGTGCCTGTTTCACTCCTCTTGAATGCCTGTTGACCCTGGTAGAAAAATCCTTTTCAATTTTTTCTGCCAGTGAAAGGCTATTTGAAAAATAAGCCCTTTGCATCAGGTTAAACATCATATAAGACTCCGGAGACTGAGGATCAAACCCTTCGTAATTTTCCTGGTAGTCATCTTCCAATAAAATTACCGCATTTTCTCGTTTCACGATCTCAAAATTGGCATCGAAATTCTTGTTTCCCATCACAAAGGTTTCCGTGCCATGCACCCGTGACGAGGAGGTAGCATTGCAATGGATGGAAATGAATAAATCTGCCCTGTTTCTGTTGGCAATGTTAGCCCTTTCCTTTAGCTCAATGAATTTATCTGTTTTTCGGGTATAAATCACCTCCACCTCTGGTAGTAAATCCTGTATATAGGTCCCAACTTTCAATGCAAGATCCAGGGCGACATCCTTCTCCTGGGAAATCTTGCCTATGGTACCCGGATCTTTACCTCCATGTCCCGCATCAATAACAATTCGCCTGAGCTTAAACTCTGCCTTTTTCTCCCCGGTAGGGATAAAACCCACAAAAACAAAGGTTAAGGAAAGCAGCGAAATTATAAGAATATTTTTCAACCTGGTTCGTTTCATAAACGTTAATAACGTTAACTTTACGCAAAAATTAGAAATTTTTAAAGCAAACAGAAATTATCAGTGCATAATATCAAGCTCGCTTTTCTTTCCCTGGTCATGCTTACGCTTTTTGGGCAGGCATTGTTTGGACAGGAAACCGGCAAAACCCGCTCCTCTGAAATTGAACTGACTGCCCCGGATACTTTAACAAAGCCTGATGTAAAGGCAGATACCCTGCTTCCGGTACTTCCCGATAGTATACTCAACATTTCCTCTGCTGATCTTGACTCTGCAATTAACCAGGAAATCGGTGATATCACAACCACCATCAATTATTACGCCGAAGACAGTATCATTTCCGATTTTACCCAAAATAAGGTTTATTTATACAAAGGAGCCTGGTTTGAATATGGCAATATCCGGCTGGATGCAGATTATATCATCATCGATTGGGAAAAAAGTGAGCTTTATGCTTCAGGGCTGGCCGACAGTACGGGGGTGGCGCAGGGAACTCCCATATTCAAGGAAGGGGAAAGCATTTATGAAATCAGAGAAAAGATGCGCTACAATTTTGAAAGTCAAAAAGCCATTATTTCTGATGTGGTGACCCAACAGGATGAAGGTCTGCTCAGGGGGGAAACCGTCAAAAAAACCAAGGACGGATCGGTTTACCTGAAAAATGGCTTTTATACAACCTGTGATCTGGTAGAACCCCACTGGCACATTTCCTCTTCCAAAATTAAATCTGTGAGGGGAAAACACATCGTCTCCGGTCCTTTTAACCTGTATTTTAACAATATACCCACTCCCCTTGGCCTGCCTTTTGGTGTTATCCCCGACACACCAGAAGAGAAAACCTCAGGGATCATATTTCCTTCCTATGGAGAAGAACAGCGGCGAGGGTTTTTCCTAAGGGATTTTGGTTACTATTTTGCTTTTAATGATTACGTACATACCCGTGTTACCGGAGAAATTTTCTCCAAAGGGGGCTATGGTGCCAAAACCGCCTCCGTTTATAACAAAAGATACCGTTTTAAAGGTGGCCTGAACATAGACTACCAGAAGTTTCAAAGTCCGGAAACGGCAGAACAACCCCTGGAGTATGATGCTTTTTGGTTTCGCTGGAACCATACCCCTGAATCCAGGGGCAATTCAAGGTTTTCTGCTTCTGCCAATTTCGGAACCAAGTCCTATAATGACAATATCCTTAACCAGGGAAACTTCCAACAAAACCAACAATCGGATTTTTCCTCAAATATATCCTACAGCAAAACTTTTACCGGCACGCCATTCAGCATGTCTGCCAATTTGCGGCATTCCCAAAATCAGGTTACTGATGAGGTAAACCTGCTGCTTCCGGATGTGGCGGTCAATATGAACCGCCAAAACCCCTTCAGAAACATACAATTTGAACCGCTAAAAACCCTGAACATTGCCTGGAACTTCAATGCCCAAAACTCTATCAATAACCGGATCACTCCGGAACTGGGAGTAGACCCGAACCTGCAGCAACAGATTGAGGAGTTGGGACAGCCCAATGCCCCTGATGTACTGCCTTTTACCTTTGCCAACCTGCCACAGTTGCTTAGGGATGCGGACAATGGCTTCAGGCATACGGTACCCATTTCCTCCAATTTCAGCCTCTTTCGGTTTTTTACCGGCACGGCTTCCATGAATTTCACAGAGCTCTGGTACCTGGACCGGATCAACTATTACTACAATCCTGCCGAAGAAAGACTGGACCGCATTTTGGAAAGTGGCTTTAACCGCGTTAATTATTACAATTCTTCCTTTAACCTTTCCACCAATATTTACGGATTTTATACCTTTAGAGAAGGTTCAAAAATAGAGGCCATCCGGCACCACATGCAACCTACTTTTGGATTTACAAGCACACCGGACTTTTCTGATCCGAAATACGGGTATTACCAGGAAGTACAGACCAACGCCGGAGGCAGGATCCAAAGACTCTCCAGGTATCAGGGATTTATTTATGGGGGCGCCCCCATGGGAGAATCCAAATCTCTGAGTATCAATATACGGAACGTACTGGAGGCCAAGGTGAGGACTGAGAGCGATACTGCCGAGGCGGAGACAAAAAAAGTACCCATATTGCAAACCTTAAATGTGTCTACCAGCTATAACTTTGCGGTGGACTCCTTTAATCTGGCCCCCCTGAACTTCAACACCCGGACATCCCTGTTTCAAAACAAACTTTCTGTCAACCTGAGCGCCAATTTCGACCCCTACGCCACGGGTACCTTCCAAAGTGGCGAACGTGAAGTAACCAGAAGAATCAACTCCTTTGCCTGGAAAAGGGGACAGGGACTGGGTACCATACGGAGAGCCTCGCTTAATATTAATGGAAGTATCAACCCCAGCAAAACTGAAAAATCCCCGGGAGAGGTACAAGATGAGCTTACCAATGAATTCCTGAATCAGGGAGGGCAGATGAATGATTTTGTGGAAAATGAAATCAACCGCATTGCCAATGATCCCAGCCAGTATATTGATTGGTCCATCCCCTGGAACCTGACTTATGGCTATAACCTGAGCTATAATAAAGCAGCATCAGGCAATACCAATATCACACAGGCCATCAATATCTCCGGAGATTTGAGCATTTCAGACAAATGGAAAATCAATTTCAACTCGGGTTATGATGTCGCTGCTGCAAGGATCACCCAAACCATGATAGGCATCGCCAGGGACCTGCACTGCTGGCAGATGAATGTAAACTGGGTCCCATTTGGCCGGTTCACCTCCTACAATATTGATATCCGGGTAAAATCCAATATCCTCAGAGACCTTAAGGTCTCCAGAAGAAGATCCTTCTTTGACAGCTTTTAAGAATTCTCTCTGCTGATAGGCATACTCATGCACCTGGGCCCTCCAAGCCCCCTGGATAGCTCTGAGGAAGGAATTTCCAATACCTCAATTCCAAATTCCCGTAAAGCCCGGTTGGTATGTTTGTTCCGGTTGTAGGAAATCACTTTTCCGGGAGCTACTGTAAACACATTGGCCCCATCAAACCACTGCTCCCTTAGGGCATACTCCTGGTTTACCCTTTCCGTGCCAATGACTTCCAGCCCGGGAATCTCTTTTTTTAGTATATCCCGAAGTTGTTCTTTGAGATGCAGCCGCTTTACATGTATTTCAGTCCCCTCATCCTCTTTACGCACGTATAGAGAAATTCGCTGAACAGATTGAATGGCATCCGGATAGGTAAGTACTTTATTTTCATCCAAAATAGTAAAAACTGTATCCAGGTGCATGAAATTTCTTTTCTTGGGCAGATGGACTTCATAGATCCGTTCCACTTTCCCTGATGCGATCAAATTTTTGGCCACATGATAAATGGCTTTTTCATCCGTTCTTTCGGAATAGCCTATAGCCACCGCTTTTTCATTCAGGATGATCACATCTCCTCCTTCCAATGAGGCTGGATTGTTGTGCGCATCCAGAGGATATTGTTTGCAAATCTTTTCCTTGAACAGGTGGTGGTTTTCAAAAATCCGTCGGACCATATTGGCTTCCCTCTGCCGCTCAGGCAAACGCATACTGGAAAAAATCATACCTCCCGGGACTACAGCAGCGGTATCCCTTTGGAAGTACAGATTGGGGCAAGGAGGTATCAAAAAGGCCACATCCAACAAGTCTGCCAATGAATAAGAACTCAGCTTCCGTCTTACTTCATGAACTTTAATACCTGCCATCAAGCCTTTGGCGCAATCCGCTACAGAAAGTACTCCTAAGAGTTCATCCGTCAGGTGTCCCAGCCGTGAGGCCGATAAAGCTTCCTGCATCAATTCTCTCCGCAATGCTGGTTGGTCTAAAATATCCAACAACAAATCCTCGAAAAAATACACCTTAGCCCCGCAACTTTCCCTTATCATTCTGGTAAAGACATCATGCTCCCGCTGCATTTCTTCCAGATAGGGAACGTCTTCAAATAACAGCAATTTCTTATTGTAGGGGGTCAACCTGTCAATTTCTCCCCCGGGCCGGTGCATCAACACCTCCCTAAGCGTCCTGAATTCTGAAGCTATCGATAATCGCATATTAATAAATCTACAAAATAGTCAGGAATAATTACTAATACCGAAAATATTATTTCCGATTACTCCTTAATATCTAAAATATCCCGTATTTTATTTGCCTCTAGCATTTCATGATTCAAGCCATCCACATTTTCCTCCGCTATCATGCTTCTAAATTGGGAGAGGTGTTTGATATAACTATCCATGGCTTCCAGGACATTCTCCTTATTTTCTAAAAAAATAGGGGCCCACATGGCCGGAGAACTTTTGGCCAGACGAACCGTAGACGCAAAGCCGCTACCTGCCATATCGAAAATGTTTTTTTCATCCTTCGTTTTGTCCAGCACTGTCTTTCCCAATACAAAGGAGGACACATGAGAAAGATGAGAAACAAAGGCAAGGTGAAGATCGTGATCACCGGGATCCATGAACCGTAGCTTCATGTTTACCGCCTCAAAGATATCGTATGCAAGGCCCTTCAGGTGAATATCCGTTTTTTCCATTTCACAGATTATCAAAACCTTACCATCAAATAGATTTCCTGTTGCAGCACCTGGGCCGGAATTTTCCGTGCCTGCGATCGGGTGAACTGCCAAATATTGATTCCGTTTGGGATGGGTGGCCATTTGACGGCAAAGCTGTCCTTTTGTAGAGCCAAAATCCATGATCAAGGTGTTTGGCCCTACCTGCTCAAGGGTTTTTCCCAGCAGTCCAAGGAGCGTATCCACAGGTGTGGCCAAAATGACAGCATCAGTATCTTCCTCCGGCACCTCCAGTTTCCGGGAAACAAGCCCCATTTCCAGGGCCATGGCCATGTGATCCGGATCATTGTCAAAACCGGTTATCTCCCAATCCGGGAAAACTTTTTTAAGTGCCAGGGCGAATGAACCTCCCAATAATCCCAAACCAATAATATGTATTTTTTTCATGATTGTTTTATTTAATAAGCCTGCCAAGAGCTTCTTTGACCAATAATTCGTCAACGCAAAGGGAAAAACGGACATGGTCATTTCCTCTGCTGCCAAATATCATCCCGGGAGTGATGAAAATATCCTTCTCATACAGCAACCGGTCAACCAATTCCAGTGCCTGAACAGATGCCGGCACTTTGGCCCAGACAAATAAACCTACAGCTCCTTCAGAAACCTCCAATTGCAACTGTCTTGTTATTTCCAACACCAAAGCTTTTCTCCTGGCGTAAATGGCATTCATAGAACTGATCCAGGAATTATCCAGGCCCAGCGCAGCCACTGCTCCTGCCTGAATTCCCAGAAACATCCCGGAATCCATATTACTTTTCACCCGCAATACCGCCTGAAGATAATCCTCCCTTCCTGCCAGCATTCCCACACGCCAACCCGGAATATTGAAGGTTTTGCTCAATGAATTCAGCTCCAGAACATGGTCCATCGCACCTGGAAGTGCAAGTAAACTCAGCGGCTCCTCATTCAGAATAAAGCTGTAAGGATTGTCATGAATCAGTAAAATATCATTTCTGCGGGCAAAGTTTAACAGTTTGGAAAAGAGCTCTATGGATCCTTTAGCCCCTGTGGGCATGTGGGGGTAATTGACCCACATGAGTTTTACCCTGGAAAGATCCAGGTTTTCCAGTGCCTCCCAATCTGGTTCCCAATCACCTTGCTCCAACAAGTCAAAATAAACAGGCTGGGCTTTCAGCAGCCTGGTTACCGAGGTGTAGGTAGGATATCCCGGATTGGGCACCAATACCTCATCTCCCTCATCCAGAAAAGCCATAGATATGTGCATGATACCTTCCTTTGATCCCATCAGGGGAAGCATCTCGGATTGGGGATCCAGTTTTACGCCATAATTCCTGGAATAAAAATCCGTCATTGCCTTCCTGAGTTCAGGGGTACCCTGGTAAGATTGGTATCCATGGGAATTGGGTAAAGCAGCCGTCTCATTAAGTGCGGTAATTACACTGGGATCAGGTGGCAAATCCGGACTCCCTATTCCCATATTGATGATGGGCCTACCGGCATTCCTGAGTTGCTGTACCTCTTTGAGTTTTTTGGAAAAGTAATATTCCTGAACCTCTGCCAATCTTGCTGAATAACCTTTCATCATTTTTTGTTTTGGTAAGCACCAAATATTTTCACATCTCCATATTTGGCTTCGATGAAGTCCATTGCAGTTTTAAATTGACCTTCATCTGCTATTAAGGTATCAATAAAAAAAGTGTATTCCCAGGGTTTGCTCATTACAGGAATGGATTGAATTTTGGTCAGATCCAGATCATGCTCACTCATTACTGTCAGCAATTTCGCCAATACTCCTTTCTCATTGCGAACGGTAATTTTCAGACTGGCCTTAGTGGGGGCAATGCCTGGAGCTGGCTTATCTTTTTGAAGGATGATAAAACGGGTGAAATTATCTTTTACCGTCTGTATGTCCCTGGCCAGGATTTCCAGTCCGTAATATTCAGCCGCCTTGGTGCTGGCCACTGCTGCCAATCCCTGTAGTTTTTGTTCTGCTATCACCTTTGCAACATAGGCAGTATCCACATCATCTACCGGAAGAATCCAAGGGTGACTGGCAAAAAAATGCTTGCATTGCAACAAAGCCATGGGATGGGACCTGGCTTCCCTGATGGCTGAAAGCTGCTGCCCGGGAAGGGCCATCAGGTTATGGGATATGGGCAGGTAATACTCATCCACTACAAACAGGTCATGCCTGTCGATAATGTCATAATTGGGCAAAATTGCTCCTGCAATGGAGTTTTCTATAGCCATCACGGCGAAATCTACTGTTCCGTTTTCTACGCTTTTAGCCACTTCCTCGAAGGTATTGAAACCAAAAACTGCTATACCTTCCCCAAAATACTGCTGGGCTACCTGATGATGGAAGGAACCAAGTACGCCTTGAATGGCAATTTTCAATTGTTTTTCCAATTGCTTTTACTTTTTAAATATGAAATAAACCGACACTACCAAAAAGAAGAAACCCACTAAATGATTCCACCGAATGCTTTCGTTTTTGAAAAACAATAGCGTAAACCCCATGAACACTAACAAAGTGATCACTTCCTGTAATACTTTTAATTCTACCAGGCTAAATGGCCCTCCATTTTCCTTATAGCCTATCCTGTTTGCCGGGACCTGAAAGAAATATTCGAAGAGCGCAATGCCCCAGCTGATCAGCACAATGGAAATCAGCCCCAGATTCTCAAACCACCTCGGCTCCTTAAACTTTAGATGCCCGTACCATGCCATGGTCATGAAGGCATTGGAAAGCAGCAGCAGGACAATGGTATACAGCCCTTTCATCTTTGATAATCAAAACGATTAATCCCGGTACTTTGCCGTTACTCCCAGAAGTTCACAGTGCTTCCAAAAACTGGGGTAAGATTTGTTTACCACCTCCGGATCCAGAACACGTAGCTTTGTTTTGCTAATCAAAGGCATAAAAGCCATGGCCATGCGGTGGTCATCATAGGTTTCAATTTCAACCATTTCCGGAATTTGCTCTGCCGGGACGAGGGTAAAGACACCCGGTCTTCTTTCCTCAAGTTTGGAACCGATTTTTGCCAGTTCCTTTTGCAAAGCATCAATCCTGTCAGTCTCTTTGATCCGTAAACTTTCCAGCCCTGTAAAATCAGTTTGCTGGCCTGTCAGGGCGCAGGTAACTGCCACTGTCTGGGCCAGGTCTGGGCAATGGGTAAAATCAAATTCAGGCAAACCCCGGATGGGTTGATGTTTTAGTACAACTCCTCCATCCCGGAAAGTACTTTTCACACCCAATCGGTCCATGATGGGGACGATCTGGGCATCACCCTGCAGGCTATCGGCCTTTAACCCATCCAAAAACAATTCTCCGGATCTGGAACAGGCCAGTAAACTGAACCAGTAACTTGCTCCAGACCAATCGCTCTCGACAGAAAATGAGGTAGCCTGATATTTCTGTGGGGCAATAGTGATGCGATTGCCTTCAAATTGGTAATCCACACCGAAGGTGCGCATCAATTCCAGTGTCATGCTGATGTAGGTACGTGATCCCACCTTACCGATAAGGTTTAAGACAAGTCCTTTGGGAAGCAAAGGTGCGTTCATTAGCAGGGCTGAAATATACTGGCTGCTTACATCTCCACGGATATTGATTTCACTGGCTTTTTGCCCGGCAAAACCATGGGTGTGCAGAGGAGGAAAACCATCATTTTTAAGGTATTCAATTTCTGCTCCGATCTCTCGCAAGGCATCTACCAGTATCCCTATGGGGCGCTCACACATTCTTGGGGTACCTGTCAGGGTTTTGACCTTGTTGTTCAGGGCAGCATAAGCCGTTAAAAACCGCATGGTGGTACCGGCATCCAATACATCAAAGATTTCAGGATCATCCTTAAGCAAGCGGATCATGGTCTGGGTGTCCCTGGCCTCAGCCAGATTGGATAACTTGTTTTTCCCTTCTGTAAGGGCATCAATGATCAAAACCCGATTGCTTTCACTTTTAGATGAAGGAAGGGGGATACGGACTTTACCAAAGGATTCAAGTAGGGGTAATTCAATGCTTTTCATGAATGTTTTTATTGCTTAATGGTGGAATAAAAGGTGATGCATAAAGTCATCCCCATTTGGTTACTCTTCCAGGTTGTTGTAATATTCCAATGCCTCCACAACAGCCTCCCGGTCCACCACTATATTAAAATCACAATCTCCGATTTTTCTCAATAATGAGAAATTAAGTTTCTCTCCATCATTTTTCTTATCCTGAAAACAAAGTTTGATGATGGCATCAAAATCCTTGTCGGAAATGGATATTTTACCAAAAACGGCCAGCAACTTTTGCTGAATGATGTCCAGGTGAACTTTGTGAAGGCGCAAAAATTTATGGGACAGAAAAGCTTCCGTTACCATACCTATGGCGATGGCCTCCCCATGTAAAAGTTGGTAAGGGCTGTTGAGGTAGTGTGACTCAATGGCGTGCCCGATGGTATGTCCAAAATTGAGGATTTTTCTAAGGCCATTTTCTTTGGGGTCCTTGTCTACCACCTCCCGCTTGATTCCTACCGAAACTTCAATAATATCCTTCCAGGGTTGATTTTGCCAGTTTTCCGTCTTCAAACTATTGAAATAATTTTCGTTCCTGATGAGACCGTGTTTGATCACCTCAGCATAGCCTGAGCGCAATTCGGCCTCTGGTAGGGTTGTCAAAAATTCCTCACTGATTAAGACTCCTTCAGGCTGATTAAAAACGCCAATGTGATTTTTAAACCCATTAAAGTCAATACCCAATTTACCTCCCACACTGGCATCTACTTGTGAAAGCAAGGTAGTAGGGATATTGACAAATCGGATTCCCCGTTTATAGGTACTGGCACAAAAGCCTCCCATGTCTCCGGTTACTCCTCCACCAATATTAAGAATCAGGGTTTGACGGTCAAAATTATTGTCTGTCATCCATTGCCAGATTCCCTGACAAGTATCCAGGTTTTTATGTATCTCGCCAGCATCAAAGGCGTGCAGGCAATGTTCAGGTAGTCCTTCTGAAACAAGCGGGTAACAATGCTTGATGGTATGGCTGTCCATAATAACCCCTAACCTGGAATATTTTTTATTATGGAGATAACGCTGCAGATCCTCTGCGATATGGGAAGAAAATATGATTGTTTCCAAAACGGTTTTTTTTGGTAAAGATAAAAAATTAAACCCGTTTTATTTCCTGAATATTTGCTGCCAGGGGGTATACCACCTTCAGCCTGCTCTTTGCATAAAATTTGATCATAAGGCCTAACCTGAAAACCAAAACTGCCAAAAGAATACTACAATGAAATAAAACGGGCTTAACCGTCATACAGATTTGTTGGATGGTTGCTCCTGTCGTAATTTTTTCTCTTGTCGCTTAACTGATTCTTCATGAATGCAATAAAGCAACTCCTTCATAAATTTCTCGCTTAGGTTTTTGGCCATGCCCTTCTGGGTTCTGGAGTCCATGACCTGCTTCCAGCGATCGGCCTGAAAAACAGTAAGGTTGTGCTCACGTTTGTGAGAACCAATCTGATCGATGATGGAAAAGCGCTCAGCCAGAAGATCCAACAACTGATCATCCAGATGATCAACCGCATTTCTAAGGTCCTGCAATTTTTCTGAAGGATGCTCAGTCTGAAGGGTATGCTTAAAATCAATCTGATTTAAAATATCCTTGAGCTGCTGGGGGGTAACCTGTTGTTTGGCATCACTCCATGCATTGTCCGGATCATGATGGGTTTCAATCATCAGCCCGTCCAATCCAAAATTAATCGCTCGTTGGGCTGTTTCTAATAGTCCTGTCCTATTACCTACAATATGGCTGGGGTCATTGATCACCTGCATGCCTTTCCAAATCCTTTTCAGGTGAATGGGCATGGACCAGTTTGGTTTGTTCCGGAATTTCTTGTCGTAAGCATCACTGAATCCCCGGTGAATGGCTGCCAATTTGTTTACCCCTACTGCCTGTAGTCTTTCCAGGGCACCTCTCCAGAGTTCCAGATCCGGGTTCATCGGATTTTTCACCATCACAGGAATGTCCACACCTTTCAGAGCTTCAGCAATTTCCTGAACGGCAAAGGGGTTTACTGTAGTCCGGGCACCAATCCACAAGATATCTACTCCATGCTTCAAGGCGGATTCCACATGGGCGGTGTTTCCCACCTCAGTAGTAATCGGAATATTGAGCTGATGCCTGACGATTTCCATCCATTTCAAGCCATCTTCCCCGATACCTTCGAAGCTACCTGGCCTGGTTCTTGGCTTCCATATACCTGCCCTGAACACATCAGGGACCACATTTGCAGCGATCATATCCTGACAAACCTTTTCGATTTGTTCAGGTGTTTCGGCACTACAGGGTCCGGCGATGATCAGGTGCTCCTTGTCCAGGCCCAGGCCCCAGTCTTTCGTTTGTAAGTGATTTTCCATTGTTTGATTTACGGTTAAATAAAAAAGCCCGACTCTCTCGAATCGGGCTCCTGTGTTTGTTTATCTTTAATTATATTTTTTCAAGACAGTACGCAGCTCCGATTCGGCCGTGGGGACGAAAATAAAAGTAAAAAAAGCTAAAATATGTAGCCGCGAATTTTTTCATGCTTCAAATGTAACCTTTCCCCATTTAAAAATCAAACAGTAATTCATTTTTTTTATCCCATTATATACATTTAATCATTTCTATTTACCAGGTCATTACTTTATCCCGGTTTTATTTCCAAGGAAGACAAGTAATACAAGCCTTGGAATTGAATTTCACTTCCATAAGACTAAAAAATTCCGGTACAGGGCAAATAGAAAGTACAAATACATCTCTCAAGCTGTTTTTTTTGGTATCTTTGCCCCTTGAAAATGGAAAAAAAACCTGCTTTTTCTTTTGACAATCTGGAGACAGCTTTTGCCCACCTTTCGGACGATGAATTAAAAAAAACCCGTGCATTGTTCCGATTATTGGGCTATCCTGCCTTGGTGAAAACCGGACTTTGGCTAACCAAAATGGCCTTTTCACTGGGATTTCCTATGGAAAAAGTAGTCAAAAAAACCGTATTCCGACAGTTTTGCGGCGGGGAAAATATCGATTCCTGTAAACCTACAATTGATCGGCTGGCCAGGTTTGGGGTCAAATCCATACTTGATTATTCTGTAGAGGGAAAAAGTGAAGAAAGCAGTTTTGTTGCAGCCAAAGAGGAAATTATACGGACCATAGATGAAGCCGGCAAAAACGAAAATCTGCCTTTTGCTGTTTTTAAGGTTTCTGGAATAGTGGATACCCATCTGCTTACCCAGGCCCAGGAAAATCAGCCGCTTTCTGATCAAGCGGAAGCGTCCCTGTCTAAGGGTAAAGAAAGATTCATGGGTATTTGCCAGGAAGCATTTCAAAGCAATGTTCGCATCATGGTTGATGGAGAGGAAAGCTGGTTTCAGGGAATAATCGACCAATGGGTACAGGAAGCCATGAGGCAATTCAACAAAGAAAGAGCTTTGGTTTTCAATACCTATCAATTGTACCGGAAGGACATGCTGCGGAATTTGAAAGATGCGCATCACGATGCCGTAGCCAGGGGATATTTCCTGGGTGCCAAATTGGTGAGAGGAGCCTATATGGAGAAAGAGCGGGAAACGGCAGCTGCAAAAGGCTATCCTGACCCCATTCATGCGACAAAGTCAGCTACCGACCAGGCTTATGACAAGGCCCTGCAATTCTGCATCAACAACAAGCAAAGGATCTCCCTGGTCAGCGGATCCCACAATGAAATGAGCAATAGGGTTCTGGCTGAATTGATAGACCTGCATGGGCTTTCCCGTACGGATGAAAGGATTTATTTTTCTCAACTCTACGGGATGAGCGACCCCATTTCCTTTAACCTGGCCAAAGCTGGCTTTAATGTGGTCAAATACCTACCCTATGGGCCGGTAAAAGAAGTATTGCCCTACCTGGGCAGGAGAGCGGAAGAAAATTCCGGGATCTCCGGCCAAACAGGCAGGGAACTGAAACTGATCAAACAAGAGATACGCAGGCGTAAAAACCTGCCTGAATTTCCAACAATAGCATAACCACCTTAATACATGCAATTACTGAACGAACAGGAGATAGAAAGAAGAAAAGACAGGGAATCACTGATGCAGTTGGGCATTGACCCTTACCCTGCCTTGTCCTACCCCATCAATGCCTCTGCGGCAGATATCCATAAAAATTACGAAAATCGCAAAAACGACTACAAGAATATCAGCATAGCAGGAAGGCTAATGACCCGCAGGATTATGGGCTCAGCCAGTTTTGCGGAAATACAGGACAGTAGCGGCAGGCTGCAGATCTATGTGAGAAGAGATGACATTTGTCCGGAGGAAGACAAGACCCTTTACAATACCGTATTTAAAAAATTATTGGGCATAGGTGATTTCATTGGGCTTAAAGGCTTTATTTTCACCACCCAAACCGGAGAAATTTCACTTCATGTTCAGGAGTTGACCCTGCTTTCCAAATCCCTGAAACCGCTTCCTGTAGTAAAAAGGGATGAGGAAGGAAATGTTTATGATGGTTTTACCGACCCGGAATTGCGGTACCGGCAGCGGTATGTGGATTTGGTGGTCAATCCGGAGGTGAAAGACACCTTTGTGGCCAGGTCGCGGGTCATCTCTTCCATGAGAAGGTATTTTGATGATCATGGCTGGCTGGAAGTGGAAACCCCCATTCTTCAACAGGTACATGGCGGAGCAGCCGCCAAACCTTTCGACACCCACCACAATGCCCTTGACATTCCCCTGTTTTTAAGAATTGCCAATGAACTTTACCTGAAACGGTTGATCGTTGGCGGGTTTGAAGGGGTGTATGAAATTGGAAAAATGTTTCGGAATGAAGGTATGGACCGCACCCATAACCCTGAATTCACCTCCATGGAAATCTATGTGGCCTACAAAGACTATAACTGGATGATGGAAATGGTAGAGGACCTATTGGGGCAAATTGCCCAGGCCGTATTGGGCCAAACGCAGGCAAAGGTAGGTGAAAACACCATTGAATTTGCCGGGCCCTACAGAAGACTGACCATGTTTGAGTCCATTCAGGAATATGCAGGGGTGGATGTAAGCCAGATGGATGAAAAAGCCCTGAGGGCCGTTTGTGCAGATATGGGAGTCGAAGTAGATGACTCTATGGGAAAAGGAAAACTCATTGATGAAATTTTTGGTGAAAAAGTGGAAGACCACCTTATTCAACCCACCTACATCACCGACTACCCCATAGAAATGACCCCTCTTGCCAAAAAACACCGGGACAAACCCGGGCTGGTGGAAAGGTTCGAACTCTTTGTCAATGGAAAAGAAATCGCCAATGCGTACACAGAGCTGAATGACCCGGTCGATCAGCGGGAACGCTTCGAAGAACAGCTCAAACTGGCAGCCAGAGGAGATGATGAAGCCATGGCCATGGATGAGGATTTTCTGCGGGCATTGGAATATGGCATGCCCCCAACCTCAGGATTGGGCATAGGCATCGACAGGCTCTGTATGATGCTGACCAACAAAAGCACCATTCAGGAAGTCTTGTTCTTTCCACAAATGAAACCGGAGAAAAAAGTGCAGGTCGCTACAGACGATGATTTTATAGCAAGGGGTATTCATCCTGGTCTGGTACCGGCCATTCGGGAATTGAATATCCATACATTGGATCAGCTGAGGGGACAAAACCCAAACAAGTTGTTCAATGATGTCTGCGGAAAACGAAAAAAACTCAAACTGGAAGCCCCCAACCCTACCAAAGATGAGGTAGAAAACTGGATAAACGGAGCATAAATGGTTAAAGCCCGAAGTTGTAAAGCTTCGGGCTTTATTTTTTTATTTTCTACCGGAAGAAATATCACATCTACAGGTTACCGTTCCCAAAAATCTGGCGGTGCGATGCCCAATGCCCGAAGATAAACATATGCCTGGCCCCTGTGATGAATTTCATTGTCGATAAAGTACAGCAGGGTGCAGTATGTTTTGTCTTCGTATTGACCAAAGGCAAGTACCGTTTCCTGGTATTTATCCAATGTGATTTTGGGAAACCAGTGGTCGATTTCCTGAGTGGTTTCATCCCAGGTTTTCAACAGTTTTTCCTTGCTCTCGCCCAGGTCCAGGTTTTCATCCAATTCTTTCCACTCTCCTGTAGCCAGCCCCTTCACCCCTGGCCCGGCAATGGCGATCAGCTCCTTGACCATCTCCCCGAAACTGCGCATGCCTCCTAAACTAAAAGTAAACAATTGGTCGTCCGGAAAGGCCTCAATGACCCGCCTGGTCAACTTCCGGTGCCCCTGCCAATGGGCATGCATCTGGGAGATAGAAATGATTTGATGTTTGGTTTCGCTTTTTACTGCTTTGGTCTCCATAATGATCTTTATTTGGTTAGCATTTTATTGATATCCCAAATTAAACTCCCGACTGTGACAGCCCTATGTCAGCAGGCTTACCTTTTCCTCAAAAAAAATCATTGATTTTTTCAGACACTAAAAAATCCTTACATTGAATTGCATTTATAACAGATGAACAGACTAGACAGACTTACCGCTATTCTCACCCAACTGCAATCCAAAAGGCTGATCCGGGCCAATGAGATTGCGGAAAGATTTGGCGTAAGTCTCAGGACCGTTTACCGCGACATGCGGGCCCTGGAGGAGGCGGGTGTCCCTATCATCGGTGAGGCAGGACAGGGATATGCCCTGGTGGACGGTTACCGGCTTCCACCAGTCATGTTTACCCGGGAAGAGGCCTTGTCTTTCCTGGTGGCAGAAAAGGTCATTGAAAAAATGGTGGATAGAGAAAGTAGTAAAAATTTTCAAACTGCTGTTTACAAAATCAAATCAGTCCTTCGCCAACCGGAAAAAGATGCCATCGAGCACCTATCTTCCTACATTCAGGTGAGAAGGAAAAACAGCCTGCAAGCAGCTGGCAAGGAACAGGTACTGCAAGGGATATTGGATAGCCTTTCTGAAAACAAATTGATCGAAATCTGCTACACCACTTTCGCAGAAGAGCAGACCACCACCCGTATCCTCGAACCTATCGGGATTTACTTTGCTTTCGAACAATGGTATATGATCGCTTACTGCAGGTTAAGGAAAGATTACCGCACATTCCGGTTGGACAGGATAAATGGGTTAAAGGTTATGGAGGAAAAATTTGAAGGAGATCACCCCTCTCTTCAGGCTTACCTTGAAAAAATAGAGAAAGAGGAGAACCTGACCAAAGTGGTTATAGCAACAAAAAAATCAATGGTTAAATACCTCCATTCCCAACTTTATGACCAGGGATTTGTACTAAAAGAGGACTTCGGTGATACTGTTTTACTGACCTTTATGACCTGTTCTGTAGAAGGTTTTCTGAGGTGGATCATCATGATGGCCGATGAGGTGACCATCATACAGCCACAGGAATTAAAAGACCGTTTAAAAGATCTATTGGAAACCATGCTCCGCAGGAATTCAGACCCGGTGGCAGAATTCCCGAAAAGTGTCCCCAATATAAAATAAGCCCGCTATGAAAGCATTGTGTGTATTCCTGCTTATCTGTTTGTGCATGGCAAAGGTAACTTTTGCGCAGGATGAGAAAACCGCTGTCCTGGTAATCACCGGTGGGCATGGATTTGACCGCCCGGCTTTTTTTGAAATGATGGATGCTTTGGAAAACATGGAGTATAAAGAATTGGCCCAGCCCGATGCCAATGCATATTTTCTAAACCCTGAGGGATATGATGTGATCCTCTTTTATGATATGGTCCAGGAAATCAGCGAGGCGGAAAAGGCAGGTTTTGAACAAATGGTAGAGAAAGGAATAGGACTGGTATTTCTCCATCATGCCATCGTTTCCTACCAGGATTGGGATTTTTACCGGGCTGTATTAGGTGGTCGGTACATTGAAAATGGGGATGATACCCAAACGCAATCTAATTACCAGCATGATGTACATTTTGATGCCAGGATCGCAGATAAAGACCATCCTATCATCCGGGGCATGGAGGATTTTGAAATTTTTGATGAGATATATGGTCAGGTTTTTATTTCTCCGCAAGTAAATGTATTGATCAGCAGCTCCCATTCGGAAAGCATGGAACACCTGATGTGGACCCGGGAAGTCAACCCAAAAACCCGATCGGTATACCTGCAACCAAGCCACGGTCCCGGGATTTTTGACGATTCCCGGTACCGGGAATTGCTTAAAAACAGCATTGAATGGGCGGCATTTCGGAGGTGAAAGAAGAATGGCTGAAATTTTAAATTTACGGTTGATCCTAAATGATACAATACTACTAAGAGAGATAGGAAAAAGAACGGAAAATGAAAGAACATCGATTACAAATCCCCCTTTTAAAAGGGGGAAAAAGGGGGATTTTTGAGGGTCCCAATATTTTTCGGGAGGGATTTTGACGGGACCAACAGATTAAAAATAAACTAATAATTGGAGGGTGCCTGAAATAAAATGAAATCAACTGCATTTTCACTCACTAGACAGCACCTCGGCAGGATTTTTTTGGGCTATCTGATAGGTATGCAGGCCCACAATACCCAAGGTTGCAAGCAAGGCGAATAAGCCTGCCAAAAGATACAAGCCATAGGGCATATTGATCCGGTATTGAAAATCTCCCAGCCAATGGCCAAGGAAATACCAGGCGGGTGCAGCACCCAGCACAAAGGCTATCCCAATCAGAAGAACATATTCCTTTGACAAGCCAGCAATCAATTCCGATAGGCTAGCCCCCAAAACTTTGCGGATGCTCATTTCCTTGGTTTTCTGGGCAATAGTAAATGAAGTCAGGGCAAACAAACCAAGAAAACTGATGACCAAAGCCATGACCGTAGCCATACCAAGTATTTTTTGTAGTCTAATTTCAAATTGGTACAAGGCCCCGATGGTTTCATCAAAAAACTGGAATGCCAATTGGTCATCGGGGAAAAATGATTTACTAATTCCGTCAAGGGTAGATTTTGCCTGTTCCAGGTCAGCATTTCCATTTAACCTTAGACTGATCACGGAACTGTTTTCAGGCCGATAAAACATGACCATGGGTCTGATGTTTTCTCTCAGGGTTCGTGAATGAAAATCCGGGGTAACGCCCACGATCACTTGTTCCTTATCGTTGACGTTGAGAGCTAAGCCAAGGGCATCAGCCGGATTTCCAAAACCCATTTCCCTCAAAAATCCCTGATTGACCAACATTTCTCCGGGGACATTGCGGATGTTTCTTCCGCTCAATAGGTTAACCTTGTACACCCCTAAAAAATGGGAATCAATGGTTTTCACCTGGACCTCCATTTCCACATTGTTTCCATTTTTCTCTACCTCCGCATAGGTAGTCAAAAGCCCGCTGGAGGCCAAGGCGTCATTGCCCATCGATACCTGCTGAACAAAACTCTGTTGGGTGAGGCTGGCTTTGAAGCTTTCCTTTTTTTCTTGAGATTGATTGTAAGGAATCCTCAGGTGCATTACCTGCTCCTTGTCAAAACCAAGATCCTTTTTCATCAGAAAATTGATTTGATTGGAAACAACCAGGACAGAGATCACAAAGGCGATGGAAAGTGCAAATTGAAATACCATCAAATTTTTACGAATAAAATAACCGATTGAAAATCCGGAAAAATTTACATAATCTTTCTTCATCACCCTTTGGGGTTGGTACCATGATAATACCAATGCCGGGAAAATTCCGGAAACAGTTGTAAGAAAAATGCCAAGAACAAGCAAGAAAATCAGGGTAGGAAAGGCTGCATATTGAAGCCTTAAATCATTAGGAAGAAAGCCAGCAAAATACTGGCTCAGCATTTTTGATAAAAACATCCCCACAACCATTGAAAAAACCACAATGAGCCCGGTTTCAGCTAAAAACTGAAAAATTAACTGAGGCCTGCTGCTGCCGAGAGTTTTCCGAATACCCACTTCTTTGGCCCTGATCATGGACCTGGCCGTTTCCAGGTTGATAAAGTTCAAACCCGCCAAAGTGAGAATAAAAACGGCAATGACCATCAAACCGTTTAATACCATTTTATTCGCACCAGGATTATCGAAGTTATCATGAAAATGCAGTTCGCTGAGAGGCAACAAGCTAAATTCCATGGATCCGTCCTCCTCCTCATTAAGGTATTGGTCTGCAAGGTTCAATAATTTTGCTGATGCTTGTTCTACCTGTCCTCCCGCATATAATCTGACAAACAATTGAGAGGAAGAATTCACAGAATTCCAATTTTCAGTCTGGTAAAAATCCTTCTGGTCTGACATATTGCCGATAGCAAGGAAATCTGTAAATTTAATATCTGTTTTTTCCTCGAAATCTGCTACTACACCCACCACATCGGCCTGAATGGTATCATTGAAAAAATAGGTCAGCTCTTTGCCCATGATTTCATGGTAAGGCATTCCTGAAAAATACCGCTGAGCAGCTGAAGCCGTCAAGACTACCTGGTTTACTTCCCTTAGCGCAGTGCCTGGATTTCCAGCCAACCATTTTCGGGGAAACAAATCAAAAAATCCGGAATCCGTTAGTATCGCCTTATTGCCATTTTGGTACAGGCGATTTTCGGTTGCTTCAAATACCTTCACCTCCCAAAGTGTATAAAACTGGGCCATCCTCTCTATTTCCGGAACTTTTTCCTGAATCACAGCTGCCAGCGGAACAGGAACACCCCCGTTTAGCCAAGAGCCATCCAGGTATTTTGAAAGGGTATTCACCTGATAAGTTCTATCTGCATCAGGATGAAAACGGTCAAAACTGTATTCAAACCAAACCAATTGAAACACCAGAAAGCTAACCGCTATCCCCAGGGAAAGACCAATAATATGGACAAAAGTCCTTAATTTATTTCTTAAAATATTTCGGTAGGCGATAAGCAAATAATTTTTTAGCATAATTACTCTTTCCTAAAAGTATCTACCGGATTGACCAATGCCGCCCGAAAAGATTGGGAACTAACCGTTATCGCTGCAATTATCAATGCCAGGAGACCCGCCATGGCCATTACAATCCAGGAAACAGAAATGCTGTAGGCAAAATTTCCCAGCCATTGGCTCATGCCAAACCATGCCATTGGTAAGGCGATAACAAACCCTATTAATACCAGCGTTAAAAAGTCCTTTCCCAAAAGTAAAACGATGTTCCAGCTACTGGCCCCCAGCACCTTTCGGATGCCTATTTCTTTGATCCTTTGTTCTGTGGCATATGCAGTTAGCCCAAAAAGGCCCAATACGGAAATCAAAATGGCCAGACCGGCAAAAAAACCAAAAACCGTCCCTATTTTCTCTTCCTCCAGGTATTGTTCATCAAATTTATCGGCAACAAAGGTGATCTCCAGAGGGTAGTCGGGACGCATGGCCAGCCATTCTTCCCGAAGGTAAGCCAGGGTTTCCTCCCTGTGGTCTTTGCTGAGTTTTACCGCAACCTGGTTAAAGCGGGAGTCAGGTACCATAAAAACCATGGGACTGATGGGCTGATGCAGGGATTCGAAATGGAAATCCTTGACCACCCCGATGACCTGTCCCCTTCTGCTGCCATAATTGAACTGCTTGTCTATAGCCGCTGCCGGTGATGCCCAACCTATTGCCCTTACGGCCGATTCATTCAAAATAAAGGATTGGGAGGAGTCAGCTGCCATGTTGAAGTCGAAATCCCTGCCTTCCAGTATTTCCATACCGAAGACTTGCATAAAGGTATGACTGATATGTATATCGGAAATCCGGGTATTGATTGGTGTAAGGTTTCCATCCAATTCGGCCTGTGCTCCCTGGGAATCCAACAACCTGCCTGAGGGAATCCTGCTGGAAATGGCCACTTCCTCAATTCCCGGATGCTGCATCAGTCTGTCCCGCATAAGGGCATAGTTGCTGGAAAACTCCACAAATGCCGGGAGGATGGCAATTTCTTCTTTGTCAAATCCGAGATCCTTGTTTTTCATAAAATCCAACTGCCCGATCACCACCATAACAGCTACAATTAATACTATCGATATTGCAAACTGCCCTATCACCAAAAAAGACCTTAACTTCTCATGAATGGACCCTATCTTATAAGTGCCTTTCAACACATTGGCCGGCTGAAATCCGGAAAGAAACAATGAGGGATAGCTTCCGGCGATCAATCCCACAAAAATCACAAGGACCACAAAACCTGCCAGGTATTCAGGGTGATCCACCAGGTTCAGGCTTAACTCTTTACCTGTAAAGCTGCTGAACATCGGTAAAGTGAGCCAAACCAATAGCAATGCAACCAATAGGGCAAAAATAGACATCAGCGTAGTTTCTCCCATGAACTGTTTGACCAACAATTGCCGGTCTGCTCCCATCACTTTTCTAAGGCCCACTTCCAGTGCTCTTTTGGCAGAACGTGCCGTAGCCAAATTCATGAAATTGATGCAGGCGATCAATAAGATGAAAATGGCGATGGCGCCATAAATGTATACGTATTCTATATTGCTGTTGGGTTCGACTTCAGAGTCAAGATTGGAATGCAGGTGGATATCCGTCAAGGGCCATAAAAAGAGTTGCGTACCCAGGGAAGCAGGTATTCCCTGCCCGTTTGCGGGGATGTGGCGGTCCACAAAATCCGGAAGTTGGTCTATTATCCCATTCGGATCCACCCCTTCTTTCAACAAAAGATAGGTTGCAAAATTATTGCTCCCAAAATTCGTCATCATTGCCTCATATCCTCCATAGAAATTTACAACGGGCTCCATGGAAGCCAAAAAATCGGCCTGAAAATGCGAATTATCGGGAATGTCTGCCATGACCCCCCGGACCAGCCCATTAAAAACATTGGATCCCACCCTAAGTTCCAATGTTCTCCCCATCGGATCCTCTTCTCCAAAATATTTTTTCGCCATGGTTGAACTGATGACAAGGCCATCCGGAAAGGAAAGGGCATTTTGGGGGTTACCTTCCAGCATTTCCCATGAAAAAACATTAAATACCGATGGATCGGCAAAAAACAGCCGGTCTTCCTTAAACACCTTATCTTCTTCCCGGATGATTACCGAAGTATTCATCAGCCGCACCACTTCTACTACCTGATCCTCAAAATCAGATTTCAACAATGGGCCAAAAGGTGGTGCGGCATGACCAAGGTGCAGGCTAACGGCCCCATCCTGGTTGTACCAGGCCCTTGAGACCCTGAATATCCGGTCTGATTTTTCATGGTATTGGTCATAGCTGAGTTCATGTTGCACAAACATAAAGATCAAAATGCTGGAGGCCATTCCTACTGCCAACCCAAAAATATTGATCAGGGTGTAGCTTGGGTTTTTATTCAGGTTTCGGAGGAATATCTTAAAGTAACTTTTTATCATATCCTTTGACGTTGAGCAGGAAGACGGAATTTTCCTGTCTTTTATAAAAACCCAATATGGTGCCAGTCCGAAAAACTGTTTTCAGGGCTGATAAAGGTTATTTTTACCTTTACAATTGAAAAAATCCGAACACTTTTGTCCGCTCACGGGCGAGTTGAAATAGCAATTGATTTTCCAGAGACTTCAATTTGAGGTATGTTGAACCACTTTTATCAATAGATGATTTGATTGGCTTAGAATTATGGAATCATAAAAACCGAAGGATAAAATGAAATACTCATATTTGTATTATTTCACTATACCCGTCAACTCAAGGAGACAAACCTATCCATATCCAGGGGTGGGAAATATCCAAAACCCCAAAAAATTAAAAGGGGCTTTGGATAAAATAACATTAAGCAAGCGCAGATTTGCAATATTCCAGACATTGCTGAACCTCCTTTATGGCATCCGAACCTTCAGGGATCTGGTGTTCCAACTCAATGGAAGCAGGAAATTTATATTTATTTTTACGCATCATTTGCAAGATTTCCACAATAGGGGTATCACCGGTTCCCCAGGGAAGATTGCCTTTGCCGTTGGCTGGCGTCTGCCGGTCTTTGGTATGCATGCTCAAAATTCTGCTGTGTTGTTTTTCCAGCAGTGCCATGATATCCGTATGCCCGGCAGCAATGTAATGACCGGCATCAAAATTCAAGGCATTTCTTGGACTCTGGGCCAGTGCAGTATCCCAAAAGGTAAAGGTCTGCTGCTCATGCCCATGGTAGGCCACAGCCATCTTGTGTTGCTCTCCCATTTTACCCAGTTTCAATGTATGGGCATCATCGGAAGGGTGTTCCAAAGTGACGTGGGAAGCCCCCAATGCTTTGGCAGCTTTCATACCATAGGCAATTTCGGCATCTGAATTGCTTTTACCGAAGGCACTGGGTTTAAAAGCATAAATACTGACACCGGCATCTTTGTACATCTTTCGGAGCTGTTCAAATTTTTTAAAATCCACCTGATTTCTCCATTTCGCGACCTCTGTGCCATAGGCTGCCGCCTCTTCCTGAAGGGAAGCGAATTCTTTGGCCTCTTCAGCTGTCAGGGCTTCTCCACTTCGCTGTTTACCTCTCAATTGATACATCCGTCTTCGGTTTAAATCCGATTCGGGCATACCCGCAAAGGATTCAGCCGGTCCTCCCATCAATTCGATGGCACTGATACCGCAGTCGGTGACATATTTCAATGTGGCTTCGGCACTTTGATCCTGCAGTGAGCGGAAGGAATAGGTAATGCATCCGATCTGCACGCCATTGATATTAGAATCAGGTTTGTTATACCTTTTAATAATGGCGGGTGCGCCATTTAACCAGGACGGGGCCAAAGCCATACCGGCAGCACCAAAGGCCGATTTGATTAAAAATGCTCTTCGCTTGTTCATATGTTTATAATTTTGATTTATAATGGGCATAACTTGTACCGTGACAAAGAAAACGGGATAGCCTGTCCCTATACCAGGGTGAATCTTGCCGTGATAATCATCCCACTGTGCAACCCTTTCATCATGCTCGATTTCTTGTCAGTTTATTTAAAATTCCGGGCATAATATAGCCATTATTTTTGTGGGGATTTTGCGATATACCTGTTTAACCCGAAATATGCTCCAGGAATTCTATGCCATGAGGCACAGGTTGCAGCCCGACCCCATTACAAAATCAGTCACTTCATTGCAATTTCAAATAATCATTGAAATATTTAAAATTATTTTGAAATTTCAGCCTTTCCCGCTGCCTGGGACAGGCTATTATGAAACCTAAAACTTAATCAGGATAAAAAACTAAGGTACAGTGAAGCAGTACGCTTGCGCCCCCCTTTCCCCCTATAAATGGGGGAAAGGGGAATTTAGGTTTATCTTTCCAAATTGAAATATCCCTGGAGCAGGTCGTTTTGATAGCAATACCGGAACCTTAACTGCAATAACACCCCTACTCCCTTATAAAATAGAGGCCTATCATTGGTAAATGCCTTTGGGGATTCTTTATTTTTTTAAAAGCTTACCTCTTCCTTTTACTTTTGATATCTTCAAAAATGGCGGTTAGGGTTTCCCGGTTAGATTCCAGATCCAAACCGACCTCCTGAGCCAGGGCTTCCAGATCCGGTTCCTTTCCCTCATTGATAAAAGGAAGTGCCAGGGCCATCAGTTCATTTAACTTTTTCATTTCCACATCCGGATCTTCCTGATCTACATCCTCTTCGAATAGCAATTCATAAGGCATGAGTTCGATTTCCTTTTTCAGAATCTCCTGAGCTGCGGACAACATGGAGGGGCGGACATAGATATCTGCCGGCACCTCAACCTGTACCCCTAGTTTTTGAAAGATTTTGGCTAAAGCCATGTAACCTTTTTCCGTCATGGCTGTTACTTGAAGAAATTTCTCCTCCTTGTCATAATAAGCCGCAGCAAAGTGAGGCTTATTTTCCATGCCAGGTAATTTCATGCGGTAAACCATATCTATCCTGTCGACTTGAAATTCCTTCTCCAAATCTGCTTCTTTCAGGTCAACATCTTCCAATTCGGACAGGACAACTTCCAGCACCTCCCCTTCATGAACGGTCAGCGGGTAATTGGAACGGCCAAAGAGCATCATATAGGGTACCGGATTTTTGGCAACATCCTTCATCAATGCATACTCATCTGTAATGCCTGGGTTGATCTCGGTAGCAAAAAAGAAAACATCATCCGCTGAAAAACTCTTATAACCGCCCAATGGTCCATAAGTTTGCCAACAAGAACCATTGAAGCCGATGAGGTTAAACCAAAGTTCTATGGGTCCACTTTTTAATATATCCGAAATTCCTGTGGAATATAGCAGGTAGGTATCTCCTGAAAACACATCTTCCATGGAATAAAAATCAGCTTCCGGACTGTCTAAAATTCTGGCAAAACTAAATTCCCAAGGTGAAGATGCCTGCTGCTCCAGCCAGGATTTGTCTGTTGCTTCAAGGCGATTTATGGCCGCATGCTTTAAATATTTATGAATCAATCCACTCTCTTTCATTACCCGGTGGATGATGTATTGGGATTTCAACATGTTATACCAGCTCTTGTCTATGCTTTGGGTAATGTGCCGGTAAGTTCCCAACCTTTGATCTGCTTCTTTGGCAAGTTTGTCCTTTTCTGCCGCATAGTAGAGTAAAAACTCATCCAGAATTCGGGAAGTGAATATCGAGTTTGACTGACAGGCAGCCTTGATTGCAGTATAGTTTTTCATAGTCAGAAATATACGAGAATCGAAAAGTTTGACCAAGTGGTTTTTTACAAGTAGCAACTTTCGAATTGATTTTGTTACTTGATTTTTACCTTTTATCCAAACACAGTCCCAAAAACCAACCTTTGTCTGTGGATCTGGTGAATTATTCCCTGCAGCCCCCCCTTAAAACTTCCATTCATTTGCTTTTCCCAGGCAGTAATTAAACGCGAAATTTGACTGTAAATCTTCATCGGGATTCCGGATTTTCCCCAAAATCAAAACCGTAAACAAGATTGGGTTTGAAGTGCATGGCAACAGTTAACACCAGAAGAACAACAGGCATTACCAGATCCCTTGTCAGGAGCTTTTGCTCCACAAGCGATTCTACATAATCCTGGCTTAGACTAAAAAGGATTAGTAAGAGACCAAAAAGACAGCAAATCCAAGTCAGCCATCTTTTTATTTTCCGTTGTTCCGAATAATGAATATTAATCGGTTGGGCAAAAAACAATAACCTCAGCCCTAAAAGGTAATAAATCAGAAGTGAACAAAGTAAAAGTTCATGGGACCAGACAAAAGTAAACGCCGAACCGCCAGGTATTTCGAATTCTATTGGTTGGTTGACCTGGGAGGTAGAAAACAAAAAACCTGGCAACTCCTTCCTGGTGAGGATGAGTACCACCGGAATTGATAGCAGAATTAATGGAAGAAAATGGAGTAAATCCAGGTAGTTGTTGCTTTTAGAACCAACTAGTGAATTTCGGATAAAAAAGTAAAAAAAGGGACCTACACAAAACATTAGGATATACATCAGAATTGATAGCCACCCGACAATAAATTCATAATGCTGGGTAAAAAGGAATCCACTAAAAAACAGTAGTGCAAACCCCATATATTGCTGAGAGACTTTTGCTCTCTTACCAGCCAGGATCAAAATAATTGCATTTATGATGGCAAGGCTTAAAACAAAATAAGCTACTAATTCACCAAATTCCATAGGTTAATTTTGGATACGAGTCCTGATAGAATGATAAAAAGTATGCCAAACTCATATAAAAACCAAGGAAAGCTTGAAATATTAAGAATCCTGCTTGACGGTTATTTAATGATACTGATTCCAGTATATTATTGATAGATTTAACTCAATTGTACTATAGCTAAGTACCAATAGGGTTGCGTCCATACTTTTGGTAAGTTCCCTTTTGACCTTATTCAACATCCTTATAATAACAGGTACATCCAACAATCGAAAATGGGAAAACCAACTCTGTTTAGTAGTAATTAGCAGTGGAAAAAAGTTGATTTAAAAAGTTTGTATGGCTTAGCCAAACAGATTGGAACTCAAATACCGATCACCCCTATCGCAGGTAATGCACACGATCAAGCCTTCTTCAAGTGTTTTGGAAAGCTCCAAAGCTGCAAAAAGTGCTCCTCCGCTACTCATCCCAGCCAGAATACCTTCTTCCTTGGCCATTCTGCGGGTCATCGCGGTGGCCTGTTCTTCACTGACATCGATCACCTGATCAACCCTTTCAGGTTCGAAAATTTTAGGCAAAAATTCCGGGGACCACCTCCTGATCCCGGGAATACTGGACCCATCGGTAGGTTGGGTACCTACAATGCGGATGTCTTTGTTTTGCTCTTTCAGGTACCGTGACACCCCCATGATGGTACCGGTGGTACCCATAGCGGAGACAAAATGGGTGATCTTCCCTCCCGTATCCCGGTATATTTCCGGGCCCGTGGTCTGGTAATGGGCCCTGTAGTTATCTGGGTTGGCAAATTGGTTCAGCATAAAATATCCCTTGTCGGCAGCCATTTCCTCAGCCAGGGTTCGTGCATATTCTATGGTTTTTTCTGCCGGCGTAAGGACCACTTTGGCACCATAGGCCTCCATGGATAAAATCCGCTCCCTGGTGGAGTTATCCGGCATAATCAGGGTCATTTCTACCCCAAGCAAGTTGGCTACCATGGCCAGGGCAATTCCTGTGTTTCCTGAGGTGGCCTCCACAAGTTTGGATCCTCTTCCGATTTCTCCCCTATCCAAGGCCTGCCGGATCATGTAATAGGCGGCCCTGTCTTTTACAGAGCCTCCTGGGTTTTGCCCCTCCAGTTTACAGAAAATTTTGACTTTGGGATTTACAGGAATCTGCTCCAGTTCAATTAAAGGGGTTTTCCCTATTAATTCAAATAACTTCATAGATGGGTATTTCAGGCATCACTTTTCAGTACATAAAAGTCTGTCAGGTTTGATGCCCCGTCATAAATTTTTGTCTGGTAATAAATTTTGCTTTTTGGGGGAATACTTTTGGTCAGCCAGACATTTCCACCCACTACGCTGCCCTTCCCTATAACGGTATCTCCACCCAATATGGTGGCACCGGCATAAATGACCACATCGTCCTCTATAGTGGGATGCCTTTTTTTATCCGCATCTTCTTTGTTGACACTCAAAGCACCTAAGGTTACCCCCTGATATATTTTTACCCGATCACCCACTCGGGTCGTTTCTCCAATCACAATCCCGGTGGCATGGTCAATGCAGAAAAAACGACCAATTTTGGCTCCGGGATGTATGTCAACTCCTGTCTTTCCATGGGCATATTCGGTAATCATTCTTGGAATAAGGCCAATTCCCAGTACGTGCAATAAATGTGCTATGCGGTAGGCTGCAATGGCATAAAATCCTGGATAACAACGGATAATTTCAGTCTTGGACTTTGCGGCGGGATCCCCTTCAAACATGGCCTGCAAATCTTCGTGTAGCTTTTCAAATACTTCTGCTTCCAGGCGATCAAAGAATGCTTCAGCCAGGGCTTGCCCATCGCCTTTGTGCAAAACCACATTTTTCTTAAGCACACTCGTAAGTTGCTCCCTCAATTGAAAGAACTTCTTTTCCAGATTGTCACGGTCTCTAAGGATCTCATTGGCATGCTCCGGAAACAATATGCCCAGAATATCATCAAAAAAGCGACTGATCACTTTGGGGGAAGGGCATTCCGGACAGTGGTTGTGGGCTTCGTGCAATCGGTCTATAAATGAATCCATGCTTTGTTGTAACTTTAGAATACAAAACCCACTCTGATGACATATGGTTCATTATAAGGAGACCTTCTATTGTCATAGCTAAAGTTGTACAATAGCATGAAGTTCATTCCCCCTCTTTCTCCAAAGGGGGTAAAATAACCTGCACCTGCAAACAAGCCAGGAACCCAATCCCTGGTAAAGATCACATCAGTGGTATTTGGGATAGGATTGGCCACCTCTACATTGAGCGCTTCATATTCCGCATGTAAAAATATTTTCGGCAAAACATTAAACCTGTTGAATATCCTGGCCCCATATATATGGGCATCCCCATTTTGATAAAATCGGTTGTTTAAATATTGGTAGGTAGCTCCCAGACCTGCTGAATACCTTTCGGTGATCATTACCCCGGCCAGAGGAGATACTTCCACGAAAGTGATGGTTCCAAATTGAAGGCTTCCATTGCCACCAAAGTACAAACGTTCTTTTAAGGGTGGATTCTCTTCGGGATAAATCTGTCTTTGCCCATGGGCTTCAAAATCCTGAAAAATAAAAATTCCCAGCAGTAGAACGCAGGTGCATTTTTGTATTAAATCATTCTTCCACAATAACATACAGGTCTTCCGTTTTCCTTTTCATCAAATAGCGTTCCCGCGCAAACTTTTCCAACAGCTCATAATTGCTCAGCAATTCTTCTCTTTCAGCCTGTATTTTTTCTTTTCGCTCCTGGTAAAATTCCTTTTGATTTTCCAAATCATTTAATTTGGACCGGAGTTTGAAATGGCTGATGATATCATTGCTGTCAATAAAAACCATCCATATGATGAATAAAACGGTAAATACGAAGTAGAAGTTTTTGGTGTACCTGATGTATTTGGCCATTTCTTTACTTAATGTTTTCCCAAATATAGGAAAACTAATGTCAACCATCCAAAAATGCCCTATCCCTTGTACGTATTATTCAGGCAATTTATAATCCATTGGTAAATCATCCCCCATTCTTTGCCAGCTCCAATACCCCTCCAGATACAGGGAAAGGGGATTGGCCTCCAATCCGGTTGGATATATCGATACAGGAGCCGTTTGCCTTAAAAATGAAACAGGATAGGGGGATCTGGGAGCTTTACCTGGTACAAATGAATGGATAAACTCCCTGCTGATTTTCCCTCTGGTAAAGGTGATTTGCAAAAAATCATCAAACTCTAAAATAAGTTCTCCATCAGTGACAGTGCTATATTCCGATTCTTTTAGTGGGTCGGATTCTACTTTATCAATTATTTTTGGAAGAGACTCCTTGCTAACAATTGCCGATAAAGAGTCCCTGAAAATGCTATAGGGTAAATCCTTTGAAATTTCAAGTTGCTGTTTTGCCTCAAGAATTCTCCTATCTGATGGCCGTTCAGGATTAGGAACTTGCTTCATTTTTCTGACTTCAAACCCTTCCATATCTGTAGTACTTTCCAGAAGACTTCGCTTAAAATGCAACCAGGAACCCAGGTATGCCGATGACCGGTTTCTTTTCCACCTGCGTTGTTTTATCTTCCCACCATCCATTTCGGTATACCTGGGATAACCCAAATAGTGAAATATTTTTTTTTCGGTATCCAACACAAAGGAGTTCAAAAGATAATTTATGCGGTATCCAAGTGCATGATTTTCTATAATTAAAAAGTCTGTACTGTAAACTTTCAGAAACGATTGATCAAAGTCAATGACCAAAACCTCCGGATTAATAATATTGCAGCTTGTGGCAAAACGGCTGTTACCCAAAAAATGGTATTCAAAGAGCTTCAGGTTTTCGTACCATTCACTGCTCCTTTCTCCATCCACTTGCAATTCATTCAGGTCGATAGGCTTCTGCGCCATCTCAAAAACAAACCGGGGCAGCTCACCTGAGAAATCTGCCGAATAAACCAGGTTTTCATATCCAACCAAAGACAGAACCAGTTCATAGTGGCCTGCTTCCATTTCCAGTTCAAACTTTCCGTTTTCATTTGCCACGGTACCCTCAGCAGTATTGTTTACAAATACTGTGACAAAAGACAAGGGCAAATTTGTTTCCTCGTCCACTACCCTTCCTTCTACCTTGATCTTCTGGGCCATCAAAGGAATGCTGAGGGTTGATCCCAGCAAAAGCAGCAGTAAGCCCAGTGAAATGCTTGCCGCCATTTTAATTGTTTCCATATTATAATAAACCTAAGAATTTGGGAAACAAAAACCAATTCTTATTTAACAGAAAAAACGGATGTATTTCAAACTGTATTCTGTAGGGAGGAAAATAAACAAATAGCCCCTTTATTAAAATAAAAAACCCTTTAAAGGCTAATTCCTAAAAAGGGTTTTGATTGCAATTTGCACTCAGGTTTTGACTTTACCTGAATCGATGCTGCATTAAAATTTCAATCCTGGGAAATAAGCGGAATCCCCAAGTTGCTCTTCAATTCTCAACAACTGATTGTATTTTGCCATCCTGTCTGAACGGGAGGCGGATCCGGTTTTGATTTGACCTGTATTGAGTGCCACAGCCAGGTCCGCAATAGTAGAATCTTCCGTTTCTCCTGATCTGTGGGACATCACCGATTTGTATTTGTTTCGGTGGCAGAGGTCCACGGCGTTTATGGTTTCTGTCAAAGATCCGATTTGGTTTACCTTTACCAAAAGCGCATTGGCTATTTTCTCATCTATACCTTTCTGTAACCTTTCCACATTGGTAACAAAAAGGTCATCGCCAACGATTTGGATTTTATCGCCAACTGATTCCGTCATCATTTTCCAACCCTTCCAATCGTCTTCCTGCATGCCATCTTCGATAGATTTTATGGGGTATTTATTCACCCATTCGGTCCAGTAGTTGGCCATCTGCTCCGAGGTCAATTCATCACCTGTGGATTTTTTAAATACATACAATCCCCTTTCCTCATCATAAAATTCAGAGGAGGCAGGATCCATGGCAATAAAAACGTCTTCGCCAGGACGAAACCCTGCTTTTTCAATGGCTTGTAAAACCACCTCTATGGCTTCCACATTGTTTTTAAGATCCGGCGCAAAACCTCCCTCATCACCTACATTGGTGGAAAGTCCTTTGCTCTTCAAAACGGCTTTCAATTCATGGAAAATCTGGGCTCCCATCCTAAGGGATTCGGAAAATGAAGATGCCCCTGCTGGCATTACCATAAACTCCTGAAAATCAATACCATTATCTGCATGTGAACCACCATTCAAAATGTTCATCATGGGTACAGGCAGAGTATTGGCGTTTACACCTCCGATATAACGGTATAATGGCTGTCCTGATTCCATGGCCGCTGCTTTGGCCACGGCAAGAGAAACACCCAGGATGGCGTTTGCTCCCAGTTTGGATTTATTTTTGGTTCCATCCAGACCAAGCATCATCTGATCAATTTGATTTTGTTCAAAAACGTCAAAACCAATTAATTCCGGAGCGATTACATCGTTTACATTGGCAACTGCCTTGAGGACTCCTTTGCCCATATATACACTTTTGTCTCCATCTCTCAGTTCTACTGCTTCGTGTACACCAGTTGAGGCTCCACTTGGGACAGCAGCCCTTCCAAAGGCACCATTATCGGTAAATACATCTACTTCCACCGTAGGGTTGCCCCTGGAATCTAAAATTTGTCTTGCGTGTATGGATTGTATCAATGTCATAACAAAATATAATGTTTAAGATTTAATTCTTTAATAATGAAATAAATTGTTCAAATAAATACCTGGAATCATGAGGTCCGGGAGAACTTTCAGGATGGAATTGAACAGAAAAAGCCGGCTTATCTTTCACTTTTATCCCAGCCACAGTTTCATCATTGAGATGTAAATGAGTAATTTCCAATCTATCTGAAAGATCAATGTCCTTCCTGCTAACAACAAAACCATGGTTTTGTGAAGTGATCTCACTTTTTCCGGTAATAAGGTTTTTAATGGGGTGATTAAGTCCGCGGTGGCCATGATGCATTTTATAGGTGGAAATACCACAGGCTCTGGCCAGAAGCTGATGCCCAAGACATATACCAAACAAAGGTTTATTATTGTCTAATATTTCTTTGGTTGTATTCACCGCATATTCCATGACAGCAGGGTCTCCGGGACCATTGGAAAGAAAATAAGCGTCGGGCTTCCATTCCTCCATTTCAGCAAAGGTAGTCTTGGCAGGAAAAACCTTACAATAAACCCCTCGTTCTGCAAAACACCTGAGAATATTTTTTTTGATGCCATAATCGACGCAGGCCACTCTCAATTTTGCCTTTTCATCACCATGGTAATAAGGTGTTTTGGTAGAAACCTGGGATGACAGTTCGAGCCCATTCATGTCCGGAACCTTATCCAATTCTTTTTTCAAGGCATCCAGATCTTCTATTTCTGAACTGATAATGGCATTCATCGCTCCTTTGGACCGGATATGCCTGACCAGCTTCCGCGTATCCACATCGGCAATGCCCGTGATACCGTGACGTTCCAGGTATCCTTGCAGGGATTCCTTTGCATCAAGGCGGCTGTAGATTTCAGAAAAGTCATTGACAACAATACCCGCAATTAGAGGATGATCTGATTCTTCATCTTCTTCAACTACCCCGTAATTGCCGATATGAGGCGTTGTGTTAACGATGATTTGCCCTGTATAGGAAGGATCGGTATAGATTTCCTGATAGCCGGTCATGCCGGTATTGAAGCAAATTTCTCCGCCATTGGTACCATGACTACCTACTAAACTACCAGTAAAGACGGTTCCATCTGCTAAAAGGAGGGTGGCTTTTTTCTTGTTCATATTAATTTTTGATAGGCAAATTTAATAATTTTATCATAAGTAGTAGAAAGCATTCAAAGAAAAGGACACAAAAAAGGGATTGAACAAAAGCCCAATCCCCAATTCATTTCATCCGATAAAACATATATCACTCTGATTTTTTATCGTCATCCTTTTTATCTGCATCGTCCCCTGCTTTATCAGCATTGTCCTCAGCAGAAGACTCGGGTGATTCAGCAGCACTGTCTGAAGGGGCTTCGGCCTTTTCTTCCGCAGCCGTATCCTTGGCTTTTTTCTTGGCCTTAGGCTTTTCTTTCTCCTCTTTAACTTCTTCTGCCACAGGAACATCTGCAGCATCACTGCTCTTACCAGATCCTCTTCGGCTTCTTCTACGGCCAGACTTTTTAGCAGGCTGATCATCTTTCAATAACAGCTCATTGTAATCGACCAGTTCAATGATACACATCTCTGCATTATCACCAAGTCTGAAACCGGTTTTTATGATTCTGGTATAGCCTCCAGGACGGGTACCTATTTTTTCCACAACTTCCCCAAAAAGAAGTTTGATAGCTTCCTTGTTTTTCAGGTACCCAAATGCAATCCTTCTGTTGTGTGTAGTATCCTCTTTTGCCTTTGTAATCAAAGGTTCAATATATTTCCTCAGCTCTTTGGCTTTGGCAAGGGTAGTACTGATCCGCTTGTGTTCCAAGAGAGACTTGGCCATATTTGAAAGCATGGCCTTTCTATGTGAGGCGGTTCTACCTAAATGGTTAAATTTCTTACCGTGTCTCATTTTAATTATTCTTCATCAAGTTTATACTTAGAAAGATCCATACCGAAAGTCAGGCCTTTTTCCTGGATCAACTGCTCCAATTCTGCCAGGGATTTTTTACCAAAATTCCTGAATTTCATCATGTCGGAAATCTCCAGCTTGGCCAGGTCACCCAATGTTTTTACATCAGCTGCCTTCAAACAATTATAAGCCCTTACGGAAAGATCCAGATCACTCAGAGAAGTTTTTAACAATTTCCTCATGTGCAGGTACTCTTCATCAATAGGCTCAATGGCACCACTGCCAGGCGCATCAATGACCATTGTTTGATCGGAAAACAACATGAAATGCTGAATAAGAATCTTAGCGGACTCCTGCAATGCCTTCTCAGGGTGAATGGAACCGTCAGTGCTAACCTCCATGATCAGTTGCTCATAATCGGTCTTTTGCTCCACCCGGGTATTTTCAATCCTGTATTTCACATTTTTAATGGGCGTAAAAATAGCATCAACAGAAATGGTTCCGTATAGCTGTTCTTTCGGCTTGGATTCCTCTGCAGGAAGATATCCCCTTCCCTTATCCACGCTGAGTTCGATTTCGAGGGTTTTGGAATCATCCAGATGACATATGACCAATTCAGGATTCAATATTTCAAATGAGGTGGTAAATTTAGCTATATCACCAGCAGTAAAAACATCTTTATTCTTAACCTCGACCGTAATCTTATTGTCGATGGCATCATGGATCTTCTTAAACCTAACCTGTTTTAGGTTAAGAATAATGTCAGTCACGTCTTCAACCACTCCCTCTATACTGGAAAATTCATGCACCACACCGGGTAATTTTACCGCAGTAATGGCATATCCCTCCAGCGAAGACAAAAGAATCCTTCTAAGGGCGTTACCAATGGTTACCCCGTATCCTTTTTCAAGTGGTTTGAAGGTAAACAGACCATGAAAATCATCTGCTTTTTCCATTACCACCTTCTCTGGCATTTGAAATGCTAATATGGACATATCTTAATTCTTTTTTTAGGAATGTAAATGATTACTTAGAGTACAATTCAACTATCAGTTGTTCTTTGATGTTCTCCGGAATATCTTCCCTCAAAGGAACACTAACAAACTTGCCGCTTAGGGAACCATTGTCCCATTCCAACCAACTATATCTGGTAGTCCCTCTGCCTCTAAGGCTTTCGGTAATTGCTTCTAATGATTTGGACTTTTCCCTTACTCCAACCACATCACCGGGTTTTAAAAGAAAAGAAGGGATGTTTACCAATTCACCATTAACAAGGATATGTTTGTGGGAAACCAATTGTCTGGCACCTCTCCTGGTCGGAGCGATCCCCAAACGATAAACGGTATTATCCAAACGGGCTTCCAGCAATTGCAACAGGTTTTCACCGGTTACGCCTTTTTTTCTGGAAGCAATATTGAACATTTTAGCAAATTGCCTTTCCAATACACCATAGATGTATTTTGCTTTTTGTTTTTCCATCAATTGGATGGCAAATTCAGACTGCTTTTTCCTTCTGCCTCTACCATGCATCCCCGGAGGATAATTTTTCTTCTGAAGCACTTTGCTTTGCCCTTCAATGGGCTCGCCAAATTTTCTGGCAATTTTTGCTTTTGGACCTCTATATCTAGCCATGCTTATTTTTCTTTAAATTAAACTCTTCTGCGTTTTGGAGGACGACATCCATTGTGTGGTAACGGAGTAACATCAGTGATGGTGGTTACATCCAAACCAACATTCTGGAGGGTTCTTATAGCAGATTCTCTGCCCGCTCCCGGACCCTTAACAAAAACCTCGATTTTCCGCAAACCAAGATCGTATGCTACTTGTCCACAGTTTTGGGCAGCCATCTGAGCAGCATAAGGCGTATTCTTCTTAGAACCCCTGAATCCCATCTTACCAGCAGAAGCCCAGGAAATAACCTGACCTGAATTGTTGGTAATAGAGATAATGATATTATTAAAGGAAGCTTTGATATGGGCTTGTCCAACCGCTTCAACTTTAACAACCCGCTTCTTAGCTTTTGTCTTTTCGTTTCTTTTCTGAGCCATAATCTATGTCAGGATTTATTTAGTCGCTTTCTTCTTATTGGCAACAGTTTTTCTCTTACCTTTTCTGGTTCTGGCGTTATTTTTTGTTTTCTGACCACGGACAGGCAAACCTTTCCTATGCCTCAAACCCCTGTAACAACCAATATCCATCAACCTTTTAATACTCAACTGTACCTCGGATTTTAGAACACCCTCTGTTTTGTGCTCTTCAGCAATGATGTTCCTGATAGCGGTAGATTCATCATCATCCCATTCTCCTGCTTTCTTGTCTAAAGAAATTCCTGCCTTAGTAAGAATGGCCCTGGCTGTACTCCTGCCAATACCAAAAATATAAGTAAGGCCTACTTCACCACGTTTATTGTCTGGTATATCGACACCTGCAATTCTAGCCATAGTATTTAACCTTGTCTTTGTTTAAACTTTGGATTCTTCTTGTTGATCACGTAAAGTTTTCCTTTCCTCCGGATTACTTTACAGTCAACACTTCTTTTTTTAATAGATGCTTTAACTTTCATATCAATACTAATTTTCTAATATTCGATGCTGTCATTTGCTCTTTCCGCTGTTTACTTGTAGCGGTAAACTATCCTCCCCTTTGAGAGATCATAGGGAGACATTTCCAGTTTTACCTTGTCTCCTGGTAAAATTTTGATATAGTTCATCCGCATTTTACCGGAAATATGAGCAATAAGTTGATGACCATTTTCCAGTTCCACTTTAAACATTGCATTGGACAATGCCTCCACAATGGTGCCGTCCTGCTCTATAGATGCCTGTTTAGCCATAATTAAGATTTAAAATTCTCTTCTATATAACGATGGGTTGTCAATATTTCTGTTCTGTCCTCAAATATGGCCACAGTGTGTTCATAATGAGCAGAGGGCTTCCGGTCCGCTGTTCTAATGGTCCAGCCATCTCTTTCCTGAACGATATTCCTGGTACCCAAATTAACCATGGGCTCAATGGCAAGGACCATTCCTTGTTTTAATTTGGCTCCGCTACCTCTTTTGCCCCAATTGGGAACTTCAGGGGCTTCGTGAAGCTGTTTGCCAAGACCATGACCTACCAACTCCCTCACTATCGTATACCCTTTCGCTTCAATAAATTTTTGAATACTGTTTCCTATATCGCCAACACGATTACCAAAAACAGCTTTTTCTATCCCAACATAAAGGGATTCCTTGGTAGCATTAAGCAGCTCAATAACTTTGGGGGAAACTTCACCAACAGGGTAAGTATAAGCGGAATCGCTATGAAAACCTTGGTGAAAGACTCCACAATCTATTGAGATTATATCGCCATCTTTCAAAACATACTGACTGGGAAATCCATGAACTACTACTTCATTCACGGATATACACAATGAAGCTGGAAAACCATTGTATCCCTTAAATGAAGGAACTCCATGGTGGTCCCGAATAAATTCCTCAGCAATTTTATCTAAAGAAGCAGTCTTTACTCCTTCTTTCACATGTTTGGCTACCTCGCCATGCGCTTTTCCTAAAATCTGCGCACTTTCTTTTATAATTTCAATTTCCTCTTCAGTCTTAAACTGTATCATATTTAAGCTACAGCGTAACTTGAAGGATCATTTTTCATGTTACCACTTTTCATCATTCCTTCATAATGTCTCATCAACAGATAACTTTCAATCTGCCTCAAAGTATCCAAAATAACTCCGACCATAATAAGCAGAGAAGTTCCTCCATAAAATTGGGCAAACTCCCCACTCACTCCGGCGATAATGGCAAAGGCTGGCATGATGGCCACCAGGGCCAGTAAAATGGAACCTGGCAGCGTAATTCTGGAAATAATATTGTCAATGAACTCGGAGGTTGGAGCACCAGGTTTGATACCTGGGACAAAACCGCCGTTTCTTTTCATATCCTCTGCAATCTGTTCCGGATTCACCGTGATAGCGGTGTAGAAGAATGTAAAAAGAATGATCATCAGCGCAAATACCAGGTTGTACTGCCATGAGGTGAAATCAGAAAATGTAGTCCCTATATAAGCAGCAATATCACTTGATTCAGCCCAAATTTGAGCAATAAGCGCAGGAAGAAACATCAGGGATTGTGCAAATATAATGGGCATTACTCCTGAGGCATTCACTTTGATAGGGATGTACTGGCGTTGACCACCATATACCTTCCCACCAACAACTTGCTTGGCATATTGAACCGGTATCCTTCTGACAGCCTCTGTCAAAGCCACTACCCCAACTACAACGAAAAACAAAATCACGGCTTCAAGGATCAGTAAGAGTATTCCACCTCCACCTTTTGATAAACTTTCTGAAATAATAGCTCCTGGTAGGGCTGAAATAATCCCTATCATAATCAACATGGATATACCATTACCAATACCCTTTTCAGTAATCTTTTCGCCTATCCACATACAAAACATGGTTCCGGATGTAAGCAAAATGAGTGCTGATACCATGAAGAGGGTCTTATCAATCATAATGGCCTCATCTGGAATAGTGGCTGTTATGTAACCAATCCCCTGGGCAAAAGTAATCAGTATGGTCAGGATCCGTGTAATTTGATTGATCCTCTTTCTACCGGATTCCCCTTCCTTTTGCAATTTCTGAAAATACGGTACCCCAACAGTCAACAATTGCAGGACAATTGAAGCAGATATGTAGGGCATAATACCCAAACCAAATATGGAAGCCCTACTGAAAGAACCACCCAGGAAGGTATCAATCAACCCGAAGATACCTGAGGCAGCTTCTCCAAGACGACTGGGATCTACCCCCGGAAGGACCACAAAAGAGCCGATCCTGAAAACAATAAGTAATCCTATTGTATTCAAAATTCGGATTCTCAAATCCTCAATCGAAAAGATGTTCTTTACTGTTGTGATAAACTTTTTCATGAATTAAATCTTATTAGCAGATCCTCCAACTTTTTCAATAGCAGCAATAGCTGAAGCGGAGAAGCTGTGGGCACTTACATTTACTTTCGAGGTAAGTTCGCCCCTTCCAAGCACTTTTACAAGATCTTTTTTGGAAACTAAACCATTTTCACGTAATACGTCCAAATCGATCGTATCAATACTCAGATTAGTAACCAGTTCCTGTATCTTGTCTAAATTGATTGCCTGGTATGCCACTCTGTTATGACTGGTAAAACCAAACTTTGGAACCCTACGTTGTAAGGGCATCTGCCCACCTTCGAAGCCAAGTTTTGTTTTATAACCAGATCTGGATTTAGCACCTTTATGACCTCTGGTGGAAGTACCTCCCCTACCGGAACCCTGGCCCCTACCAATTCTTTTTCTGGTTTTGATGGAACCTTCGGCTGGTTTTAATGTATGTAATTTCATTTTATATCTATTTTCTACTGGTCTAAAACTCGGCAAGCTTTAAAGCTTCCGGTTTAAACATCCTGAACCTTAACTAAATGGCTGATTTTCTTGATCAATCCCTGCATCTGTGGGGTATTTTCCACTTCTACCGTTCTATTGATCTTACCTAATCCCAGAGCTGTTATCGTTGCTTTCTGATTTTTAGGTCGTTTTATAATGCTTCTGATCTGTGTTACTTTAACCTTAGCCATAAATTTAACCGTTAAATACTTTAGATAATTTAACTCTCCTTTGCTGAGATACAGCAATGGCGTCCCTAAGATTGACCAGGGCATCAATGGTTGCTTTTACCACATTATGCGGATTGGAAGAGCCTTTTGACTTGGCCAGGATATCGGTATATCCGGCGCTTTCCAGTACTGCACGCATGGCTCCACCGGCCAAAACACCTGTACCGGGAGCTGCTGGTTTGATCAATACCAAACCTCCTCCATACTTACCCAGCTGATCATGGGGAATGGTACCTTTCAGTAAAGGAACCTGAATAAGGTTTTTCTTGGCGTCTTCAACTCCTTTGGTAATGGCATCGGTAACCTCATTGGCCTTACCCAGACCAAATCCGACAACTCCTTTTCCATCACCAACAACTACTATGGCGGAAAAAGAGAACCTACGTCCACCTTTTACCACTTTAGCCACCCGGTTAATGGCAACTACCTTTTCACTTAATTCTGTATCTGTAGCCCGAATGGGTTTTTTACTTGTTTGGGACATAATGATTAAAATTTAAGGCCTCCTTCTCTGGCACCATCGGCCAAAGCTTTTACATTTCCATGATAAAGATACCCGCTTCTGTCGAAAACTACTTCATTCAAACCATTGGCTACCGCTTTTTCAGCAAGCTTTTTACCAACTTCCTTCGAAACGGTAATATTTATATTTTTACTGGAACCTAATTCCTTAGAGGACGCAGCTGCTAGCGTTTGCCCCTTTAAATCGTCAACCAATTGTGCGTAAATCCCTGTATTACTTTTGAACACAGAAAGTCTTGGCCTGGCATCGGTACCGGAAATCTTTCTTCGGATACCTCTTTTTATTCTCAGTCTTCTTGTTTTTTTCTTGAAAGCCATCTTCTAATTATTTTTTAGCAGCAGTTTTACCAGCTTTACGTCTAATGTGCTCACCAACAAATCTTACACCCTTACCTTTGAAAGGCTCAACTTTACGCAGGGATTTGATTTTAGCGGCAACCTGTCCGATTAATTCTTTGTCAATTCCCTCAAGTGAAATCAATGGATTCTTTCCTTTGGGAGTTTCAGTTTTGATAGCTATTTCCTGGGGAACCAACAAAAATATATTGTGTGAATAACCCAGTGAAAGTTCAAGAATCTGACCTTGATTGGTAGCCTTATAGCCTACACCTACAAGTTCCAGGTCTTTTTTATATCCTTCATGAACCCCGACAACCATATTGTTTACCAGAGAACGAAAAAGTCCATGCAGGGATTTATGACGCTTTGAATCAGTTGGTCTTTCAAATACCACTTGATTGTCCGCAACTTTTACTGATATATCAGGATTTACCTCCTGTACCAGTGTACCTTTGGGACCTTTAACAGTTACCTGATTGTGATCAGAAACGTCTACAGTCACACCCGCAGGTATATTTATCGGTTTTTTACCTATTCTAGACATATCAATTTTTTAATAAACGTAACAAAGGACTTCTCCACCCACGCCTTCAACACGGGCTTCCTTGTCAGTCATCACCCCCTTGGAGGTGGAAATAATTGCAATTCCCAAACCATTGATTACTCTTGGAAGGGAATCCTTACTCACATATTTTCTTAAACCTGGCTTACTGATACGAGAAAGGCTAACAATGGAATTTTCCTTTGTCTGTGGATTGTACTTCAAGGCTATTTTTATAGTACCCTGAGGACCCTCCTCAACAAATTTGTAATTTTGTATGTAACCTTTTTCAAAAAGAACTTTAGTTAGTTCTTTTTTCATGTTCGAAGCAGGTATTTCTACTATCCGGTGAGAAGCCTTGATGGCATTCCTCAATCTGGTTAGATAATCAGCTATTGGATCAGTCATATTTGTATTAGTCTAACTGCAAAACCCTAATGGGCCCGCAAAGTTACACAATGAAATTTAGAATAAAAACTATTATATAATTTTTACCAGCTAGACTTGGTTACACCCGGAATTTTCCCTGCTGAAGCCATCTCTCTGAAAGTCACCCTATTGATACCGAATTTTCTCATGTATCCTTTGGGTCTGCCGGTAAGCTTGCATCTGTTATGAAGCCTTACTGGAGAAGCATTCTTGGGAAGCTTATCCAAGGCTTCGTAGTCACCAGCAGCTTTTAGTTCAGCACGTTTTTTAGCATATTTCGCTACCAAACGTTCTCTTTTTCTTTCGCGGGCCTTTATCGATTCTCTTGCCATTATTCTTCTTCTTTATTTTTATTAACAAAAGGCATTCCCAGAGATTTTAATAAGGCATATGCTTCCTCATCATTATTGGTATTGGTAACCAAGGTAATGTCCATACCGGAAATCCTGTTTACTTTATCAATACTGATCTCAGGAAATATGATTTGTTCAGTCACTCCGAGCGTGTAATTGCCACGACCGTCAAATCCTTTATCAGAAATACCCTTAAAATCCCTAACCCTGGGCAAGGCAATGCTTACCAGCCTGTCAAGAAATTCGTACATCCTGTCACCTCTTAAAGTAACTTTTGCACCGATAGGCATTCCATCTCTCAACTTAAAATTGGATATGGAGACCTTAGCTTTGGTAGCTACAGCTCTTTGCCCGGTGATCAGCGTAAGTTCCTCTACACCCTGATCCACCAATTTTTTGTCAGCGACCGCAGCTCCAATACCTTTGTTCAAAACTATCTTGGTAAGTTTGGGAACCTGCATCACACTTGTAAACTGAAATTTATCCTTCAGCTCCGAAGTGATTTCCTTGTCGAACTTTTCTTTTAATCTAGGTTTAGCCATTGATCACCTCCCCGGTTTTCTTAGAGTACCTTACTAATTTTCCGTCTTCATTTTTCTTTCTTCCAATTCTGGTAGCTTCTCCGGTTTTGGGATCTACCAATTTTAGATTACTGATATGAATCGGCGCTTCTTTCTTTTCAATACCTCCCTGAGGTGAATTTGCAGTTGGTTTGATATGTTTGGTTACCATATTCAAACCCTCAACAATTGCCCTTCTCTTGGTTTGGTCAACTGAAAGGATTTTTCCTTTTTTGCCTTTGTCATCACCTGAAATTACCAAAACGGTATCTCCGGATTTGATGTGCAATTTAGGTTGTTTGTTAAATTTTCTTTCCATTTTTACAATACTTCAGGGGCCAGTGATACAATTTTCATAAACTGTCGCTCCCTCAGTTCCCTGGCCACAGGGCCAAAAATACGGGTACCTCTGGGTTCGTCATTGTTATTCAAAAGTACGGCCGCATTATCTTCAAACCGGATATATGAGCCGTCTTTTCTACGGACTTCCTTTCTGGTCCTTACTATTACTGCTTTGGAAACAGTGCCTTTTTTCATGTTACTGGACGAAATGGCCGATTTAACAGACACGACAACCTTGTCTCCAATAGAAGCATACCTTCTCTTGGTTCCTCCCAAAACTCGGATTACAAGCACTTCTTTTGCGCCTGAATTGTCCGCTACGCTTAATCTGGATTCTTGCTGTATCATGATTTATAAAGCCCTTTCTATTATTTCGACCAATCTCCAACGTTTACTCTTACTCAGCGGACGCGTTTCACTGATTTTCACCAGGTCTCCCGGATTACAATCATTGTTTTCGTCATGAGCCATGAATTTGGTAGTCTTACCAACAAATTTACCGTACATGGGGTGTTTTACTCTTCTCTCCACAGCTACGGTAATGGATTTATCCATTTTGTTGCTCACTACTTTACCTATTCTTTCTTTACGAAGGTTTCTTTCTGTAGTAGCCATTTTGTTATTTATTTAGCTAGTTGTTTGGCTCGTAAAAAAGTATTCAACCTTGCGACCAAACGCCTTGATTCTTTGATTCTATTAGGATTCTCAATAGGAGAAATGGCATGAGCAAAACGAAGTTTTGTCAGGTTCTCCTTCTCCGCAGCTATGCGTGATATAATTTCGCTCTCCGTAAGAGCATTGATTTCTGAATTTTTCATTGCTTTATGATCCAACGTAATCTCTACGTACGACAAATTTGGTACTTACAGGAAGCTTTTGTTGTGCTAATCGCAAGGCTTCCTGGGCTACTTCTACAGGTACACCTGTAGCTTCAAAGAGGATTGTCCCCGGCTTGATCACTGCAACCCAATATTCGGGAGCTCCTTTACCTTTACCCATCCTTACTTCTGCAGGTTTTTTGGTAATGGGTTTATCTGGAAAAATCCTTATCCAAACCTGACCTTCCCTTTTCATTGCTCTTGTCATCGCAATACGGGCAGCTTCTATTTGTCTAGAGGTGATCCATCCAGGCTCAAGGGATTTGATTCCAAAATTGCCAAAGGCCAGGGTATGACCTCTCTGGGCAATTCCCTTGATCCTCCCCTTGTGCATTTTTCTAAATTTCGTTCTTCTTGGCTGTAACATGATTGCTCAGTTAAAGATGTTTAGTTGTTTCTTTTTCTTCTCTTGGGACCACCTTCTCTCCTTCTCCTGTTTCCAGCCGGAGCATTGCCTTTGGCATCGCTTCCAGAGCTCAGATTAGGGGAAAGATCTCTCTTACCATAAACTTCTCCCTTGAAGATCCAGACTTTAATACCAATCTTGCCATATACCGTTTGTGCTTCCGATAAAGCATAATCCACATCAGCACGAATGGTATGCAAAGGTATCCTTCCTTCCTTGTACATCTCGGACCTGGCCATTTCAGCTCCACCAAGCCTTCCGGAAAGCTTAACCTTTATTCCTTCTGCACCTACCCTCATGGTAGCCGCAATGGACTGTTTCATCGCCCTTCTAAAAGAAATCCTGGCTTCCAATTGCTGTGCAATGGATTCTCCTACTAATTTCGCATCCATTTCAGGGCGCTTGATCTCGAAAATGTTGATCTGAACATCCTTATTGGTAAGCTTTTTTAATTCTTCCCTTAGTTTATCAACTTCCGAACCGCCTTTACCAATTACCACTCCGGGTCGAGCAGTTTGAATGGTTAGGGTAATCCTTTTGAGCGTTCGCTCGATGATTACTTTGGAAATGCCACCTTTTGGAATCCTGGCAAAAACATACTTTCTGATATTCTGGTCTTCATAAAGCTTATCAGCAAAATCACGACCACCATACCAGTTAGAGTCCCAACCCTTGATGATACCAAGCCTTAAACCAATTGGGTTAACTTTCTGTCCCATATTTTAGTCTTCATTTTCATTTGATTCAACAATATCAGCGGTAACGTCTCCACTCAGGGAGTCTACGATTAGCGTTACATGATTTGATCTTTTGCGGATCCTATGGGCTCTGCCCTGTGGTGCAGGTCTAAGCCGTTTCAGCATCCTGCCCCCGTCTACCGCGATGGTTTTGACGTAAAGCTCAGCATCTTCCAGCTTTTCTTCAGGATTTTTAGCCTGCCAGTTGGCAATGGCTGATAACAATAATTTTTCAAGCCTGATGGCACCGTGATTGGGTGTGAATTTCAGGATACTTAATGCCTGACCCACTTTTTTTCCCCTTACCAGATCCGCAACCAGACGCATTTTCCTGGGAGAGGTAGGAACGTTATTTAATTTTGCTATTGCTTCCATGATTATCTCTTTCCTTTATCTTTTTTGGCAATGTGTCCACGGAAATTTCTGGTAGGAGCAAATTCACCCAACTTGTGACCAACCATATTGTCTGTCACAAATACAGGAATAAATTTGTTTCCATTATGCACTGCAAAGGTATGTCCCACGAAGTCCGGAGAGATCATTGACCTCCTTGACCAGGTCTTGATTACAGACTTTTTGCCGGAATCGTTCATGACATCCACTTTCTTTGCCAAATGATGTTCTATATAAGGGCCTTTTTTTAATGAACGTGCCATGTTTATTTAGATCTTCTGCTAATGATAAATTTATTGGAATATTTTTTGACCGAGCGGGTTTTCTTCCCTTTAGCCAATAAACCGGTTCTGGAACGTGGATGACCACCTGATGAGCGCCCTTCACCACCACCCATTGGGTGATCTACCGGGTTCATAGCTACCCCTCTGGTCCTGGGTCTTCTACCAAGCCATCTTTTCCGGCCTGCTTTTCCAAGAACAACGTTCATGTGTTCACCATTCGAAACAGTCCCAATGGTGGCCTTACAGGTTGCCAATACCATTCTCATTTCCCCAGAAGGTAATTTGATGGTCACATATTTCCCTTCTCTGGCAAGCAACTGTGCGTACCCGCCTGCGCTACGAACAATGGCTCCACCCTTTCCGGGCTTTAATTCAATATTGTGAATGATGGTACCCAAAGGTATGTCCTTCAAGAATAGGGTGTTTCCTACTTCGGGACTGGCTTGCTCACCACACAAAACGGTCTGCCCAACCTGAAGTCCTTCAGGAGCAAGCATATAGGTTTTGGTGCCATCCTTGTAAAACAACAAGGCTATTCTGGCCGTCCTGTTTGGATCGTATTCGATGCTTTTCACCACTGCAGGAACGCCTTCTTTTACTCTTTTGAAGTCAACAATCCTGAGTCTTTTCTTATGTCCGCCTCCTATGTATCGGGAGGTCATTTTTCCAGTATGGTTCCTGCCGCCGGATTTTTTCAAAGGAGCCAACAAGCTCTTCTCCGGTTTGGAAGTGGTGATCTCATCAAAGGATGGGGCCACTCTAAATCGGGTTCCGGGGGTTACAGGTTTTAATTTCTTAACTGCCATTGGTTTGATTCAATTAAATTTCACCGTAAAAATCAATAATTTCACCTTCTGCCACCTGTACTATTGCCTTCTTGAATGTATTGGTATAGCCGGAAACAATTTTAGCTTTAGTGTACCTGGTCTTTTTCTTTGCGGCATAGCGCATGGTACGCACCCCAACCACTTTGACACCGTACATTTTTTCTACAGCGCTTTTGATCTGAGGCTTTTTTGCGGTTTTTTCAACCACAAATCCATAGACCCCACGTTCGTTCATGGCTGAGATCTTTTCTGTAATCAAAGGTCTTTTTAATATCTCCATGATTTTATTTCGATAAAAGGGTTTCTAATTTACTCAATGCACCTTCACAAAAAACAAGGCTATCCGCATCCAAAACCTCATAAGTGTTCAAATCATCCACGATCCGAACCTTTGCTTTTTGAAGATTTCTGGATGACAGATAAACGTTCTGATTGTTTTCAGCCACTACAAGTAGGGTCTTTTTATCTGAAAGCGATAAATTGGAAAGCAGCTTGATGTAATCTTTCGTCCGGGGTGCATCGAAAACCAGATCTTCCAATATTACGAGGCCATTATCTTTTGCCTTGTAAGATAAGGCAGATTTCCTGGCAACCTGCTTTAATTTTTTATTTAATTTAAAAGAATAATCCCTTGGTTTAGGTCCAAAAACCCTGCCACCACCCCTGAAAATCGGGGATTTGATAGAGCCTGCACGAGCACCTCCGGTACCTTTTTGCTTTTTGATCTTCTTGGTAGATCCGGAAATCTCTGCCCTTTCTTTAGACTTGTGGGTACCCTGTCTCTTGTTGGCCAAATACTGCTTGACATCAAGGTAAATGGCATGATCGTTGGGCTCAACCGCGAAAATATCCTCGGAAAGCGAAACTTTTCTTCCGGTATCTTCACCGGTCTGTTTTAATATTGCTAATTCCATCTTCTTACTTCTCTAGAATCACAAAAGAATTTTTGGCTCCCGGTATAGAACCACTTACTAAAAGCAGGTTCTTTTCAGGATAAATTTTAAGTACTTTTAAGTTAAGCACTTTGACCCTGTTACCTCCGGTCCTTCCAGCCATTCTCATGCCTTTAAAGACCCTGGATGGCCAGGAGCAAGCACCGATGGAACCAGGGTGACGTTGCCTGTTGTGCTGTCCGTGGGTAGCACCTCCGACACCACCAAAGCCATGTCGTTTTACCACACCCTGAAAACCTTTACCCTTGGAAGTACCAATGGCATCAACAAAGTCACCTTCTACAAAAATCTGGTCAGATATAACGGTTTTGCCCATGTCTACCTGACCTTCGAATTCCACTCTGAAATCCCTGAATTCAACAACTTTCTGCTTTGGCGTTGTACCGGCCTTTTTAAAATGACCGATCAAGGGCTTGGGCGTATTTTTCTCTTTACGCTCACCATAAGCCAATTGTACAGCGTTGTACCCGTCTGTTTCTACATTTTTTACTTGCGTCACTACGCAAGGACCAGCTTCTACTAACGTGCATGCGACATTACGTCCATCGGCACTAAAAATACTAGTCATTCCGATTTTCTTACCTATTATTCCAGACATCTATGGATATATAATATTCTATGATTCACAAGGCTTTACACACCTGTGCCCTTTTAAAGGATTGCAAAGTTAGTAATTTAATTTCAGCTTGCAAATCGCAACCTGAATATTTTCAAACAATTAGCTACATAACAAGCCTTTTGCAGGAGAAAATTTCAAAATTGAAATAAGGATCCCATTAAACTAACCGAAAAAGCCCATGCCAAAACTGGCACGGGCTTTTAATAAGACCAACGGAGCGGATCAGACTTTGATCTCAACATCCACACCACTGGGAAGTTCGATTTTCATCAAAGCATCTACAGTCTTGGAGCTACCGGAATAAATATCCACCAGCCTTTTGTAGGTACAAAGCTGGAATTGCTCCCTGGCTTTTTTATTGACATGTGGAGATTTCAAAACGGTGAATTTTTCCTTTTTTGTAGGCAAGGGTATGGGCCCTACTACAATGGCACCGGTAGATTTTACAGCTTTAACGATTTTTTCTGACGACTTGTCCACCAGGCTGTAATCGTATGACTTTAATTTTATTCTGATTTTCTGATTCATTTTCGATTGATTTAAGCCTTCTCTCCTTTTACTTTGGCAATGATACCTTCAGCAATATTGTTAGGAACTGGATCATAATGTGAAAAGGTAAGCGAGGCAGAAGCCCTACCAGAGGAGATTGTTCTCAGGTCAGTTACATAACCAAACAGCTCGGATAAAGGAACTGAAGCTTTTATAACCGTGGCTGCACCTTTGGTATCCATTCCTTTCATCAGACCCCTTCGACGGTTCAGATCTCCGGTTACCGGTCCTGTATATTCATCCGGGGAAACCACTTCAACCGCCATAATAGGTTCCAACAATTGTGGCTTACACTTTTTAGCGGCTTCCTTGAAGCCAATCCTGGCCGCCATTTCAAATGAAAGGGAATCAGAATCCACATCGTGGAAAGATCCATGAAACAACCTTACTTTCATCGCCTCAATGGGATAGCCTGCCAATGGTCCGTTTTTCATTGCATCAGCAAAACCTTTTTGAATAGCCGGGATAAATTCTTTAGGAATCACTCCACCAACTATACCGTTCACGAAATCCAAACCAGGTTTGATTTCCTTGGTTTCCGGATCTGGTTCTCTTGGACCCATTTCAAAAACGATATCGGCAAACTTACCTTTACCACCGGTTTGTTTCTTGTATACCTCCTTGTGTTCTACACTGCTAAACAAAGCTTCCTTGTAAGCAACTTGTGGAGCACCCTGATTGATTTCTACTTTAAACTCACGTTTTAAGCGATCTATGATGATTTCCAGGTGAAGTTCTCCCATACCTCTTAGTATCACCTGACCAGTTTCGTGGTCGGTATTTACATGCAAGGTAGGATCTTCCTCGACCAATTTAGATATCGCCATGCCCAGCTTATCCACATCAGCCTGAGTTTTGGCTTCAATCGCATATCCGATTACAGGCTCTGGAAAAGTCATCTCTTCGAGAACCACTTTGTGCTTCTCGTCGCAAAGGGTATCCCCTGTTTTGATATCCTTAAACCCAACACCTGCACAAATGTCACCAGCTTCAACCCTATCAATTGGGTTTTGCTTGTTGGAGTGCATTTGAAGCAGCCTGGAAATCCTTTCTTTTTTATCTGTCCTGGTGTTAAAAACATAAGAACCAGCTTCGAGTTTTCCAGAATAAACCCTCATAAAGGCCAAGCGACCTACAAAAGGATCAGTAGCGATTTTGAATGCCAATGCAGCAAAATGATCGTCACTGTCAGGATGTCTCAGTACAGCCTCTTCCGTATCCGGATCGGTCCCTTTCACAGCTGGCAAATCCAGAGGACAGGGAAGGTACGCAATAACAGCATCCAATAATGCCTGCACTCCTTTGTTTTTAAAAGCAGAACCACAAAGTACAGGTGAGAAATCCATATTGATAACCGCCTTACGGATAGCTGCCATCATTTCTTCTTTGGTAATGGAATTTTCATCCTCAAAGAATTTTTCCATCAATGCCTCATCATAAGAAGCTACCTGCTCCACCAGGCTTTGCCTGTATTCTGCAACCGTCTCCTTGAGGTCTTCAGGAATATCAATAACCTTATAGGTCATTCCCTGGTCTTCTTCATTCCAAACCACTGCCTGATTGGTGATCAGATCTACCACTCCTTTAAAAGTGTCTTCTGCTCCGATTGGAATCTGAAGCGGAACTGGATTGGCACCAAGTTTATCTTTTATTTCAGCCACTGCATTGAAGAAATCAGCACCGGCTCTGTCCATTTTATTGACGAAACAAATCCTTGGGACATGGTATTTATCTGCCTGTCTCCATACGGTCTCTGACTGTGGCTCTACACCGGAAACTGCACAAAACAAGGCTACAGCACCATCCAAAACCCTCAATGATCTTTCCACTTCCACAGTAAAGTCCACGTGGCCTGGTGTATCAATAAGGTTGATTTGATAGTCTTTGGTATCATCATTGGCAACACCCTGAATAGTAGGATACTTCCATTTGGTCGTGGTGGCAGCAGAGGTAATGGTAATACCCCTTTCCTGCTCCTGCTCCATCCAGTCCATGGTGGCTGCACCATCATGAACCTCTCCGATTTTATGGGAAAGTCCGGTGTAATACAGGATACGTTCTGAAGTAGTGGTTTTTCCGGCGTCAATATGCGCCATGATACCTATATTTCTGAGATATTTTAAGTCTTTCTTAGCCATTATTCATTAAAATCTAAAATGCGAGAATGCTTTATTGGCCTCTGCCATTCTATGCGTGTCGTCTTTCTTCTTCACGGCAGCGCCTTCTCCTTTAGATGCAGAGATAATCTCACCTGCCAGTCTGTCCATCATGGTTTTCTCGCCTCTTTTTCTGGCAAAAGTAATCATCCACTTGATTCCCAGGGAAATTTTACGCTCTGGTCTTACCTCCAAAGGTACCTGGAAAGTGGCTCCCCCAACCCTACGACTCTTAACTTCTACAGCAGGAGTGATATTGTTCAGTGCCTTTTTCCAAACCTCAAGACCATTCTCACCTACTTTATCTTCTACCTTTTCTATAGCATCGTAGAAAATCCTGTAAGCAATACTTTTCTTACCATCCACCATCAAACAATTGACAAACCTGGTGACCAAAGTGTCATTGAATTTGGGGTCAGGAAGAATATACCTCTTTTTTGGTTTTGCTTTTCTCATTTTATTCTAAGTTATTGACATTACTTTTTTGCTGCCTTGGGCCGCTTGGCTCCATACTTGGAACGCGCCTGCTTACGGTCTTTTACTCCGGCAGTATCCAGGGCTCCCCGGATAATATGATACCTTACTCCTGGCAAATCTTTTACCCTTCCTCCTCGGATCAACACAATTGAGTGCTCCTGAAGGTTATGACCTTCTCCCGGAATGTAGGCATTAACTTCCTTTCCGTTGGTCAATCTTACCCTGGCCACCTTTCTCATGGCAGAGTTAGGTTTTTTTGGTGTAGTGGTGTACACCCTGGTACACACACCTCTTCTTTGGGGACAGGCATCCAGAGCCCTTGACTTGGATTTGCTCTCAAGAGTGGTTCTACCTTTTCTAACTAACTGTTGTATAGTAGGCATTAATAGATAAATTAAATATTCTGCTTTTAAACTTATAAAATTCGGATTGCAAAGGTAAACAAATCAATAAAACAAACAAAATTAAGGAGTTATATTTTATCACCTGTGCCAAGCCACATTTTCAATGGAAGCTTTAGGATAAAGTATGGATTTAATCCACTGTTAGGCCTCTCCCGGCGTTCCCCCAAAATTCAAGGGAAATTGCGGCACTTCCATGCCTCCTTCTATCTTCCCAAATGCTTTTTCGTACTTTTCGATATTGTCCTTCAACGCAAGCAGCAGTCGTTTGGCATGATCGGGAGTCATGATGATTCTGGATTTGACCTTAGCTTTCGGAATACCTGGCATCAGCCGGATAAAATCAATCACAAACTCTGAATTGGAGTGCGCAATCATGGCCAAATTGGAATAAATCCCCTCAGCTATTTCATCCGAAAGCTCAACATTGATTTGTTGTTTCTTATCCTTTTCTGCTTTGTTGTCTTCATCCATATTGTAGTTGTTAAGAAAAAAAGGCCTGCAACAATCGGCAGGCCCTTTTCCATAAAGAGCAATTCTTTATTTAATGGTTTCCCGAACTTTTCTGCTACTACTTTCTTTTTCCGCAGTAAGCAATTCATATTCTTCCTGGGAACCGACAATGAGTTGGCCAAATTTTCTCTGACCCGTACCGGCAGGAATCAGGTGACCCACGATCACATTCTCTTTAAGTCCCAGCAACTCATCTCGCTTACCCCTTATGGCTGCCTCACTCAGTACCTTGGTGGTTTCCTGGAAGGAAGCGGCAGAAATAAAGCTTTCTGTTCCCAAAGAAGATGCGGTAATACCCTGAAGGGTGGGCTGAGAAACTGCAGTTTGGGCATCCCTTACCTGAACGAGTTTCATGTCTTTTCGCTTCAGGCTGGAATTTTCATCCCTCAACCTTCTTGCCGAAATGATCATGCCTGGTTTCAATGTAGCGGAATCTCCGGCGTCCATCACTACCTTTTTATCCAATATCATGTCATTCTCCTCACGGAAAGCCCATTTGTCAACGATCTGATTTTGAAGAAATCCGGTATCACCTGCATCAAGGATTTCCACCTTTTGCATCATCTGACTTACGATTACCTCAATGTGCTTATCGTTAATTTTCACACCTTGTAAACGGTAAACTTCCTGAATCTCATTTACCAGGTACTCCTGAACTGCAGTTGGTCCTTTTATGGAAAGGATATCATTCGGTGTAATGGCTCCATCGGAAAGAGGTTCTCCCGCTCGGATAAAATCATTTTCCTGAACCAGAATGTGCTTGGATAGCGATACCATATAGCGCTTCCGAACACCATCCTTGGATTCGATGAATATCTCACGATTACCTCGCTTGATACCACCGTAAATCACCACTCCATCAATTTCTGACACCACAGCCGGGTTAGACGGGTTTCTGGCTTCAAACAACTCGGTTACCCTTGGCAAACCACCGGTGATATCCCTTGTTTTTCCAACAGATCGGGGTATTTTCACCAAAATTTGTCCAGCTTTGACCTCTTCTCCTTTTTCTACCGAAAGGTGAGCACCAACAGGTATATTATAAGATTTGGACTCATCGCCATGCTCTACTATTACGGCAGGGTTTTTCGTTTTATCCTTGGTATCAATGATAACCTTTTCCCTGTATCCAGTCTGATCATCGGCAACCTCTTTATAGGTAACTCCCTCGATAATTGCCTCAAAATCAACCTTCCCGTCAAATTCGGATAGTATAACGGCATTGTAAGGATCCCAGGTACACAATGATTCACCCTTAGCTATTTTTTGGCCATCGGTAACGTTCAATACTGCACCATAAGGCACGTGATTGGAAACCAGCGTTTTGCCTGATTTGACATCGTTGACCTTAATCTCTCCGGATCTACCCATTACAATGGCAACCTCTTCACCATCCTTGTTGGTAGTTTTGATCCAACGCAATTCCTCCTCAAACTCTACAATTCCATCAAATTTAGAATTGATACTTGCTTCCACAGAAATATTGGAAGCTGTACCACCTACGTGGAAAGTCCTCAAAGTCAGCTGTGTACCAGGTTCTCCTATGGATTGTGCAGCTATGACACCAACAGACTCACCTACCTGTACTTGTTTGCCGGAGGCCAGGTTTCTACCATAGCACTTGGAACAAACCCCTCTGCGGGTTTCACAGGTAAGTACAGATCTGATCTCAATTTCTTCTACTGCCGAATCATCAATGGCTTTGGCCACTACATCCGTGATTTCTTCACCGGAGGAGATAATCAGCTCATCTGAAATGGGATCAATTACATCATGTACTGCAATTCGGCCCACCACCCTTTCGGATAAAGGCTCCACAATCTCATCATTATCTTTCAATGCCTGAACCACCAATCCTCTCAGGGTTCCACAATCTTCCTCAGAAATGATCATGTCTTGTGCCACATCCACTAACCTTCGGGTAAGATATCCCGCATCGGCTGTTTTCAGGGCAGTATCCGCAAGGCCTTTTCTTGCTCCGTGAGTGGAAATAAAGTACTCCAATACATCCAATCCTTCTTTAAAGTTAGACAGAATCGGGTTTTCAATGATTTCCCCTACTGAGCCCTGCAGGTTCTTTTGGGGTTTGGCCATCAGGCCTCTCATTCCACCCAACTGCCGGATCTGCTCTCTGGAACCCCTGGCTCCGGAGTGCATCATCATATAGATAGCGTTGAATCCATGGTGATCCTCCTCCATCTGACGCATCAGTATATTGGTCAGGTTGGAATTGGTCCTGGTCCAAATGTCGATGACCTGGTTGTACCGCTCATTATCGGTGATCAAACCCATCAGGTAGTTATTCCATACCTGGTCAACTTCCGTTTTGGCTTTCTCTATAAGTGGGTCTTTTTCTTCGGGAATGATCACATCATCCAAGCCCATAGACAAACCACCCAAATAGGCCATTTGAAATCCAAGGTGCTTGATATCATCCAGAAATTGTGCTGAACGAGCAATACCACATATCTTTACCACCTCAGCGATGATCTGTTGAAGCTTTTTCTTGGTCAGCAGTTCGTTTACAAAGCCTACCTGAGAAGGTACAAATTGATTAAATATCAACCGGCCAGCCACAGTTTCTACAATTTCATCTGACAGTGAGCCGTCATCTTTCCTAACTTTTACTTTACACTTTATATGTGCATGTTTGGATATGGCCTCTTCATTCAAGGCAATTAGTACTTCCTCCTGTCCATAAAAGGTCATTCCTTCTCCTTCTACAGGCCTTTCTTCCGTAGATCGCATGCCTTTGGTCACATAGTAAAGGCCCAAAACCATATCCTGCGAGGGTACGGTAATCGGTGCGCCATTGGCAGGGTTCAGAATATTGTGCGAAGCAAGCATCAATGTTGAAGCTTCCAAAATGGCTTCGTGCCCCAGAGGGACGTGGACGGCCATTTGGTCACCATCAAAATCAGCATTAAAGGCTGTACAAGCCAATGGATGCAACTGAATGGCTTTGCCTTCAATCAATTTGGGCTGGAAGGCCTGAATACCCAGTCTGTGCAGGGTCGGTGCCCTGTTGAGCAGAACCGGATGTCCTTTAAGCACATTTTCCAATATATCCCAAACCACCGGATCTTTGCGGTCTACGATCTTCTTGGCAGATTTTACTGTCTTTACAATGCCTCTTTCAATCAATTTCCTGATGATAAAGGGCTTGAAAAGTTCTGCGGCCATGTTCTTGGGCAAACCACATTCATGCAGTTTTAACTCAGGACCTACCACGATCACAGAACGGCCGGAATAATCAACCCTTTTACCCAAAAGGTTTTGTCTGAAACGGCCTTGCTTTCCTTTCAACATATCTGAAAGGGATTTCAAAGCCCGGTTTCCATCCGATCTTACGGCGTTTACCTTACGGGAATTATCGAACAAAGAATCAACCGCTTCCTGAAGCATCCTTTTTTCATTCCTCAGGATGACTTCAGGTGCTTTGATATCGATAAGTCTTTTTAACCTGTTGTTACGGATGATTACCCTTCTGTAAAGATCATTCAAATCCGAAGTGGCAAATCTACCTCCGTCCAATGGCACCAATGGGCGAAGCTCCGGTGGGATAACGGGAACCATGCGAACGACCATCCATTCAGGGCGGTTTTCAATCCTGGTTCTGGCATCTCTGAATGCTTCAACCACCTTAAGGCGTTTCAAGGCTTCACCCTTTCTTTGTTGGGAGGTATCCGTGGCGGCCTGATGCCTCAGACTGTAGGAAAGATCATCCAGGTCAAGCCTGGCAAGAAGCATTTCCAAGGCTTCAGCCCCCATTTTGGCAATAAATTTATTGGGATCATCATCGTCAAGCATCTGGTTTTCTTTCGGAAGCTTGTCCATGATATCCAGGTATTCGTCTTCTGTCAGGAAGTCCAGGTATTGCAAACCATCATCTGCTTTTGCTCCTGCCTGAATGACCACGTACCTTTCATAGTAAACAATCTGATCCAGTTTTTTAGTGGGCAATCCCAAAAGATAACCAATCTTGTTGGGAAGGGATTTGAAGTACCATATATGGGCTACGGGTACTACCAACTCGATATGACCCATTCTTTCCCTTCTGACCTTCTTCTCGGTAACTTCCACCCCGCAGCGGTCACAGATGATCCCCTTATACCTGATGCGTTTGTATTTTCCACAATGACATTCCCAGTCCTTTACCGGCCCGAATATTCGCTCGCAGAACAAACCGCCCATTTCAGGCTTATAGGTCCTGTAGTTGATCGTTTCAGGTTGTGTAACCTCCCCATGTGAACTGTCCAATATGGACTCTGGTGAGGCCAAACTAATGGTGACTCTGGAAAAGTCGTTGTTTAGTTTTTTATTTTTTCTGAACGCCATAGTTGTTTTTGTATTTGAAGGCCCCAAACGGCCTAATGGTTTCTAAGTTAGTCAAGCGTAATTTCCAAGGCAAGTCCCCTGAGCTCATGTACCAAAACGTTAAACGATTCTGGTATGTTTGCTTTAGGAAGGTTTTCGCCTTTGACAATGGATTCATAGGCTTTGGCCCGGCCGATAACATCATCAGATTTTACCGTAAGGATCTCCCTCAAGACATGAGATGCACCGAAGGCCTCCAATGCCCAAACTTCCATTTCTCCAAAGCGCTGACCACCAAACTGTGCTTTACCACCCAAAGGTTGCTGGGTAATCAATGAGTAAGGTCCGATAGACCTTGCATGCATTTTATCATCTACCAGATGGCCCAGTTTCAGCATGTAGGAAATACCTACCGTCACCGGTTGATCAAACTTCTTACCGGTCAACCCATCAAACAGATAGGTCCGGCCAAAGGAAGGAAGTCCGGCCTTGGTCAATTCCGCCGCTACTTCATCCGTACTTGCTCCGTCAAATATAGGCGTGGCATAGGTCTTGCCTAACTCTCTGCCTGCCCAGGCAAGTACCGTTTCGAATATTTGCCCGATATTCATCCTGGATGGTACACCAAGAGGGTTCAGCACGATATCCATTGGGGATCCGTCTTCCAGGAATGGCATGTCTTCTTCCCTTACGATTCGGGCAACAATTCCTTTGTTACCATGCCTACCGGCCATTTTATCCCCAACTTTAAGTTTGCGCTTTTTGGCAACATACACTTTAGCCAGTTGTACTATACCTGCAGGCAATTCATCACCTACTTCAAGCGTGAATTTATCCCGCTTAAAGATCCCGGAAATCTCGTTTCTGGTATTGGTATAGTTTTTAACCAGTTTTTGAACCAGCAAATTGGCATGTTCATCATCCGTCCAATCATCCAAAATGATATCGGATATCAGGTTTACTTCTTCCGCTACATTGTAATTGCTTTCGTCCCTGTAGGGATTCTTTGCCGGAAAAAGATTGTTTTCAATGTTCTGAGCATTGAATTTCATTCCCTTACTGATGATTTCATCACCAAACTTGTGTCTTACCCCGTTAGAAACCTTTCCCTCAAGAATCTGAACAAGCTTTCGGATCATTTTCGCCCTTACACCAAGCAGGTCTTTACTGTATTTCTGCTTAAGTTGTTCCACCTCGGCCTTGGCCTTGGCACGGAGATCCTTGTCCTTCTTGGGTCTGGAGAACAATTTGGTTTCTATTACTACTCCATTCAATGAAGGGGAAGCTTTCAGAGAGGCATCTTTTACATCCCCAGCCTTGTCTCCAAATATGGCACGCAGCAATTTCTCCTCCGGAGTTGGGTCAGTTTCACCTTTTGGTGTGATTTTTCCGATGATAATGTCTCCCTCTTTTAGTTCGGAGCCCACCCGGATAATTCCATTTTCATCCAGATTTTTAACGGCATCCTCGGAAACATTCGGGATTTCTGAAGTAAGTTCCTCTTCACCTCGTTTGGTATCTCTGACCTCCAATTGGAATTCTTCGATGTGAATAGAAGTAAAGACATCTTCCCTCACAACCCTTTCGGATATCACAATGGCATCCTCAAAGTTATATCCCTGCCAGGGCATATAGGCAACCAAAAGGTTCTTACCAAGGGCCAATTCACCTTTATTGGTAGAATAACCTTCCACCAGTACCTGCCCTTTTTTAACTTTTTGTCCTTTCAGAACAATGGGCGTCAGGTTAATGGTTGTATCCTGGTTGGTCCTCCTGAATTTAATCAGGTCATATGATTTATATTCATCGCTAAAATTAACCAGCAATTCATCACTGGATAGTTCATATTTGATGACAATCCTTTCGGCATCCACATAATCAATGACGCCGTCCGCTTCAGCCAAAATCAAGGACCTTGAATCAATAGCTGCTTTCCCTTCCAGACCAGTACCCACAATAGGTGCTTCGGCCTTCAGCAGGGGAACAGCCTGACGCTGCATGTTGGATCCCATCAGGGCCCTATTCGCATCATCATGTTCCAGGAAGGGAATTAATGAGGCTGCAACAGATACAATTTGATTTGGAGCTACGTCCATATAGGAGATTTCCTTGGGCTCTAATACCGGGAAATCACCCTCAAACCGGGCCTTTACCTTATCATTAATAAAACTACCCTTATCATCCAGAGGTGCATTGGCCTGTGCGATGTTGTTATCATCTTCTTCTTCTGCTGTCAGGAAAACAATGTCCTCCACATTCATGCTCACTTTACCGGCACTTACTTTTCTGTAAGGTGTCTCCAGAAAACCCATGCTGTTGACTTTCGCATGTACACATAAAGAGGAAATCAATCCAATATTCGGGCCTTCAGGGGTTTCTATGGTACATAATCTACCGTAATGAGTGTAGTGTACATCCCGAACCTCGAAACCGGCTCTTTCTCTGGAAAGACCACCAGGCCCCAGAGCAGAAAGTCTCCTTTTATGGGTCAACTCTGCCAGTGGATTGGTTTGATCCATAAACTGGCTCAGCTGGTTGGTCCCAAAGAAGGAATTGATTACTGAGGACAAAGTTCTGGCATTGATCAGGTCTACAGGTTTGAAATCCTCGTTATCCCTGACGTTCATCCTTTCGCGGATGGTTCTGGCCATTCTCGCCAGACCAACACCAAACTGACTGTAAAGTTGTTCGCCTACAGTTCTCACCCTTCTGTTGCTCAGGTGGTCAATATCATCCACTACCGCCTTCGAATTGATCAAGCCGATCAGGTACTTCACGATAGAAATAATATCTTCTGTAGTCAGAACTATTTTGTCAGCATCGATATTCAATCCTAACTTCTTATTGATCCTGTATCTGCCGACTTCTCCAAGGTCATAGCGCTTGTCAGAAAAGAACAAGCCATGTATAACCTCCCTTGCTGTAGCTTCATCAGGGGCTTCGGTATTCCTTAATTGCCTGTAAATTACTTCTACCGCTTCTTTCTCAGAATTGGAGTTATCTTTTTGCAGGGTATTGTAAATAATGGAGTAATCGGCAATATTTACGTCCTCCCTGTGCAGGATTACGCTTTTGGTGCCTGACTCCAGTATGAGATCAATATCCTCATCTGTCAGGATACTGTCCCTTTCCAATAAAACCTCGTTTCTGTCGATAGATACCACCTCACCGGTATCCTCGTCCACAAAATCTTCCACCCAGGTTCTCAAAACCCTGGCTGCCAGTTTTCTGCCAATAATTTTTTTCAGAGTTGATTTATTGGATTCTACTTCTTCAGAAAGACCAAATAAATCAAGGATTTGCTTATCTGAACCATATCCTATAGCCCTTAATAATGTGGTAACAGGAAATTTTTTCTTCCTGTCGATATAGGCATACATGACATTGTTGATGTCGGTAGCAAATTCTATCCAGGAACCCTTGAATGGTATAATCCTTGCCGAATAGAGTTTGGTACCATTGGTATGCTTGCTTTGGGCAAAGAAGACACCGGGAGAACGGTGAAGCTGAGAAACGATTACCCGCTCAGCACCATTGATCACAAATGATCCTTTCTCGGTCATATAAGGAAGGTTTCCAAGAAACACTTCCTGCTCTATGGTCTCAAAGTCCTCATTGTCCTCATCGGAGCAAAGCAATCTCAATTTTGCTTTAAGCGGAACAGAATAAGTCAGACCTCGGTCTATACTTTCTGAGACATTGTACTTAGGGGGATCTACGGTATAGTCGATAAATTCAAGGGTGAAATTTTCCCTGGAGTCACTAATAGGGAAATTTTCGGAGAAAACCTTGAAAAGACCATCCTGCCTTCTTTTCTCTGCAGGGGTATCCAACTGGAAGAAATCTTTAAAAGATTGCAGTTGAATATCTAAGAAATCCGGATAGTCTTTGACTACCTTAATGGATGAGAAACTTTTCCTTTCGGTTTGATTCTGGATAGCCAAGGCAGTATATAATTTAAGTGAAAGTTATTATTAATTTAGGACAATTTACACTTTAAAAAGTGCAATTATTTTCATGTCCATAAACAGGAAAAGACCTGACTGATAAGTCAGGTCTGATGCTGATAAACCAAGTCCAATAGGAGTTGGTTATTCAATGTTATTTAAGCTCAACTTCGGCTCCGGCTTCTTCAAGTTGCTTTTTAAGCGCTTCGGCCTCTTCTTTGCTTACTCCTTCCTTAACGGCTTTAGGAGCACTGTCAACTACCTCTTTGGCTTCTTTTAGTCCCAAACCTGTCAATTCCTTAACAAGTTTGACAACTGCCAATTTTTGTCCACCTGCAGCTTTTAAGACAACATCAAAAGAAGACTTTTCTTCTTCAGCAGCACCTTCGCCAGCGGCTCCACCTCCAGCTACTACAGTAGCGGCAGCAGCGGCAGGTTCGATACCATATTCATCTTTTAAAATTGCGGCCAACTCATTTACCTCTTTTACAGTCAAGTTAACTAACTGCTCAGCGAATGCTTTAAGATCTGCCATTGTATTACTATTTAAATTGATTGTTATTTACTAATTTGAATGATTTTATTAAGCTTCTTCCTTCTCGGACAAGGTTTTTACCAGGCCGGCAAGAATTGATTTTCCACTCTGAAGTGCGGACACCACATTTTTCGCAGGAGATTGAAGCAAAGAAACAACTTCTCCCAACAATTCTTCCTTGGATTTCAATTCAGACAAGACTTTCAGATTGTCTTCTCCGATAAATTGGTCGCCGTCTACCGAAGCACCTTTAAAAAGCGGCCGCTTCTCTTTGCTACCCAATTTTTTTCTGTAATCCAATATCACTTTAGCGGGAAGATTCGCAACTTCCTGTGAAAACAGGATTCCCGAAAAACCTTTTAAAGTACTATCTGCAAAATCAGCGTAATCGGCTTCAAGATTTTCAAGTGCTTTTTTGATCAAGGTATTTTTGTAAACCTTGTATTCAAGCCCTTTATCGAAACACAATTTCCTGAAACCATTTACCTGAGCCACACTAAATCCAGAGGCGTCAGCAATGTAGAAATGCGGAGTAGTCTTCAGTTTATCGGTAAGTTCTTCAATTATGGTTTTTTTATCTTCTCTAGTCATAATTATATACCTTGAATACTACTTTTATCTATCACGATGCCCGGAGACATGGTACTGGATAAATGTATACTTTGGAAATAAGTACCCTTCGCAGCAGACGGTTTCAGTTTAGATATGGTCAGGATTAATTCCCTTGCGTTTTCCTGAATTTTTTCAGCAGTAAAGGAAGCTTTTCCTACACTTGCATGAATAATGCCGAATTTATCTACTTTGAAATCGATTTTACCAGCTTTAACTTCTTTAACTGCTTTCCCTACATCAAGGGTCACAGTACCAGACTTGGGATTAGGCATCAAGCCCCTGGGTCCAAGAACCCTACCCAGTCTACCTACTTTGGCCATTACATTTGGTGTGGTAATGATGACATCAATGTCAGTCCATCCACCTTCAATCTTTGCAATGTACTCATCCAGTCCAACATAATCAGCACCTGCCTCTTTGGCTTCCTCTTCTTTGTCAGGGCTGCAAAGCACCAATACCTTCAATTCCTTTCCCGTACCGTGAGGTAAGGCCACTACTCCCCGGACCATTTGGTCGGCTTTTCGCGGATCCACGCCCAGACGGATATCCAGGTCTATAGAAGAATCAAATTTGGTGTTTGAAATTTCCTTAACAATAGAAGAAGCCTCAGCCAGGGAATAATGTTGGCCAGGGTCGTATTTAGAAAGAGCTTCTTTTTTCTTTTTTGTTAACTTAGCCATTTTTTGCTTGTTATTCCTCCCAAGGAGCTTTTCCTGAAACTGTGATGCCCATGCTTCTGGCAGTACCCGCGACCATTCTCATGGCTGAAGCCATTTCAAAAGCATTTAAATCAGGCATTTTTACCTCTGCAATTTCTTTAACCTGATCCCAGGATACAGCACCAACTTTTTTCCTGTTCGGTTCAGCTGAACCACTCTTTAACTTTGCAGCTTCCAGCAACATTACCGCTGCAGGAGGCGTTTTTACGACAAAATCAAAGGACTTGTCCGAATAAATCGTTACAAGAACAGGAAGAACCTGGCCCATTTTTTCCTGAGTCCTGGCATTAAATTGCTTACAGAACTCCATGATGTTCAACCCTTTTGAACCAAGGGCCGGACCAACCGGAGGAGATGGGTTAGCCTGGCCACCCTTCACCTGTAGTTTCAGATAACCAGAGATTTCTTTAGCCATTTCCTAATCTAGTTTTTCTACTTGTATAAAGTTTAACTCAACAGGAGTGTTCCGACCGAATATCTTAACCATAACATTAAGCTTCTTCTTGTCTTCAAACACTTCCTCAATCACACCCGAGAACCCACTGAAAGGACCGTCCATTACTTTAACGCTCTCTCCAACTATATATGGGGTATCCAGTTTTTCCGCAAACTCATCAATCTCCTCAACACGACCTAAAATCCTGTTGATTTCCGATTGACGTAATGGCTCGGGGGTTTTGGAAGCCCCCCCTTGGTTTGACCCTAAAAAACCGATTACTCCCGGTATGCTTGTAATCACGTGATTGGCTTCACCATGACTGAGATCTGCGTGGATTAAAACGTATCCGGGAAAAAAATTCCTTTCCCTCACCCGCTTTTTACCATTTCGCATCTCGTATACTTTCTCAGAAGGTATCAAAACCTCGGGAATAAATTCCAGGAGATCCTGACGGGCAATTTCATTGTCTAAATAAGTCTTTGCTTTTTTTTCCTGACCTGCCACTACCCTGAGCACGTACCATTTGTGATCTGCCATCCCGTTTTTTAATATTCTTTAGAATAAATCATAAAACCATGTCATGATATTTTCGAAGGTCAGATCGATCAATCCGATGACCAAAGCGAAAATCAATGAAGCCACCAGTACCAGAACGGCACTGTTCTGAAGAGATGCATACTTAGGCCAGGTGACCTTGTTTTTCATCTCATCTATGGACTCAATTACAAAATTCTTAACATTCATCCTTGTAAAATTAGTTTATCAAGAACAAACACTCCTCAAGGGAGCCGTTCTCATTCAAAACATGACCGGAGAAGTCTTTGCGCATTTACTTCTCCCATGATTTTTCTTCCTTAATTTGCACGGGCGGAGAGATTCGAACTCCCATCAACGGTTTTGGAGACCGCTATTCTGCCATTGAACTACGCCCGTTTTTTTCCGCCCCTCAAATAAGGAACGCAAAATTAGTGAATTGAGGCCAAAGAAACAAATGCGATCCCGAATAATTTCAGGATCGCATTCCTTAATTTGATACTTAAATCAATTTTAATCCAGTATTTCAGTAACCTGTCCGGCACCTACTGTTCTACCACCTTCTCTGATGGCAAATCGTAAACCTTTTTCAAGGGCTACCGGGTTGATCAGGCTCACCTCAATGGTGATGTTATCACCTGGCATTACCATTTCTACATTTTCCGGAAGTTTGATCTCTCCGGTAACATCTGTTGTCCTTAAGTAAAACTGAGGACGGTATTTGTTAAAGAACGGAGTATGTCTACCACCCTCTTCTTTTGAAAGTACGTATACCTCTGCTTTAAAATGAGCGTGAGGAGTAACTGAACCAGGCTTACAGATAATCATACCTCTTTTGATCTGGCTCTTTTCAATACCTCTCAGCAACAAACCAACGTTGTCGCCTGCTTCGCCTCTGTCCAATATCTTACGGAACATCTCTACTCCGGTAACAGTAGACTTCAAGCCTTCTGCTCCCATTCCGATGATGTCAACAGCTTCACCTGAATTGACTACACCTCTTTCAATCCTTCCGGTAGCTACTGTTCCCCTACCAGTAATAGAGAATACATCCTCTACAGGCATTAGGAAGTCTTTGTCAATTGCTCTTTCAGGAAGCGGAATATGGTCATCAACGGCTTTCATCAATTCCATCACAGTGTCTTCCCATTTGGCTTCACCGTTAAGTGCGCCAAGAGCCGAGCCTGCAATAACAGGAATGTTGTCTCCGTCAAATTCATAGAAAGAAAGTAATTCTCTTACTTCCATTTCCACCAACTCAAGTAATTCGGGGTCGTCCACCAAATCTACTTTGTTCATGAATACTACCAAAGCCGGTACACCTACCTGACGCGCAAGAAGAATGTGCTCTCTGGTTTGTGGCATTGGACCATCAGTGGCCGCAACTACAAGAATTGCACCGTCCATCTGAGCAGCACCAGTAACCATGTTTTTTACGTAGTCAGCGTGACCTGGACAGTCAACGTGGGCATAGTGCCTTGACTCCGTTTGATACTCTACGTGTGAGGTATTGATCGTGATACCTCTTTCCTTTTCTTCCGGTGCGTTGTCAATGGAAGCAAAGTCTCTTAATTCAGAAAGACCCTTTCTGGCCAGTACAGTGGTAATGGCAGCAGTCAAAGTAGTCTTACCATGATCGACGTGACCAATCGTACCTATGTTAACGTGCGGTTTGGAACGGTCAAAGGTTGCTTTTGCCATGCGTGAAAATCCTCTGTTTAGTTAAAGATTAAATTTCAGTAAATATTTGAAATGTTCAGAGCCAACGACGGGATTTGAACCCGTGACCTCTTCCTTACCAAGGAAGCACTCTACCCCTGAGCTACGTCGGCTTTTTACATTCAGTTTATGCCCTATAAAAGCATAGAGCGGGAGACGAGGCTCGAACCCGCGACCTGCAGCTTGGAAGGCTGCCGCTCTACCAACTGAGCTACTCCCGCTTGTTTATTTCTTTCGAAAACTGGTAAAAACCAATTTTCAAATTCATAATTTTATTTCAAGAATCCAAAATTAGCCGGATTTTATAAGAAAACAATATAAATAGTACCGGAACATTCAGATTATTATTAAGCAATTAAAATAATCCTTAATTCAATTGATTCAGTGGGGGAAACAGGATTCGAACCTGTGAAGACATAAGTCAACGGATTTACAGTCCGTCCCAGTTGGCCGCTTTGGTATTCCCCCAAATATTACAACAATGTCTGACGTTTTAATTTCTTTGCTGTCTTAACGGATGGCAAAATTATACCCTTTTACCAAACATTCAAAATATTATAAAAAAAATTCTGCTGTTTTTTCATAAATCAAAATTATGCCATTCATGCTCAGTATTTTACTCCTCCTCAAGATAGGGCTCCAGGTAGTATTTCTGGTACTGCCTAACCATTTCATCTTTTTCAGACAACAGCAGCGCTTTGGCCAAATCCAACACGCCCTCATCATCAATAAAACCAAAGAGAGACTGAAATGCCGCTAACCTGACATAAGGAAGCGCATGTTCCCCTCCTAATTTACCTAAATTGGAGACGGCTTTTTCTACAGGCACCGATTCCACGCTGGCAAAGTAATCTCCGTAATAACCAATGAAATAATACAAGGACTCACCCTCTAAAACAGCTAATTTTTCATGCATCCAGTCCATATGTTCAGATTGCCCGGATTGGGTAAGGTAATCTGCCAGAGGAGCGAGAATACGAATGTTTTCTTCCGATTCCAGCCGTTCGAATACTTCTTTCTTTTTGGATAAATTACCTTCCATATCCATGAATATCATGAGGGCGCTACCAGATACCTGATAGGAAGGATCGTTGATCATACGGTATATCAGTGGTTCATATTTAACCGGATTTATTCCTGCCAAAACCTCGATGGCAGCTGCCTTTACGGTATTACTGGAATCAAACTCTGCCATTTGAAGTACTTTAGTCTCAATTTGATAAAGCTCCATCTGCTCGGTTGTTATTCCCGACAACCGTTGCAGGGCCAGCTCCCTAACCACCCAAAAAGGATCATCCAGGGCCTTGCCTATCATTTCATCCAAGCCTTCCGGCAGGATGGCTGTACTGGTAAGGCTGTCCAATGCTTCAACTCTTGCCAGCCCGGAATGTGCATAATAGAACTGCTTTCCCAAAACCTCAGGCCCCCTGACCGTCTTCTTTTCCGCCAGAATTGTATGGTATTCATCAAATAGGACAAGCTCCGTACCCGGCCCGTTATTCAATTCAAACTCCTGATAGGCCTGATCCAATATAAATCCCTTTTCTGTTGTCTGCCCCTGCTTATAAATATGTACCGAAAAAGGAATTTTGAAAAGTGGCGTGTCCCCTAGATCCTGTAGCTGTTTGATTTTAAGAATGATATTGTCTGGATCTGAATAGTCCCAATCGATGGATAATTCAGGGTGCCCGGAAGAAAGAAACCATTGGTTAAAAAACCAGTTCAAATCCATTCCCGAGACTTTTTCCATAGCCAGCCGGAGGTGATGAATTTCAACCGCCTGAGATGCATTGTCTTGTAGGTATCGTTTTAGCCCTTGGAAAAAAGCCCTGTCACCAAGAAAATTTCTCAACATATGAAGCACTCTTCCTCCTTTGGCATAAGTATGGCTGTCAAACATTTCGTCGCTGTGAGCGTAATAATACCTGATCAGATCTTCCTGTTTCTCCTCTGCCTCATCCAGGTATTCTTCCATGGCATTAAAATGATGCATGTCTGCCTGATCCCTGCCTTCCTTGTATTCAAACCACAGGTATTCCGAATAGTCGGCAAATGCTTCATTCAAGGTTAAATTGGCCCAGGATTCGGTGGTCACGTAATTTCCAAACCATTGATGAAACAGTTCATGGGCGATGATATAGTCCCATTCACTATCCAGGGCTTCGCGTTCATTAAGATTCAGGGCTTCCATGAATATGGACAGGGTGGTGTTTTCCATGGCTCCGGAGACAAAGTCCCTGACCACTACCTGATCGTATTTTTGCCAGGGAAAAGGGACTTGCAGTAAATCGGAGAAAAAGGTCACCATTTCCGGTGTATGTTCAAATACCTTCCTGGCACCAGCTTCATATTTGGGTTCTACGAAATACCGAAGTGGGATACCTGAATCACTTTCATCTTCAATGGTAGCAAAATCCCCCACCACAATTGCCGATAAATAGGGTGCATGTGCTTGATTCATTTGCCAATGATCAGTCCTTGTTCCATCCTTATGGGATTTACTCTCCACAAGCAGACCATTGCTGATGCTGATGTATTTGTCTGGAACCCGGAGGTAAAAATCATGGGTTTGCCGCTCATTAGGACTATCAATGGTGGGGTACCACTTAGAAGTGTACTCCGTTTCACCCTGGGTCCAGATCTGAACAGGTTTGCCTGACTCGCTCGAGTCCGGGTTGATAAAATACAATCCTTTGGTATCCGAAATGGCTGCAGTTCCAATATTATTGCCCCTTTCCGGAAAAGCAGTGTAAGCAATATGCAGCGCAAGCGTATCTTCCTCTCCTGTTTTTTGAGGTAGGTCAATTTCAATTTGTTTGTTATTGTAAGCATAGTTCAGATCCTGCCTGTTGCCTTGCCGCATTAGGTATACTTCATGAATGTCAAATTCTTTCGCATCCAATACCAGGGTCTCCTTTTCATAAAAATAGGGTTTAAGACTTAATTCAGCTTCTCCTTTGACTGTTTTGAGATCATAGTCAAATGATAAAAAGAGCCTGGTGTGCAGCAAGTCGAAATTTCTGGTGTTGCTTCCTTTATAATTTTTGATTTTGCTTTCTTTTTGCCTGATCTGGAGCTCTTTTTCATTCTCCTTTTGCAAATTGGCCTTGTCTGCCGGAATGCTTGTCTCCACCTGGGTTTCAACTGCAACTTTGGCAGTTGGTTTACATGACATTGAGACAATAAAAATTAACAGCAAGCCTACGAAAGCTTGATTTCCCTTGTAACGCATGGATATAATTTATTTTCGGTAAACAAAAAAAGTAAATAACTGCAATATTTATTACCTTGACCGGGCAAGAATTCTCATACTATTGCTTTCAAGTCATTGGTAAGCGCTTAAAATTAAGAAAATGACCCTAATAAAACTAAACGATCAATCTTTTACTATTAAAAGGGTGGGTGAACACTACCAGATTGGAGAAAAAAAGATAAAGGCAATCGTGCATCAAAAAGGGGAAAATGAGTTTTTGATCGAGTATAATCACCGCATGCATCACTTGATTCTTTTAGATAAAACTGTTCAGGACGAATATCATTTATCCCTGAACGGAATAGCCTGTTGGGCATCCCGGAAAAATGCCAAGGCCCAATTACTGGAAAAATTAGGCATGCAGGAAAATACAGCATTAAAAATTTCATCGGTTAGTGCCCCAATGCCGGGAATGGTGCTGGAAATAAAAGTAAAAGCAGGGGACCGGGTTGAAAAAAATGATGTTCTGATGGTTTTAGAAGCAATGAAAATGGAAAATACCATAAAATCCCCTGCCTCTGGAACCATAAATTCCATAGATGTCAAAGAGGGAGAAGGGGTAGAAAAAAATCAGGTATTGCTTCAATTTTAAGCATAAGATTTAGTATTCTTAAAACAAGGATTTATATTTGTCGGGCTTTTAAATTTTATTACAGCTAATTTATTGATAAAGCCTTTTCATTCGTCAACTGAAAAAAACCCAAATGAAATCGACACGATTAAAATCATCATTAAACACACAGGGCAATGATTATTTTAATCGTCAAAGATTCCATAGCCTGCCCCGACTAATCGGGGTGGCCTATTAAAAAAAAAATATAAACACATGAAATATAAACGAATTCTCCTAAAACTAAGCGGGGAAGCCTTAATGGGTGAGAACAGTTATGGTATTGACTCGAAAAAACTTCAGGAATATGCTACTGAAATCAAAAACGTGCATGATTTGGGAGTTGAAATTGCCATAGTAATAGGAGGTGGAAATATTTTCAGGGGCGTACAGGCTGGAAATGTAGGAATAGACCGCGTCCAAGGAGATTATATGGGCATGCTCGCTACCTTGATCAATGCGATGGCGCTGCAAAGCTCACTGGAACAAAATGGTATGTTTACCCGGCTTATGTCTGGCATCAAAGTAGAAAGCGTATGTGAACCTTTTATACGCAGAAGGGCGATCAGGCATTTAGAGAAAGGCAGAATCGTGATTTTCGGAGCTGGAATCGGGAATCCTTACTTTACTACAGACTCCACAGCCAGTCTAAGAGCGATAGAAATTGAGGCAGAAGTGGTCTTGAAAGGCACCCGGGTAGACGGGGTTTACACCGCAGATCCTGAAAAAGACAAAAGCGCTACCCGCTATACCAGCATCACATTCCAGGAGGTTTATGAGAAAAACCTGAACGTCATGGACATGACTGCCTTTACCCTTTGTCAGGAAAACAACCTTCCAATTATCGTCTTCGACATGAACAAAACGGACAATCTGTTAGATTTGGTTCAAGGCAATGAAATAGGAACATTGATTACGTCAAAACAATAAAATCCCATGGAAGAGATCCAATTGTATTTAGAGGAAGCAAAATCATTAATGGAAAAGGCCGTGCAGCATACTTCGGCAGAACTGGTGAAGATAAGGGCGGGTAAGGCCATGCCCAATTTTTTGGATGGTGTTATGGTGACCTACTATGGCAACCCCACACCGATCCAACAAGTAGCCTCTATTACCACTCCCGATGCAAGAACCCTTGCCATTAAACCCTGGGAAAAAAACCTGATCCCGGAAATAGAAAAAGCCATCATCAATTCAGATCTGGGCTTAAACCCACAGAATAACGGAGAAATGGTGATGCTTACCATTCCGCCATTAACTGAAGAGCGAAGGAAAAACCTGGTCAAGCAGGTCAAAAATGAATGCGAAAACGGAAAGATCAGCATTAGAACAGTCAGAAAAGACACCAATGATGCATTAAAGAAACTTCAAAAAGAAGGGGCTTCGGAAGATGAAGTAAAAAGAGCAGAAGACACCGTGCAAAAGTATACAGATAACTATTCCGGTAAAATCGATGAATTATTTGATAAGAAAGAAGCTGAAATCATGAAGGTCTAAAAAGAGGATTTGAAAAGAAAACACCTTTTAAAAAACAAAGAACAGACAGCTAAAAGCTGGCCATTCTTTTCTGTATTAAACCTTACTTTCCAAAAGTAAGTAATTCTCTTGAATTATAATATGCTTATTTTTTAAACTAAACTTATTATAACTCATCGTGATGATAATTAGTGTTACCACGACACTTTGGGAATAATGGGTTTTGTGCTCCCGAAGAAGAGTTATGTCTTTTTATATTGCTCATGGTCAGAGGGTGCATTATTTTCCTGGAATTGAAATAATTCAACACGATTTGAGGTGATATTTCGGGAACGATGAATTTTTTTATAAAATACCCAAGAATTCTTGGCTTAAGCATCTGTTAAAGAAGCCTCCCCTTAATTGCCGATTATTCAGTTTTTATGGTTTAATTTTGTAATTTTATTGGTAAAAGATTTATTTTTTAATAAAAGAATTCCAGACAATTTTAACACTTTTTAAGACCCTATTGCATATGATAAAAATTACCTTCAAATTTAAAGTGTTATTTTAACAATAACATAAATGAGTATTAACCTAATTCATGAAAAGAATGCAAAACTATTTACCCAAAACAAAATTGTTTTTGTTGGGATTGGCCTTGCTTTTGGCAAGCAGCCTGACATTACATGCGCAGTCCAGGGATGTGACGGGAACAGTCATTTCCGCTGAGGACGATTTGCCACTACCGGGTGTTTCCGTATTGGTAAAGGGCACCACACGTGGTGCCGTTACCGATATTGACGGTAACTATCGGATTACCCTTCAATCAGGGGATGAGACTTTGGTCTATTCTTTTGTAGGCTTTGTCAAGCAGGAAGTTGTGGTAGGCAACCAAAGTAATATTGACATTACTTTAGCCCCCGACATGCAAGCCTTGAGTGAGGTAATTGTAGTAGGCTATGGTGAACAGAAAAAGGAAACCATTACCGGCTCCGTAGCCACTGTAAAAGGAGGAGACCTGGTTAAATCTCCTGCCATGAACCTGACCAATTCCATTGCCGGAAGGATGTCTGGTGTCATCGCGGTAAACAGGAGCGGTGAGCCTGGCTATGATGGTGCAGGCATTCGAATCCGGGGCTCAAACACCCTGGGTAACAATGATGCACTCATTGTAATTGATGGTATCCCTGCAAGGGCTGGTGGAATAGATCGGCTTAACCCAAATGACATTGAAACCATCTCCGTATTGAAGGATGCATCTGCCGCCATTTATGGAGCCAGGGCCGCCAATGGAGTAATCCTGGTGACCACCAAAAGAGGTAAAGAAGGAAAGCCCGAATTGACCTACCAGTTCAACCAGGGTTTCGCCCAACCTACCGTTATTCCGGAGTTGGCGGATGCCGCTCAGTATGGAGAAATGCTGAATGATCTCAGTGTGTATGAACTTCCTGTTGGGGAATGGAGAGCTGCGACGGATGCTTATAGGGCTACAGGCACCTACACCACTCCTGACGGCCAGGAAAGAACTGCCCCTTTTAGTCCGGAAGCCCTTGCCTTGCACAGAGCGGGTACGGATCCCTGGAACTACCCCAATACAGATTGGTACGGGGAAACGCTAAAAACATGGTCGCCTCAGGTAAGGCATAATCTTCAGTTGAATGGAGGATCCGAGAATGTGCAATACATGGCTTCTTTAGGCTACCAAAACCAGGATGCTTATTATAAAAATTCCGCGACAGGTTACAAGCAATATGATATGCGGATCAATCTGGATGCAAAAATTAATGAATATGTAGACCTGCAGTTGGGTGTGTTGGCCCGGCAAGAGTACCGCTTTTTCCCGACAAGGGGAGCAGGAGCCATCTTCAGGATGCAAATGAGGGGCAAACCCCATGAGCCTGCATTCTGGCCTGATGGCAGACCAGGACCGGACATTGAGAACGGAGAAAACCCCGTCGTAATTACTACCAATGCTACCGGCTATGACCGAGACACCAGAAATTATTTCCAAACCAATGGTGCCTTAAATGTCAAAATCCCCGGAGTAGAAGGATTAAAATTCCAGGGAACTGCAGCCGTTGATAACCTGAGCAGGTTCCAGAAAAGGTGGGAAACCCCATGGACCCTTTACCAAAGAGGCAGTGGTTTTGAAGCTGACGGGGTCACACCCGTATTGGTACCCAGTTTAAGAGGTCCGGCAGAACCAAGACTCAGACAAACCAACATCAACCAGTTAAACATCCTATTGGGAGGTGTGTTTACCTATGAAAAGCAATTCGGTGAGCATCAGTTTACCGCATTGGCTGGGGTAAACCAGGAAACAGTAGAAGGGGATGATTTCTTTGCTTACAGAAGATTCTTTATCTCTCCTGCTATCGACCAGATGTTTGCCGGTGGTGATGCCGAAAAAGACAATGGAGGTGGAGCTTTTGAGAGAGCCCGTCTAAACTATTTTGGTAGGGTGGCTTATAACTTCCAGGAAAAATACCTTTTCGAATTCCTTTGGAGATATGATGGGTCTTATATTTTTCCTGAAGCCACCAGATTCGGTTTCTTCCCAGGTGTAATGGCCGGATGGGTAGTTTCTGAGGAGGATTTCTGGAAAAACAACATACCTGCTTTGGATTTTTTCAAAATCAGGGGTTCCTGGGGACAAATGGGTAATGACCAGATTTTCTATGACAATGAATTACAAGAATACCAGTTTTTGTCCACATATGGATTCAGAAGCCATATCCTGGAAGGTACAGAAGCCAAAACCTTGTTTGAAACCCGTGTACCTAATACAGGAATCACCTGGGAGGTGGCCAACAACACCAATATTGGTATAGAAGGCCAATTGCTGCAAGGACAGATATTTTTCGAACTGGATTATTTCTACAACCTGAGGACCAACATCCTTTGGAGAAAAAATGCTTCTGTTCCCCAATCCAGTGGCTTGGCCAATTTGCTGCCAGCAGAAAATATTGGAGAAGTGGAAAACCAGGGAGTTGATTTTAATATCGGCTACAGGGGGCAAAAGGGAGACCTTTCCTATAGCATCAGTGCCAATGGTGGCTATGCCAAAAACAAAATCCTATTCTGGGATGAGCCTCCGGGAGCACCAGACTGGCAGTTGGCTACCGGCAAGCCTATGAATACACCTAACCCTGTATACCTTTACGATGGTGTTTTCCCCAATCAGGCGGCCATCGATGCAGAGGAATTGGATTACACAGACATTACCAACCAACTCCGTCCGGGCGATATGAAATTCAAGGACTATGACGGCGATGGTGCCATTACACCTTTGGATAGGGTACGATTGGATAGAAATAATATACCAAGATTTCAGGGAGGTGTCAATATGAATGCATCTTTCAGAAACTGGGATATGTCTGTATTGTTCCAGGGTGCTGCCGGCGCCATTGCTTTGGTAAGTTTGGGTGAATCCGGAAACATTGGTAATTACCTGTTGGAATTCTATGAAAACCGCTGGACAATTGACAATGAAAGCACTGAATATCCCAGAATAGCCAACAGAAGCGATCAGTATTATTCTAGTGGAAATGATTTCTGGTACAGGAGTTCTGATTATATCCGTCTGAAAAACCTGGAGATTGGTTATACCGTTCCCCAACAGTTTGGAGAAAGATTTGGCATCAGCAACCTGAGGTTTTATGCCAATGGGCTGAACCTTTTGACCTGGGACAAGTTGAAGGTCTACGATCCTGAATCTGACAACGCTACCGGACAATATTATCCGCAGGCGAGAGTCATCAATGCTGGTTTGTCCGTAACATTCTAAATCCAAAAAACATTGAATATGATGAAAAATATAAAATATCTAGGGTTGGGCCTGGCGATCTCTTTGTTACATTTTTCCTGTAATGATGAGTTCTTGAATACCCAACCTCTTGGAGAAGTATCTGAATCTGCCGTTTGGGCAGATGCAGGACTTGCGGAAGCTTTTGTCACAGACCTTTATTCCGGTTTGGGGCAAGGAGGGTTCAGCGAACAGGCATTGGCCTCTTTGACTGACGAAGCCATCTTTACCCATCCGGGCAGAAATATTACCACAGTAACTGAGGCAAGGTCTAACCCACAAAACCCGGGATGGCTTGATGGCACACGGAATTGGCCGAATATGTACAATAGCCTTAGGGCTACCAATATCGCCATCAGCAACCTGAGTGATCCTCAATTCCCCAATGATGGCGGCATTGTAGACAGGTTATTGGGCGAAGCCTTGTTCATGAGAGCCTATTATCACCACCAGTTACTGAGAAACTTTGGCGCTGTGCCTTTGGCTGACCGTGTATTTGAACTGGGAGAAGAAACCTACGCGCTTCCCAGAAACTCCTTTGAAGAGGTGGTAGATTTTATCATTGAAGATTTGGACCGTTCCGCACAATTGCTGGAAGGCCTTAGCCTTACCCGTGGTCGGGCCAATGAAATCGCTGCTCTGGCTTTAAAATCAAGGGTGTTGATCTATGCGGCATCTGATCTTCACGATATGCCTACTGCATCAGCAAATTCCGATGTAATCTCAGGTTATCAAAACAAAGAATTGATCGGGTATACTTCAGGAAGCCAGGCTGACCGCTATCAGCGGGCAGAAGCAGCTGCCAAAGCTGTATTGGACAAAACAGGCGGCAACATGCTTGATCTTACCGAGCCATTGCCTCAAGAAGAAGCTGTTCAAACTTACATCAACAATTCCCTTTCCAGAAATGGTGGGGAAAATGAAATGATCTTTGGCAGGTATTTCCTTTCTCAAAAGCCTGAAACAGGTGGCCGTCACGGACTACACAATGGTCCTAACGGATACAACAACTGGGCTGGTAATACCCCGGTTCAATTATTGATCGATGACTACCAAATGATGGATGGATCAGATTTTGACTGGGACAATGAAGATCATGCCAGTGCTCCCTATGAGGGCCGGGAACCCAGATTCTATGCTACTTTCCTCTTTGAAGGTGCGCAATGGAAACCCCGATCCTCAGCAAATCAGGCAAGAGATCCAAGAGGACAAATCCAGACCGGAACTTATGAAGTTGTGAATGCACAAGGACAAAAAGTTACCCATTTTGGACTGGATACCAGAAACAGCCCTATTGAAGACTGGAATGGCAGTTATACAGGTTATTACCTGCGTAAATTCATTGAGCCTGATCCTAATTTTGTAGACCAGAACACGTGGCAGGAAATTCCCTGGCCGCATTTGCGATACACAGAGGTTGTTTTCAACTATGTTGAAGCCAATATTGCCCTGGGAGATTATGAGGAGGCCAGAAATTGGCTGAACAAAATCAGATTCAGGGCTGGCTTGCCGGCCGTTACCGCATCAGGAGAAGAGTTGTGGAACATCTTCATCAATGAAAAACGAAAAGAGATGGTACATGAGGAGCAGCGGTACTATGATGCCAGGAGATGGATGATTGCTCCTGAAACTTTGGGCAGGCAGCCAAATGGCATCAGTATAGTAGGCACCTTAAAACCAGGCGAGGAAGTTCAGATTTACCGATACGATCCAGATCTTTATGATTACTCCTACGAGGTGATAGAAATCGATCCTGGTAAGGAAAACAGGCTTTGGCTGGACAAAATGTATTGGATGCCGATCAGTTTCGATGAAATGCAACGAAACGAAAATCTAATTCAGAATCCTGGATATACTGATTGATAAGACGCATTTTAATGAATTGAAGAAGGGACGGCCAGCTGGTAGTCCCTTCTTTGTTTTGGTTCAAACCCTGATTCTATGATTTGGCCTAGAAAGGAGCGGCTGTCTACTCCCCTGCGGTAATGCTGCTAAGCTTGTCAATTCTTCTTATATTTGCAGGAATATTCAATCATCTATATGTTCAATTATCTCCGCCTCAAAGTACCTTTAATCAGTTTGTTCCTTTTAGTCTTTTTCTGCCAATCGTGTCAGAAGAAAAGTCAAAAAGAACCTGAGATAAAGCAATTTACCTTATTAAGTCCGGAAAAGACCGGTATTGACTTCGAAAACACTCTTACAGAAGGATTGAACACCAACATACTGGTATATGAATATTTCTATAATGGAGGAGGCGTAGCCACAGGCGATCTGAATGGGGATGGCCTGGATGATCTCTACTTTTCCGGAAACATGGTGGCCAACAAACTTTATCTCAACAAAGGAAACATGGAATTTGAGGATATCACCCAAATTTCCGGAGTAGCCACCCGATCCAGTCCATGGAAGACCGGGGTAAGCATGGCCGATGTCAATGGGGACGGGCTGTTGGACCTGTATGTTTGCTATTCGGGAAGCCTTCCCCCCGAAAAAAGAAAAAACGAACTTTACATCAACCAGGGCAATAACGACAAGGGTGTTCCCCTATTTAAGGAAATGGCTGCTCAATATGGCATTGACAGCGAAGCTACCAGTACCCAGGCCAGCTTTTTTGATTTTGACAATGATGGGGATCTGGACCTTTTTCTGCTCAACCACAATCCAAAATCTCTCCCTGTATTGGACGAGTCCAGTACAGCAGCCATCATGAAAAATACGGATCAGGCGGGACCGCAACTTTTCAGGAATGACGGAGAGACCTTTACGGAAATAACGGAAGCATCCGGTATTCTCCGCGTTGCCCTTTCCTATGGTCTGGGGGCAGGTATTGCTGATATCAATGGCGACGGTTGGATGGACATTTACATTTGCAACGATTATACCGTGCCGGATTACCTTTACCTCAACAATGGAGATGGGACTTTTACAGATGTGATCGCCGAGGCCATGGGGCATACTTCTCATTTTTCTATGGGTAATGATATTGCGGATATCAACAATGATGGCTATCCCGACATCTTCACGCTGGACATGTTGCCCGAAGGAAACAAAAGACAAAAGTTGCTGATGGCCCCGGATAACTATGAAAAATTTGAGTTTAACCTGAACGTGGGTTTTCATCACCAGTACATGAGGAACATGCTTCACATCAACCATGGCAATGGAACTTTCAGTGAAGTTGGCCAATTGGCCGGTATTTCCAATACCGACTGGAGCTGGGCCGCTCTTTTTGCAGATTTTGATAATGATGGTTTGAAAGATTTGTATGTTACAAATGGTTATTTCAGGGATTATACCAATCAAGATTTCCTGAAATACATGGCCGACTACCTGAAAAACAACGAGAATGGTCTGAGGAGAAATAACATTCTTGATCTGGTCTACCAGATGCCCTCATCCAATCTTACCAATTACATATTTAAAAATATTGATGGCTTGAATTTTGAAAAAAAGATGACAAGTTGGGGGATGGAACAGCAGGCCAATAGCAACGGCGCGGCTTATGCAGACCTGGACAACGATGGTGACCTTGACCTCATCGTTAATAATATCAACCTGCCCGCATTTATCTATCAAAACAATGCGGATTCCCTTTCTGACAACCACTTTTTAAAAGTAAAACTCAAAGGTAATCCCGGTAATACCTATGGGATTGGGACAAAAGTAAAACTTTACCAGGATAGCAAAATGCAATCCATGCAGCAAATGCCAGCTAGGGGGTACCAGTCCAGTGTTTCTCCGGTGCTTCATTTTGGCCTTGGGGCCAATAGTCAGATTGATTCCCTTCACATTATCTGGCCTGATGGTTCAATTGAAAAGATTCAAAGTATAAAAGGCAACCAAACAATAGAGGTTTTGAAAGGAAATGCAGGAATCAACTCCCTTCCATCAAGGGAAATCAATCCCCTATTGGTCGAAATCGCCTCTCCCATTGCTCATCAATCACCAGGTAACAATACCAATGACTTCAAGAGACAGCCTTTGATGGTGAACCCCATATCGTTTGTTGGGCCTGTGATGATTAAGGGAGATACAAACGGTGACGGTCTGTCTGACCTTTTTATTGGCGGCGAACCCGGACAGTCTGGAAGTTTATACCTGCAGCAAGCCGATGGAAGGTTTAGCAAAAAGGCAGTGGCTGATTTTGAAAAAGACCGGGATTACCAGGATACAGATGCTGTATTTGAAGATTTCAACGGTGATGGATATACTGATTTGTTCGTAGCCAGTGGAGGTTATGGAGATTTTCTCCCTGAAGACCCCCTATTACAAGACAGGCTGTACTTCAATGATGGCACAGGCAACTTTGTCCGAAAGGTAGATTTACTGCCTCAAATGCTTACCAGCACAGGAGCCATTGCCGCGCAAGATATAAATAATGACGGTTATCCAGACCTGTTCATTGGAGGAAGAGTCATTCCCGGAAAGTATCCCGAAATACCCAAAAGCTACCTACTGATCAATGATGGCAATGGGAAATTTGAAGACCAAACGGCAACATGGAACCCTGACCTGGCTTCCCTGGGTCTGGTGACTGACGCAGCCTGGGCAGATCTCAATGGCAATGGGCTTGCGGAATTGGTGGTCACAGGAGAATGGATGCCAATCGCCGTATTTGAGTTATCCAATAATAAACTGGTAAACAATACTTCCAATTACTTTAACGAATCCTATCTGGGCTGGTGGAACACCCTCCACATTACAGATGTAAATGGGGACAAGCTCCCGGATTTGGTAGTGGGAAATCACGGATTAAACAGTCAGGTAAAAGTAAGCGAAGACAGCCCTGCTGAAATGCATTTTAAAGACTTTGACAACAATGGTGCAGTGGACCCCATTTTAAGTTTCTATATAGAGGGAGTCTCTTATCCATACCTGACAAGGGATGAGCTTCTGGATCAAATATCCATGATGCGAACACGTTTCAATGATTACGCAAGCTTTGCTGAAGCCAAATTAGAAAATATTTTTTCCAAAAACGAACTCGAGGGGGCGGGTTATCTTAAGGCAAACTTCCTGGAAACAAGCCTATTTATCAACCGAAAAGACCAGGCATTTGAACGGGTGCCTTTACCTTTGGAGGTTCAGGCCTCGCCTGTTTTTGCGATTGAAAGCATGGACCTCAACGCAGACGGACATGAAGATTTAATTTTGGGAGGGAACATTGAACGGGCCAGATTACGTTTTGGTAAATATGATGCCAATTTTGGAACGGTGCTTACCGGAGATGGAAAAGGAAACTTCAGCTACATGCCTCAGAATTATTCTGGTTTGAAGGTAAAAGGTGATGTAAGAAGTATCGTTAATTTGGAAGGTGATGTCCTGTTTGGTGTCAATCAGGGAGCGGTAATAGCTTATGGCTTACAATAAATTGAATCCTTTTTTAATGAAATGGAAAGTAATGTTTATTCGACATATATTCCCGGCCAGGCCGCTTCATTTGGCTTTGGCCCTTGCCCTTGCGGTGTCCTGCAATACTACTTTGGAAAAAAAACCAATTGAGGCTGAAACCATTGGTTGGATTACGGAAAAGATGACTGACCTCATGGTGCACGACATCACCAATCCCCCTTTGGCAGCCAGATTTTATGCCTACGCCTGCTTATCCGGTTATGAGGTAATTGCACTTGAGAATGAGGATTATCCTTCCTTCTCTGGATTTATAAATGGTCTTTCTCCCATCGAAGCACCAGATGAGGAAAGCCCTTCACCATCCCTGAGTGCTGCATTTGCCATGATACATACTTCTGCCAGCATGCAACCTTCTGGTATGGAAATGAAAGCTTTTAAAATGGCCCTGACAGACTCTGCTGCTGCCAGGGGATATACAGAAGAGGAAATCAGTAAAGCAGCAACTTACGGTGAAAATATCAGCCAACAAATCCTGGCTTATGCACAGGCGGATAAATACAAGGAAATAAGTAACTATCCCCGGTACCAGGCATCTACAGAAGAGGGCAAATGGTACCCCACACCTCCCGGTTACTTTGCGCCGGTTGAGCCTTATTTCAACACTGTCAGGCCATTTGTGCTTCAGTCCTCTGACCAATTTAAACCCCTGCCTCCTGAAGCCTTTTCTACAGATTCCAATTCCAACTTTTTCCATTTAATGAAAGAGGTTTATCAGCTGGAGATGAATAAAGAACAAAGGGAAATAGCAGCCTTTTGGGACTGTAATCCATTTGCTTTACAGGAAACGGGACACCTGATGGTGGGTATCAAACAAATTTCACCCGGAGGACATTGGATGGGAATTACTGATATTGCCTGCCAAAAAGCAAAGCTTGGGTTTGAAGAATCTATGAAAATCAATACTTTGGTGGCTTTAGGATTAATGGACGGATTTATCAGTTGTTGGGATGAAAAATACAGGAGTGATCGCATCAGGCCTGAAACGGCTATCCGGAAATACCTGGATCCAAATTACCAACCCATGTTACAAACCCCACCCTTCCCTGAATACCTGAGTGGACACTCCACCATATCCACCACATCCGCCGTGATCCTCAGTCATTTCTTTGGTGATGATTTTGCCTACACAGATACGGTGGAAGAAAAATATGGTCTGGGCACCAGGGATTTCGATTCCTTTATGCAAGCTTCCGAGGAAGCGAGCATTTCCAGACTTTATGGTGGCATTCACTTTATGGATGCCATTACCAGGGGACAGGATCAGGGCAAGAAGGTGGCTAATTGGATAATTGGGCAATATCAGCAGCATATTTTGAATTCGGAGAAAAACCTGACTGAAAAACAGACGAATTAGGATAATTTAGTTTTACAATTAATATGATGAATTCTTCACCAAAAAAAATTCAGGTCAGGCACCTTTTGATTCCGCTGCTCCTGATGCTTTTCACGGCTTCGTGCAAAGAAAATGAGGCGTATAAAAGTTTACTGGAAGAACATTATTTTTTGGTAGATGCCAATGGAGCGCTAACGGATGTAATTGTGCACGATATATTTTCCCCTCCGGTTGCGAGCAGGATTTATGCTTATCCGTCCATCGCTGCCTATGAGGTGGCAGCATTGGCTGACCCGGAACAATATACTTCCCTAATGGGTCAGTTAAATGATTCCAAACCCCTTGCCATAACTATTGAAAATGAGGAGAAAATCAACTTTCATTTGTCCGCACTGGCGGCATACTGTAAAGTGGCCACTAATATGATTTTTTCAGAACAGGACATGGTGGCATATAAAGAGGCCGCCTATGAAAAGATTCTAATGGCGGGGATGCCAAAAGCCGATTTTGATGCTTCTGTTCATCTGGGGGAAGTAGTGGCAGATGAAATTATGGCCTATGCTTCAAGGGACAATTACCATCAGAGCAGGTCCTTTGAAAAATACACCATCAACAATGACCCGGGTTCCTGGAAGCCCACCCCACCCGCCTATATTGAGGGAATCGAACCTCATTGGAATAAAATCCGGACTTTTTTCCTGGATTCGGCTGACCAGTTTATCCCTCCTCCTCCTCCACCATTCGACACCATCCCGGAAAGCCGGTTTTTTCTGGATGCAAAGGCGGTAATGGATGCAGGCAACCAAATGAATGAGAATCAGGAGGAAATAGCCTACTTCTGGGATTGCAACCCCTATAAGATGAATGTAAAGGGGCATGTGATGTATGCGGAAAAGAAAATCACTCCGGGCGGACATTGGATGGGCATTTCAGGTATTGCATCCAAAGCCGGAAACCTGGACTGGAAACAAACCGCGGAAGCCATGGCTGTAACATCAATATATCTTTTTGATGCCTTCATCTCCTGTTGGGACGAAAAATACAGAAGTGTTTTGATTAGGCCTGAAACGTACATCAACCAATACATGGATCAGGATTGGCTGCCCCTTCTCCAAACACCTCCTTTTCCTGAATATACCAGTGGCCATAGTGTAATCTCCACAGCAGCCTCTATCGCCCTGACAAGGCTATTGGGAGAACCTTTCCATTTTATGGATTCCACCGAGGTAAAATATGGTTTAGGTATCCGTGAATTTGATTCGTTTAGAGAAGCTGCGGAGGAGGCTGCAATCAGCAGGTTTTACGGGGGAATACATTACCTTCCGGCCATTGATCATGGTGTTGACCAGGGAAAAGCCATAGCGAAACAAATTAACGAAAAAATCAGCACCAGGAAGGAAATCACAACCAACACCGCCCTAAAGGACTGATTAGAGAAAAAATTTCTTGTCCCGGATATAATCCAAAACATGAGGATGCAGCAGGTACCTTACCGATCCCCCTCTCTGTATGGTTTTCCGGATAAAAGTGGCCGAAATATCCAGTAAAGGAGCTTCTACGTAACGGATGTGCTCATGGTCAATACTTTTGTTCCTGCCAGGTCTGGGGTATACATACATTCCATATTGCTTCAAAATTTCCTGGCTGTTTTTCCACTTGTGAAAATGGTTGAGGTTATCACCTCCCAGTATCAGGTGAAATTCATTCCCAGGATGTTTCTCAGAGAGATAGGTCAAAGTGTCTATGGTATAACTGGGCCTGGGCATATGAAACTCCACATCCTTTACCCTGAAATTAAAATTGTCCGCAGTGGCCAATTCTACCATTTTTAACCGGTCAAATTCATGTAGGAGAGATTTGCTGGTCTTAAGGGGGTTTTGTGGAGATACCACAAACCAAACTTCTTCCAGGTCGGTCTGATCCTGCATGGAATCGGCAATGATCAAGTGGCCAATATGAATCGGGTTAAAGGAGCCGAAAAATAAACCAACTTTCAAACCTTATTGGATTCAATAAAATTCCTGACAAGTGTTTCTGCTTCTTTGAAGGAAGTATCAAGATCCTGATTCACCAATGTCACATCAAACTTACTTTCAAATCCCATCTCAAACTTGGCCTTGTAAATCCTTCGCGAAAGACTTTCCTCAGAATCGGTACCCCTGTCCCGGAGTCGTTGGGCAAGATCCTCCATGGAGGGTACTTTTACGAATATTGCCAGGGCTTTTTCTCCAAAATATTGCTTCAGGTTTAATCCACCCTTGACATCTACATCAAAAATCACATGTTTGCCCTCATCCCATATCCTTTGGATTTCTTCCTTTAAGGTACCATAAAAATTACCTTCGTAGACCTCTTCCCATTCGATAAAAGCATTTTGGTTTATTTTATTTTGAAACTCTTCCGGACTTAAAAAATAATAATCCTTTCCGTTTTCTTCTTCCCTTCCCCTTTTATCCCTGGTACAGGCAGATATAGAAAATCCAAGTTGAGGCATTTCCTGAAGCAAGTGTTTGACGATGGTTGTTTTACCCGAACCCGACGGGGCCGAAAAAATGATGGCTTTGCCCTGAGACATGAAATTTTATTTGATTTCCTGAATTTTTTGCCGAATGCTGTCCTTCAATTCTGCAGGCACCATGTGTTTGGTGCATTTGCTTTTTAAGACCTCCCGAATTACTTTTTCAAGATGATAATGTTCAAAACAAGGTTGGCATTTGGCCAGTTTCTCATCTAAGATTTCCTTTGAACCTGAGGATTCTTCCCCATCCAGAATGCTTTCCAACAGTTCGAAGCATTTACTTTCATCGTTACAGTTCAATTTTCTCTTGCTGGATGTGTTTAGATCTTTGTCCATTTCACGTTTTTCTATTCAAATATTAATCTTCCTCTGTATCATAGCCCATATTTTCGGCGTAAGAACGAAGTTTGTCCTTCAAAAGGTTCCTTGCCCGGTGTAGCCTGGAACGAACTGTCCCTATTGGAATATCCAGGATCTTGGCCATTTCTTCATATGTAAAACCCTCCAGGTCGCAAAGAATGATAACAGTCCTGAAATCAACTGCCAAACTGTTTAGGGCATTGGAAATCTCATCGCCCAACATGTCTTTGACGGCATCTACCCTCAAATCCGAGGTCATATTATAATCAACATTATCCGAGTTATAATAAGTTTCAACTTCCTGATAATCTACCTTGGAGGGTTGCTTGCTTTTCTTTCTGTACTCGTTGATAAAACTGTTTTTCAAGATCCTGAAAAGCCAGGCTTTCGCATTTGTCCCTTTCTCAAAAGAATTGATAAAACGGTATGCTTTCAGGTAGGTGTCCTGCACCAGATCCTTCGCATCATCTTCATCAAAGGTCAACCTGAAGGCAAAATTGTACATGGAGTCAATATGAGGCATGAACTCATGATCAAAAATGCTGTTTTTCTCTTTATCTGAATATTTTTTTCGCTGTACTTCGGACATAGGCCTTAAAATTACAAATTGGCTTTATTTATAACTAATTTTAGCCAAGAAAGTCATCATAATTTCATTATTTTGATTTTTCTTTTTGACATCCAATTAATGCGGTTGAAAAACAAATGATCTTTATCCGTCTGATTTCCATGCTTCCTCTGGGCGTTTTATACGTTTTTTCAGATTTGCTTTATCTGATTGCCTATTACCTGATAGGGTACAGGAAAAAAGTCGTACAGGAAAATTTGGCCAATGCGTTCCCAAATAAAAATAGTGCAGAGAGAAAACAAATTGAAAAGGATTTTTACAGAAACTTTACCGACTCCCTGGCTGAAACCATCAAGTTACTTACCATGGGCAAAAAGGAGATGAATAAAAGATTCCTTACCAAAAACGCACACCTGATTTTTGACCGGGTGGATAAAGGAGAGATTGTAATCGGTATGTGCGGTCATTTTTTCAACTGGGAAGGACACCTTTTGACCGTCTCCTCAGAGGTACAGGGAAAATGTGAAACCATTTATACAAAAATAAACCATCCCTTTTTTGAAAAATTGATGCAAAACATACGGGGAAGAATGGGAGCCAAAATTACTGAAAGGAAATCCTTTCAGCGAACCTTTTTAAAAGACAGACTGGTACCAAGATTAATCGTATTGGCTGCAGACCAAAGGCCCAATCAAATGGAAATCAGGTACCGGACCCTATTCATGAACCGCCAAGCTGCATTTTTTGAAGGAGGTGAAAAACTGGCGAAGAAATTTGGCCTTGCTGTCATATATGCCTACACCAGCAAACCCAAAAGAGGGTATTATGAATTTGAGTACCAGCTATTGGCCAGTCCGCCATATGCCAGCAATGGCCCTCATTCCATTACCGAAAAATTCATCGATCTGGTAGAAAAAAATATAAGGGACCAACCCTCCTTGTATCTCTGGACCCATAACCGATGGAAAAACCAAGGCAAACCCAGGTCACAGGACAACTTCACGAGATACGATAAACCTCAATATAAATAACCCTGCCATCTTGGTACCTGAGGGTTTTATCCAATGTTGAATGATATCCTTTTGCCATAAAATTGTATCGATCACTTATTCTACCCCATGATTTTTCTTTTCGGAACTTTTTTTCAAATCCTGTGAGTTAAAGGTTCCTTTAAATCTTTGGCTCTTTGCTACCTGACCAGCAAAAACATTGTCCGCATGGAAAAATTCAAACTTCTTTTTGCTTTTATTTTTTTTCATTCTGTTAGGTTTTGTTAATGGCTTAGTTTCTCCTTGAGGAAGCGGAGTTCTTAATTTCTTCAAGAAATATCGGGCCAGGGCACCTGCTTTTTGATAAAAAAATTTAAAAAATACAAACTTTTTTTATCGTAAAATAATATTTTGTTAAAATTTCAAACAATGAAATAATATTACTTTTACCAAAGTTATTTAGTTTTTAATTTTTAGATACAAAGAAAATTCAGAAACAGAAACAAACCACATTAATTCGATTCGGGGTGTTTTTTTCCCATCATGGGTAAAATTGCACGATTTATGGTTTATCCAGGCTGAAACCAATCTTCATGTATTATGTTGAAGCCTGATTCTTACCGGGATGCTTTTCAAAAATCCCATCAAATTTTATTATTGGCTGATTGCAACTACAACGTTTTGGATGCCAATGAAAGCGCAATTCGCCAATTGGGTTATACCGTTGAGGAATTCAAAAAAATGAGTGTTCCGGATTTGTTTTTTCATGAGGAACAAGGTAAAAAATTCACCCAAGAGATTTGCATCAAGGATAACGTCATCAATTGGGAATACCTTTTAAAACGCAAGGATGGCCAAGCCATAACGGCTCTGCTGACTGGTGATAAAATCAGCGAAGAAGGGAATATCTACTTGCTGAGTGCCCAAAACATTGGTGAAATAAGAAAAGAAACCACTGCAGTTATTCGGAAAAATGAACTTACAGCTACCAAATCCATGAATCACCTCATCGTTCATGAATTAAAAAACCTATCCTATGGAATAGGCCTGGCAGCGGATGAACTCAAAGATAGCATAGAGAAGATACCAAAATATTTGTCTGACAGTATCGATTATATTGAAGAAAACAACATGCGATTGGGCAAGACCATAAAGTCCTTGCTGGAATTCGACAAAAGCTTTGATTTGAATTTCACGCTATTGAATATCAATGAAATAATCGAAGAGGCCATTGAAACCAACCGCAATAAATTCAAGTTGATGGATATCCAACTTAAAGTAAACCTGACAAAAAATGAATTTTTCTACCCAATAGACCGAGACAAATTATTGATGGCTTTTAACAATATCATTAACAATGCAATCGAATCCATACTAAACAAGGACGGAATTATTTGCATTAGTTCCAAATCGGCCAACCAGAAATCTATAGTTCGTATTTCGGATAATGGAATAGGAATGAATAAAGATGAGCGCACCAATCTCTTCAAACCTTTTTATACCACCAAACCTAAAGGAAACGGGATGGGCCTATACACGGCAAGGGAAATTCTGCTGGGCCATCAGATTGGATTTTACCTGGAAAGTGAAAAAGAAACGGGGAGTACTTTTTCACTTTACTTTGATAGAAAAAACCTGGAACCCAACACCTAATATCAAGGTGGGCCCTTAGGCCTTTACTTCAAATCTTTTTAATTTTTGATAAAGGGTCTTTCGGTCTATATTTAGCAACTCGGCGGCTTTGGTTTTGTTATATCCAACTTCAAGAAGTACCTTCCTGATATGCCTTGCCTCGGCGAGATGTGCCTGGGATTTTAAGTCCAACACTGGAAGTTCCTCATCAACTAATGGACCGATCTGTGGTATTTTACCTGCTAAATTCTCATTATCCCGGGCCAGTAAGGAAGCAGGCAGTACAGACCTGGAAATACTAGCTCCATCTTCTGTCAACAGGCAGGCTCTGCGTATGGTGTTTTTTAGCTCCCTGATATTTCCTGGCCAGGAATAATTATTGAACAGAACGTCTACTTCTTCATCTATGCCACAAAAAGATTTGTCCAGTTCTATACCAGTTTTTTCTATATAATGATTGACCAAAAGCGCCAAATCTCTGGGTCTCTCCCTTAGTGGCGGCACCTTGAGGTTAAATTCATTGATCCTGTAATAAAGATCTTCCCTGAAAAGACCCTCTTTTACTTTGCCTATCAGGTTTTCGTTGCTAGCTACGATGATTCTGACATCTACCTCTTTCAATTTGACACTTCCCAATTTCCTAACCTTTCTTTCCTGAAGTGCCCTAAGTAGCATCACCTGAATATCAAGGGAAAGATTGGCTATTTCATCCAAAAAAATGGTGCCACCTTCTGCCAATTCAAATGCCCCTGTCTTGTCCGAAAAAGCCCCTGTGAAGGCACCCTTTTCATGACCAAAAAGTTCGCTGGCCCCAATCTCTTTGGAAAGGCTTCCGCAATCAATTGGAATAAAAGGACCATTGCACCGTTTGCTACATTGGTGTAGCAATCTGGCTATGGATTCCTTGCCGGTACCCGTTTCTCCTTCTATTACTACCGAATAGTTGGTAGGACCTACAAGGGAAAGAGACTTCATCAATTTCTTCGTTGATTCGTCCCGCCCCATTACCAGTTCCTGCTCAGGGGAAACCTCATTATGCTTGTCAGGATAATGTTTTCCCTTTGCTTTGGAACTCAGTGCCATCTTTATGGTATCCAGCAAATCATCCGGCCTCAGTGGTTTTTCAAGGTATTGATAAACCCCTTTCTTTACCAGGCCTATTGCCACTTGAAGGTTAACATAGCCAGTAATAAAAATGACCACCGCATCAGGGCTTATCTTTCTGATTTCAGGATAGATGGTACTCCCATCATAATCTCCCAGCCGGTAATCACAAAGTACCACATCAAAATGCTCCTTTTGAAGTTTTTTTAGTCCCTGTCTGCCGCTAATGGTGGTTTCAGTTTCAAAACCCTTCTTTTGTAAATATCCTGAAAGCAGTTTGCAAACAGAAATTTCATCATCAATAATGAGGATCTTATTCATATAGAAATTGGTGTCGGTTTGAATACAAATAGCTAAAAAGTGAATAAAACGACCTGAAATTAAAAATTTCCAAATTTCTGCAAGCAGGTACCTTTATGTAATTACTGCCAGGGTGAACTGGACACATTCTAACTATGATATTGACAAAATTAAAGATTAACTCATACTTTTCACAATATTTTTTCTACCAAATGAGCAAAACATGATTTAAAAGGAAATAAACACTATTTTTCAAACAGCAAAACCCCAATACCATTAATTTTGCACTTAAATATGAGATGCTGACATTTCAAAGGCAGAGCAGGATTAGGTAAAAAAGAAATGGTACCTTTGCAGTCTCTAATTATCCATCCCCGGGAAACAGAAACTTGAATAACGTTTATGGATTATCTAGCAAGCCTCAATCCCCCGCAAAAAGCCGCCGTAGAAAGGACGGAAGGACCTGTTATGATCATTGCCGGTGCCGGATCAGGTAAAACAAGGGTATTGACCATTCGGATTGCCCACCTGATCCATGCCAGACAAGTGGATCCCTTTCAGATTCTTTCCCTGACCTTTACCAATAAGGCTGCGAATGAAATGAAACAGCGCATTGAAAAACTCATTGGGCTGGAGGCCAGAAACACCTGGATGGGAACTTTTCACTCTGTTTTTGCCAAAATATTGCGGGTGGAAGCTCATAAATTAGGCTATCCGGGAAATTTTACGATTTACGACACCGATGACAGCAAATCCCTTATCCGCTCCATTGTCAAAGAGATGCGCCTTGATGACAAGGTTTACAAGGCCAATACGGTATTGTCCAGGATTTCCGGAGCCAAGAATCGGTTGATTTCCTGGGAAACTTACATTAACGATCCTTTCATTCTCGCAGATGATGAGGCTGCCATGAAGCCCAAGGTGGGAGAAATCTATAAAAATTACCAAAAAAGACTTTTCAGGTCGTCTGCTATGGATTTTGACGATCTGCTGTTCAATACCAATGTGCTTTTCAGAGATCATCCTGATGTCCTTAATAAATACCAGCAACGCTTCAGGTATGTCATGGTTGATGAGTTTCAGGATACCAATCTTTCCCAATACCTGATCACCAAAAAACTGGCAGCCGTGCACCAAAACATTTGCGTGGTGGGGGATGATGCACAAAGTATTTATGCGTTCAGGGGTGCGGATATTCAAAATATATTGAATTTCGAAAAGGATTATCCCGATCTTTTTATCGTCAAATTGGAACAAAACTACAGGTCCACCAAAAATATCGTGGATACTGCCAACTCGATTATTGCAAAAAATAAATCCCAACTGAAAAAAAACGTCTGGACGCAAAACGAGCATGGCGACCTGATCGAACTGATGAAGGCTTCATCAGACAATGAAGAGGGCAGAATGGTAGCTACCACGATATTTGAAGAAAAAAATAACAAAAAACTCAACAACAGTGATTTTGCCATCCTTTACAGGACCAACTCCCAATCCAGGTCCATGGAGGAAGCGCTCCGGAAGCTGGGTATTGCCTACAGGATTGTGGGAGGGCTCTCCTTTTACCAGAGAAGGGAAATCAAAGATCTGATGGGATACTTCAGGTATGTGGTCAATCAAGAGGATGAAGAGGCGTTTAAACGCATCATCAATTACCCGAAAAGAGGAATCGGCAATACCAGCGTGGAAAAAATGATGGTGGCCGCCTATGAGCATGACATACCTTTATGGGAAGTCATCACCAATAGCAAAAGCTTCCTTCCCGGCCGGGCTGCCAATGCTGTGGAGGATTTCAGTACTACGATCAGAAGTTTTAAAATAGAAGCAGAAAGAAAAGATGCCTTTGAGGCCGCCACAAGTATTGCCAAACAATCCGGGCTGCTGAGAGAATTGTATGAAGACAAAACCATAGAAGGCCTGAACCGGTATGAAAACGTCCAAGAGCTGCTGAATGCCATAAAGGAATATGTAGACAATCCGGAGAATGAAGACAAATCGCTGGGAGCTTTTTTACAGGAAATTGCCTTGCTTACCGATGAAGACCAAAATAAGGACAACCAGGATACTGTGACGCTGATGACCATCCACTCCTCCAAAGGTCTGGAATTCAAATATGTCTTTGTAGTAGGCATGGAGGAAGATCTCTTCCCGTCTCAGATGATGATGCAGAGCCGTGAAGATCTGGAAGAGGAAAGAAGGCTCTTTTATGTGGCCTCTACCCGGGCCATGGACAAACTCTACCTGAGCTATGCACTGACAAGGTACAGGTATGGCAGGCTGCTGAATTGCGAGCCCAGTAGGTTTTTAGAGGAAATTGATCCTGCTTTTATAAAAGTAAACAAAAAATTGAGTTCGCAACTGTCCAGCAGCTTCAGGGAAAGCGAGGGTAGCAGTGGTTTTGTGGGCCTCAAAAGACCTGCTGTCAGAAACACTACAGCCAGGGTACATAGCCCCAGCCCGGACTTCAAACCTTCCAACACCAATAACCTGGCAGCCGGTGATAAAATAGAGCATCCCAAGTTTGGCTTTGGAAAAGTCATGACCATAGAAACCGAAGGCGTCAACAGAAAAGCACATATTCACTTCGACCATTTTGGAGATAAAACATTATTACTTAGCTTTGCAAAGCTTCGCATAGTAGAATAAATATTTTGATTGCGGATACCAAAAACATTTGAGACTGGCTAATGCATATTTTTTAGTATATTGACAAAAGTTCAGGAAACTTAAATGCAGGTATCATGAGAGACAATGAAAAGCCTATAAACAAAGTTATTTTGAAAGAATACGGAAAAAACATCCAGAAATTAGTGGATTACGTTAAAACTGTCCCTGATCAGGAAAAAAGGACGGAATATGCCTTTGCTCTGGTGGAATTGATGAAACAACTCAACCCACAGCTAAAAAGCGAAAGTGACCAGAAATTATGGGATGATATGTACATCATGTCTGACTTTGAATTGGAGGTCGATGGTCCTTTTCCCATGCCTCTAAAAGAACTTCTGGGGAAGAAACCTAAAACTGTGGGCTATCCTGAAGGTGAAGTTAAATTTAAGCACTACGGCAGAAACATTGAAAAGCTCATTGAAAAAGCCATAGAGATCGAGGATGACGAGGAACAGGAAATAGCCCTGATTTATATCGGACAGTTAATGCGCAGTTTCCATTCTACCTGGAACAGGGAAAATTTTGATGATGCCATCATATTGGAGGATATTAAAACCCTCTCAAAGGGAAAATTACATATTGACCTGGACAAGGTTAAGGAAAACGGACTTTTTGAAACCAGCATGAGAAGGGATTTCAAGAGTAATGTCAATGCCAGCACATCCAATTCCAACAACAACAACGGAGGAAGGAGAAATTATAGCGGGGGAAAAAGAAGAAACAACAACCAAAACAATAAAAAAAGAAGGAATTAATGGCATCATTTCGGGTAAAAGGAGGCACCCAACTCAAAGGTGAGATAACTCCTCAGGGCGCAAAAAATGAAGCCCTTCAAATACTTTGTGCGGTGCTGCTTACTTCCGAGGAGGTCACCATCCACAAGATCCCCAATATAAGGGATGTCAATAAATTGATTGAACTGCTCTCTGATATGGGTGTGGTGGTTGAAAAAAAAGGACCCGAAAGCTATTCCTTTAAGGCCAAAAACATCAAACTCTCTTATCTGGAAACCGGGGAATATTTGGAAAAAGCCTCGGGTCTGAGGGGATCCGTGATGCTTTTAGGTCCGCTTCTCAGCAGGTTTGGTAAAGGAAGAATCTCAAAACCCGGAGGAGATAAAATCGGGAGGCGGAGGATGGATACCCATTTCACGGGCTTTCAAAAACTAGGTGCCAGGTTTCATTATGACTCCAAAAAAGGCATTTATAAAATTGATGGAAGCAAGCTCACAGGGGCTTACATGCTATTGGATGAAGCTTCTGTAACTGGAACGGCCAATATTATCATGGCAGCCAGCATGGCCAGGGGCAAGACCACCATTTACAATGCCGCCTGTGAACCCTATATTCAGCAACTTTGCCTGATGGTCAACAGCATGGGAGGAAAAATCAAAGGCATCGGTTCAAATCTTCTGGAAATAGAAGGAGTGGAAAGTTTAAAAGGCACCTCGCATACCCTGCTTCCCGATATGATTGAAATTGGCTCCTTCATCGGACTGGCTGCCATGACCCAATCCGAAATCACCATCAAAAACGCAAGGGTAGATAAACTTGGCCTGATTCCGGAAACCTTCCAGCGCCTGGGAATAAAGCTCGAAATCAAAGGAGATGATATTTTTATTCCTGCCCAGAAACATTACGAAATCGAGACTTTTATAGACGGTTCCATACTGACTGTTTCTGATGCCATCTGGCCGGGATTTACGCCGGATTTGCTTAGCATAGTACTAGTCGTGGCCACTCAGGCCAAGGGGACTGTTTTGGTACACCAAAAAATGTTTGAGAGCAGGCTGTTCTTTGTAGATAAATTGATTGATATGGGAGCCCAGATCATCTTGTGTGACCCCCACAGGGCGACTGTAATTGGATTGGACAGAAAATATCCCCTAAAAGGTATCAGAATGACCTCTCCGGATATCAGGGCCGGGGTGGCCCTGCTGATCGCCGCCCTTTCATCTGATGGCACTTCGATAATTGACAATGTGGAACAAATAGACCGGGGCTACCAGTATATTGACCAAAGACTCAATAATCTGGGAGCGGATATTGTCCGGTTTGATTAATCTTAAAACCGGAAACAGGGAATTATGGTACTCCTTTTATTTCTTTCCTTGGGATCTCCATACAAAAAGGAATACCTAATGGATATTTCATGAGCCCCTGCCGAACTTCCCAGCGTGAGTTTGGAGGAAGTGAAATCATAGCTGTACCCTATATCTATGCCACTGTTGAGTGCTACACCCAGCAAACCAACGATAGACTCATTGTTGGGGAGTTGGTATTTGACCGGAAATCCCCGGTACCAAACACCCAAAATTAAAGGTTCTATGAAAATCTGGGCACCGAGATCAAGTTGGTTAAATGGATCTTGCCTTTTATAATTAAACGCAAAGAAAGCTGATCTTTCCTGCCTCGTATTGCTGTAATAATTATTGATCATCCCTTCCCCCAGGTTAAATTTAATCCCCCCGTGAGCTGAAAGCTTCATGGGGAGCTTGCTGATATTTCCATCAATAAAAGAGGTATTGGGTTCGGACAAGTGATGTCCCGAAATTCCAAGCCAAAACATTTGCGTATGGAAGAGCATGCCAAAATTATAATCCAGAAAACTGTGTTTGTAATCATGCCCAAATAACTCCCCACTGAAGTCATCAATATATCCTCGTTCAATGTCCAGTTGGGAACCGAAAATCAAATCTCCAAAATAGGCGTCACGGGAAATGAAACTCGCCTGTCCTCCAAACCTAAGGTAAGTATCTACTCCCAAGTGAAGCTTGTAAGCATAGGCAAGGCCAACTTCATTGGTACTTAATCTGGATTGACTTTCACGGGTGGAGTTGATGATTAGTCCAATTCCGGAATTGATGTCAAACATGTAATGATCAATGTAGGCCGAATAGGAAACGAATGAATGGTCCAAACCCGGCCATTGGTTTCGGAAATTTGCCCCTATCCGGGTGAGTTCGGTTGAGCCCGTAAAAGCTGGATTCAAATATAAAGGAGCAGCATAGAACTGAGAATATTGAATGTCCTGACCCCAGGAAAATCCCCAGGCCAAAAGAAAAACAATCGATACACAAAACTTTTTCATCTCTCCATTAATTTAAATTGCTTCAAAAAATTTATTCCCTCCTCAATAAATGAGCGTAAACACACCTGTTTGGGTACCTGGTTCTCCATCCACAGTAACATAGTTGATTTTGTACACATAATTCCCGTTCGGACTCAACTGACCTTTCAATGTGCCATCCCAGCCCGCATCCTCCTGACTAAAGGCGGAATACACCAGTTCTCCCCACTTGTTGAAAATGTGCATTTCAAAATCGGTTATTCCCCTTAATTTAGGCTTAAAGTAGTCATTCAGCCCATCGTCATTGGGCGAAAAAGCATTGGGAATAAGGATCCTGTATGAGGCTACTACTTCCACTGTCCTGCTGGTTTCTGAGACACAGCCCAATACATCAAAAGTAGTCAAACTGATCGTGTAGGTTCCAGGTTTGGTATAACTGTGGATGGGATGTTGCTCATTGCTTTTGTTACCATCTCCGAAATCCCATTCCCAGGTAAATACATTCCCCAGGGTTTGGTCCCTGAATTGTACAGGATCATTGACAAGGATTTCTCCCTCCACACCGGTAGATAAAACGGTATATAGAAACTCTGCTTCCGAAAAAGCCAGCGGCATGGTAACCACTTCCGCAACTTCAATACTGCATCCGCTCTCATCGGTCACCCTTACTTCCACTACTCCATCCTCAAAAAACTGTGTTTCCAAAACATTCTGATCTCCCGTATTCCAGGATATTTCATAGGTTTCGCCAGTCCCGCCCTGAATTTCGATCCAGGCCTCTCCTGTCAACACCTTGAGCTCACAATCCACATCAAAGCGGGTAAACAACTCCACTTCCAGTGGAGCCGGCTCCTCGATTACTATGGTGTTTACCTGCGTACAATTGTTATCATCCGTTACCAGTACCGTATAACTACCCGCTTCAAGGCCATTCCTGTTTTGCGTTCCCAGACCAGGTGCATCACTCCAGGTAATCCGGTAGGGCTGGACTCCTCCGGATATATCCAGATTGATAAAGGCATTGGCATCACCGTGGCAGGCCAGCATATCTGTTTGGGATATGTTTACTTCGAGAGGCGTGGGTTCGGCAACGGTATAAGTACCTCCGGTGGAGCATCCCATCCTATCGGTTACCACCACGGAATACGTTCCCGGTTCCAGATTGCGGAGATCCTTGCTGTTGGCACCATTGGACCAGGCAAAGGTATAGGGGGCCGTTCCTCCCCTTACTTCAAGGAATATACTTCCATTACCGTTGCCATGACAGTCTACATCGGCAATGGTTTCATATACATTAAGAATTTCCGGTTCACGAACCTGGTAAGCGGCAGAAGTCACACAACCGGCCTCATCGGTGATGGTTGCGGTGTAGATTCCAGGCCCAAGATCCGTTATGGTCAATTGATCGGCTACGCCGTTGCTCCATAAGACTTGAAAAGGAACAGCGTCCGGCTGAACGCGGATGCTGATGCTTCCATCATTTGCACCAAAACAGGAAACTCCCTGTATATCCTCCAGACTGATCTGCAGGTCCCTTGAGCGGATAATTTCCACTTCTCTTCTCACCACACAACCCTTTGCATCAGTCACATCTACACTATAAACACCGGGGTTAAGATTATCAGTGGAAGAGGTGGTCGCTCCATTGGACCACAGGAAGGAATAAGGTGCCATTCCGCCACTCACTGTAACATTGGCTTCTCCCCTCTCATTGACGCTACACACACCCAGTTTTCCGGAAATGGTGACATCCATTGGAGAAATAGGTGGAGGAACTTCAAAAGTTCGAATTACAGTACAACCTTTAGCATCCTTAACAGTTACTTCGTAATTTCCTGGTGCGATGTTAAATAGGTCTTTTTCAGTAGAGCCATTTGACCAGGCATACTGGTAGGGAGCAGTGCCTCCGCTAACCTCTAAATCCAGGGTAACCACATCCTCCACAAAACAAAGTTCAAAGCTTCCATTTCCACTTACTGTCAATGCCTCTTCTGGTTCATTGACAATAAAGGTATAACTGTCAAAACAAGATTGCTCATCCAGCACAAAAGCTGTGTAAACTCCTGCCCTTAACCCTGAAATGGAGGTGCCGGTCATGCCATTGCTCCATTGAACGCGCGGTTCACCCGTTCCCCCGGTGATGGTCAGATCAATGGCCCCATCAGCACCCATTTTACAGGAAACATCCGTGATGGCAGCCGTCACCCCAACAGGATCGGGCTCATCTATAACAATACTATCGGTCCAGATACAACCATTGGCATCCATTACCTGAACCTGATAGGTCCCACCGTTTTTGTTGGAAATGGAACTAGTAACCTCTCCGGATGACCAATTGAAGCTATAAGGGGCCGTACCGCCTGAAACCACCAGGTTTATGCCCCCTCTTCCTTCTCCGGCACACCGCACATCAGTTACCAAAGGCACCACAGACAAGGGAGAAGAAGGTTCTGAAACCAGGTATTCTCTTTGTATAACACACCCTTTATCATCCTGGATCAAAGCCAGGTACCTGCCCGACGCCAATCCTTCAATCAAGTCCCCGCTTCCGATTTCAAGACCTGTAGAAATAGCTTCCCAGACGACTGTATAGGATCCGTTACCACCACTGATATCCAGGCGAATTTCGCCATCACTGCCACCAAAACAACTAACCGGTTGAATATCTGCCTGCACCAGCAAAGCTTCGGGCTGTAAGATCAGTACCTGATCCCTTACGGTACAACCGTTGCTATCTGTGATGATCACTTCATAATTTCCCGGAGCCATCCCGGATCTTTCGAAAAGGGTATTGCCGTCTGACCAGCGGTATTGATAAGGAGCTGTGCCTCCTTCTACCTGCAAAGCAACCCTACCGTCATTGGCTGCATAGCAACTTACATCCTGAATTTCCGCATCAAGTTGCAAAGGCAATGGCTCCTCTACAGTGACTTCCCGGGTAGGAGAAATACAACCATTGGCATCCATTACCTGTACCCGATAGGTATTGGCCGCCAGGCCATTGGCCAACAAGCCCGGATAATGAATACCATTGATGATCAAATGATAATCTGGTCTTCCGCCGGAACCAATTGCTGAAATCTGTCCGTTTTGGGAACCGGTACAGGTGACATTTTGTACCGAAAAAATAAAATCCACAGGCTCCGGTGCTTCAATTTCATAGTCCTGAGCAATCAGGCAGCCATTTTCGTCCATTACCTCTACCCGGTAATTCCCTGCGCTTAGCCCTGAAATATGCCTGCCTGTACCAATTTCCGCAGCATCAGCATCCAACCAACGGTAGGTATAACTTCCCGAACCACCGGAGGCCAACAGACTAACAGATCCATCCGCCCCTCCAAAACAACTTACATCAATTAATTCTTCAGTAAAAATGCTCAAGGGATCCGGCTCGGCAATGGTAAAGTCCTCTTCCCAGCTACAACCAGCCTCATCCACTACTTCTACAAGGTAAGATCCGGCTGCCAGTCCGGAAAAGACAAGATCCCCTGCAATTGCCAAGGTACTCTCCTCCCCGTTGAGGGAGACGGTGTAGGGTGAAGTACCACCACTGAGACTCAGGGTAACTGTACCTTCATCTCCATGACAAGCCAATTCCTCAGGAAAATCCACCAGCCCGAGCAATGGTGCGGCAGGTTGAGACACTGTTATGGAAATATCCTCCGACCGGCAGGTTCCATTCATAACAAAAGCTGTATAGGTTCCTGCGGTTAAACCGCTGATTTCACTTCCGGATACCTCCACCCCATTAAAAAATATCCTGAACCCGGACCCTGTACCACCGGAGGGCATTAATGTCACCCTTCCATCATTTCCCCCAAAACAAGATACATCAAAACTTTCTGCATCCAACTCCACCGCTGCCGGTGCCTGTACATGTACTGTATCGGTCAGGAAACCGCAGGCTCCATCCGCAATGGAATACAAGTAATGGCCCGGGTCCCTGTCCAGGAGTAATGTTTCATTTTCCAGCGATGGCAAAGGCACAAAATCAATTCCATCTGTAGAATAAGCCCAGGAAATACTGTACGGCTTTAGCCCTCCTGTAACCTGCAGGTTTATTGACGTTGTCCCTCCAAAACAGCTTATGGCGGGCGCAGTGGCCAATGCCTGAAGCGGCAGGGGTTGTTGCAGGGTTTTGGAAGGTATATCGAGCATACATCCATTGGCATCGGTGACATCAAAATCGTAGCTCACATCGGCAGACAGGCCATCAATATGAAGGACTTCATTTTCATTGGCCGAATAGCTGTTTCCATTTACCACTATGGTGTATGGTGCCGTACCCCCTTCCAGGACCAGGGAAATACTTCCATCCGCAGCTTCAAAACAACTCAGGTCCTGCCAGGAAAAATCCTTAACTTCCAAAGGAGCAGCCGGTTGATCCATGGTAATGAATATTTCATCCGACAAGCAACCATTAATGTTATCTTGCGCATAAACCGCATAAGTCCCGGCTTGCGCCTGAAACGTTTCTCCAAAAATCTGACTGCCATTGACAAAAAAGGTGAAGCTATCCTTTCCGGGTGAACTGGCAGATAGGCTGATCTGTGCTGATCCACCGTAACAAGAAATCTCTTCGGAAGTAAATGCAATTTCAATTTCGTGGGCATCGGCAATGGTAACCTCCTCGCTCAATAACAGGCAGGAAGATGCATCAGTAACCGTATACCGGTAATCACCGGCTTGAATACCAATAAGGCTATTTCCGGTTTCCGGCAGGGTTTGCCAGGAACCAGCCACAGCATCAAACCTTTCCCAGGTAAATACATATGGAAGCGTACCCCCTTCCACCGTGAGTTCAAGAAAAGTCGTTCCCCCTTCGCACAGAATCAGCCCTGCTGCAAGATCTGCTGTCAAAAGTTCAGGTTGTGTAATGGTAATGGATGCTGAAATGGTACAGTTGTCATTATCATCCCAAACCTCCAAAGTATACTCCCCAGCTGTAAGCCCGGTAAATTCGTAGGTTTCCCCCTCATTTAATCCGGTTAAAAAAACTCCGGACCCACCATCAGGAGTAAGCAATGCCCGGTAATTTGGCCTTCCTCCAACTATTTCGAAGCTCAGAGAACCTGAGTTACCCCCATGACAAATGACAGGGGAAACCACGAGTTGTTCAACAGCCAATGGACTGTCCGGCTCAATGATTTCAATCACTTGTGGCTCAGATTGGCAGCCTCTGTTGTCCTGCAACCAAACCTGGTAAATACCAGGGTTCATATTGAAGAATGAAGTTTGATTTCCCTGACTCACTCCATTGATCCATACGGAAAAGGTCCTTCCGGTATGTACCGATGGCGCATTGATTTCCAGACTGCCATCCGCAGCTCCGAAACAGGAGATATCCTGATGACTACTGGAAAAGGTTGGTTGAAGAATATCCTCAATGGTAAAGTTCCCTTCCACCACCGTACAGGAAACATCCTCCAGTTGCCAGGAATAATTACCAGGTTCCAGGTCTTCAAAAGTATATGTTCCTGAAACCTCATCATTATGGTTCATCGAGTAGCCATTGTCAGCAATAAGGGTCAGGCTTTTTCCCGGATTTCCTCCGGAAAAAGTGATGGAAAAAAGCCCGCTATCATCATAGCAAACAGGTTGATCAAGGTCAGTGGAATGAACAATCGGATCTGGTGAAGTGATTTCATAGTCGGGAGAAGCGACCGTACAACCGCCTGCATAGACTATTTCCATAAAATAGGTCCCGGTTATCAGGCTGGAAAGACTGCTATCGGCTATGGGACTTTTCCCTCCCAAAGCAGTTTTCCTATACCACTGCACTGTATAAGTACCGGTACCTCCTGAAATACTGTAGGTAATGGCCCCATCATCCCCACCAAAGCAAGAAACCTGTGATGTCACTTCTGCGTCAAATACAGGCGGATTCGGCTCATTGATGGTAATGACATCAAAATCCTGACATCCTGAGGCATCATCTACCCGGACATCATAATCTCCTGCAGGCAAACCTGCTAAAATCGAACCAGTTGCTACTTCCCAAATACCGCCATCCAATACATAATAGGTATAGCCTGGCACTCCCCCCGAAGCGGAAAGAAATATTATCCCGCTTTCTCCGGGACAAACTGCATCCTGGGAATTGGTCACCAACTGCAATGGACTACTGGGGCCTGGCACGTTTACTGTTCTGGTGACGGTACAACTCCCTCCTGTACTGTATTCTATCCTGTAAAAACCAGGACTCAGGCCGGAAACGACATTCTGATCCTCCGCTACTACTGTCTCAGTAGACAATTCCACCCACCTGTTGCCCGCCGTCAGAGGGTTTCCACCAGTAAATGATACAGATATACTACCATCATTCAGCCCGCAGCTGGGCGCAATCACCTCATCCAATTCAATTTGAAGGGCGTCCGGTTGGTCAATTTGTATATTGTCCAACCTGAAGCTGCAGCCATTGGCATCCCTTACCGTCACCCCATAGGTCCCCTCACCCAGGTTGGTAGGGTTTTGATTGATAAATCCATGGTCCCAGTCAAAAAAATAAACTCCTGATCCCCCTGTCACTTCCAGGGTAATCTGTCCATCATTTCTTCCGAAACAAGAAACATCTTGTTTGTCGATCAGATTTACCTGCAGGGGGGCAGGACCATCCAAATCTACTTCCAGAGCGGCAATACAGGTATTGGCATCCTGGACCAGTGCACGGTATGTCCCAGATCCTATACCGGAAAGCGTAAGAGATGAACCCGGAACAGCTACGAATACACCGGGAGAAACGGCCCTTTCCCAATTTATCTGATAGCCTGGTCTGCCACCTCCTACCTGAATTTCTATACGCCCATCTTCCGAATCATGACACTTTGGACTTACTTTGTTCAACAAACTGATAGAAACCGAAGAAGAAGGCTCACTGATCAGGATATCACTTAATTGTTCCCAGCAACCGTTTTCATCGGTAACCCTTACCTGATAAAGTCCTGCGGCAAGGGATGATGGGTTTTGCTGGTCTGAAGAATAGCCATCCGGACCCTCCCAGTCAAAGATATAGTTTCCTGTTCCACCTTCCACAGCAATGGCAATGGCCCCCGTGCTTTCTCCATAACATAGTACATCCACTGGTTCTCCATACAGGCTTAACTCCAGTTCCGGAGTAATGGGAATAACAAATGTTTCCTGAAGTGTACAGGTAGTGTGATTCAGATCACTCACTTCTAAAATATATTGCCCTGGAGGTCTGTTGGTCAAATCCTTTTCGGTAGCAATCACCGTGGAAGGGTCTGAAGCCCTAAACCATTCGTAAGAAAAACTACCCGAACCTCCACTGACATCCAACTGAATGCTGCCATTTCCTTGTCCAAAACAGGTCTCTGCCTGAATGTCTACATCCGAAATCACAACGGCGGGAGGTGCCAGGATATCAAAGTTGATATTTGGAACAGTACAGCCATTGGCATCTGTTACTACTATAAAGTTATCCGTGGCAGCAGGAAGTCCTGAAAGAAGGATCGGACTGTTGGAAGTGGATTGCGACACCCCACCATTCAATGTATAGGTGTAGGGTGCGGTGCCTCCGGAAATGGTAAAACTTACCGACCCGTCCGCAGCGCCAAAACAACTTACATCGGTGACCAGCGGATTACCAACCTGTAATGGATCTGGTTCGTAAACCACAAAATCACGGGAGACAGAACAATCATTCTCATCCCATACCCGCAGCCGGTAGGTTCCTCCGGAAAGGTTGTCCAATGAAAGCCCGGACTCTCCCACCAATTCCTGAAAAGTTCCACTGATTTCTTTTTCCCATTGGTAAGTCAGGGTGCCGGTTCCACCACTGGCTGTGATTCCGGAAATGGCACCATCTTCCGCTCCGGTACAGGTGATAGGTGAAATATTTAAGTTGTCTTCATTGATCAGAAGTTCATCGGGAGCATCAATGGTAATGAATGAAGTAATATTACATACCGAAGAATAGGATATCCTCACCTCTTGCTGACCTGCCGGAAGGCCTTCAAATAGCAGGTCATTGCCGGTTTGCACCTCCCCGTCAACGGTGACGGTATAGGTGGTGGAAGCGTCATGAATTTGCACCCTGATACTGCCATCAGCAGCACCAAAACAGCTTGGTTCGGTAGCGGTATAACTGATGTCCGGGGCATCAGGAACGGGTACATCAACGCTAAATGTTTGCTCACAGCCTTCTTCATCTCGTACAGTAACCGTATTGATACCTGCGGGAAGCTGGCTGGCTTCCGGACCAGTCTCTCCATTGCTCCATTCAATACTGTAATTTCCCCAGCCTCCCTGAATATCAAATACCCTTGCCGAGCCATCATTGGACCCCACGCAGGTCAATCCGGACAACAGGGTAATATCGCCGGATATGGCTTCTGCCGGCCCTTCCACAGTGACATCCAAATCAAGGTAGCAGCCTCCGCTATCGCTTACCCTGACCGAATAATCCCCGGGAGAAAGCCCGGAAGCTGTCCTGGTGGTCTGCCCATCACTCCACAAATAGCTGTATCCACCCCATCCACCGGACCTGCTGACAGTGGCGGTCCCGTCTGCTGCACCAAAACAAACTTCAGGTGTACTGCTCACGGAAGCAGTTAAAGCAGAGGGCGGAGCCTCAATATTTACGGTATAAGTAAGGGTACACTCTGGGTAATCTACTCCTCCATGCCGGACAATAACAGTATGTTCTCCGGCAGAAAGGCCGGGAAAATTCGCTTCTCCGGATAAAGCCCCGATTGAAACCACCTGTCCATTGACAACCAAATTGTTTGCCGGATCAAGAATATCTACTATGATTTCATCTGGAGGAAAAGAAAAGCCCATAAAAAGACGCTCCGCTTCCAGATAAATGACCCCATCAGCATCTCCAAAACAACTGACGGGAGTAGTATTAAAAGACACTTCCAGAAGCTGTTCGTTTGCGATATTGAAAACCAACTCTTCAGGGCAATCCTCCAGCCTGTAGTCGTCTGTAACTTCAAGGACATAATCGCCTGCCTCAAGCTGATCATACCTGATCTGCCCTCCCGGAGCCGGCAGCCAACCTGTAGCATAGCTCCCATTGGCCCTTCTTATCCTAAAAGCCACATCTCCAAAATAATCCGATGCATCAAAAGTCACACCCCCGTTGGCTTCACAGGTTTCAGGTAAAGTTCCGGCACCAGCACCGGGAGCCAGAACCAAGGGTTCTACTTCCTCAATTTCAATACTTGTCAATTCCTTACAGCCTGTGGCATCTATTACTTCTACAAGATAGCTTCCTGCCGGAACACCATTCAAATCCAGGTTTCTTCCATTTAAAACCGTGGTCAAAACCAGAGCATCACTTTCATCAAAAAAATTAATGGTAAATGGAGCAATCCCATTTTCTATGGTCCCATAAACCTGACCAAAAGTTTCACCTTCGCATTCCTGGTTTTCCTCGTAAAGTATATTTAAGATAAAATTCGTGCTACCTGAAAAGTTGATGGTTTCCGTGTAGGTGTTTCCATCACTGTCAGTCACAGTTAGGTTGTAATCTCCACCTTGTGCCTGTTCGATGGTACTCATGTCACTTTCACCTAGTCCCGCATCCGTTTGGACAATGTTTCCTGCATAGCTCCAAACATAGGTATAGGGAGCCACACCATTTCTTACCCGGATCGAGGCCATTTTTTCACATTCAGAGAAAACAAATACATCCCGGATTATCGGTGCCGACCACGCTTCTTTTGCACCCGATAACCATAATAGGGCAATCAACATGAAAAGTGAGCTATTTGGATAGCGGTTTAACATAGGGATTTATGATGTCTTTATTGCAAAAGCCCTCAGGCAGTTATTTTATTCTCTGTCGGAAACAGGTAAATCTTCCTTTCAGATAAGCACTTATATTTTGATCCTTATTTTTTGTATTATGGCCCAAATTAAAGGCATTTTATTTTTTGATATATAGTAATGTACACTTTACATATATTAAATTATATATCGTGAAATATAATTACTTTAAGTAATAAATATAATTATCTGATATTTACAAAGGACTTGTAGAAAAAATAAAAACCCTGGAGGTCAGGGTTTTCAATACTATATAAATTCCAGGAAGAGATTTCAAATGACTTTAATAGATAAATACAAAAACCATTATAAGAAATTCAAAAAGAAGCACTTGAATAAAAACTAATTTATTAATATAAAATTATTTCGTGTATTCAATTTCTTTTAAAAAATCTTGGTACCAGGCCAAGCCATATTTCCTTACCAAAGCATCCTTTAAAAATTGATACAAAGGAACTCCCAAAGCTTTGCCTAAGTGACAGGCAGGGTCACAAATGTGCCACCTGTCGTAATTCAAGGCATCGTATTCATCGTATTTGGTAATTCTGATCGGATATAAGTGACAGCTGATGGGCTTTTTAAAAGATGTTTTCCCTTCATTATAAGCTTGTTCTATACCACACTTCAATATTCCCTTTTCATCTGCAACAGCGTAGGCACATGCACCGTTTTTGCCAATAGTCGTTGTCCCTTTTTCGTTTTCCTGATCTATGACCCATGTTCCCTTTTTCCTTATTGCTGCCCGTCCTTCAGGGGAAATAAAAGGAGCTATGGAGGCATATTCTTTTTCAAGTATTCCGGTCTCTTCCTCGGTCAAAGGAGCACCAGCATCTCCTTCCACACAACATGCTCCTTTACACTTTTCCAGGTCGCAAACAAAAAAATGATCTTTGATATCATCACTGATTACCGCATTACCGACTACTATCATTTCTTTTTTTTTTGCAAAGGTATTATTTTATCCAGATAGTCCCTAAAATCTACCTCCCTTTCAGGTTTTGTTAAAACACAAAAATGCCGCCTCTGCAAAGAGGCGGCATAACCCAGCACTATGAAGAAAAGCTTGTAAAAGCCTTACAGGAATCAAACCAAAAGGAATGGAAATTGTTTAAAAATTCAGAGGTTTTAATTATTCCCAAAATTAATTTCCCGAAATCAACACAACGATACACAAGTATTGAAAACTGCCCCTTGACAAAATCAGTCAATTGAAACAGTTTTCAACTTCACCAAAGCGGTGGAGTCTTCAAATTACTTGATTTTTCGTTCATTATAACCTTCCCGAAGTCAGGAAATCCCAATACGAAATCTTGGATTTAAAAAAGTCCACGGTCAACTACCTGATGATTCATTATGGATCCGGATACCCATTTGGTCAATTCTTTTTAAAGAAAAAAGTTTTTGAACTCCTATTAAAACTTTCTTAATACTGGCACTAAAAACCATAGAAATAATAAAAGCACCAAAGCTTGGGATAAATGGGCATATTTCATTTATTTTTGCAAGGTGCAGGCTGGTTTGTCGCTATTCCTTACATTAAAAAGGAAGAGAGGAAAGTCCGGGCAACATAGAGCGCCATACTTCCTAACGGGAAGGGGTCCTGGGGGAGACGCCAGGGCTACAGATAGTGCCACAGAAAAAATACCGTCACGGTACAGGCAATTGCCCGTATCGGGATAAGGGTGAAAAGGTGGGGTAAGAGCCCACCGCATGGCAGGTGACTGGCATGGCAAGGCAAACCTTATGGGTTGAAAGACCAAATAGGCTTCGGTCCAAGGGCTGCTCGTCCAATCCCGGTATCCGGGAAACCGAAGTGGGTAGGTCGTTAGATCTTTTCTGTGAAGGAAAGAGCAGATAAATGGCAAACGCTTCGAGAGAAGACACAGAACCCGGCTTACAGGCCTGCACATTTTTAACAGTAAAAAAAGCTAAAGGAAAATGCCGAAAATATTGATAATAGACGATGAGAAGGTTATCAGGTCCACACTGAAAGAAATTCTTGAATACGAAAAATACGAGATTTTCGAAGCCCCGGATGGTGAGAAAGGGTTTGACATGATCAAAAATGAAGAATTTGATCTTGTTCTTTGTGATATCAAAATGCCAAAAATGGACGGTATCGAGGTACTGACAAAATCGGCAGAGCTTGCCAAACAACCTCAATTCATCATGATTTCGGCCCATGGCAGTATAGAAACCGCTGTGGAAGCCACCAAAAAGGGGGCTTTTGATTTTATCCCGAAACCACCAGACCTGAACCGCCTGCTACTGACGGTAAGGAATGCGCTGGACAAGAAAACCCTGGTAAATGAAACCAAGGTTTTAAAAAAGAAGTTGTCCAAAAAGCTGGATATGGTAGGTGAATCTCAGGCCATAAATATTGTTAAAGAAACCATTGAAAAGGTTGCCCCCACTGATGCCCGGGTTTTGATCACCGGACCAAATGGTACCGGAAAGGAACTGGTCGCTCACTGGGTGCACGAAAAAAGCAGTCGTGTGGCTGCCCCGTTCATTGCGGTAAATTGTGCGGCTATTCCCTCCGAACTGATAGAAAGTGAACTTTTTGGACATGAAAAGGGTGCTTTCACTTCTGCCATGAAGCAACGTCAGGGCAAGTTTGAGCAAGCCAATGGAGGAACTATCTTTTTGGATGAAATTGGAGACATGAGCCTTTCTGCCCAGGCCAAGGTTTTGAGGGCCCTGCAGGAGCATAAAGTCAGCCGGGTAGGTGGAGACAAAGACATCAAAATAGATGTGCGCGTACTGGCTGCCACCAACAAAGACTTAAAAAAGGAAATAGCCGAAGGTAATTTCCGGGAAGACCTGTACCACCGAATCAGCGTCATATTGATTCAGGTTCCTCCCCTCAGGGACAGAAAAGAAGACATCCCCCTTTTGGTTGATAAATTCTTGGGGGACATCGCCGCAGAGTATGGAACAGCCAAAAAAGAGATTGACTCCAAGGCCATCCTTAAACTACAGGAATTTCCATGGACAGGAAACATCCGGGAACTGAGAAATGTGATCGAGAGGTTGGTGATCCTTGGTGGAAAAAACATCTCCGCCGATGACATCAAAAAATACGCAAATTATTAGATCCCTTGAATTCTAGCCTCTAACTTCCACATCCGTTGTCTTGGCATAAGCCGGACAAGGCTTGCTGGAAGCACAAGAAGACAATATCAAAATCGCACCTACCACCAAAATTGTCATTATTGTTTTCATAGTCTTGTTATATTACGCCCAAATATGTGTATTTAGTATTTAAATACAAAATTAATTAATCATTAAATTACATCCCCTTATTTCGCTGTTGTCCATTCTTCCCAACACAGAAAAACTCCCGTCCTTATTTTTTTTGCCCAAATCCTGGGTTTCCAAAAAAGCACAGGAATGAACATTTGCCAGGTCGATGATATTGATAGCACCGGATCTGTCTTTCACCATATGAAAAGGGTCATAGGCATCACGAATCAATACCCGTAAACTGGGTGTTTCCCAAAACCTGCCATCACCCGGAGAATAGGCCTGGGACATTAATTCCGTCATTCCGTACTCTGAATGAATATGGTCAAGCCCAAAACTTTTTTTAAGTTGATCATGAACTTCTTCCCTGACCATTTCCTTCCGGCGGCCCTTCATACCTCCTGTTTCCATAACGATCAGATTACCAAAATCAGTATGATCCGCAACTTTTTCGGCAAGATCTAAAAGGGCAAAGGTAACTCCCATCAGCAATACTTTTCTTTTCCCGGCCCTAAGCACCCTGATTTTTTCCAAAAGGGCCTCATGTTCGTACAAATAAAACCCGGAATGTTCGGATCGGCTTTTTTCTATAAAACACGCGGCCATGTCGACCAGAGAACTCCCCTCTCTTTCCATATAGGAAGGTAAAAGGGCAAGGATGTGGAAATCTTGCAAAGAACCATAGACCCTTTCAAATAGGTTTACAGCATGAGAAAGATAAAAAGCTTTGGACCATATATAATGCCTGCTATGCTGCATTCCGGTGGTTCCACTACTGGAATAATATTGGTCAAACTGGTTCTCGGGACCGGAAACCACTTTTGCTGATTTGAAAAATGAGATGGGCAGGTAGGGAATATCGGTCAACCTACTGATCTTTTCTGGCTGAATATTCCTGGCTGTGATATAATCCCGGTAAACCTTGTTGTTTCTGGACTGAAAATGAAACAGATCAAGCGCCGCTGCTGTAAAATCCCCGATTTTACCTGAATTTATTTTTTCGCTAAAACTTTTAAAATAATTCATCGTTATTTTATGGTAAAACCTAAAATTTAATCATTTTTACACCCAACCGATCCAAATGTAAAATTACGGATTACCCATGAAGTTAAAAAATCATTATATCATCGTCCTGATCATATTGTCCGTTTGGGGAGGCTGTATCTCACCTCCTGATGATTTCCCAACCATCCCGGATATCAGTTTCAACAATATGGAGTTTGTTCAGGCTTCTGGAGCTGATTCTTTGATCATCACCCTAAATTTCAGGGATGCTGAAGGGGATCTGGGATTGAATGCCAGGGATTTATTCCCTCCCTTCAATGAACTCAATTATCTCACTGATGATGAGGGCAACTTTATCACCTACAGCAACAGGCCGGATGATGCCCCCTCCTTTAACAACCGGGATTGGGTTATCTTTCCTTTGATCAACAATGTAGAGATCGAGGACACACTTTGGGTTTCAGAAAATGAAGATTACTATAATATTTTTGTGAAATTTTTTATCAAAAGAGGAGGTAATTATACAGAATTTAAATGGTCAGACCCTCCTTATTTCACTACTTTCAATGGTAGATTTCCAAGAATGCTTGAGGAAGAAAGAGGAAGGGCCATAGAAGGGAATATCCGTTACTCCATGCTTTCCCTGGGATGGAACAGCATTTTTCGTACGGATACGCTCCGGTTGGAACTTCAGGTTCAGGACAGGGCACTAAACCGCAGCAACGTAGTAACTACCCCCGATTTCACCCTAGCCCAGATAGAAAGATAAAAAAAGCAGGCAGCTTTTAACTCCTTTTTATTTAATAAATGGCCGGAAATTTACCCGGATTGGCTTCATGCATGATTTCATATACCTTTTCTATCACATCATCACTGCTGGGTTTGGAGAAATAATCCCCATCCGATGAATAGGCCGGCCTGTGTTCTTTGGCGGAAAGGGTTACAGGCTTCGCATCCAGGTAAAAATAAGCATTCTGCCCTTCTATTACCTGCTGCATCATAAATGCCGATGCCCCACCAGGAACATCTTCATCGGCAAAAATGACACGATTGGTCTTCTTGACAGAAGCAGCTATGATCTGATTGACATCAAATGGAACAAGGGTTTGCACATCTATCACCTCTACGGAAATCCCTATTGCAGCCAACTCCTCGGCAGCATTCAACACTATTCGGCACATGGCTCCGTAGGTCACAACGGTAATGTCCTCACCTTCTCTTAGAATCTCAGGATGACCTAAAGTCAATTTAAAATCCCCAATATTCGAAGGCATTTTTTCTTTTAAGCGGTACCCATTGAGAACCTCAATCATGATGGCTGGCTCATCTGCCTCCAAAAGCGTATTGTACATTCCCGCAGCCTGGGTCATGTTCCTGGGTACACATAACAATATTCCTCTCAGACTGCTCAAAATCATCCCAATGGGTGATCCGGAATGCCAAACCCCTTCCAGCCGGTGCCCTCTGGTCCTGATGATCAAAGGTGCTTTTTGCCCGCCTTTGGTCCTGTAATGCAAACAAGCAAGGTCATCTGACAGGGTCATCAAGGCATAGATCAGGTAGTCCAGGTATTGAATCTCTGTGATAGGCCTCAAACCCCTGAGGGCAGCACCAATGCCCTGGCCTATGATACTTACCTCTCTTATTCCCGTATCCGTTACCCTCAGTTCACCATGTTTGGCCTGCAGACCTGCGAAGGCCTGATTCACATCCCCAATTTTGCCTACGTCCTCTCCAATCGCAAAAACCCTGGGATCTCTGGCAAGCATCTCATCAAAACAAGCTTTCAATACTTCACGGCCGTCTACCATAGGTGATGGATCGGTATACTGCACCGGCACCGGAACTATTTCAGACGAACGGGCTTTGGATTCACTGTACTGATGACTGGAGTAACGCTCCTCATTCAATTGCTTCTGTAGGCGGTACCATTCCTGAATTTTGGCTTTTATCTCGGTTGGCTCATTTCTAGCCAGGAACAATGCTTTTCTGACAGAACTGATGACATCCATGCGGACAGGGTTGAGCATTTGTCTTAAATCCTGGGCCAACTGGTTCAATTCACTTTTGCAGGCACTGTTACCTGCCAACTCCCTGATCAGCAGGACCGCTTCGTCCAATTCTTTCTTTATCGTAGTAGTAAACGCCTTCCAGGCTTTGTCCTTACTGTCCTTTACCAGTTGTTTGGTAGCTTCATCTATCTTGTCGAGTTCCTCTTTGGTGGCAAAATTATTATCCAGGATATATTCCTTGAATTTTACCACACAATCATTTTCCGCTTCCCAGGCCAACCGTGCTTTGCTTTTATACCTTTCATGGGATCCCGATGTGGAATGGCCCTGTGGTTGGGTCATTTCGGTAACATGAACCAATACAGGAACATGTTTTTCCCTAGCCAAAGTTGCTGCTTTCCTGTAGGCAGTCACCAAACCCTCATAATCCCAGCCTTTTACAACCAGGATCTCATATCCCTTCTCTTTGTGATTTCTTCTAAATCCTTCCAAAGCAGTAGAAATACTCGCCTTAGTAACCTGAAATTCATTGGTAACTGAAATACCATAGTCATCATCCCAAACCGAAATCACCATGGGCACCTGTAAAACTCCTCCCGCATTGAAAGTTTCAAAAAACATTCCCTCTGCGGTGGAGGCATTACCGATGGTCCCCCAGGCCACCTCGCTGCCTTTATTGGAAAAAGTCTTCATGTTGTGGAGTGCGGGGTTTTCCCTGTACAGCTTGGAAGCATACGCCAGTCCCAAAAGCTTTGGCATTTGGGCTGCAGTGGGAGAAATATCCGCGGTAGAATTCTTGATCTCCATCAAATTCTTCCATGAGCCATCGTCATTCAGGGACCTGGTGGCAAAATGCCCATTCATCAACCGGCCTCCACTGGCAGGTTCTGCTTTGATATCCGTATGTGCATAAAGCTGTGCAAAGTACTCCTGCAATCCCAATTCCTCCATGGCAAACATCAAGGTCTGATCCCGGTAATATCCTGACCTGAAATCCCCTGGTTCAAAATACCTGGCCATGGCCACCTGAGCCAATTCCTTTCCATCTCCGTAGATGCCGAATTTGGCCTTACCCATGAAAACTTCTTTCCTCACCGTCAAAGAGGCATGCCTGCTGATCATGACCATCTTGTAATCGGCTAAAATCCGCCTTTTATCTGAAATTACTGCTTTTTCTTCAGTCAATGTGGATAAGGATTCCATATTCATCAATTAAACTGTTTTCTTCTCATGGGGAGTACCAAGGTTTTCAAAAATACACATTTTTTGGAGTTATCCCAATTTTCAAAAGTATAAAAAATCAATTAAAAACAATATTATTCTAAATTATCGGAAATAAACATTAAAAAAAGAATTAAATTCCTTATTATTTAAATTTACAACATAAACCATCAATCAGCGGCTGCCAATATTATTTATACTTCTATCTCAGGGATGAAGAACTAAAAAAAACCCGGCTATTTTTATTATCTCCCAACTTTTTATGGAATCTGAAAACTTTTCTCAGATGAAAGTTCCCTGCACTGTGCAGGCTGCTTATATTTGCTGAAGACTTTAACCAAACCATATCAACCATGCGCATAGCCATTCCCAAGGAAATCAAAAACAATGAAAACAGAGTAGCCCTAACGCCCGCAGGAGCGAAGGAGTTCGTCAAAAATGGCCATGAGGTTTTTGTTCAAAAGTCGGCCGGAGAAGGCAGTGGATTCATGGATGAGGCTTACGAAACAGCCGGGGCAAAGATCCTGCCCAGCATTGAGGCTACCTATGAAACAGGCGAAATGGTTATGAAGGTCAAAGAACCCATCTCCTCGGAATATGAATTGATCCGGGAAGACCAGTTGCTGTTTACCTATTTTCATTTTGCTTCTTATGAACCGCTTACCAGAGCCATGGTGAAAAGCAAAGCGGTCTGCCTTGCCTATGAAACCGTTGAAAAACCAGACAAAAGCTTACCCCTGCTGGTGCCAATGTCTGAGGTAGCAGGCCGCATGGCCGTTCAGAAAGGGGCAAACTATCTGGAGAAACCTCTGGGTGGAAGGGGAATTTTGTTGGGCGGTGTACCGGGAACTCTACCTGCAAAAGTCTTGATCCTGGGCGGGGGTATTGTAGGCACCCAGGCGGCATGGATGGCCTCAGGGCTGGGGGCGGATGTAATCATTCTGGATGTGTCCTTGCCACGCATGCGTTACCTTTCTGATGTCATGCCCAAGAATGTCAAAACCATGATGTCCAATGAATACAATATCAGAAACCTAATTCCAACGGCTGACTTGATCATAGGAGCTGTACTTATCCCCGGAGCCAAAGCACCTCACCTGATCACCAAAGATATGCTCAGGGAAATGGTGCCCGGCACCGTATTGGTAGATGTGGCGGTGGATCAGGGAGGTTGCATAGAAACCTGCAAACCTACCACTCACGAAAAACCCACCTATACCATAGAAGGCGTACTTCATTATTGTGTAGCCAATATGCCGGGAGCGGTCCCCTATACTTCCACACTTGCGCTGACCAATGCTACCTTGCCTTATGCATTGGAATTGGCCAAAAGGGGCTGGAGAGATGCATGTATCAGGTACCCTGAACTGAAAGCCGGGCTAAACATCATCAAAGGAGATGTGGTGTATCAGGCAGTCGCCAATACTTTTAACCTTCCCTACGTACCTGTAAGTTACTATCTGAACAACAATTAATGTCATGTCCAGCCTGAATCTACAGGTTATCCGGTGGCTCCTTTGAGCTACCTCAACGTCACAAAAAGCCCCACCCAGTTACCACCATGCTTGTTTTTTTACCCTGACCTAACTCAAAATATACCCCTCATTCAAGCGTTGTCATGACACCAGGTATTTTGATTTAAAAAGCAACTTGCAGCAAAACCCTGATTTTTATCAGGCTTTTAAACTTCTCTTGTCATAGTTTCCGGAGGCATGGATGGGGTAATTTGTACTTTCAAATAATTATTCTATCCCTATGTCGGCATCAGACCTCATTAAAAAATACAATGTCCCGGTCCCAAGATATACCTCCTACCCGGCCTTACCACACTGGAACAATAGCTTAAGCACAGAAAGCTGGAAAAACCATTTCATTCAGGCATATGAAGCATTTGGCAAGTCAGATGGAATTTCCCTCTACATCCACTTACCTTATTGTGAAAGCCTGTGTACTTATTGCGGGTGTAACAAAAGGATCACCAAAAATCACCGGGTAGAATTACCCTATATTTCCGCCATAATGAAAGAGTGGAACCTTTACCTTGAACTACTGGACGAGAAGCCCAAACTTGCAGGTATCCACCTGGGTGGTGGCACGCCTACATTCTTTTCTCCAACAAGCCTCGGAATCCTGCTCAACCACATCAGCAGAACCTCCACCCGCTCAGAGGAATTTGAATTTAGCTTTGAAGGTCATCCCAACAATACCAGCAAAGACCACCTGCAAACGCTGGCCCAATTCGGGTTTTCCAGAGTGAGTTATGGTATTCAGGATTTTGACCAGCAAGTACAGCTCGCCATCCACCGCATACAGCCCTTTGAAAAAGTTAAAGAAGTAACCGTACAAAGCCGACAGCTGGGTTATCGCTCCATAAATTTCGACTTGATTTACGGCCTGCCCCATCAGACACTGGAGACCATGAAAGCCACCTTCCAAAAAGTGAAGGAGTTGATGCCCGAAAGGATTGCCTTTTACAGTTATGCCCACCTGCCAGCTGCTTTTCCGGCACAAAAATCATTTGAGGCTTATTTGCCCGATGAAAATCAAAAGAGGGATTTGTACGAGCAGGGTAAAAACTGGCTCCTCGAAATGGGCTACGAGGAAATTGGGATGGATCATTTTGCGCTACCCGAAGATCCATTGCTAAAGGCCAAAAACAACAACAAACTCCACAGGAACTTTATGGGCTACACCACATCTCCATCAAAAATACTCTTAGGCTTGGGCTGCAGTGCCATCAGTGACATTTATTACGCCTATGGACAAAATGAAAAGTCCGTCGATCTTTACAAAGAGAAAATAATAGGGGGAACAATTCCTTTGGTAAAGGGCCATGTACAAAGTGAGGAAAACCTTAAAATCAAAAATCTAATATTGGAGCTGATATGTAACCACAAAGCTTCCTGGAAAGATCTGGAATCCTTATCAGAAGAGCTGTTGGATCAACTATTGGTTTTTGAGAAAGAGAAAATGGTTGCTTTTGATGCGAATGGAGTAAGGATCACAGAGGAAGGAAAGCCTTTCGTGCGAAACATATGTGCGGCTCTTGATCCCTACATGCAAAACAACAAAAAATCAAAGCCCCTTTTTAGCAAAGCCATTTGAATCCATATCTTTGCGAAAATCATTCATGAATAATGCGCATCAAAGCAATTTGTACAGATATAGACGGGACTTTACTAGATCAGAACCGGGAAATCTCCAAACGCACCCGGGAAGCTTTCGCTGCTCTGCCTGCAAATTTTCCTGTCATTCTGGCTTCATCCAGAATGCCTGCCGCCATGACGCATTTACAGAAAGACCTTCAAAGAGAAAACAATCCTATAATCTGTTACAATGGGGGCTTTGTAATCCATCCTCCCAAAGATCAGCACTCAGCCCTGAGCTCTACCTGGATTGAAGCAAAAATATGCGGAAAAATCGTCGAACTGGCCAGAAATAAGGAGATCCATATCAGTCTCTATTCCGCAAATGAATGGTATGCGCCACAAGTGGATAAATGGACTGAAAAAGAAGAAAAAGCCACCAAAGTAAAAGCAGGCATCCTCAAAAATGCTGTCGTTATCGATTCCTGGCAAAGGGAGCAGCGGGGTGCACACAAGGTCATGTGCATGGGAGAGGCTACTGCCATTCAATGGCTTTATGGTCAATTGGAGCAAAATTTTTCAAGCCTGCTTCATCTTTATCGCTCCAAAGACACCTATATAGAAATTGCCCCTCGGTCCATTTCCAAAGCGACAGGTTTGGAACTGATTCTTAAAAACTACGACATTGCCATGGAAGAGGTCATGGCTTTTGGGGACAATTTCAATGACATCGACCTGTTGAAAAGCGTTGGACTGGGCATAGCCGTGGGAAATGCCAGGGAAGAAGTAAAGGCTGTTGCCAAAAAACTCACGGCCAATAGCAAAGCAGATGGGGTGGCCATGGCCATAGAAGAACACCTGCTTTAAAGCAAAAAGGCCTCATCTTCCGTTGTACCAATGGCCCTTTCCAAAAATTCATAGAAGGGAAGCATCATTTCAAAGGCCGATATTGCCTGTTTCACATAATTTCCGGAGTGAATTTCCTGATCGCTTACAGGTTTTGAAACAATAAAACTTTTGTACTTCAAATACTTGAGGTAGGGGTGATCCTTATCATAATCTCTGGGAGAAGTCTTCAGCTGCTCACCTTCCATATCCCCAAAAAAGGAGTGGAATTCGGGTCGGTGTAGGATGTTGTCTAGTTCTTCTCCTGAATAATCAATCTCCTGTCTTATTTTTTTCAAGGTTTCTGCAGCAGGCATATAGATCCCTCCTCCTACGAAGCTTCCACCTGGCTGCAAATGAAGGTAATATCCCGGGCCGGCTGACTTTTTCCCGCCAATTGCAAAATAGGCCGCCATATTGGTCTTGTATGGCTGCTTGTTGGCACTGAACCTGACATCCCTGTTTTGCCGGAAAATACAATCCTTTGGACGCAGCTCGGAAAAAAGTGGCTGCCTCTCACTCAAAGCCGATAGGATTTCTGCCACATCCTCCAAAAGACGCTCCTTTACCTGTAGGTACCAGTCCCTGTTGGCATCCATCCAATCCTTGGAATTGTTTTGGGTCAATTCTTCAAGAAAATGTAAAATAGGGGTGTTTTTCATGATTTTAAAACTCAACTCATCCGGAAAATGTTATTCTCTCATCTCAACTGCGTTTTTCGGGCAATTAAATATAAAAAATAGTTTCAACATTCCAGGCTACTTAACACCATCTTCCAAACCGTTTTCGCATAAAGTTACTTAAAGGAAAAGTAAAACCATAACCTCTTTTTGGTATATCGAGCGGATCTCATCCCTGGCTACCATCAAGGTTTTGTACTGAATGCTTTACATCAAAAAATGTCCGGAAAAGAACCTTGGATGAAATGACCTGAAGCTTTCCAACTGCCGTTCCGGACACCTGGTTTCTTACCCTTCCATTTCAAACGTAAAAATCATATTGATTTGATCGGTAAGCGTTTGCTCGTCAGGACTTAGTGTTGGAGGAGTATATTGGTCGCTGGCTTTCATTCTCATGGATTCTGCCCTGTAAACCACCGGCTCAATGGAAGATCCCGACTGGTAATTGATTTGATGCACAGAAACCTTGGTTAAATTCAAGGATGCAGCAATGATCTCGGCCTTTCTTTTCGCATCGGCTATGGCAAGCTGCAATAATTTTTCCCGGTACGTTTTTTTGACCTCATCAGATAACCTGTATTCCATTTGGAAGCCCAAATCGGTGGCCTCATGAAGGGCCTGAATTATTTTGACCAAATCTTCACCAGTATCCTTTACCAGGATGCTCAGGTTTTGGCTGGCCACATACCCACTGTCCTTTGTCGTCCCTTTAATGTAAATCCTGTTTACATTTACGAAGTAATTATCCGCTGTCATTTCGTAACCTTTCACACCACTTTTCTCTAATGCATTGGTTACCTGTTTGGCCTTTTTGTTTAATGCGGCTGTCACCTCGGCCGTTTTCATCGCTTTTTCTGAAAGGGAAACAGTCAGCATAACCTCGTCCGGCATTACCTTGATTTCACTTGCGCCCTGTACAGCTATTTGATTTGATTTCTGGGCAAAAGCCCCAAAGGTATTAACCAGGAGAATGAAGATGAACAGAATGATTTGTTTCATGTGCATGTGTTAATAATTTGTTTTTAATAGGCCACCCCGATTTGTCGGGGCAGGATATGGAATCTTTGACGATTAAAATAATCATTGCCCTGTGTGTTTAATGATGATTTTAATCGTGTCGATTTCATGACTTGCTGAATTTCGTTTATGGATACAGCCTTTACGGTATATCTTCTATGAAAGTTATGACAAATCATGGGCCAGAATAAATAAATGCTGGAATCACTGCCACAAAAATATCATCGGCAAGTTTAAACTGGCTTTTTGACAATCAGTTTTATCAACTATTCAGCACAAATTGATTTGCTGCAAGAATTTCTTCCTCCCGTATGCTGTGAAGCCGGTCTGGAAATCCGATTGCTTTCACCCTGGCCCCTAAGGTTGTCAATATGCGCTCGGAATCCTTAATCCTGGAAAAAGGAACATGGAAATCTTCCAGGCTGGCACCAATGAATACCGGTGTACCTTTCAGGTCTCCTTCGTAGGGTGACAGTGATTCACCTATCAAACCTCCGGTAAAAGCAATCACTCCACCATATCTGGCGGGATGTCGTGCTACAAACTCCAGTGAAAGACAGGCCCCCTGGGAAAAACCAATAAAATACAGTTGATCAAGGTCCTTTTTCTGATCCAAAACATGTTGCACCAGATTATTGATTATTTCCAGAGATTGGCTCAGATGAGGCTCGTTTTCCTTTTCCGGGGCCATGAAGCCATAGGGATACCAGGTGTTGCCAGGTGCCTGTGGTGCCAAAATCGCAAAATCATCCAGCGCCAAAGCATCTGCCAAGCCTAACAGGCTGCCTGCAGTTGCCCCCCTGCCATGAATCAGAATGGCAACCTTGTCAGCTGCTGCAAAATCCTTTCCTGTTTTAATTATTCCTTCCATCGTACATCATAATTAACCTGAATCGGTTCAAGTTGCTTTTCAATTTGTGCTCTTTGTGGCTCGGCCCACTCAGGCAGTTTTAACGCATTACCCAGGCCTTCACTGGACTCGTCTATCAAAAATCCTGGCTCATCAGTGGCCACTTCAAACAATATCCCTCCAGGTTCCCTGAAATAGATTGATTTAAAATAATTCCTGTCTTTTACTTCAGTAACCTGTAAGCCAAAGTCATGCAATATTCCCTGAATGCGTAATTGCTGCGTTTCATTCTTTGTCCGGAAAGCCAAATGGTGCACCGAGCCGGCACTTTGGATGGATCGTGAGTCAGGATCAGCTACAACCAAGTCTATGGTTTCCCCTGGCTTCCCAGCAATCCCATAACGGAAACGATTGTCTTGTATTTTATCGATCAAGCTGTAGTTCAATACTTCTGTCAATACTGCAGCAGTTGGCTTGCTATCCCTGACATTCAGGGTAGCACCAAAAAAACCCTTGATGGCCATATCTTCGGGTATACTTCCACCTGACCATCCCTTCCTGTCGTCTCCCTTTGCAGCCACCAACTCCAGACCCATTCCATCATGGTCGGTAAACCTGACCAATTGCTCCCCAAACCTGCTTATTGTATCAGAATGTACAATATTCAGGGAGCTTAACCTGTCTTTCCAAAAATCAAGTGATCTCTCAGGAATCGAAAAGGAGGTGAAAGTCATTTCCCCCAAACCTCTCCTTCCCCTGGCGGCAGCCTTAAATGGGAAAAACGTAAGAATAGTCCCCGGACTTCCCTTTTCTGTTCCAAAATAGAAATGATACACATTCGGAGCATCAAAATTGATGGTTTTTTTTACCAGCCTCAAGCCCAGCACCTGTGTGTAAAAATTAACATTGCGCTGTGGATCTGAGGCAATAGCCGTTACATGATGGATACCTGAAATTAAATTTTCCATGGGTCAAGGATTAATTTCCGGGCCCTGAAAAATCCCAGAACCCGGAATGAATGTACCTATTTATTGTTTTACCAGCTGTATACTGGCCAGAATTTTTACTTCGTCACCGACGACAACACTTCCCGCCTCGGTCACGGCAGACCAGGTCAAACCGAAAGCTTTCCTAGAAATTTTCCCCTCCAGTTCAAAACCAGCCTTGGTTTGTCCATAACCATCCACGGCCACTCCCCCATGGTCTACCTTGAAAGAAACCGGTTTGGTTGTCTCTTTGATGGTCAGTTCACCATTCAGAACAAACTCCCCCTCCTTTTCTTCCAGCTTGCCATTGGCAAAAGTCAGTTTTGGATGGTTGGCGGCATCAAAAAAATCGGCCGATTTCAAATGTGCGTCCCTGTCCTTTTGGTTGGTATCAATGCTGTCAATATTTGCGGTAAAGCCAACGCTTGCTCCAGAAAAATCTTCCTCTTTTGTTGCTGCCTGCCCTTCAAATTCCCTGAAATAACCGGTTACGGTAGAAATTACCAGGTGCTTTACCTTAAAGGATACTTCTGAATGTGTTGGATCAATGGTCCATTTTGTAGTGCTCATAATGTTGAATTTTAATTGTTTACAGATTTATTTTATAAGTTATTACATTTTATGTATATACATTAATTTGGGTAAAAAATTTTACCCTCTTAGTTTATCCAATAGTCCATTCAATTGATTGGCTTCTTCCTCCGAGAGTTGTATGGAATCCTTATTGAATAGCTTAACTTCATTTTCCAACCGACTGAGTGTCTCTAAACCCTTATCGGTAATGGTGATATCCACTTGTCTGCGGTCTTCTGCACATTCCTTTCTTTCCACCATCCCCTTTTGTTTCAGCTTTTCCACCAAACGGGATGCATTGCTCATTTTATTGAGCATCCTGTCCTGAATGGAGGAAACTGTTGTGGGATCCGGGTGTTTTCCCCGGAGAATTCTCAACACATTGTATTGTTCAGGAGACAAGCCGTAAGGCTTGAAAAGCCTGCTTTGGCGGGAAACCAGGTAACTATGGGTATACAGCAAGTTCACCATGGCCTTGGTATAGACATCCTTAAAGGGCTTTTGCCTGATTTCCTCTTCAATTTTCATTTATTTCAATTTGTATTTAATGTATATACATTTATTACAGTTAAAAGGTTTCAATAAAATGTAAATTATTTTTTGAAACCCAATAAAATCCTGATTATCAGGAAGGAAACTGTATTCCTAAGTTCTCAATATATCCATGGTTTTTGCTTTCAGTATATTCAGGCTGTTGATCCAACCCAAAAAGACAGTGAGCGCAGTGATCAGTCCGAAGACCAACAATAAGGGCAGCCATTCCATACGAAAACTAATTTCAAAAACATAATAGCTCAATAAAAAAGCTGCTATTACAGACAGCGCGACCCCTCCTCCTGCGGCAAGGCTACCCAGAAAAAAGTATTCCAGTGCATTGATTTTCAACAAAACCCTTTTTTCTGCTCCTATGATCCTCAATAAAATATTTTCCCTGATGCGCTGAAACTTGCTGATCAGCAGGGAACTGATCAACACCAATACGCCTGTAAGTATGCTAAACAAAGCCATGAACTGAATGACAAAGCTGATCTTGCTCAAGATATCTTCCAGGGTCTCGACTATCATGCTCAGGTTGATGACGGACACGTTGGGAAACTGCCTAACCATCAGGTTTTGAATGTCTGCCGATTCCTGATCATTTTTGGTTTTGGTGATCAGCACATGGAATTTTGGGGCATTTTCTAAAACCTTATCCGGAAAAACCACCAGGAAGTTGGTAGACACTTGTCTGAAATTTACTTTTCTGAAACTCCCCACATAGGTGGTTAGTGGCCTCCCCTGCACGTTAAAGACCACTTCATCTCCTAATTCCACATGATTTCTTTCCGCATAGCCCTCTTCCATGGATACGAAAATGCTGTCATTTTCACTCTCATAAGGAATCAGTTTGCCAGCGATCAGTTCCTCTGTTTTGATCAGGGTATCCCTGTAGGTGACCCTGAATTCGCGGTCATACATGGAGTTGGACCTCCTTTCCTCATCGGCCAATTCCTCATTGTCCTTTTTGGTGAGTCCATTGACTTCCGACACCCCCATCGTAACTATAGGCACGTGCTGCAGAAGAAGCAAGCCTTTTTCTTCCAGCACCGACTTCATGCTGTCTACCTGGTGCGTTTGAATATCAAAAAACAACATGTTGGGTTGGTCCTCCTTATCAGCAAAACGAACTTCATCCAGTAGTTGGTTTTGGATAAAAAACAGGGTGCCGATCATGGCCGTTCCCAAACCAATGGTAGCCAGTAACGACACGGTTTGGTTGTTGGGTCGGTACAGATTGGCCAGGGCCTGCCTGGCGGGATAATTGAGGGAAATCGGAAGAAATTTCCGGATGGCCTTCATGGTGCCCAAAGCCAGAAGCCACAAAGCCCCGAATGCAAAAATCACGTATCCCGTAAACCACAATGCTTCATCCCATTCCTGAAGCAGAAAAAAGCTAAATCCCAGAATAAACAACAAAATGGCTATCAACACCATCCATCGCAAAGGGTCCTTCCCCAGCCCTGTGGTCTGATCATCGGGCCGCAATGTCATCATGGGAGAAACCTTCCTGATTTTGAGTAAGGGAATCAAAGCAAAAAGAATGGATATCAATACACCAGTGATGGTTCCCATGGCGATGGCTTTCCAGGAAATCTGAACGCTCACCTCCACTGGCAGAAAGTCACTGAAAACGAATGGCAACAAAAATTGCAAAAATGCACCCAAAGCAGCCCCCAGCAGGGAGCCGATAAGCCCCATTATGAAAATTTGCACCAAATATACGGTCACGATTTCTTTCGACCTTACCCCCAGGCATCTCAAAACCGCAACAGACGGCAATTTCTCTTTTACAAATACATTGATAGCACTGCCCACTCCTACACAGCCCAGCAAAACGGCAATGAAAGCCACCAGGCTCAGGAAATTGGTGAGGTTTTGAAAGGACCTGCCTGTAGAATTCTTTTGGGATTGCACGGTCTCATGATCTACTTTGTCTTCGTCCCATTGCTCTTCATATTCATTAACCAAGGCCTCTATCTCCAGCTCTTCCGGGAATTTAAAATAATGGACGTACTCTACACGGCTGCCATATTGGACCAGGCCTGAGGCCTCCAATTGGTCCATCGGAATGTAAACAGCCGGTGCCACTGTGGCCGTAATGCCATTTTGGCCGGGCACTCTCTGCAATGATCCTACTATTTCAAGAGTTACATTGCCTACTTTAATACTGTCACCTACAGCTGCTCCAAATTGGGCCATAAGGGTTTTTTCCACCAAAGCCCTTTTGTAGCCTTTCCTGAAATCAGCCTCACCGGCTTCAGGGATTGTTTCCAGCTTTCCATAGAAAGGAAAATCTCCCTCCAATGCCCTTACCTGGGTGAGCCTGCTCTGGCCAACTTTCGGAAAATATACCATGGAAGCAAAATTCACCTCAAAAGCCTGTGCATTGGCCTGGCTTTCTATTTCAGGAAAATCTATGGGTTGCCTCTTTTCCAGGGACAAATCGGCTCCCAAAAGCTCTTTTGCCTGATCATCAATGTCTTTGCTCAGGTTATCGCCAAAAGAAGTAACAGCCACCAAAGCAGCGATTCCGATGACGATGGCAGAAACAAACAAAACAAGCTTAAGCCCCGTTTTCCTCAGCTCCCTTTTCGCCATTAAAAATGACCAGTTCCAATCAACCATTGACCGCCTCCTGTAATTTTCCTCCTTTAATATGTATAGATTGATGGGTTTTAGCGGCCAATTCCAGATCATGAGTGACCAGGATCAGGGTAGTGCCCTCTTCTTCATTGAGCTGAAAAATAAGGTTTTCCACCATTTCCCCGGTTTCAGTATCCAGGTTACCGGTGGGCTCGTCGGCAAATAAAATTTTCGGTTCGTTGGCAAAGGCCCTGGCGATGGATACCCGCTGTTGTTCTCCTCCAGATAGCTGGTTGGGATAATGCGTCATCCGGTCGCCCAAACCTACTTTTTCCAATAGTGCAGTTGCCTTTGTCCTGGCATCCTTCCTTTTTTTGAGTTCCAGGGGAACCATCACATTTTCCAGTGCGGTAAGGGTTTGTAAAAGTTGAAAATTCTGAAAAATAAAGCCAACCATCTGGTTTCTGATAGCTGCCCTTTGGTCTTCATTCATCTTTTCCAAGGCCTTGTCACCCAATATTACGCTGCCAGAACTGGCCACATCAAGTCCGGCACAAAGCCCTAAAAGTGTGGTTTTTCCGCTTCCGGATGGCCCGACTATGGACAAGGTATCACCAAGGCGCACTTCAAAACTAACCTGGTCCAAAACGGTGAGTTCCCGGTTTCCAGTCCGGTAAGTTTTGGTCAGGTTTTCAACTTTCAATATATTCATAGCTTTCAAATAAAACATAAAAACCTTGGCAACAAAAACAATAGTGAATTAAGTTTAGTAATTTTAACACTTGCCCTTAAAATTAAATTCAATACCAATGAAAAACGCAATTTACCTGTATCCGTTTTACCTGTTTTTGCTTATGCTGGGATTTTCCTGTAGCCAAAAGGAAGATAAACAAGCAGAAAGTGCCCCAGAAAGTACAGAAGTTCAGGAGAAGAGCGAAAGAAAAACCATTTTATTTTTCGGCAACAGCCTGACTGCCGGCTATGGAATAGAGGACTATGAAGCCTTTCCGGCACTGATCCAGGAAAAACTCGACAGTATGGAAACAGATTATCAGGTTATCAACGGTGGATTAAGTGGGGAAACCACGGCCAGTGGTTTGAGCCGACTGGACTGGTTTCTGGAAGAGAAACCGGCCATTTTTATTTTGGAATTGGGCGGTAATGACGGTTTGAGGGGGATTTCATTGGAAGAAACAGAAAAAAACCTTCGCGGAATCATCAATTCGGTTCAGGAAGAGTACCCTGACACAAAAATCCTGTTGGCGGGAATGCAAATCCCTCCCAATATGGGACAGGCTTATACGGACAATTTCAGAAAAATGTATGCCGAGATTGCGGAAGATGAGGAAGTCGCACTTATTCCATTTCTTTTGGAAGGCGTGGCCGGTGACCCGGAATATAATTTACCGGATGGCATTCACCCTACGGCAGCCGGCCATCAAATTGTAGCTCAGACTGTTTGGCAATATTTAAAACCCCTACTTTAATTATCAGCTCACCATTAAAATTGACTGGAAGGTTAAAAAAAGCCTGGTAGATCCGGATAAATTCGTTTTTTATTTTACGAAAATTGTCTTACTTTTTGAAAAATTTTAATCAAATAGAAAAATATGAGTATTCATATACAGTCCGCTGAGGATTCCTATGACGTCATCATCGTAGGATCCGGTGCAGGTGGAGGGATGGCGTCCAAGATTTTGTCAGAAGCCGGTTTAAAGGTTGCCGTTGTGGAAGCAGGTGCTGATTTTGACCCTGCAAAAGAGGAGCACCGCACCCAATTGCGTCCACCCTGGGAGTCTCCAAGGAGGGGGGCCGGAACAGTCAGGCCATTTGGTGATTTTGATGCAGCAATTGGTGGCTGGGATATTGAGGGTGAACCCTATACGCGTGGCCAGGACAGTGAATTCGATTGGTTCAGGTCCAGGATGCTGGGAGGCAGAACGAATCATTGGGGAAGGATATCGCTAAGATTTGGCCCACTGGATTTCAAAAGAAAAAACCTGGACGGACTGGGCGACAATTGGCCTATAGGCTATGAAGATGTAGCCCCTTACTATGATAAGGTGGACAAATTGATCGGTGTTTTTGGGTCTAAGGAAGGTATCAACAACGAGCCGGACGGATTTTTTCTTCCGCCCCCCAAGCCAAGACTGCATGAATTGCACATCAAAAAAGGCGCAGACAAAATCAATCTTCCGGTAATTCCTTCGAGATTATCCATATTGACCCGGCCGGTCAACAATGAACGAGGTACTTGTTTTTTTTGCAGCCAATGCAACAGGGCTTGTCAGATCTATGCAGATTTTTCCTCAGGGACCTGTCTGGTCAAGCCGGCCATGAAAAAAGGAAAAGTGGATCTTTTCACCATGTCCATGGTCAGAAAAGTAACCACCAATGAGCAGGGGGAAGCTACAGGCGTAACCTACATCAGCAAACTGGACATGCAGGAGTACAAACTCAATGCCAGGGTGGTGGTGCTGGGCGCATCAGCCTGTGAGTCTGCACGGATCATGTTGAATTCAAAGTCCAAAACACATCCGGATGGTCTTGGAAACAGTTCCGGGCATGTGGGCCGCTACCTGCATGATTCTACCGGTGCTGACCGGATGGGTATCTTGCCTGATATGATGGACAGGCAGCGGTACAATGAAGATGGTGTAGGCGGCATGCATATTTATACACCATGGTGGTTGAATGAAAAAAACCTGGACTTTGCCAGGGGCTATCATATTGAATACTGGGGAGGCATGGGCATGCCCTCCTATGGATTTGGCGGTGGCATGGATACCATGAGGCAATATGTAAAAGATGAGTTTGGCAACCCAAGTCCGAACGGGGGGTATGGCCAGGGCTTGAAAAAGGATATCCGAAGATTTTTTGGCAGTACTGTTGGTATGTCGGGCAGAGGGGAAAGCATCCCCCAATACAGCAATTACTGTGAGATCGACAATCAGGTAGTAGATAAATTTGGTATTCCTGTCCTGAAATTTCACTACAAATGGACGGATCAGGAATTGAAACAGGCCAGGCACATGCACGAAACATTTGAGGAAGTACTCGGTAGTATGGGTGCCATTATTCTGGGCAATAAACCCGGGGCCGAACAACAATACGGCTTGCACAAACCCGGCCGGATTATTCATGAGGTAGGTACTACCCGCATGGGAGACGATGCCAGCACTTCGGTGTTGAACAAGTTTTCCCAGGCCCATGACTGCAAAAATCTTTTTGTGGTGGACGGCGGGTCGTTTGTTTCTCAGGCAGACAAAAATCCCACCTGGACCATTTTGGCCCTTTCCTGGAGGACTTCCGAATACATCATTGATCAATTAAACAAGAAAAACATTTAAGGCCATGAACAGAAGAGAAAATTTAAAGCTTTTATTCACCGGTTCGCTCGCTTCAGGCTTCCTGTTTACAGGATGCGGTCCCGAAGCTCCTGAGACCACCGAAATCCCACACAATCCCACCATAGGGGAATTTGGCAGTTACGGCAGGACTCCTGAGGAAATCATTTACAATGAAAAGCTCAAATCCGCTACATTTTTCACCGAAGATGAGCGTAAAAAACTGGATGTACTGGTAGATATCATCATCCCTGCAGACGAGACCTCCGGAAGTGCCACAGAGGCCGGAGTACCTGATTTCATTGAATTCATGATGAAAGATATTCCGGGTTACCAAACTCCCATGCGGGGAGGACTGCTTTGGCTGGACCATAAATCAGATGAGATGTTTGGTAGTAAATTTCTGGAAATAAGTGAAGAGCAAAGGATTCAGATCATAGATGAAATCGCCTACCCGGATAAGGCAAAGGCTGAGAATGAAGGAGGGGTACGTTTCTTTAACATGCTCCGAAATCTTACTGCAACCGGCTTTTTTACCAGCGAAGAAGGATTCAAAGATCTGGGCTATGTAGGCAACAGACCCAACGCCTGGGACGGTGTACCCGACGAGGTGCTTGCCAAGCACGGCCTTCAGAATGATCCCAAATACAAGGATGTTTACCTGGACATTACCACCAGGGGCACCATTGCCCAATGGGACGATGAAGGTAACCTGATCGGATAATCCCAAAACCTGTTCTTCAGTTCTTAAAACCTGTGGTGGTTGGTTTAATATCACCGCCGCAGGTTTGCCTTTACATTCAAAACCCAAATTTGCCATGAAATTTTTCCCTGCCTTTTGTTTATTGAATTTCATGCTGATGTCAGGTGCCATACAGGCCCAGAAATTGCCCATTTTTAATGGGAAAGACCTTTCTGGATGGCATGCCGATGTACCCGAAAAAGATGAAAATCCCGGGATAGGTCCTTCATTTGTCGTAAGAGATGGCATGCTGGTGAGCCTGGGCAGGCCCCTTGGACACCTGATTACCGATGATGTTTACGAAAACTACCGCATTACCGCTGAATACAGGTTTCCCGGTGAAACCGGCAACTGCGGGATTCTGGTCCATGCCTCTACCCCCAGGGCATTGTACGATATGTTTCCCAAATCCATAGAAGTCCAGATGATGCATGAAAATGCAGGGGATTTTTGGTGCATTGTGGAAGATATTGCCGTAGAAAACATGGTAGAAAGAAGGGGCAAAAAAGAAGATTGGGGCATCGTAGAAGGTAAAAACAGAAGGATACTAAACCTTACCGACGGATCAGAAAACCCAGCTGGTGAATGGAATCAAATGGTTATTGAATGCTTTCAGGACCGGGTTAAAGTCTGGGTCAATGGAGATTTGGTCAATGAAGGCTTCCAAGCAACTGCCAGCAAAGGTCAGGTGGCTATTCAGGCGGAAGGTGCTGAAGTGGAATTTAAAAAACTAATGCTCGAACCCATTGATGGTCTGACTAAATAAAACTGAGCTACCCGTAAAAATCAGATAGTCTTACCAAACCATTTCTATTCAACAACATTATCTTTTTCCCCTGAAGGTCTATCAGGCCATCCTTCTTGAATTCCGATAAAAGCCGGATCACCGTTTCTGTAGCCGTGCCCACTATACCGGCAATTTCCTCTCTGGTAAGATTGATATCCAACCTTTGCTTACCTGCTCCGTCTACCCCATAGCTGTCTCCCAACTTTAAAAGGGTTAAGGCCAGCCTTTCCCGGATGGATTTTTGGGTGGCATCCGTAAGTTTACTTTCCATCATACCCACATCGTGACAGAGGGATCGGGTAAGCCTTCTGTGAAAATTATTGTCTTCCGACAATAATTTTAAAAATACTTCCTTAGGAACAAAACAGATTCTGGCATCCTCTACAATGGTAGCTGTAGTGGTATAAGCCTCCTCTGCTATCATGGAGGTATACCCTACAAAATCTCCCTTCTGGGCCAACCTGATGATTTGTTCTTTACCATTGGATGCTGTTTTAAAAATTTTCACAACCCCGCTGTTGATACAAAAAACACCTAAAGGCTTGGTATTTTCATAATAAAGAATTTGTCCCTTTTTATGGGAGATAAAATTTTTACTGTCCGTGATATTGCAGAGATGCTCCTGACCCACTTCAGAAAACATGGAAAATTTTCTACTCAGACACAATTCGCAAGGGGTACTCTTTTCAGGCTTATTCATGTTCAGGGAAGAAATTTAATTCTCGCTAAAATTATTGGTCAAATTTAACAAATTACATGACTAAAGTCACTGAAAAACGGATATTTAAATTAAACCCCAAAGCTCAGTCAGTAGAGAATACCGGAAAATGATTGATTTGTCGGTAATTACCTGATTTATTGTCCATCCTAAGGCAAATATGTTTGCGCCCATTGCTGATGCCTAAAAAAGTCGCCTTGATTTTTTGGTTGTAAACCCCAACCTGCTCAATGGTCTTTTGGGTCAATGGTACCTCCGGGGCTTTACATTCCATCAGGAAAAAAGCTTTTCCTTCCCTGTTCAATACCAGGATATCAAATCTTTTTTGAAGGGCGTTGTAAGTCAACCCCCTTTCCAGGGCAATTAAACTTTTCGGATACTTGAGTTGGCCTATCATGTACTGCACAAGATGCTGTCGGACCCACTCCTCTGGAGTCAAAAGTAAATTTTTCTTTCTCAGGGGATCAAATATATACCATCTCCCATTGCCTGCCTCTTCTATTCGAAAATCATGGGCGGGAAGGTTAAGTTTTTCCATCTGCGGCTTTTTTAGCCTTTCTTCCATAAAACAAAATTGAATGAATTTAACCGTTACAAAAAATGATCCATAAGATTTTTCTCAAAATTTCAAATATGGGGCAATTCTATCTACCCAATCTTCAGAAAAAATCCGGATTTGAAGCAGGTCTGAAGCCATTTTATATGCCCCATGCTGCTTTCGGTAAGCTACAATTACCTTGGCCTCACCAAAGGCTATGTAAGGATGCTGTGAAAGTTCCTGAACTGTGGCCACATTGATATCGATCTTGCTTGTAATGTTGGAGCTGAAGGGGAATGTAGCATATATTTTCTCCGCAAGTGCCGCATCTACCCCATACACCTCTAATAGCTGCTCTGCCCTGTTGAATCCTCCCAGTTTGCTTCGAAATGCCACGATTCTTTCGGACAGCACAGGCCCTACCCCATTCACCAGTTGAAGCTCCACAGCAGTGGTCTCAGAAAAAGCAATGGTATTCAATCCCGGTTTCACGGGTGCCCTCAGGCTGCTTCCCTGCTTCTTTGCTTCCCTGTTTTCTTTTTCCTGAGGAATCGTGGTCCCGGCATCTGCGTCAAGCGGTTTTTTTGAGGATAAAGCGGAATCCTCTTCAAGCATCCGGAACTTTTCCAGGTAGCTGGAATAACTTTCTTCGCTGCTGGCCCTGTAGTAGGCACTGACCCAATACGGAAATGCATAAAGCAGGACCAAAACAGGGACCACAAATACAAAACCCCTGGCCTCCCGCCGGGAAAAGCCAAAGTAGGATTTCAAAAAATAAAACAACCTATCTACCATTGGTTTCATCTATTGACAGCATAAATTAATATTATTGGAATTATATTCCAAAAATTCGCATTATTGCAAGTAGGTAAAAGATGAAAAAATTTATTTAGAAGGATTATAAATTAAACTCGCTTCAGCGATTTAATTCCATTCGTCCCTTTTCTATGATAAATTTGTCATTGGAAGTATTTCATTATGCAATCAAAGTTTAAAGCTTTAAGTCTCTCATACAAAAATGCACCTGTAGAAATCAGAGAATTGGTGTCCTTGGATGATACTGCCATACGGTCCCTATTAACCAAATTAAAGGATTTTTTCAGCCTCACAGATACACTAATTCTATCTACCTGCAACAGAACAGAGGTTTATTACAGCCATGAATTGGACCTTTCCACCGAAATCATCAAGCTGGTTGGGCTGGAAAAGGGATTATCCAATACCATAGCCTACCTGGAGTACTTTGACATATTTCATGATGACAGATCCGCCATCAACCATCTTTTCCGGGTGGCCATGGGCTTAGAGGCACAGGTTGTAGGTGACATGCAGATTTCTAACCAGGTCAAAAGGGCTTACCAGGCATCGGCAGATATGGAAATGGCCGGTCCTTTCCTGCACCGGCTCATGCATACCATCTTTTTCACCAACAAGAAGGTGGTTCAGGAGACTCAGTTTCGGGATGGAGCAGCCTCAGTTTCTTACGCTGCGGTAGAATTGATTGAAGAATTGACCTCCAACACCCATCAACCAAGGGTCTTGCTGGTGGGACTGGGTGAAATCGGTGAAGATGTGGCCAAAAACCTTGTTTACCTGACCGGTGCCAAGATAAAAATATCCAACAGGACCTATGCCAAAGCCCAGACACTTGCCTTAGAATATGGCTTTGAGGCCATCCCATTCGAAGATAGTTTTGAAGCGATGAAAGAGGCGGATGTCATCATTTCATCCGTTATGAAATCCGAACCTTTTATTACCAAAGGTTTGGTAAGTACCTTTGACATCAAAAGCTACAAGCTTCTGGTAGATCTTTCTGTCCCAAGAAGTATTGATACCGCAGTGGAAGACATTCCCGGAGTACTTCTGTACAATGTGGACAATATCCGGAGCAAGGCCAGCGAGACACTTAGCCAAAGGACTGCTGCCATACCACAGGTGGAACAGATCATTGAAGAAAACATCAATGAGTTTTACGATTGGAAAAAAGAAATGATGGTATCTCCAACCATCAATAAACTTAAAAACAGTCTGGAGCAGATCCGGAAAGAAGAATTGGAAAGGTACCTGAAAAATGCAGATACCCAGCAATTTGATATTATTGATAAGATCACAAAGAGTATGATGCAGAAAATTTTAAAAGTGCCGGTGGTACAATTAAGAGCAGCATGCAAACGTGATCAGGCGGAAGAGATGATAGACATTATCAACGATTTATTTGACCTGGAAAAACAGCAAGATTCCAAAAAGGCTTAAGGGTTATTGGATTTTCTTTTCCGGTTTCATATTTTTTAATGAAACGGTTCACCTGGAATAGGGTTATATTGAGAAAACTGCAAATTATTTTTACTTTCACCCAAAAGAAATCCTTATGCGAAAATTTCATCCATGGCCATTTTTAGTAGTGGTGTTTTTATTGATCGGAAACATTGAAAAAGCAAATTGTCAGGTATGGGAGGTTTTTGACAAGCAACTGAACCTGGAAAAGAAAATCTCCAACGGAGACATTCAACTTTTAGGCAATTCCATCAGAATCAATAATTGGGAAAACGACTTGTTGTTTCTGGGACCGGACTACGAGTCTTTTGCCACAGTGGACAGTTCCAGCCTTTACCAGTACCTTGAGCCCTGGATCATCATCAAAAACGAAAATAAATTTGGTGCCTTTCACGAATATGGGGAACAGGTAATGCCAACTGTCTACGATGAAATAGCCACCTATTACAATTTGCTGCTTGCCAGAAAAGGGAATGCCTATTATGTTTACGACAGGGGCAAAAGGACCACCCAACCCATTGGAACCTTTGCAATGGCCAGATTTGCTAAAAACGGACAGGTGATCGCCAAAAGAGAGGACGGCTCATTTGCCTTGCCCTTATCCGAAAATCCGGATCACAGGTATATTTTCCTGAGCGACCCTTGCCTGGACGTGATTATTGCGGAGGAAAATTCCGGTCTTGGCTTGATCAACCGGGAAGGGGATTATATTCTCAAACCAATTATTGATGAAATCAGGCACCTGGAAGAAAATTATTTCTTTGCCCGCAATGAAGCAGAATACCTGCTGATCAATGCCCTGTCTACGGATGCAGATATCCGGTACAACAGTTTTCATAAAATCAGCCTGGAGCACGATGTATTGGTGGAATATATTCACGGCAGGTTGCGGAGAATCATGAAAAATGATGGTATCCTGTTGGATATTGTGGGGATGGATTCCGTGAGAAAGGTGGGCCAACATTATAATGTCCATTTTAAAAACCAGAAAACAGGGCTGCTCAACGCCCAGGGAAAGTGGGAAGTCCGGCCTACCCTATCCGCTCAAAGGATATTCCCGGGAAGTGAGGGGCTTTTTGGGGCCCTTATGGGTGAAAAGTTTGGATACATCAATGCAACCGGGGATACCATTATTGACCCGGTATTCGACCAGGTAAAAGCTTTCTCAGAGGGTTTTGCTGAAGTGAGGAAAGGTCAGCAATGGGGATATGTCAACCCAAACAATGAAATGCCCATCCCCTTTTCATTTGAAAAAGCTGGGCCATTTTCGAATGGTGTGGCCATTGTGGTAAAGGATGGCAGGTTTAACCTGATCAACCAACAAGGGGAAATGTTGCTGGAAAACTCCTGCGAACGAATCAGCAGGACCGGTACGGGGTATTTTCTGTTGGAAAATGAAGGACTTATGGGAATGGCCAAACCAGATGGGCAGTTGATCAGTCCGGCGGTCTACGAAGAAATCAGAAGAGAAGGTCCGGATCAGGTGTTGGTCCGGAAAGGAGAGGCCTACGGGATAATAAAGGAAAACGGGGATTTTATCCTTCCATTACACTACAGCAAAATCCTTTTTGACAAGGAAAATGACAGGATTTTGGCAAAAAGTAAAGGCAGCGTAAAGGCTGCATCAGAAGAAATAGCTGCTGAGCATTCGCAGGGGCAGAAAAAGAAAAAAAATAAAGGGGCTTGAAGCCCCTTTATTTTTATTTGTTTTTATCGTTACCTTTTGACCGGTCGCTTGATTTGCTTTCATCGGAATTGGCGATGGAATCCCGCATACTGGTATCGGATTTCACATTTTCCATTTTATAATAATCCATGATTCCCAGATTACCGGATCTGAAGGCTTCGGAAATGGCTTTGGGAACTTCTGCCTCTGCTTCTGTGACTTTTGCCTTCATTTCAACATTCTTGGCTTTCATCTCCTGCTCCAGGGCTACGGCCATGGCTCTTCTTTCCTCTGCCCTGGCTTCTGCTACTTTCAGGTCTGCCGTTGCCTGATCTATCTGCAATTTGGCACCGATATTCGATCCCACATCAATATCGGCAATATCAATGGAAAGAATTTCAAAGGCTGTTCCGGCATCCAGGCCTCTTTCCAAAACCAGCTTGGATATTTTATCCGGGTTTTCGAGGACGCTTTTGTGATTTTTGGCCGAACCAATAGAGGTAACAATACCCTCTCCTACCCTTGCCAGGATCGTTTCTTCTCCGGCACCACCCACCAATTGGGCAATGTTTGCCCTTACAGTAACCCTGGCCTTGGCAATGAGCTGAATACCATCTGCTGCAACGGCAGCCACACTCGGGGTATTGATTACTTTGGGATTAACGGAAATCTGTACAGCCTCAAATACATCCCTGCCGGCCAGGTCAATGGCCGTTGCTTGCTTAAAGGACAGGGAGATATTTGCCTTGTCCGCTGAAATAAGCGCCCGGATCACATTGGGAACATTACCCCCTGCCAGGTAATGGGTTTCCAGATCATTGGTGGTCAGGTTGAGGCCGGCTTTGGTTGCCGTGATCAGGGAATTAACGATAACCCCGGGAGGAACTTTCCTGATCCGCATACCCACCAATTCCAAAAGGCCAACCTTGACATTGGAAAAAATGGCGGTAATCCAAAGATTTACCGGAACAAAATAAAGGAATATAAAGAGTAAGATCAGCCCGGCAAAAGCTGCAACTAAAATAAACGCCGAATTTGAAATTTCCATGTTTTACGGTTTAATGATGATTTTATTGTTTGCTATTTTTGATATGGTGACCATGGTACCTGAAGAGATAAATCCTCCTTCAGATTTGGCCTCATAAATTTTATCTTCAATTTCTATTTTTCCAAAAGGTTTGAAATCCGAAATGGTCTTGCCCTTTTGACCAATTTCCAATCCTACCAGCCTGTCATCAAAAGTGCGGTTGATGATGGTTTGTTTCAACGCGAAGCGATCCCATACACCCGCCTTGAACCCATACACTAAAAATCCAATGTTCAGCAAAATGGTAAGGGTGGTCACTGTATAGGCTAGCGTTGCCGGAAAATTAAGGAAGGCGTAATAGACACCCATACCGGTAAAAATCAGTCCCAAGGCCCCGACTACCGTGGTACCGGGGACGAAAATCACTTCCATCAATACCAGCAAGGCACCAAATAAAATCAGACTTAACAAAATTAACCAGTCCATAGGATCAAATTTCAGGCTTCAGATAACATCCAAACCTTTTTGTAAATTTACAAGAAATCCTCAAAATAGAAAGCCAAACGAGCGAATCGTCTGGCTTTTCTAATCATACCCTTACCGGGGATCATTTTCCGGAAATGCTTATGTCATCTTTCAATATGCCCTGGCAAACAACACCCTTCCTTTGGAGGGCTTACCTGAAAGGACACATTCACCATCTTCCTGCACCTGGTCCAATGGGATACAGCGAATGGTAGCTTTGGTCTTTTCCTTGATCTGGTTTTCGGTGGCTTCGGTTCCGTCCCAATGGGCCGATACAAACCCCCCTTTGTTTTCCAATACCTCCACGAACTCCTCCCAGGTATCCACAGCGGTTGTTTTTTCCTGTGTAAATATTCTGGCTTTCTCGTAGATACTTTTTTGGATATCGTCCAGGGTTTCCTTGATTTTGGCAGCAAGGTCTTCCTCTTCCAGGTTCACAACCGATTTGGTCAGGTTATCCCGGCGGGCCATTTCCACGGTTTTGTTTTGAAGATCTCTGGGACCTATGCCCAGTCTGAGGGGAACACCTTTGAGTTCGTATTCCGCAAATTTCCATCCTGGTTTAAAGGTATCCCTGTCATCAAACTTCACAGTAATCCCCAAAGCATCCAATGCATCCATGATTTCATGGGCTTTTTCACGGATGGCGGCCAGTTCCTCCGCACTTTTAAATATGGGGACGATCACCACCTGAATGGGGGCCAATTTGGGAGGAAGTACCAAACCGTTGTCATCCGAATGAGCCATAATCAGCGCACCCATCAACCGGGTACTTACGCCCCAGGAAGTGCCCCAGACATGGTCCAATTCTCCATTTCTGCCGGCAAATTTTACATCAAATGCCCTGGCGAAATTCTGACCCAAAAAATGAGAGGTTCCCGCCTGTAAGGCCTTGCCATCCTGCATCATGGCCTCTATACAATAGGTGTCCACAGCTCCGGCAAATTTTTCACTCTCGGATTTTACCCCCCGGATTACCGGTAAAGCCATAAAATTCTCCGCAAATTCCGCATACACGTTCATCATGCGTACGGTTTCTTCTATGGCTTCTTTCTTGGTTTCATGGGCTGTGTGGCCTTCCTGCCAAAGAAATTCGGATGTCCTTAAAAACAACCTGGTACGCATTTCCCAACGTACCACATTTGCCCATTGGTTGATCAGTAAAGGCAGGTCGCGGTACGACTGTATCCAGTTTTTGTAGGTGCTCCAAATGACAGTTTCAGAAGTAGGCCTTACGATAAGTTCCTCCTCCAGTGCTGCTTCAGGGTCCACAATTACGCCTTTTCCTGAAGGGTCGGCCTTTAGCCGGTAATGGGTCACTACCGCACACTCTTTTGCAAATCCTTCTACATGGCTGGCTTCTTTGGAAAGGTAAGATTTGGGAATAAATAAAGGAAAATAGGCATTGGAATGGCCGGTTTTTTTAAACATTCTATCCAGCTCAGCCTGCATTTTTTCCCAAATACTAAACCCATAGGGTTTGATAACCATGCAGCCTCTTACGGCACTGTTTTCGGCCAAATCAGCCCTTTTTACCAATTCATTGTACCACAGGGAATAATCCTCACTTCGTTTTGGTAATCCTTTGCTCATTAGTATTTCTTTGTTGTATTGAAAAAACTCTTTATATTCGGTTCTCGTTTGCAACAAAGATAATTTAAAAAATGATAACCCTCTTGCTATGTTCACGTATATAGTAGGGAGAGTAATAAACTAAAAATTCCTATGATTAATTTCAATCCCATACGGACGTTAGGTGCAGTAGCGATTTTAGGCTTAGCTGCCTGCAATACCAGCTACAATGCTAGCAGGAGCGGAGAAGAAATCGACAACCTGTACTTCATGGCATCAGATGCCAGGATTGCTACTGAATTTGCGGTAAAAAACAACAATCCTGAAAACTTTAAGGACATAGAACAGATTCAGTCCCTTGATGCTGATTCTGACAACTTTAGTTCCAAGAATGTTAACCCCGAATACATAGCCAAGTACCAGAGATCAACTGCCCCGGCAGAAGATGAAGGTACTGTATATTTTGATGATGCTGAGACAGGAGAAAATCTGGCTCAGGGAGATCCCAATATTAATGCCTATGATAATTTCAGGGGCGTTAATGGAAACAATCCTGTTGTCAACAATTATTTCATGAACCCCATGATGGGTATGGGATTCAATCCCATGATGATGGGCATGGGAGGATTTTATGATCCTTTCTGGGGTCCTGGCTTCGGAGGAATGGGTTTTTATGATCCTTTCTGGGGTCCTGGATTTGGTTTCAGACCTGGATTTAACATGTCTATTGGTATGGGATTTGGTTTTGGAAGCAGATTTGGATGGGGAAGCCCATTCATGAGACCTGGCATGGGTTTTTATGATCCATTCTGGGGATCCGGATTTGGATACAGACCTGGTTTTGGAGGTCTCTACGGTGGAGGCATGTGGGGTAGGAATATATACTCACCCGTTATTGTACTGCCAGGAGGCACTGAAGGTAACAGAAGACAATTGGTGCAAAGTGCCAGGCCTAGTAGGGCTTCTTCTTTGGCAAGCAGCACCAGCAGGTCAAGGAATATTGCTCAGCCAGGTTCGTCCAGAGCTGCGGCAAGGAGAGATGCAATGAACAGTAGCAGGTCAGTAAATAGCAATAATCGATCTGCTTCAACCAGAAACTCTTTCAGCAGGTCACAAAATGACTATTATAACGCTGCTTCTGCAGCACCTTCAAGGAGGAACATCAATTCTCCTGCTATGAATCGTTCAGGAAACACCTCCTCCAGAAGCAGTTATAATGCGCCAAGCAGGACCAGTTCATATAGTAGAACACAAGCTCCCGCGAGCAGTAATTCCAGGTACAATACAAGCGGAAGAAGTAACAGGTCATCTTATACTGCTCCAAGGTCAAATAGTAGAAGCGCTTCCCCTTCTTATAATAGAAGCAGGAGTACCAGGACTTCTACCCCAAGTTATCAACAACGATCTACCACACCAAGCAGAAGTAGTTATTCTGCTCCCTCAAGGCCTTCATCCTCTTACAGTGCGCCAAGCAGAGGCAGCTACAGTGGAGGAGGAGCTTCCCGAGGAGGAGGTAGCGTAGGAGGAAGTAGAAGAGGGAATTAATTCCCTCTTTTTTTACCTCTTAATCAAGTCATTTAATTTTTTAAACTTCCCTTTAAATATCCAATCAGCCATTACCAAAACCTAAGTATTTGAACGCTATTTTTACTTCAACTTAAGTTTCTTGTTTTCGTTCAAATTAAAGCGATCAAATCTCGTCGGCTTAAAGGTTGCCTTTTTGAAACAAATTCGGCACTTATTCAAGCCGCTTGGAATTCAAAACCAACTCAGTATTTAATTCAGATGATATGAAAGGATTAAAATTGATTTTGTCTTTAGTAGTGTTGTCCATCATTCATGTGCAGCATTCAACAGCTCAAAGTGGCTATGTAGAAGATGCCCTCAGGTTCAGCCAGTTTGGCTCTACAGGTTCAGCAAGAATATCCGCTTTGGGTGGTACCCAAAATGCATTGGGAGGAGATATCAGCAATGTTCATGGCAATCCTGCCGGACTTGGCTTTTTCCAGCAATCCGAGTTCAGTCTTACGGCTGCCTACAGTGACTGGAATGCCGAAACGTTTCTCCTAAATCAATCAAGAGGATACAATGCCACGAATTTCTCCATTCCAAATCTGGGAGCGGTTATCAGCAGGGCCAAGGGGCCTTTGGAAGTCGGAGATTGGAGGGGAGGATCTTTCGGGATCAGCATCAACAGACAGGCCAGCTACAACAATAATTTTGGTTATTTTTCCAATCAGCTGGATCAGGGATCCATTTTGGATTACTATGTAGATATCTACAATGAGCAAGGGGTACCGAACGGAACAGACGGGCTGTATTTTGAAGCTTTTCTGATCAATCCCGAGGGTGATGGATACAATTATGTCCCAAATGCCACACTGGCCCTGGAAAAGTCAGAAATGATAGAAAATGAGGGCAGCATGAGCCAGATTGGTTTCTCATATGGAGGAAACTATAAAAACAAACTCTTTATCGGAGCCTCTCTGGGAATTAACTCGGTAAATTTCCGCTCGACCAAAACCTACAACGAAGAGTTTTTGGATGACAATGACGAAAGCACTTTGTTCAGTTCCTTACAGGAAAACCTGTTTTTGGAAGGTTCCGGAATAAATCTGGGACTGGGAATCATCTACAAACCTGTAGACCGGCTCAACCTGGGGCTCAATTTCAAGTCCCCTACCTGGAACCGGTTTAATGAGGAGTATGATGCGGATATATTTGCAAACTTCACTCCTCCTTACGAGGACCCGGAATTTGGAACCATTTCGGAGTCTGATGCAGAAACGGATATATTTCTCAGCAGTTACAACCTGCGAACTCCAATGAAAGTGGGGGCCGGTTTCACTTATTTCTTCGGGAAAAACGGATTTATTTCCGCTGATGCCGACTACCTGGATTACAGTACAGCCAACTTGAGGTCGAACGTGTTCAATACGGGAGAGGACAATGTGGCCATCAGTGATATTTACGGGCAAGCCATCAACTACAGTGTAGGCGGCGAATACAGGATAAAAATGATCCGCATCCGGGCAGGCTATGCTTTTTACGGTGATCCATTTGGTGAGCCAGGCAATCTGGACAGAAGCACAACAAAACTCTCAGGTGGTATTGGGGTGAAATTACCTGGTTTCAGTGTGGATTTTGGCCTGGTCAACAGTATGTTTAATAGTTATTACAATTCTTATCCAGGCTCAAATGTGGCAACCACAGAAAATAACATCCTGTCCGGATTGCTGACTTTAGGGTTTAGTTTTTAAAAAAGGCATCCATTCGGCAATCAATAACTCAGGGGAGATATCTTCTCCCCTGAGTTTTATTTTGGCTTTTTCGTAATACCTGTTGCGCTCTACATACATGTTTTTTAACTTAAGTATGATTTCAGCAGTCTCCAAACCAGAAAATAATGGTCTGACCTCAATTTGGGTCTGATTAAGCCTGTCCAGAATATGGTTGAGCGGAACGTCCAAATAAACGGAAACAGCCTGGGAATTGACCAGACTCATGTTATCATTATAGCAGGGAGCACCACCCCCGGTAGCCAAAACAAATGCCTGCTCAAGCCGAAGGGTTTCTTCAAGGACTGAAGTTTCCAGATTCCTGAAATAGCCCTCCCCTTTTTCGGAAAAGATCTCGGCAATACTTTTACCTTCCTTTTCTTCTATCAGGTCGTCCAGGTCATAGAAAGGGCTATTAAGCCTTGCAGCCAACTCCTTACCCAGGGTGGACTTTCCACTTCCAGGCATACCTACCAACACGATTTTCCTGGGATCTGTCATCGTCCAAACAAGCTTTGAGCCGTCTCCGGATCTGGAGTGTTTCTAAAATGATATTTCCCCAGCACTGTTCCCTCCTCCAAAAATACAAGGCCCGGATTAGAACGGACGATGGTTTTTACCACTGTGGCATCCGCCATGTAATACCCGATTTGTATGCCGTTGTCTTTTAAAAATTGCTCCATCTCAGCCTCTGAGGATGCGGCTACCAGGGCCACCTGCACATCCGATCCCTGAAAAGCATTGATCAGGCCGCTGATTTTCTCCATCTGCTCCAGGGAAAGATCCATCTTTTGGATGCTGTGGGACAAAATCAACAGCTTTTTGCCACTTAGCATTTGTTGGGTATGGTCGCCATTATCGTTCCAAATGGCAAAGTCAGATATTTTAGGGAGTGCTTCCGGGTTCTTTAGATTCATCTCTACAAATTCATAGCTTTCATCCGAAGGATACTGGTCAAATTCCACCGTTTTCCCATCCTTTCGCATCAGGTAGCTGTATTCCAAATTGGCAGAAGGCTCCATGGCACGGGGAATATTCACCCCCTCCTTAAAAGCCCGGAAATCAATAAATGGAAGGTTTCTTATGGCATAAACAGCAAGCACCAGAGAAAGCACAAAAGAGCCAACAGTCAGCCATTTCCCCATAGCCGTATTGCCTTCGGGCAGTTGTTTTCTGAATACAACCATAAAGACAATCAGCACCAAAAGCACGATGTCTTTGTAAAAGGATTCCCAGGGTGTTAGTTTGATCGCGTCTCCAAAACAACCACAGTCGGTCACTTTGTTATAATAGGCGGAATAAAAGGTGAGAAAGGTAAAAAACAGGATCATCAATAGCAATAGATAAATTCCGGTCCTCACTTTCCAGCCTACCAGGATCATGATCCCCAATGCCACCTCCAGGATTACCAAAATCACTGCAATGGGAAGTGCTATGGCTTTCAGTGGCTCAAATATGGGGGATATATCCGTGGAAAATACATCAAAATACTCCTGCATCTTGATGGATGTTCCTACCGGATCATTCACCTTGATCAGACCTGAAAAAACAAACAGACCCCCGACCAGGAGCCTGGCAATGAACAATATGGTTTTAATGATCATTTTCATTTAATTTAATCATACAGAAAACGGCATAGTTGAGCATGTCCTGATAATTGGCAACCACCCCCTCAGATACCAGGGTTTTTCCCCTGTTGTCCTCAATTTGTTTCACCCTGTACAGCTTCATCAAAATGATATCCGTCATGGATGAGATCCGCATGCTCCTCCAGGCTTCTCCGTAATCATGGTTTTTATTTGCCAGCAATTCTCTGGTAGCGTTTACCCATTTGTCATACAGCGGCTCCAGTTCTTTAAAATTAATTTCTTTTCTATTGTCGTCCTTCAAATCCAGCTGAAGCAAAGCGATGATACAATAATTGATAATGCCGATAAATTCATCCCTGATGCTGTCTGTGACCTTTTGCTGTCCTTTTTCCTGAATGGAACGGATGCGCTGGGCCTTGATAAAAATCTGGTCTGTAAGGGAAGGAAGCCTTAAAATCCGCCATGATGTGCCATAATCCTGCGTCTTCTTCTTGAAAAGTTCTTTACAAAGGCCAATAACTTCATTATATTCGCTTGCGGTTTGTGTTTCCAAAGCAATGGAATTTTATGTTTGACGATTTACGTTCGGTTTCTAATGCCGAAGATACTTTATTTCCCCCAAAAATAACACTTCAGATCAAAGGAAAGCTATTCGCTTTGGACCAGCCCTGGATCATGGGCATCATCAACAGTACACCCGATTCTTTTTATGAAGGCAGCAGAATTGCCGGAGAAAAAAAAGCCGCATTGGAAAAAGCGGAAACCATGATATCCCAGGGAGCTCATATTTTGGATATTGGGGGATACAGCAGCAGACCCGGAGCGGATTTTGTATCCGAGGAAACAGAACTAAAAAGGGTAATTTCCGTTATCAGTGGTATAAAGGAAAGGTTTCCCGAGATCCTGATTTCTATTGATACTTTTAGACACAGGGTAGCGAAAGAAGCTGTTGCTGCAGGAGCAGACCTTATCAATGACATTTCGGGAGGTAGCCTTGATGCACAAATGCATGCTACTGCAGGTAGTTTGGGAGTACCTTATGTTTGCATGCACATGATAGGCCAGCCCCAAAACATGCAGGCTTTTACAGCTTACGATCATTTGGAAAAAGAATTGTTGTATTTTTTTTCAGAAAAACTAAGAAATTGTTATAAAGCTGGCATAAAAGATGTAATAGTGGACATAGGGTTGGGATTTTCAAAAAACCTGGAACAGAATTACAGGCTGATACGGCATCTGACCTATTTTAAAACCTTGCAATTGCCCATTTTGGTGGGACTGTCACGTAAATCAATGATTTACAAATTATTGAAAACCAGTCCGGAGGAAGCCCTCAATGGAACCACCGCCCTTCATATGGCTGCACTGATGAATGGGGCCAGTATTTTAAGGGTGCACGATGTAAAAGAAGCAAATGAAACTTTAAAATTATATAAACAACTCTACACTTGAAATTACTCTTTAAAATAGGCTTTTTGGACGTTTCCCTGGTCAACCTGATAGACATTGCTCTGGTTAGTATTTTGATCTATCAGGTTTACAAACTCATGCGCGGGAGTGTGGCCATAAAGATATTTTTAGGGTTTCTTTCCATTTACCTGATTTACCTGGTAGTGAGTGCCGCCCAGATGGAGCTGCTGACCATCATCCTGGGACAGTTTATGGGAGTAGGTGTATTGGCAGCCATCATCCTTTTCCAGCAGGAAATCAGAAAATTCCTCCTCATTGTGGGGAAATCTTCCATATTTTCCAATGAAAATCTCTGGCAGGAATTGTTATTCTGGAGAAAAAGAGAAAGTTTGGCTTTCAATGTCACCCCAATCATCGAAGCCTCCAAAACGCTGTCAGGTAGTAGTACAGGTGCCCTGATCGTACTTTCCCGAAACTCTGAATTGAAGTTTTATGCCGAAAGCGGAGACCTGATAGACGCCCTGGTCTCCAAAAGACTTTTGGTTTCTATATTCAACAAATACTCCCCACTACACGATGGCGGGGTAATCATTTTTAATGGGCGGGTTAAAGCCGCCAGGTGTATCCTTCCGGTCACCGAGCGCGAAGTTCCTGCCCAATTCGGGCTGAGACACCGGGCAGCTATAGGGATGTCTGAGGCCACTGATTCATTGGTATTGATTGTTTCAGAAGAAACCGGACAGGTTTCCCTGGCCAAAAATGGCAAAATACTGCATAACCTATCGTTTCAGGAAGTAAGGGAAATCATCAATAACTACCTGACGGGAGAAGAGATTGACGATAAATTTGAGCCGGTCAGCCGATCAGGAAAACCTCAGGATTTCAAAAAACCTACCGAGGTGTAGGGCTTACTTAACTAAACTAAACCAAACTTTTCCAAAGTTTAGAACTTTGGAAAAGTTTTGACGGTACAGCGATCAACCGATCACCCCCAGTTCCTTTCCCACTTCAGTAAAGGCGGCAATGGCTTTTTGCAGGTGTTCTTTTTCGTGGGCTGCAGAGAGTTGCACCCGGATCCTCGCCTCCCCTTTCGGGACCACCGGATAATAAAAACCAATGACGTAAATGCCTTTTTCCAGTAATTTCTCAGCCATCTGCTGTGCCAGCGGAGCCTCATAAAGCATGATGGGCACAATCGGGTGGGTACCTTCCTTGATATCAAAGCCAGCCTCCCGGATTCCTTCCCTGAAAAAACGCGTGTTTTCTTCCAGCCGGTCCCGGAGTTCCGTTGTCTCTGAGAGCAAATCAAACACGGCTATGGATGCGCCTGTTATGGCTGGTGCCAGCGTATTGGAAAACAGGTAAGGCCGGGATTTTTGGCGCAGGAGCTCCACAATTTCCCTTCTTCCTGATGTAAAGCCACCGGAGGCTCCTCCCAGGGCCTTTCCAAGTGTACCTGTAATGATATCCATCTTGCCCATTACGCCCTTTAGTTCGTGTACCCCCCTTCCGGTTTTACCCATAAATCCCGTGGAATGGCATTCATCCGACATCACCAGGGCCTGGTATTTTTCGCCCAATTCCACTATATTATCCAGTTGAGCGATGGTGCCGTCCATGGAGAAGACCCCGTCCGTCACGATCAGTTTATGCCGGGCGCCTTTTTCATCTGCAGCCCTGAGCTGAGCTTCCAGGTCTTGCATATCGTTGTGGCGGTACCGGAAACGCATGGCTTTGCAAAGCCTGACCCCGTCAATGATGGAGGCATGGTTTAGCGCATCAGAAATAATGGCATCTTCGGGTCCGAGAATCGGTTCGAACACCCCACCGTTGGCATCAAACGCAGCGGCATATAAAATGGTATCCTCCGTGCCTAAAAATGCAGAAATCTTCTCTTCCAGTATTTTGTGTATGTCCTGCGTGCCACAAATAAACCTGACCGAGGAAAGGCCGAAACCATGGCTGTCTATAGCAGCTTTGGCCGCATCGATAACTTTGGGATGGCTGGATAGGCCCAGGTAATTGTTGGCACAAAAATTCAGAACAGGCTTACCATCTTTCAACAGGATTTCTGCATCCTGAGGGGAATGGATGATGCGTTCTGTTTTGTAAAGCCCTGCGGCTTTAAGGTTTTTGATTTCTTCCTGCAATTGTGCCTGAATGCTGCCAAACATGGATTTTTAGGTTTTGTTTTAATGATGGAGGTTCTGAGCGATGAATTTACAATTTTTAAAGAAAAATGACACAGTATTGTCATAAAATTCTGAAATTGGGCCTCAAAATAGCGCAGATCAAAATAAACCCGCATGGATAAACTATTGGTAACCGGTGCCGCCGGTCAGTTGGGCACAGAATTGACCCAGAAACTTTGTGAAGTGTATGGCCCGGATGCTGTATTGGCAACCGATATCAACCCGGAAGCAGCCGACAAATTTCCCTACTGCAGCTTTGCGGTACTGGATGTATTGAACAGGGAGCAGGTCAGGCAGTTTCTCAAAAAAGAAAAAATCACCCAGGTATACCATCTGGCTGCCACTCTTTCTGCCACAGCTGAGCAAAAACCCCTTTTTGCCTGGAAATTGAACATGGACAGTTTGCTGCTACTGTTGGAATTGGGCAGGGAATTTAAGCTGGACAAAATATTCTGGCCTTCTTCCATTGCTGTCTTTGGGCCCCGCAGCCCAAAGACAAATACTTCTCAGTATGCCGTAAAAGAACCCAACACCGTTTATGGCATTTCCAAGCTGGCGGGAGAACGCTGGTGTGAGTATTACTACAAGCATTTTGGTGTGGATGTGCGGAGCCTGAGGTACCCGGGATTGATCGGATACAAGTCTCCTCCAGGAGGGGGCACCACTGATTATGCGGTGGATATCTTTCACCAGGCACTGGCAGGCAAATCTTTTTGTTCCTACCTGGAAAAGGACACCCGACTGCCCATGATGTACATGCCGGATGCCATCAAAGCCACACTGGCCCTGATGCAGGCTCCGAAGGAAAACCTGGGTGTTCGGTCTAGTTACAATCTGGCTGCACTGAGTTTTACCCCTGAAGAATTATACCAGGGTATACTGCAGCATGTACCCGGTTTCAGCATTAGTTATGCACCGGATTACCGGCAGGAAATAGCGGCAGGATGGCCCCAAAGCATCAACGACCGGCAGGCCAGAGAGGATTGGCATTGGAAGCCGGATTACGACTTACCGGCCATGATTGAAAATATGCTGGAGGAATTGCCTAAATTACTGGAAAATAAATAAACCGATTATGAAATCGAGCCTGCCTGAGGCAGACAGGCATGACAAGAACCTCTCCAATTGGGATGATTATCATTGCGAGATTCCCTGTCCGACTGGGGTCTTCCGGGCGGGCAGATGGCAACTAAAAAACAAATTATAAACAGATGAAATACGGCATACCCATTATCCTGGTCCTTTTGGTCTTTTCTTGCGATGCGCCTACAGAGGAGAGCCGGTACAGCGAAGAAGACATGGAGGAGGCAGACAGCAGGGAAGAAATTGTATTGGAAAGCAGTGCTTCCACCTGGATGTATTACGAAGGCTTACTCCCTTGTGCGGACTGTGAAGGAATTCGCACGCAACTCAAACTGGAAAACAGCCCGGAAAAAAGGGAAAGGTCCTATGAACTGACCGAAACTTATTTGGGCACTGAAGAAGGTGACCGGGAATTTGTCAGTTCGGGACTATATGAAGTAGTATATGGCCTGGAAGGTGAACCAGGCGCTATGGCCATCCGCCTGCTGGATGACAGCAGCAATGCTATAAAAAGCTTCCGGCAGGACAAGGAAGGCAAACTGCATTTGCTGGATAGGGAAGAAAAAGCAATTGCTTCGGAATTGAATTATACCCTGGAGGTAGTGGAGCCTAAGGAATAGGTCAAATTCCCTGGAATCGGTTGGGCTGGAAAGAAAAGGGCTGTATGCCGAAACAGGAAATTGGAGGCAGGGGATTTGAATTTTTCGAAAAATTCAATTTGGTTTTTCCGTCCTATTCAAAATATTTTTTTAATTCAGGTGAATTGGTTAGATTAGAATATGTTTTTTTCCCTACAATCTATCTTTAAAACCAATTGTCATGAATTCACCACAAAATGCGGATGCCAGACTCATTTTTAACAAAAGATTTCAATGGAAACTCGCTACCGCGGATGCTGGAACTGCTCAACAACAAACCTTTCCGCTTCAACCTAAAGGAAGCGCCGGGCCTGAGGAAAACCAGAAATTTAAATTGGAAATTGTGGACCAGACCGGATCCTTTGCGCTGAAAACGGCAGGCAACTTTTATGTGGGAGTAAGCAGCAATTCCCGACCAGGAGAGATCGGTCGTGTAGGCAACCTGACAGAAGAGGTGACTTTAGTTGAAGACCCGGGTGAAACCCATATCAGTATCCATTTTTTAGAAAGAAATGTAATCTGCTTGAAGAGTAAGGACGGCAGGTACATTACGGCTACCAATGGCGGGGGAATGCCGGCTCCGGCCGGAGCAGAGAACTGGACTTTTAACAGGGATGGCGACATGCCTCACGGTTTTGAATACAATCATGTTGCCTTTCACGCTTACATTTAAAGCTTTACAATTGTCTTCTAAACCATGAACATGAAAAAATCCTTGCTATGGGTTGCTGTTGCCCTGGCCTTTGCTTCCTGCACAGCCACCAAAACCAATACCTATCCGGGGTCAATCAATTTTATTGACAATGACCCGCCGATTACCCAATCGCTATTCGAAGACAAAAGCGCTACGATTTCGGAAGAGAATATCCAAAGGATTTTAGATGGGACCTACAGCCTGCCGGAGGATTTGAGCGTGGCCTTTGTCAGGATAGCGCCTTCACAAAGCCTGCAAAGGTATTACTGGTCCGACGAGGAATATTTGAAATCCCAGCAGCAATACCTGGATCTCTTTTCTGAAAAATTCAAAAATTCCAGTCGCGTAAAAAAGACATTCAGCATCCCGGACCTGTTGATCTCCAGTGCACCCTCTTTTACCAGTATCAGGGGATCGGCCGTCAGGACCCAATCTGATATTGTGGTGATTTACTCCATCAACAGTGATATTTATTCCCAGTACAAACTTTTCTCCAAAACTGACATCAAGGCATTTGCAACCACCCAGTTGGTGATTTTGGATGTAAGGACAGGTTTGATTCCATTTACAACGATAGTCACTAAAGACTTTCAGGACAAAAAAACAGATGCTGATTTAAACGAAAATGAAGCAAGAAACAGAATTAAGAACCAGGCAGTGCTTGGCACCATAGAAGAGATTGGTCTGCAACTGGAGGCCTTTTTAGGTAAATGAGCATTTGAAGCCGTGCACCAGAAAACAAGAAACTGATTATTGGCAATGCCCAAGATGTAGGAATAAACGAAAATGAGCCATTGAAGAGCTGCAATCAATGTATTGACCTTCTCAGGCCACTGAAAATAAAAAAATGCTTGTGCATGCTTTGATCGGTGCTCAGGTGGACGTCGCCCATAAAGGAAGAATCAAACATACCCTTGCTTTTTAGGAAGGACGATGTACAAGCATGTCACAAAAGAAACAATTTGGATGATGCTGTGTACTTCAAAATACCGGTTTAACCCATAAATCTTCTGAGACCATTATAAATTTTAAGCCTGAATTTGGGTCTTTTTTTGACTTTGGGTTGATGCATGGTGATACAGTGCAGCCCACCACCACTGTAATTAAGTTCGGTAGCATGGATCATCACCACTCTTCTGCTTTTAAAAACTTCCTGAAAAGCTTTTCTGGCCTGATCATCTTTTTGCCGGATATAATCAGGATCACCCGGACCGTGATAGGCAGGTATCACCACTAAGTTATTGGTTAATACAAAGTTCAAATAGCTGGTAACAGGTGTATAATAAATTGGCTGCCCCTTGTATTGTCCCTGATCAAAAATAATCGGTGCCTGCGGTACCCTGATGATCTTAAAAGGCTTTCCATCCTGATCCCTGGCATCCTTGAGGATTTGATAGCTTTCTTCCAATCTCTCATGCACCACCCGGTAGAATGGATCCAGGGATAGGTCTGCCGGGTCTACCTGAGCCAGCAGGATAGTTTGGGCATCGGCAAACCGGCAGAATTCATCCACATGCCAATGAACACCATTGCCATAAATATTGTCGATCACGGGTCCATGGTCAAACAAATCGTCCTGCGGAATACCCCTTTTTAGCCAGATGACGTTTTTTTGATTCAGCCGTTGTTTGTATTCCTCTTCGATTTCTTCCAGGCTAAGCCCGGGATTGATGTATTTTTCATGTCCTTCGATTAAAATGATGGTTCCCCTGCCATTGATCTCCCTACCACCGCCGGCGCTGAACAAGCTACTTTTCATAAAAGGGATCTTCATTTTTGTGGCATACTGCTCGCTGAATAGATTGTATTCCAGGTTTTCTTCATGGGGATAATGAAAAGTAACCATCTCCTGACGACCTTCTTCATCCTGCAGGATTATGGGTCCATAATCCCTGATCCAGATATTGTCATTTTCCATTTTAAAAGGCTCCAGGCTGACATTTTTCAAATTAATTTTCCTTTGGCCAAATAAGTTTTGCAGGTTTTCAGGGAGGTGATTGCGTTGGTTGTAAAATACCGTGACCTGATCATCTTTGGAGATCTCCTGAATAAGTTTCAGGGATATCTCCTGGAATTTGGGTGTCCAGCAGATGAAGGTGCTCTCCTGTGAGTCAAATTCCGCCACCGGGGCGGCTGCAAATTTTGCGTCAGGATCCTGCTGACAGGCATGGAAAAATAGAGAGGAAAGCAATACAAGCAGACAGGTACGCAAACCTTGCGTCGCTGTCAATCCGGCCGTGATTTTCATTTTCAGGCCAGGGATAGAAATTTAATCATACACATATCCAAAACCGATCTATTAAAGCACTAGTAAGTTACAATAAGATTCTGATAAAAATCTGAATTTTATGAAAGCCCCGGAGAAAAAACCTATGTTCCGGATAAAAAATGATCAGATAATGCTCTTTGTAGGCAGGCAGCCTTTCTCCTAAGGGACATGATTTGGCAAGGTCATGTTTCGAATAGTGCCTGGGAAGGAGGCTGTGTCAGGTCAGAGTGCCCCTGCTCGTAAAACCGTCTAGGGATTTGTTGAACGTGGGCATATCCTGCCAGATATTGCTTGGTTGGATTTTAGCTGATTTTTATTTTTTAGTTAAAAATATTCCATTAAATTGTTTTTAAATTTTTTAAACAAATGAAAACCATCGTGTTAAAAAACGCTGTTTTTGAGGGATTACCGGTCATCTGCCTGGAGTTTCCCTATGATTTTGCTTTAAAGGAGCTGGTAAAAACCTACCCGGAATGTCAGTGGTCCAGAAAGCACAAGGCCTGGTGGGTACCCTACCGGGAGGACCAATTGGACGAGTTGATTCAATTTTTCCGGGGGAAAGTCTGGCTGGATTATTCCCAACTTAAAAAAATCGACATCGCGAAGGAATTTCCTAATACCATCAAACTGGATGTTAAAACAGAAAAGGAAATGCAATCTTTTATAGAATGGATGAGGAATAAGCGCTATGCAGAAAGCACCATTAAAACCTATTCAGGAGCATTGATTTTATTTTTTAGTTTTTTAGACAACAAGGAGCTAAGTGAAATAGAGAATGAAGATCTCGCCTATTTCAATACCCACTACATTATCCGGAGGGGTTTTTCTGCCAGTTATCAAAGTCAGTTTATCAATGCTGTCAAACTGTATTTCAGCATCAGGCAACATAAGAAACTAAACCCTGAAATTATATACAGGCCAAAGAAACCTAAATTGTTACCAAATGTATTGGCTAAGGAAGAAGTAAAAAGGATTTTGAATGCTCACAAAAACCTGAAACACCGGACCATGCTGTCGCTGATTTATGCCTGTGGACTACGGAGAAGTGAATTATTGAATTTAAAATTCACTGATGTGGATTCCAACAGAGGCTTACTCATCGTTAGACAGTCCAAGGGTAAAAAAGACCGGGTTGTACCATTATCGTTAAAAACCGTAGATTTGTTGAGGGAGTATTACAAATTTGAACAACCAACGGTTTATTTGTTTGAAGGAGAAAAGTCAGGCTCCAGGTACAGTGAGGGAAGCTTACAAAAGGTATTAAAGTCTGCCATAGCAAAAATTGGGATTAAAAAACCAGTTACCTTACATTGGCTTCGACATAGTTATGCTACTCACCTGCTGGAAAATGGCACCGATCTTCGGTATATCCAAGAGATCCTAGGTCACAAGAGTAGTAGGACGACCGAAATCTATACACACGTAACCGACAACAGTATCAGGAGAATCAAATCCCCCTTCGATGACCTATAATAAAAATAAGCAAAGGTATACAGATCTATCAAATCATTGTTGGATTTATACACCTTTGGTAAACAGATATACGAGTTGTATGCAATCAAAACAACCTAAATAAAATGAGCGAAGAGGAAAAATCAAAAAATAAAAGAGCTAGTGGTAATAAAGCAATTTCAAGTATTGCTATGCCGCAAAGGACTATCGAAGATGCAATTCAAATTGCAGAATTGATTTATAAAAATTTTGCAGGACAAGAAACCCCATTAGGAACAATTGCAAAAATTGTTGGAATTGGGGAAAAGTCAACAAATATGACTTACTTAATCAAAGCAGGTGAATCCTATGGGATAATTGATAAAACTGCAAAAGATAAGTTTACACTGTCAGAACTCGGTAGAAAAATAGTAGCACCAACTTATGAAGGTGAGAGAGAAGAAGCAATTAGAAAGGCTATTTTAACACCAACATTGATGAGCAAAATCTACTCTGATTATGATAAACACCCTATACCTGAGAGTGCTTATTTCATAAATTCATTGGAGCAGAAGTATGAAATTCCAAAAGGGAAATCAGCTGATATTAAAGACATATTGATCAAGAACGCGGATTTCGCTTCATTTTTATCAAAATCAGCTGACGGAGGGACTACTCTACTGAATTTAAGCAATTCTATTCCACAATCAAGCAATAAATTAGAGATAGTCAATTTTGATAAATCAACAATAGATGCAGAGGAAGTAATAGAATACACTCCACATTTTTCAGAATCAACCTCAGTGGATTTTAACAAAGTATGTTTTATCATTACTCCTATCGGATCTGATGATTCAGAAGAAAGAAAGCACGCAAATATGATGCTCAATCATTTAATAAAGCCAGTTTGTGATGACCTTGGATTAAATGTAGTTAGAGCTGATAAAATCGATAAATCAGGATTAATAACACATCAGATTTTAGAACACATAGCAAAATCAGCGTACTGTGTTGCAGATTTATCATTTAATAACCCAAATGTATTCTATGAACTTGGAGTAAGACACGTTTGTCAGTTACCTACGGTTCAAATTATTCGAAAGGGTGATAAAATTCCCTTTGATGTGTCACAGGGTAGGACAATTACTATAGACACTTCAGATATTTATACTATAATGGATAGATTTGAAAGTGCAAGAAAGGAGCTAAAGGAACATATTCAAAAAATTAGCAATAATATAAAAAATGACATTGCAGATGATAATCCAATAAAGGTATATCTTCCAGATTTAAAAGTCATTTTACCGAAAAGAAAATGAAGACTGCATACAACAGCACCTAAGAATACATGGGGCGGTAAGTGGAATCCGATAGTTTTGTTCTCCGAACTAACTTTAGTTACGTTGGACAGGTAATCGCTCCGAAGTGCCCCACGTTTCTTAGCTGCCAAACGTTATTGCACATTTTAAAATAGAATAATTTTGACAGAATTAGAGAAATACATTCAAACGCACTTCGGTGTAAACAATGACGATTTGACTAAAATAAGTTCACTTTTCCATTTGATTAAATTATCTAAGGGTGATTTTTTCCTAAAGGCTGGAAGATATTCTGATAGACTTGGTTTCGTTCAGTCAGGAATAATTAGAGAATTTGCTATAATTGACGACAAAGAAGTAACAAAATGGATTTCAACTAAGGGTTATTTTGCGGTAGACCTGTCAAGTTTTGTTTTTAAGCAAACAGCTCGCTTTAACATTCAAGCAATAACAGACTGTGAAATTTTTATTATTGAAAACAAAAACTATCAAAAAATTGAACAATTAATACCTAACTGGTTTAAACTTGAAAAGTTATTTATTGCTAAATGCTTTACTGTTTTAGAAGATAGAATTGTTTCACAAATATCTCTGACAGCTGAAGAAAGATATAATCAGCTTTTCAATTTTAACAAAGAATTGTTTAATCAAGTACCCTTGCAACACTTAGCGTCTATGCTTGGTATGACTCCTGAAACTTTAAGTCGGATTAGAAAAAAAGCGGTTGGCAGAACTTCTTGATAAATGTCAAGAGCGAGTCATGGTTTTGTGCTGACCTTTGTGTTGTCAATTTAAATCAAACGGCAATGTTCATAAGATTAATTTCTGTTCCTGCATTTAGCTTGACAATTTCAGTAAGTTAATTTGTACAAAACAATTCAAAAATGAAAAGTATTAATAAAAACGCACCAGTAAAGTGCAGTAAGACAATCACTATAAATGCTAGTAGTAAAAAAGTTTGGGAAATAATAACTAACATTGACAATTGGGCAACTTGGCAAACCGATATCAGCAAACCAAAAATGAATGGAGAATTAAAACCCAAAACGACATTTGATTGGAAAACTGTAGGGGCAAATATTCATTCAACACTTCACACTGTTGAGCCATTTAAAAACTTCGGATGGACCGGAAAAACTTTAGGAGTGCTGGCTATTCATAATTGGACACTAACTGAAACCAACGGACGAACAAAAGTTTCGGTTGACGAAAGTATGGAAGGTTTTTTTGCAAAACTTTTGAAAAAGTCATTCAACAAAAACTTAGAGAAAGGTATGCAGACTTGGCTTGAATTACTCAAAGAAGTTTGTGAAAAAAACTCTTAATCATTATTTAAAAAAAACCAATAAAAAAGTATAAAATGAAAAAAGATAAAATTAGTAATATAACCGTTGGATTTGTAATAATACTCCTTTCTATTTCTGGACTTGGTTATATTTTTCTACCAGAAAAGATGTTAAGCGTAGTTTGACTCAAAGGGTCTCCTACAATAAATTTTCTAGTTAGAACTTTAGCAGTAGCACTTCTATCTTTAGTGCCTTCAGCAATTGCATCTTTAAGAAATGATGACAATTTTAATCTAAAACGACAAATAATTTTTGGATTAGCAATTTATATGTTTTTAAGTTCACTTGTAGACTTACATGCCTATCATCTTAATATTGTTAATTTCTCATCTATTCCAAGTATTGGTTTCCGAGTTATCATTGGTATTATCTTGCTTTTAACTAATTCTACAGGGAAATCAATTGTAAAATAGAAGTTAAAAAAACGTGCTATAACACGGGTTTTGCGTCAGTCTGGGTGTTGTGCAAACTTGGAGCTTTGTGCTTTTATTCAAGTTCAGTGCAGGTTGACAGTTTTGTGCTCCGAAACCCGCCCGAACGCAAAGCCCGAAACCGTTGGCGGGCATTGTAAAAAAAACACAACTAATAAATGTATTAAACGGAGAATTATATAATTTATATTAGGTTCTTTTTTTCTTTTTCCAGGAATTTACAGCATGTAGATATGCACTAGATTCTGAATAGCCTAAAATGAATGCGACATCCTTAGTTTTAAAGTGCTTTTCATTAATCAAATAATTAGAAAGCTCTTCTTTTATTGTATTTACAATGCCTCTGAAAGACATACCTTCATTCGTTAACTTTCGCTGCATTGTGCGGTTGCTGTAAGGAAATTGTTTTTGAATTTGTTCAAAGAAAGGAATCTCTGGAGAACACATATTTAGAATCATATTTCGCACTTGGTGGGAGAAAAATTTTCCGTCCTCCTCTTTTTTGTTCAACATGGCTATAAACTTTGGCAATAGAAGTTCAATTTCCTTAACCCTGTTTTTATTAATCTCGGTATTAAGAATTTCTAACGGTAGTAATAACTGATAAGAAGAGTGATAGGTGACTTCAACATTCAAGGCATCATTATAAGGTTCGTTATCAGTAAAAGGTAATCTGATTTTCGGTTCGAAAGGCTTATTTAGCATTAGTTTTAATTCTCGATAAATAATGCTTAAAATCATATCCAATAGATGTTTTTTTACTTTCACATCTTCAATAGGGCTATCTAATTCTAAAATATATTGTTGAGAGTCTTCTATGATCTTAGCAGAGACTAAAGGAAACTTTGTATCTAGAAAATTTTGAAGAATATGAACACCTTGTTCAATGCTTGATGTATTCAATGATATTTCCAACACCAATCCCAAAGCACCTAAATTAAGGTAGCAACCAAAATTCAATCCGCAATACTCACTGTCTGTAGCTTCAATCACGTGATTAAAAACAGCTAAATATTCGTTGGCATCAACCATTTCGTTTGGATTAGCAATATCCAAATCAGGATTTATCAAATCCTTTCTTAAGGTCTCAGACCTTAAGTTTTGATAGGTTGCGTAATCTAGTAAACTACCTAAATAAGGTGCAAATATTTCCATTTGGCAAAAGTAATGAAAATTGGCGTAAAATATCAATATACCCTAATCTAAGAGGCGTAGATTTGTGATATAAGTCATGTAAACCAATATTTAAAAGGATGAACACATTACAAAAGTATCTTACAACCAATGCCATATTTTCAACATTAACGGGCATTACTGCAATAGCATTTCAAGAAAATATAGAACAACTATTTAATCTTGAACCTAGTAACTTTTTCTTCATACTTGGCATCCTACTCATATTTTTTGCTCTTACAATTGTAGTTGAGATTAAAAAGCAAAGGGCAATACCTGTGCTATGGATTACTACTCAAGATATGTTATGGGTAATTGGGAGTGTTATCTTAATAGTTTGGAATCCTTTTGGAATTTCTACCGTTGGAAATATAATAATTGTTGCAGTGGCAATTGTAGTTCTCACCTGTGGTCTCGGTCAAGCCAAAGGGCTAGCAAGAATTGACGAAGGAAAGGAAAGCGGTAAAAAAGTATTTCAATTTAAGAGAAAAGTTAAAGGAGCTAAATCAAAAGTCTGGGATGTAATATCAGATGTTGCAAACTATCATGTGGTAGCCCCAAATATTGACGACTCTAAGATCATATCAGGAGGAAAAAGGGGTTTAGTACGAGTGTGCTCACATGGCAACGATAATTGGACAGAGACTTGTACATTATGGGAAGAAGAAAGGCAATATTCATTTATGGTAGATACCAAAGCACCGGATTATCCGTATCCATTTAAATCTTTAAAAGGAACTTGGACAGTTGATGAGATTTCATCCAATGAGAGTATGATAACCATGGTTTTCGAGTTTGAATACAAAAAGGCAATTCAGAATATACTCGTGCATCCATTTATGAAGTATAAGTTCACAAAAGTTTGCAAAGAGTTGCTGGATAATTGGCAAAAATTGATTGAGTCATAGCCAATATTCTGTTCACCTTTAAAAGACTATAAACAAATGAAAAACTTTATTATTGTATTTATTTTAATAGGATGTCTTTTATCCTGCACTAACAAAGAAAATACGACCCAAATCCATGCTACAAATTCTCAAATAACAACCATTGGAAGAAACATCGATGATTATTTAACAGCGATGGAAGCCATGGGTTTTTCAGGTGCAATTATAGGAAGTTATAAAGACCAAGTGATAATTCGAGAAGGATATGGATATTCCAACAGGAAAAATCGAATTCCTTTCACAACGCAAACCGTCCAGTCTAACGGCTCAAATACTAAACAGTTTACGGGAGCGGCTATTATTTTATTAGAAACTCAACATCAACTTTCAGTGAATGATAGTTTGCCAATATATTTTGAAAAAGTTCCCGTGGACAAACAACAAATCACCTTACACCAACTATTGACCCACTCTTCCGGACTATTACAGGGCGTTGGTTTTGATGAAGAACCTATTGAGTTCGCTCCATTCTTTAAACGTCTTATGGAGAAACCACTAGAGTTTGAACCAGGTACGAGTTATAATTACTCCAACGCAGGATATTCTTTATTAGCTAGTATCATAGAAAAGTTAAGTGGTGTAAATTATGAAACCTTCATTTATGAAAACCTTCTTAAACCTTCAGGTATGCTGAAAACAGGTTATGTACGACCCGATTGGAACCGTGAAGATATGGCTATTGGTTATCGAAAAGGAGAAAAATGGGGAGAAGTCTATAAAAATGGTTGGATTGAGGATGGTCCCAGCTGGCATTTAAGAGGAAACGGTGGGATACATACAACAGCAGAAGACATGTATAAATGGTTTGCAACGGTGAAGGGAAATGGAGTTTTAGACAAAAATGCGGTTGAAACTTGGACAACAGGTTACGTAACGGAAAATAATGGCTATTCTAAATACGGCTACGGATTGGTAAGCTATGTTGATGACAAATGGGGAAAAGTGATTACTCATAGTGGAAGCAACAGTATTTTTACATCACACTTTTTTTGGTTGCCAGAAAGAGATTTCTTTTTTTACATACATGGGAACAATTCCATTTTTCCCGTATATGAATTTGAGGAAAATATTCTGAAAGCTGCTTTTGATGAAAATTTTAATTTCCCGCCTATTGTGAAAACAAGTAGCCTGAATAAAGCCATTGAAACAAAACAAAAAGAAGGGACTTATCATTCTGCATTCGGAACGATTGAACTGATGGCTGATGATTCAAGGTTAATTGCTAAACTCTCCGGTCAAGAGACCATAGACCTCATGTTCAAGCACAATGAAAAGCAAAAAGAAAAATTTGCAGCGCTCAACAACAAAATGAAAAAAGTCATGGACAAGCTTGAAAAGGGTGATGAAAACCCCTTTAAAGATATTGTTGCAGGAGAGGAAGCGTCAAAAAAAGTTACTCGTTCATTTCAGAATCGCATCAAGCAAATGAGCAGAAACCTGGAATTCTTGAATGTGATAGGGTCTTTTGAAAACGCCCCGGACTCCGATTTATACGAATATGGGCCTTACACGACTTTCGTTCATGCAAGATTTGAAAACTGGAACCAATATTGGAATTTGGTATGGAATGAGGACGGAACATATAATGGCAATTATAGTGGACCCTGGCCTGAGTTTACCTTTATTCCTATTAGCAAAAATAAATATAAAGGCATAAGAGGTATAAAACCTTGGAATACTTTAAACAACATTGAGTTTATAGGTGATAGTTTAAGTATAGAAAAGATTATATTCCATAAAGTTAAATAGGATTTCAGTTGATATATATGATTATTGTAAATAATAAAAATAACGACCCGCCAATCGTGTAGACGGCCCCGCCAGATTCCTCTGACGGGGAGCGCCTCACACACCA
>NZ_JABURL010000007.1 GCF_014762705.1 Cyclobacterium sp. | reverse complement strand
AAAAAATCAAATTAAATTTTCTAAATTAATTAAAATTAAAGTACCCAATCCTTAATGGTATATCATGTTTTATAATCAATTTATTTTGACGAAGTCAATGTCATTTGCCCCAAATTGGACAGATGAAAGTTGGAACAAAGAGAATATTGGAGATTTTTTTCTTTTTTGTCACCCCAAATTGAACTTGACAAAAAAAGAAACCAACATATCAAGTTTTTTTTTATTGGGTTATGTTCATGATTGGGAGTTTCCAGAACAATCCAATCAAAAAATCGTTGAGGGTTTGGATATTGACGTTTCAATTATTGATTTAATTTATCAACTTTCAAAATTATCAGGTGATTTTGTTGTCATTTACCAGTCTGATGGTGAAATTTTCCTTTTTAATGATGCCTGTGGTCAAAAGGAGGTTTATTACGATGTGAATTATCAAAATTTTGGATCTCAACCAAAATTGCTCGCTGAAGTAGTGGACTTGGTACCCCACGAAGATGAAGACAGTATTAATTTTTTTAAATCCATTGAATTTTCCAAAAAAAAGCATTTTGTAAATGAATTTACACATGTAAAAAATGTCAAGCATTTACTTCCAAACCACTACCTTGATTTAAATTCAAAAACTACTGTTCGGTTTTTCCCTTTATTTCCCAGAGAGGAAAGGCCATTGAAGGAGGTAGCTCAAAAGGCTGCAGTTATGATAAAAGGCTATTTGAAATCTATAGCTTATCGCAGTGATCTCGCTTTAGCTGTTACCGGAGGTTTCGATAGCAGAACACTTTTTTTGGCAAGCCTTGAGGTTAAAGAGAAATGTAAATATTATGTTTTTAAACATAAAAACATGGATCATAATCATTATGACATTGTATTGCCAAAAAAAATAACTGCGATTTATCAACAAAAACTACATGTTATAGAAGAAGACGCAATTGAATTCGTTGAGGATACTACAAATTTCAGTCAAAGTGTTGATTTTCCATCTACCAGCACGATCAGTGCGGATGCGTTTAAGGGCCGTGTTTATATCAACGGGAACATTTATGAAATAGCCAGGAACTCTTTTGGTTATCAAAAAAATGCCACTGCTGCCGATTTAGCATTTAAAATAGGCTTTAATAAACAGAATTTACCCATTAAAGGATATGAACGCTGGTTAAAGGATAAACCGGGGTTTAAGAAACAGGGCTATCATTACTTAGATCTGTTTTATTGGGAAGAACGAATGGGGATTTGGTTAAGTAAAGGAAGAACAGAAATGAATGCCATGGGTAAAACCGTAAAATCTCCTTTCAATTCAAGGGCACTTATTGAACTGCTTCTTAGTGTAAAAAGAAAGGACAGAGATGTTCATTTTAATAAGCTGCAAAAGGAAATTATCCGAATTCTTTCAGACAATAATCCTGAAATTATGGCTATGCCAGTCAACCCTACATTAAAGCGGAAAGTTTTTTCAACATTGAAGAAACTTCACCTCTATAATTTAATGCGATACATAGCAATTAAAGCCAGGATATTTTAATTTTTGATATAAAAAAAGACAGGGACATAGCCCTGTCTTTTTTTAAATTTCAAATGTACACTGCGCCTTAAGGATTAACAATGAGCCTTTGTCGGCTGATAATGCTTTGATCTTTTGAAACGCTAATCAGATATACTCCTTGAGCTACGTTGTCTAAAGGTATGGTAAATTTATTTGGAGATGATGATGACCTGATCCAGTTCAAATCATAGTGGCTGACCAATTGTCCACTCATATTATGGATCAAAATCCTTCCCTGACTTATTTCCTCACCCAATTCCAGAACAGCTTTATCTTTTGCCGGATTGGGGTAGATTCTGATATCATTTTCAACGGATTCCTCTTCTACATATAGGTCCATTTCCTTATAGCCGCGACCAATCATTTCTTTATATCCTCTGCCGAACATTTCCCGGTATCCCCTTAGGTTTGCACCTGCTATTCCGCTTTTTGCTCCCGTACCGACGATGGCTATACCCGAAATACTCGCTCTGTTTTCTTTGGCAATCATTTTTAGATGCAGAACGCCGTCAGTTACTTCAATATCTTCGAAGGCCAGGATAGTGGGGGCGTTGGCATTTTCTACATAGATATCAAACCCTGCTTTTACCGTTTTGTCTTCCAACACAATGTCAAATACCCTTCTTCCGGAACTTGCAGAAGGACCCATCTGGCCAAACCAAAGTTCATTGTGCATGGTTAGAACGGTATAATGTCCATTTGGAACTGGGATGGCGTATTGTAGATTTTCGCCATTCCTTTCGGTCTGGAAGATCCTCTCCTGAGATGCCAGGTTATTTTCAAAGCGGTAGGAGGGGGAATTATAGTATGGCGTGTTATTTTCCTCGGCAAGGAAAATGTCACCGGAAAGGGTTTCATCAGTTTTCCCTCCAGTATTTAACAGGAATACATGGTCTGTTACTTCGACTGCCTGTACTTCACTTGTTTCTTTGAATATTTCGATCGCAGAAATAGTGGCCCTGTTGTTACTAGCAACCATATCCAGATTCAAAACCCCGTCATTTACATGAATTTTTTCGAAACTCAAGATCGTTTCCTGATTGTTATTTTCTACAAAAAGATCAAAATCATCTTTTACCAGTTTGTTTTCAATAAATAGGTCAAACACCCTGTTTCCTGCTTTTTGGGCTGGTCCGACTTTTCCAAAATAAAGTTCATTGTGATAAGTCTTTACCGTGTAAACCCCATTTTCTACTGGAATGCTGTACTTTAACACAGGTGCATTGCGTTCATGTTGGAACAACTTTTCTTCACTGGCCTGGCTATTGGTGTAAGTGTTTGATGTGCTGAAATAATTCAGGTTATAATCTGGTTTGAAGTTTTCTCCACCATAGCTTACCGATTGGTTATATCCCGTTTTTAATCTCAATACCGGAACCAAATCATTTTCTGTAATTATGGACAAGCCACAAATGGAAGCCCTGTTACTGGATGCAACCATATTTAAATCCAGTTTCCCATCATTCACTTGAACTGTAGTAAAAGTCAATATTGTTGGCTTATTGTTGTTTTCGAGGTATAGGTCAAAATTATTTTTCACCTGTTTCCCTTCCAATTCAATATCAAACACCCTTCTCCCTACTCCTGCAGATGGGCCACCATGTCCAAAATACAGTTCATTATGGTATGTTTTAACAGTGTAGGTGCCATTCGGAACATCCAATGAGATGGCGAATTCCTCACCATTTCTTTCGGTTTGAAACAAGGCTTCATTAAACTTGGTATTAGAATAAGTATAGGTTTTTCCAATAATACTGCTGGTTACTACCTGTTCTCCAATAAATGAATTTTCCTGATAGGAAACTTCTTTTTGTGTGCCCAAATTCACAAAAAGACTAAACCCTGGATCTGTAACTGTGTTGTTTTCAGCAGGTTCGGAAGGCTCATTGGGAGAAGTTGAAATGTCATCAGCAATACTTTCTATGGTCACTTGCACAGGGGAAGATATTCCAATCGCCATATCATTGTCTACGGCTTGCAAAAATAAGCTATAAGTTCCTGCAGTGGTGGATTTCCAGCTAAATTCATAAGGGCTTGATGCGGAAGAGGCTTCTATTTTATCGTTTACCATTAAATTTACCTGTGTCACAGCACCATCAAGATCTATAGCAGATGCTTTTATCTGGATTTCTTCTCCAGCGTCAAGAATTAAATCATTGAGCGGATCAATAAAATTTACTACTGGTAAGACATTTTCTTTTTTTACCTCAATAGCTACGCTATCAGAAAACACCGTTCTTCCGTAAATATCAACTGCTTCAGCATAAATATAATGTGATCCATAAGGAATACTTTTCCAGATACTGGCCAAAGGAGTTTCCTCTTCGGTAGAGATTAGTTTTTCACAATAATAATAATTGACTTTTTCCACATCCAATTCTCTGCCCTCATCTACAGCCAGAGTGATGGGAAGGTCATCTCCCTCAATCATACCAGAGCCATATTCGGGAATGATCACTCTTACCTCCTGTATTGGTTCAGGCTGGGAAATGTTTTTGTCAGATGTTTTGATCAAAATAATTGACCGGAAAGGAGCTACTTTTACGCTTCCAGTATGGGGGTTGTTATGCATATCTACATATTCTCCTGAAAGGCTAATGGATTGCTCAGTATTCTTGTCATTATAGGCGAACAAAATCATCTCTTCAGGATCGGTCAACTGTAAATCTGCTTCATGCAGGCTCAGATTATCTATTTGAAAATCGGCACTGCTAACATTGGTAAAGCTAAACAAGAGTACAGTCTCATCGGAAGAGGATGCAGGGCTTAGTAGAATTTCATATTCGTTTCTCTCGTAGCTGAATTCCACCGCACTGACTGCGCTAATGATATTATGGGGAGAATATTTTTGTCTGAAATATGCTTTTCCAGCAAAATTCTTATTCCCAATACCGCTGAATTTTATCAAATAATTTTTTCCCTTTTCAACTTTTCCAATTCTAACATTGAATTCAAAGGTACCGGAACCAATTACACGAAGCGCCCCTCCGTCAAGTTTAGATTGGCTTTCCCAGTAGGTCTTGGCATTTTTTGTGGTTACATAGTTGGCGTCTTTGGTAAATCCTTCATTATCATACTTGTTATCCCCTAATAACCCAATTACTTCATAGGAGGGAATATTTACAGGATGTATTTTAGACCCTGTATCCATCCCGTATTCTTTTTTCCAACCTTCCAGGTCCAATACCTTGGTAACATCATAAATGGTCCCCATGTTGTACCTGTTAATGATCCGGTAATTATCGGTCATCGGACTTGCATATACATTATTGGAAAACACTCCCATTTTTCCGATATCATTTTTGATGGAGCTTATATTTAGGTTGTTCTGCTCACTATTTTGGGAGAAAAATATATTGTTTTCTATTCGGTTGTTGCTGATATCAGCACCCATTTCGTCGTTTCTGAAGAATATCTGATAAGTGCTGTTATAGACCGTATTGTGGTGGATATTGTTATGACGTGCATTGTGGAGGTAAATGCCTTTGCTTGAAACATTGGCAATGGTATTATAGGCCACTTCCACTCCAGTGGTGTTGTCGTCAAGGTAAATGCCTTCAGACTGGGGTTTGGCCAGAGCAGACCGGATATTGGTTCCCTCGACTACTCCATATCCATTTAAAATGATGTTCCCAATTACTTTCCTATTGTAATAGGTTTCGTTTCCTGAGCCTGTGTACACATAAATACCTCCGCCATCATTCTTGGTCTTATTAAAATGGTTTATAAAATTATTTTTTACCAGGCTATTATTTCCTCCAAATCGAATGCCGACATATCCGGAATTGATGACCTGGTTGTTTTCAATCCGGCTATTGTCATTTGAGGAGAAAATACCAAATCCATTACCATCTCCCGATTTTCCCATTCCAGGATATAATTGAATGTTTTGGATCAGGTTATTTTTAATCACCGGATCATCGCAGGATTTTAAATCTAATCCTGAATTATGGATATTAATTATTTCATTGTTTTCTAAAAGCAATTGGTCGTTTCCTTCTGCAAAAATCCCATTGACCCCGGCAAACTCCACTTTTGCATTTTTCAAACTTACATTTCTTCCATTGGCAAGGGAAATCGCATCTTTGTTGGCTCCCCGAAAGTGTAGGTTTTCAATTATTACATGATCTACCCTTTTCACCTGCGTTAATAACAAGTCCAAAGTGGCTACCTGTACTGTATTTCCAAATGGGGATTCATTCCCGAAGAAAACATTTATTTTGGCATTTTTTTCATCGTAATACCATTCGCCTTTCTGATCCAGAGTTTTGATGTGGTTTTGGATAAAATAACCAAAGTCCGCTTTTGGTTGATAGTTGGTTTCGCTGTTCGAAGCATATGTTATGGTGCTTCCGGAATGAGAGGTGATTTTATGGCGATCCAGGATCCAATAGATTTTTCGGATAACAACTTCGGCACCGGTCCAGTTTGGCCATGAGCTAAGCTCTTTGTCTGTAATGCTGTTCCAGGAAGTTGATTCATAATTCAGGTATCCTTTGTTGCTGCTGTTGCTATTTGGATATCTACCCATTTCGATATCCTGATCATTAATCACCACCATATTTGTTTTTTGGGCCTTAAGTCCGCTTTGCACAGACTCATATATACCATTGCCCAGGGATTTCCAGTTTTTTATATCCACAAGACCGGTTATTATGGGTCTTTCCCCATTTCCATAAGCGCCAATTACAATAGGATTACCTGATATGCCCGAATTGCTCATTACAATGGTACCGAAAAATGTTTCTCCCCTTCTAAATAATACCTTATCTCCGGGTTTTAATGATGGAAAAATTGCGTTTAATTTTTCGATAGATTTCCAGGGAGTATCCGGGTTTTGCGCCTGGGCAAAACTTCTGGAATCGTTTCCGGATTGCTGGGAAAAATAGTAACTAGCTCCATGGCTGACGGCAGGAACCGTGGCGGTCACCAGGAGCAGTAGCAGGATTGAAATTAGATTTTTCATCGTATTAGCATTTAAAAGTTTTGAATCAATTAGAGTTCTTTGTGCTTTTGCTGTCTTGATATTTTTAGAGAGAATATTCATTTTGTTTAATCTTTTCTGGTTTATAAAGTCTGAATTTGGTATTTCAGCCTTTACAATTAAATTTTTTGAATTTCATATATACCAAAATGATATTCTTTAAATACATCTTATTTTTATAATAAAGGGTATAATATTCTTAATACTAAATTTTATTTTTAACAACAATTGACATGGGGTGATTAAATAATTGTATAATTTCTTTATTTGATTTCAATTGTGTTTTTGGAATTATTTTTATTGCCTATCATCCATAAATGATGTTTAGTAACATAAAATATTTTTTT
>NZ_JABURL010000086.1 GCF_014762705.1 Cyclobacterium sp. | reverse complement strand
AATTCAGGACAGGCCACTGACTATCGTCAGGACAAGCTCGGTTTTTTGTCGGCCTTCCCACTTTTCGAATTTAAAGGAAATTCCACATTATATCTTTGAGCCCTGCTGTTCGACATTTGCAATGTTAAACCCCAGATAAAAAGGATTTGCAAAACTGGTTCCGGCCACGATTGTTGAATCGCATCCTTAAACAAAAACCGAACCCGTTAGCACAAAATTTTTTGGTATCAGATGGAAGAATTCCGCTATTTTTTTAGCGCTAAATCCAATGCCGGAAGCAGTTTCAGGGTTATGGAGATGGGCCTTGCCTGAGGCAATCGGATATAGATCGATTACCTTTACCCCGGAATAGGTACCCAGCAGTACCATTGCCAACTATCTCCTTTTACCTGGATGATAGGTTTCCTCCGCCCTTTTTTCCACATCCTCCCGGTAAAAGGCCACCTCTTTGAATTTTCCATCAGCATACATCTGTGCCTGATCGTCGAAATGCGGAGATTTCGGGTCTGCATTCTGACCTCCGGCCAGCAAACTTTTGGCCCTGACCTTTTCACCAAATTCCACTGCTGCTACAAAGCTATTGCCAGAGGACCCGTAGATTTTTTTGGTGTTTTCTTTGGCACTCGCACCAAAGGAGGCCAATGCGCCCCAGCGGCCGGATGCCAGACCCACAGGGAGGCTTTCCTTTTCATCATCAAAGGATAGGTCGATGTCTCCATTTAATCGCTGAAATCGGTTGATTTCCCCCCATTCTGTTTTCCAGGAGCCAAAGTCAGCTTCCAACTGGGCGACGGCCTGTTCAAAAGCAGCAACCACCTCTTCCGGTTCAAAATCCAGGGAGACGCCTGCCTCCTGATTAAATGGGATCAAGGCATAAGAACTACCAATAGACCGGTTAAAGGCCATCCCATAGAAATGAGCCAGGCTCATGGCCACGGATTCCTCGCTGGTCCGGTAGTCCCAATCACGCAGCAAACCAAGAGCTGTAGCCAATTCTCCTTGCGGTTCTCCGACGGTATTATAGGCTTGTAAAAGAATGGGGACAAGGTATTCGAAAGCAGGCAAGTAAGGATCATAGCCCAGGGCAATCAAATCATCCAGGGACAATTCACTGGCTTCCGATAACAATCCAACGGCATGTATGCCTCGAAAGTTTTCGGCATCCGGAGCCATATAATAGGGGTAATCTTCCTTTTTAGGACTAAAAGGACCGGCAGCGGTAAAAGGTGTAGAGTTACAATTCTGTATCCATCCAGTTTGGGGATTATGAATGACGATGCTCTCCTCCACTGTATGCAAACCCAGCCAGTCGGTGGCCGGATTGCTGCCATCTACGGGCCTCGAAAAATCAAAAGCCGTATCTCTTTTGGGAATAAAATTCCCATGAAAATAGGCAATATTCCCTTCGGCGTCTGCGAAAACAGTATTGTTGGAAGAATTGGTCCTGATATCCATCATTTCTTCAAAAGCTTCGTAATTATCCAGTTTGGTCCGGGTAAAGCTTTGTATCAGCGCATTCACAGGATCCCAGTTGATTTTGGTAGCCACCCATTTGTCATCCAGCTGATGGGTTACAGGGCCATGGTGGGTACGGAACATGGTAAAAGACCTTTCTTGCAATCCTTCCGGAGAGCTGTATTTTAGCGTAACCGGAATTTCCTCCACTTTCCTCCACGCATCTCCATAGGCATATTCATAGCCCTCGCCAGACTCCCGTACGGTTTCCATAAACTCATCCATAAAATCCAGGCGGGTGGATGTATGCATCCAGCCTGTTTTTTCATTAAAACCCTGATAAACAAAAAACTGACCCCAGGTAACGGCCCCATAGGCATTCAAGCCCTCTTCACTCACCACATGGATTTCAGGCCGGAAATAAAAAGAGGTGTGCGGATTAATCAGCAATAGGGCATTGCCCGATTTGCTCAATTCAGGTGCGATGGCGATGCCATTGGAACCCTTTGGTTCTGCATAGGGATCAGGGTGTAGCAGCCCATCGCCAAATTCGGAATAGGCCAGGGGCTCCTGATCTTCATAAAAAGCTTGAATTCTTTGGGTGGAAATCCGCTCTATATCTCCCCCAATGGATCCTTCACTGAAAAACATGGGAAACCAGGGTTCATAGTGGGTCAAAACCTGCGGTACTACCTCCGGATGGGTTTCCAAATAATAATTCACCCCATCGGCAAAAGCATCACACAATTCCTGAAGCCATTGGGGCGCTTCCTCATAGGCAGCTTTTGCCTCGGCCTCGGTCATGTAAAGCCTGGCTCTCAGGTCGCTGAAAAGGGCTTCTTCTCCTTCCAGTTCTGCCAGGCGGCCGGTGGCCCAAATGTAATTCCTTTCTACTCTTCTAAAATCATCCTCACATTGGGCATAAAGCATCCCAAAAACCGCATCGGCATCCGTCGAAGCATAAATATGAGGGATACCAAAATCATCCCTGATGATGGTTACCCTCTCAGCCCTTTTTTCCAGGTCATTTGAGGATGTATTGACTGGAGCCTGGCAAGCCCAAAGCAAAAGGGCCAGCAAGGATAATTGTAATTTTCTCATGGTTGGTGGTTAAGCGTTTATACTTGAAGTTACCTCAAATTGGCAAAACTGTTTTGACATGCCTGGTCGCAGACCTGATTTAACTGTCGATCAATAATAGGCAAAAATCATGTTTCAGACAATAAAAAAGAATAATCCCCTGATTTTTTACCTGTAAAAATAAAAAACGGGAATTAAATAGAAAATTTATCTGCCAAAAACAGGCTGATTATTAAAAGTTTACCAAAACTGATTTTTTTTCCCCTTTGGATTATTAAAGGGATATAGGAGTAAACAAGCCAACAGGAAAAGACCCTTGTTTTTCCTGTTGGCTCAAAAAACCTGCTATTTAAATATCAATTTACTATTTCAATTTTTCCGGAACTCACTTCCCCTTTGATAGTATGCGCAGAACCATTCATAATTTTCAAGGTCCCGGATGATTCGCTTTCTCCTACCTTCACCCTTCCGCTACCTGCGTGGATTTCATAATTAAATGCGGAAATATTACTGTTGGTCTGAATGGAAATATTTCCTGAAGAAGCTTTTAAAAAAGTATGTTCACTTAAACCAATATCCCTTCCTGTGGCTTTGCCAGAGCTCAGCGTTACCCTGCCCAAAGCCTCGACCTGTTCCATGTCAATGTTTCCGGAACTCAATTCCGCATTCAAAAGACCCTTTACTCCCTGAAATTCCATATTTCCACTAGATGAAGTAGCATCCAGATTACCATCAACCTGTCTTAGCGTCAATTTTCCAGACGAAAGGTCTGCAATGGTATTACCCTTGATATTGGCTGCCAGCACCTCGCCAGAGCTGGCAGCAAGGTATACTTCGGTAGCTTCCAGATTTCTAGCCCCAACCCTGCCGGAATTTACCTCCAGGTGAATCCTGTCGCCCACTACATTTTCTGCAAAGACTTCACCGGATCCTGCCTGAAGCTGTAAGGACATTTGAATAGGACCGGAAAGCCGGATATGCCCCTCTGATCTGCCCCTTCCCAGGCCATTCTGATCAAAGCTTACATACAGCTTATCCTCTATCACCTGATAAGAGATATTCTTTCCTCCATTGACATTTGACCTGAGTAAAGCATCAAGATAAACATCTTCTTCATCGGGGCTGCCCACATATTCAACAGGTAGAGACCCTGCTTCTACCTCAATGGCAGTAATACCTGCAAAACTTTCTTCATAATCCACCAGCGTTTCCAGTTCCGGATCCAAACAAGAGGTGAATAATATAATGCTGAGCAGCAGTGTCCCGCTGACATTCAAATGCTTTTGGAAAGGGAAATAAAAATTCCACACTTTTTTTTCCAGCTTACCACGTAGTGTTTTCATGAATTCAATCAATAAGTGCTATTAGTTTTTTTTCAAAAGAATTAATCCAATCAAGTGCCAAATTCCAAAAAGCTTTTCTTTTGCGAAATTTAGCCTATTCTACGAATGAACAATTTTTTCAACTGATCGAAAACGGACACAAAAAAATGTTTACCGGACAAAATCAAGGATAAGCCTAAGTAGCTTATAAATAAGCCGAAATCAGGCCGTGAAAGCTAAAACCAGCGAAGTACTCAGAAAACAGGAAAAATTAAACTCCTTGCAAAAGCTTTTCCATCAAAAGATTTCTGACTGAATGCATCTACCTAAAATACACGTTACCCGATTTGCCCCAGGATCCGGAAGTAATCAGACCTGATATTTCCTCAAAATCAGTCCCTAAGCTTTTCTGTTGCAAGGTAGGGCTGGATTTTCCTGCAGTTTCAGTGTTTAGAAAGATTCCTGCTGCATAATCCGGGTTTGATCATTTTTTGTTACTTTTATTGGCATCTGTTATATTGAACCCATGCTATATTTTAAAACTGAATTGGATTAAAAATTAAAAAATAAACTTCCGTTTTTAAAAAAAGTATTTTCGCCCATGATCAGTAATACCCCTCCAGCTCCCTATTATGCGGTAATTTTTACCAATATCCGAACCCCAGGCGATCAGGGTTATGCCGAAATGGCCCAAAAAATGGATGATCTTGCCCGTCAGCAACCAGGGTACCTGGGTCATGAATCGGCAAGAGACAAACTGGGCATCACGGTCAGCTATTGGGAAAGCAGGGAGGCCATCACCGCCTGGAAAAATGAAAGCCAGCACCGCCTGGAAAAATGAAAGCCAGCACCGCCTGGCACAAAAAGCCGGCAGGGAAAAATGGTATCAGCATTTTAAAATCAGAATTTGCAAGGTCGAATCGGATTATGCTTTTTAATCGAATATCCCTTTTCATCCTCACTTACTTTAACCACATGACAAACAAGAATCTTCTATCAATCGGAATTTGCTATCTGATGCTGCTGGGAGCCTGTACCGGACCCAAAGAACAGGCAAGCCATATTTTCACCAATGGCATCATTTACACCGTCTCTCCAGACCAGCCTAAAGTAGAGGCCATTGCCATAAAAGGTGGCACAATCCTTTTCACAGGTAGCCTGGAGGAGGCAGAAAAGTACAAGGGAACAGAAACGGCCGTCATTGACCTGGAAGGTAAAACCATGACTCCGGGATGGATTGAAGGACATGGACATTTCATGGGCATGGGCTACAACGAATTAAACCTGGATTTATCCGACACCAAAAGTTTCAGGGAGATTGCCGAAAGGGTAAAAGTTGCTGCGGAACAGATTCCGGAAGGTGAATGGATTATAGGCCGGGGCTGGCACCAAAGCAAATGGACCGAGTCTCCCGGAGAACAAGTAAACGGATTCCCTTTACACCAGGCCTTGAGTGAAGCCTCCCCGGATCACCCGGTATTTTTGTACCATGTCAGTGGTCATGCAGGCTTTGCCAATGCAAAAGCCATGGAAATTGCGGGCCTGAATCCGCTGGGAAAAGAACAAATGAATGATTCAAAGCAACTGGAAGGAGGCGAAATTATCCGGGATAAAAACGGTAATCCTACAGGCGTTTTCAATGAAAGGGCCATGGGGTTGATCTCCCGGCATATTCCTGAAAGTAGTCCGGAAAAGGACAGGCAGGCATTTGAGTTGGCCCAGGCTGCCTGTTTTCAAAATGGCATTACCGGATTTCATGATGCAGGGATAGGGTCTGCTACCCTTGACCTTTTCCGGCAAATGAAAGCTGAAGGAAAAATGAAGCTCAGAATGTACACCATGATTGCAGGCGGCAACAGGGAATTACTTGAAGAATGGTTCGAAAGGGGACCTGAAATTGATTCCCTGCTCACCATCAGGTCCATCAAATTGAGTTGTGACGGAGCCCTGGGCTCCCGGGGGGCCTGGTTATTGGAAGAGTACAGTGATAGGCCCGGTCATTTTGGTCACGAAACCCTGCCCATGAGTTATGTGCAGGAGGTTGCTGAAAAGGCCCTGCAACACGGATTTCAGGTTTGTTCCCACGCCATCGGAGACAGGGCCAACAAAGAGGTATTGGATAGGTATCAGGCGGCATTTGAAGCTCTGGAGGGAAAAGTTCCTGATCACAGATTCAGGATAGAACATGCCCAGCACCTGCATCCGGAAGACATTCCCAGGTTTGCAGAACTGCGCGTACTGCCAGCCATGCAGGCCATCCACCTCTCTTCAGACAGACCCTGGGCCATCGATCGCCTGGGAGAGCAACGGATTAAAGAAGGAGCATATATGTGGCAGGCGCTTCTAAAAACTGGTATTCCAGTCATCAACGGTACGGATGTCCCTGTAGAACCCCTCAATCCTATGGCTAATTTTTATGCCAGTGTTACCCGAAAAACCCTGGAGGGTAATCCGGATGGGGGTTACGAAGCAGATCAGAAAATGACCCGGGAGCAGGCATTGAAAAGTTATACCCTGGATGCGGCCTATGGCGCCTTTGAAGAAAATATAAAAGGAAGTCTTGAACCTGGGAAATTGGCAGATCTGGTTGTTTTTGACCAGGATATCATGGAAATCCCGGAGGCAGAAATCCTGCAGACAAAGGTTGTCATGACAATAATAAATGGGCAAGTGGTCTATAAACAGTGACATTTATCATGAGGGCAGTCATAATAAAACCCCCAAACAATTTTTAAATTGCAGGAAACAGTTAATTAAATGATCAATAAGATAATCACTTTTAGCGTTCAGCATAAATTCATTATTCTTTTAGCCGTACTGGGCATGATCATTTGGGGACTTTTTTCCTTTCAGCGTCTGTCTATCGGGTCTGTCCCTGACATTACGAGTAATCAGGTTCAGATCATTACTGTAGCCCGAAATCTGGCTACTGAAGAGGTAGAACAATTTATCACTTTCCCAATAGAACTTTCCGTGGCCAATTTGCCCGGCGTGGAAGAAATCAGGTCCGTTTCAAAATATGGCCTATCCACCATTACCGTGGTTTTTGAGGAAGGGATGGGCACCTACCTGCCACGACAATTGATTGGGGAAAAACTGGCGCAGGCCAGCAAAGACATCCCAGCTCATTTTGGCAGTCCTGAAATGGCCCCGATTTCTACAGGACTGGGAGAAATATACCAATATACTTTGGAAACCAAGCCGGGTTATGAAGATCAATATACCGTCATGGACCTGCGGGAAATTCAGGATTGGCTGATCAAGCGGCAGTTGACCGGTATCAAAGGGGTAGTGGAGATCAATACATGGGGAGGTTATCTGAAAGAGTATGAGGTGGCCATGCAGCCGGAAAAACTAAGGAGTCAGGACATCTCTTTATTGGAGGTTTTGGAGGCCCTAAAAGACAATAATGAAAATGCAGGCGGGGCCTATTTGGAAAAAAACCAGTCCAACTACTTTATCCGGGGTGAAGGTATGATTCAATCCCTTGAAGACATCCGGAAAATTGTTGTAACCAATCGAGACGGTTTACCACTTACCATAGGGGATCTGGCAGACGTGCGTTATGGTTATGCCACCCGGTTTGGGGCCATTACAGGCAACGGACAAGGGGAAAAAGTACTCGGGCAGATCATGATGTTGAAAGGTGAAAACTCCTATGCCGTTATCAAAACCGTCAAAGAACGCATTGCCGAAATAGAAAAAATCCTTCCCGAAGGGGTGTATATCAATGGCTTCCTGGACCGCTCGGTGCTTATCGACAAGACCACTTCCACCATACAGGAAAACCTCGTGCTGGGTGCCTTGCTTGTCATCTTCATTCTGGTAATCCTGATGGGAAACTTTCGCAGTGGGTTATTGGTAGCTTCTGTTATTCCACTTTCTCTGCTTTTTGGTATTTCACTGATGAGTCTATTTCAGGTGGATGCCAACCTGCTGAGCCTTGGAGCCATCGACTTTGGAATTTTGATCGATGGAGCGGTAGTGGTGGTCGAGTATGTCGTCTACCAAATGAGTAAAAAGTTTCCCGGATTAAAAGGAAAAGCACAAAAAGAGCAGGTGGACAAGCTGGTTATTGATAGCTCAAACCAGATGATGAATGCAGCCATTTTTGGTCAGATCATCATTTTGATAGTTTTCATTCCCATCTTGAGTTTTACCGGAGTAGAGGGGAAAATGTTTCGACCCATGGCGCTAACCTTTATGTTTATCCTGGGAGGAGCCATGATCCTTTGCCTGACTTATGTGCCGGTTATGGCTGCCCTTTTTGTCCGCCCTTCGAAAAATGAAAAAAGAACACTTTCCGCCAGGATTATCCGAACCCTACACAGTTGGTATGAGCCCGTATTGGTCAAAGCCCTGGAACATTATAAATTCGTTTTAATCACTGCATTGATAGGTTTTGGTATCAGTCTGTTTATTTTTTCGCGACTTGGTGGGGAATTTCTGCCTACACTTGATGAAGGCGATTACGTGATCCAGCCCGTATTGAAGCCGGGCACTTCCTTGTCACAAACCATTGATATCACCACAAAGATTGAAACCATCTTACTGGAGAAATTTCCCGATGAGGTGGAGCAGGTGGTCAGTAGAATCGGAGCTGCTGAAATTCCCACCGACCCCATGTCCATGGAAATGTCCGATATCATTATCAAGCTGAAGGAACCGGTTGATTGGTCAAGGGTAGATTCTAAAACAGAGCTGGCAAACCTTATGACGCAGGAACTCTCCGTCCTCCCTGGCATCACCTACCAGTTTACCCAACCTATAGAAATGCGGTTCAACGAATTACTTACCGGTGTGCAATCGGACCTGGCGATCAAGATCTTTGGGGAGGATCTCGAAACCCTGTATCGCTACGGATTGGAAGCGGCTTCCATTATACGGGATGTAGAAGGAATCGATAATATTAAAGTGGAGCAGTTGGTCGGGTTACCGCAGGTTTCCATTCGCTATGACCGGGATAAACTCGCGCTATATGGTTTAAACATTGCCGATGTCAACCAGGTAATTCGTACCGCCTTTGCCGGGAGCAGCGTAGGCACTATTTTTGAAAACGAGCGCAGGTTTGACCTTGCCCTTCGCCTGGACAGGGAGACCGTGAATACCGAAGTGGTAAACGAGTTGAGCCTGCCGCTGGAAAACGGCGAAAAAATACTATTAAAACAAGTGGCCGACATTAGCTTCCAAGCCGGCCCGGCGCAGATATCCAGGGATGATACTAAAAGGAGAATCGTTTTGAGTCTGAATGCCACCGGAAGGGATGTAGAATCCATTGTCACCGATGTGCAGGCATTGCTGGAAGCTGAGTTGAATTTGCCTACAGGCTATTCTATCGCCTATGGGGGGCAGTTCGAAAATCTGAACGAGGCCCGTGACCGCCTGATCAAAGTAGTGCCCCTGGCCTTATTGTTGATTGCCATTATGCTTTACTTTACCTTTAATTCTGTATCGGAAACGGTTATGGTATTTTTATCCATTCCATTGGCAGTAATCGGCGGAATTGTAGCTCTGTGGATCAGGGGTATGCCCTTTAGTATTTCTGCGGGAATTGGATTTATTGCGTTGTTTGGGATTGCGGTGCTCAATGGTATCGTACTGATCAGTTACCTCAATGACCTGGAAAATAGCGGTGAATCCGATATCCGGAAACGCATTTTGAAAGGCTGCAAAAACCGCTTACGTCCGGTATTATTGACAGCTTCCACTGATATTCTGGGTTTTATACCCATGGCCTTGTCGACCTCAGCTGGTGCCGAAGTTCAACGGCCAATAGCAACAGTGGTAATCGGTGGACTAATCACGGCCTTTTTTCTAACTTTAATTGTGTTGCCAGTGGTGTAATTTGTTGTGAAATCAAAGAAAACAAGGGCCTTTGGCTTAGGAAAAGCCACTTTTTTCCTGATCTTGGTGACCGGGTTTCCCGTGCTTGGTCAGGCTCAGGAAAGTCCAATTCGACCTGACGAAGTGTGGTCCCGGGCATTGGACAACAATTATGAGCTTGCTGCCGCCCGCCTGGAAGTAGACAAGCGGAGCGTCCTGACCAAAACCGCCTGGGACCTCCCCTCCTCTCTATTATTTGTCGGAACCGAAGAAAACCAGCGAAATCTGGAGGGGGACGGGGTGGATGCATTTGGTTTTCAACAATACATTAATTTTCCCGGAGTATATATTGCCCAAAAAAAGGTATTGGAAAAAGAACGTTTGCTCGCGGAAGACACCTACGATTTACAGACACTGGCATTGAAAAAACAAGTGTATAAGGCTTGCTACCAATTGGATTATCTGGCGAAGAAAAAGCAGCAATATGCAGGTTTTGATTCCTTATACCGCAACCTGTTCAGGGCATCCGAAAAGCGGTACACGTCGGGAATGACCAATAAGCTCGCAATGGTAATGGCAAAGGCAAGGTCCGAAAAAATTCGCGTAAACTATTCCCAGATAGACCAACAGATCCAGATTGCTTACCAACAGCTGCAGGAAGTGGTGCAGTCTTCGGATACGTTACGGATCACGGTGCCTCCCCTGGCCTTGGAACTCTCATCACTTCCCAGTCTGAAGGATCATCCCTCCTACGATTATTTGGTTCATCAAAAGGAGCGGTTTGAAGCAGAAAAAAAACAGATGCAAAACAAATTTTTGCCTGGATTTTACCTGCAGTATATGTTTCAGAAAGTGGATGGCGTTAGCGGATTTTTCGGATACCAGGCCGGCATTCAGTTACCACTTTGGTTTGGGCCCACCCGGGCACGGGCGCAATCCGCCCGCTTGTCTGTGTACCAATCCCAAAATAAGATGGATGATCTGAGTATCCGCTGGCAATCGGCAATAAACCAGAAAAGAACAGCCTTGGAAATGCACATCAAAGAGCTCGATTATTATACACGGGAAGCACTGCCACTGGCGAAAGAAATCGTCAGCACGGCTCAAACGAGTTTTGACAAGGGGGAAATAGACTACCTGGAATACATCCGCAGCCTGGAATACGCCACCGAAATCGAATTGGATCATTTAGACCTGATGAATGAATACAACCAAACCCTTCTTGAAATCCGCTATTTTACCTTGCCATGAAATCGGGCATGACAAAAGCGACACACAGAGGAATGCCCCAACAGGCCCGATAGCTATCGGGGGGGTAAACATGCGAGATTCTCCCGAGAGTCGGGACAATTTATGACCACCGAAAAACAAATTATAAGCAGATGAAATCGACACGATTAAAATCATCATTAAACACACAGGGCAATGATGATTTTAATCGTCAAAGATTCCATGTGGCCTATTAAAAACAAATTATAAACACATGAAACGACTTAATCTTTTCATTCCCATTTTAATTATAAGTTGCCAATTCGCCTGCCAGGAGAAGACTAGTAGCGCTGAGGGAAATGTAGATTCTCACGATTCCACTACCCTCAGCGAAGCCAGCGTTCAATTGAGTCCGGAACAAGAAGTCATTACCGGAATCCGTCGGGGAAATTTTCTAAAACAACCCCTGGCTGATTTGGTAAAAGCGCCTGGATTCATCGATTCCCCGCCACAGTACAAAGCTAGTATTAACGCTTTTATCACCGTCTTTGTAGAAAAAATTCACTTTATCGTTGGCGACCGGGTAGCCAAAGGACAGGTGGTAATCACAGCTTCAAGCCCGGATTATGTGTCCCTGCAGCAGCAATACCTGGAAATTCTAAATCATCATGCCAGTCTGAAAAGCGACTTTGAACGCAAGCAAGCCCTGCGGGAAGACAATATTTCGTCTCAAAAGGAATTCGAGGAAGCAAGGGCAGCATTCCAGACGGCCCAGGCAAAAAAATCCGCGCTGGAAAGTAATTTGCAGTTGATGGGTACGGATATTCCCTCCCTGGAGCAGGGTACAATTCAGTCAAAAGTATTTGTAAAAAGTCCTATATCAGGAAAAATTTCCGCCTTACAGACTTCTGTTGGTCAACACAGTGCTCCGCATGAAGTGCTCATGGAAGTGATCAACGCCGAACACCTCCATGTAGAGATGAAAGTTTTGGAACAGGATATTACCAAGTTAAGAGAAGGGCAAGCGGTGGTTTTCACCTTACCTGATTTTGAGGAGCAACTATTTCGGGGACATGTCTATCGGATCGGAAACACCATTGACCCGAAGGCTCGCGTGGTGCAGGTCCACGCTCATTTAGACGAGGAAAACGATTCCTTCCTGCCGGGAATGTATATTAACAGTCATGTGGTAATCAATCAGGATTCCGTATGGTCTGTACCTTCGGATGCCATTGTCCGGGAAGGCAGCGATACCTTTCTTTTTGTATTGCAGGAAACCAATGAATCAGGAAAAGTATACCTGCGAAAACAGGTTCGAACCGGGATCGAAGCCATGGGCTACACGGCCATTTTACATCCTGATGAAGCATTATTTCAAGACAGCGTGGTAGTGGCTGGCACCTATTATTTATCCAATGCGCTAAATGAAGCTGGAGGGCACGATCATTGAAAAAGTTATTCTCCGATCAACTTTTCACTGGTTTTTTCAAAAAGAATGCAGCTAATTTCCTTTTTCAAATGGTAAACCTGAAACCATTCAAAAAACCAGATAACCAATCCTTTATTACCCTGTACAACCTGGCCAGGCATTAGGAAACGACACTTGGAAGTGGCCTTTTTCTTAGGTATGCGGTATAGGATATAGATCGCATCAAGAAACGCCCATTCACAAAAGCTTATTCCATGATTAAATCGCTAAAATGCTATTCTTTTGGTCTTCTTTTAACTATCGTTGGATTACCACTGGCAGCCCAGCAAACCCTATGGGAACCGGTAGCCGACAAGGCATTCCTTCAGGAAAAAAGTGAAATCATTCCCACTGCCACAGCCGTAACACAGGTAGCCCAGCTCGCAGGCCGTTCCTTTGCCGTCTTGAATGGAAAGTTGCAGGAATTAAAAACTGGTCAGCTTCAGCCGCTAGTAAACAGCCCTGCTGGAGTTATTAAGATGGAAGTTTTCGGCAGTAACGCCTGGGTAATGGCTTCTTCCGGTTTTTTCAGGTTTGATGGGAATGATTGGCAAAAAATCAGCGATGACAGCTTTGTTGATGTGTGCCTGCATCTGGACAAGGTGCACGCAGCTACCAGGGATGCCATTTATGTATATGAAGGTGGGAAATTGACCAATATTGAACCTGAAGGCGGATACCTATCCAGTGATGTAACCATGCTGATGGAAGACGGCACCCAACTCCTGGCAGATCCTGTCAAACCGGGTCCCATCACAGCCATCGCCAGCTACAGCGGAACGCTACATATTCTCCAGCCCGGAAAACTGGTACAACTTTCCGGAAAGGTGGTCAACGAGCACCTGATCGACTGGGGCAATTTGCCTTCCAAAAGCACCCACGAACTGCTGAGTATGGGTAGCCGCTTGTTTATCAGTACCGACCGGGGATTGGGCGTACTGAGAGGAGCATCGCTTCAGCAAATCAAAGGAGAAGATGGTCTTCCGGTGGAAGAAACCCGCCAACTGAAGCAGGGATTTGACCGGGATATATGGATCGGTACTCCCAGGGGAGCCATACGCATGCTGGAAGACGACTGGCATTATTTCGGTGCCGATCACTGGCTGCCGGACAACCAGGTCAATGATATTGCAGTGGCAGAAAACGAAGTGCTTATTGCCACGGATGGTGGGATCGGAATTATCCGGTACGAACCATTTACCTTGCGAAAGAAAAGCGATCATTACGAATACTGGCTGGACCAATACGGACATAAGCGGATGGGTTTTATCCATACCATTCATAAATACGAGAATGAATGGGTGCGGGAAATCAGCGATAACGACGGAGCGCATACTGCCACCTACCTTTCGGCCATGAGCTACAAATATGCCGTTACCGGAGAGGAAACAGCAAGGAGAGAAGCGGTGGATGCCTTCCAGGCCATGCTCTGGCTGGAACGGATCACCCCGATCGATGGCCTGATTGCACGATCCATCTGGTCCCGTAAGGGTGATAAAGGAGAAATGGGACGAAGGGGATCCGGCGGCTTGCCTGCCAAATGGAATGCCACCTCAGACAGCCTGTGGTACTGGAAAGGCGATGCCTCCAGCGATGAGATTATTGCGCATTTTTACAGCATGGCCTTGTTTCACGACCTGGCGGCCAAAGGCAAAGAAAAAGAACTGGCCAAAGAGCACATGCGCCGGATTGCCGGATACATCATGGACAACGGCTGGGTTTTGATTGATGCCGATGGCGAACCTACCCGCTGGGGCCGCTGGAACCCCGAATATCTGCTGCGGCCGTACGGCTGGTCAGACCGGGGTGTCAATGGATTGGAAGCGCTGGCATTTTCCTACGCTACCTATGCGCTGACCGGGGAAGAAAGATTCAAAAAAGGCTATGAACAATTGGTGGATTGGGGCTATGCAGAAAACACCATCAAACAAAAAAACACCTTCCCTCCTTCCCAGATTGCCCCCTGGGATGACAATCTGGCCTTTGAGGCCTACAATACCCTGTTGCGCTACGAAAAAGACCCGGACATGCGCTCCATCTACCTGAGAAGCCTGGAAAGGACTTTTGAGATCAAAAGAATGGAAAAGATCCCCTGGTTTAACTTCACCTATGCAGCCATGACCGGCAATGATGCGGACCTGGATGCGGCCGTGCAGCACCTCCGTGAATGGACCCTGGACTGTATCGAGCACAATTACCGAAATTCTCACCGGGATGACCTGTTTGTAGAAGAAGGTTATACCTCCTATGAAGGCGGTGTCAAAGCCATTTCACCCCGGGAGGCGGCCGTCACCCGGGGTGCCAGAAGGGCAATTGTCTTGGATGGTGGGCAAAACAGTAATCGCATCATGGAGCCGGTAGGTTTTATCCGGGATTACTGGATGGGGCGGCATTATGGACTGATTCAGGCGCCCGAAACGGAAGATCCGGAATTGTTGGAAGTGGAAAAAGGTTCAGGGGAAAATTCGGGTGCAGCGCCTTATGCGGGGCCGGATAGGCCGGATTTTTTGTAGAGTAAAGTGAAAAACAAAGGGGAGGTACCAGTGCCCTAAGGGTTGTAGCATGTGCATTATTGACTGCTAAATGATGGCAAAGCCATTGAAATGCTATCTTTTGGAATCGGCTATATTCCTTTTGAAGAGGTTATGGAAGTGAACCATTGCCTGAAATCTGGATTTTGGTGTATGATCAATTGCCTACTGCTTTAGCGGTAGGCATATAGGGTCTATCAGCAGCAGCATCGGCTTTAGCCAAATCTTTTGAACCGCTCGCTTTCCCAATCATATGCCCCGTACATTTTCGCTATTTTGGCTAAAACCAGGGTATTTAGAATTCTGTTTTTTGGAATGTCCTAAATTTCTTTGCAATTGAAGATAATTTGATAAAAATTATGGCTATAGAGTTGTTTGCCAACCGCCTAATTCCAAAAAATTTTTGTCACACATAATATTTTATTCATCATAAAAAACTTATCACCTTATTCAAGGGCAAGAACGATGCGGATATTCTCCATTACCTTTTCTATTAACTCATCCGGCAAGGTTCCAATTTTCCTGGTGAGCCTTTTATTGTCTATGGTCCTAATCTGGTCAATCATGATATCACAGGGCTGATTCAGATTCGCTACACCCTTGTTTAAATGAACCCTTAAAATCTCTGCTTTTGCTTGTACGTTTGTTGTGATTGGACAAACAATAGTTGAAGGGTGTGGAATTTTATTGAGCAGGTTTGTTTGAATGGCCACCACCGACCAAATCATTCTCGGTTCCGTTCCAATCTGAGGAATTAGATCTGCTGTCGTTATTTCTTATTGCTTATTCAGCATAATCAAAGGCTTCAAAATCCTTCAGAACTTTCATGGAATCCGCTTTTACCAGGTTGGATTCTATTTTCAACTTCTTCCCAAGAAGCTGCTTGCGTCGAAATTTATTATAAAAGGAGATTGCTTCGTTAATGTAACGATTCCTGGGTTGTTTCATTCGCTCGCGTATTTTTTAGGTTTCACGAAAAACCAGGTCGTCAATTTTAAGGGATTTATTCTTCATGATAGGTTTTTATTTTACAAAAGTATATATTTTCAGTATATCATTCAAGTATCAATTATTTAAGCCAACATCAGGTTTTTTTGTCAGGGATGTAATTCCCTGAAGTAATTTCCAAACCATTTTGACGTGCACTTTTTCCATTTCTTTGACCCAGAAACCTTTGATGTAAAAAACAAGTACTTCCATTGTGGTAACAAACTGTACATTCAAAAGACTTTATGAACGGGATCGTACTGTGGCAATCGGTTGCTTTCAATGGCTACAGACCTGAGCTAAAAACTAGGATTGCTGACTGCCATTTTACACTTTGGAAGAATCTTCAAACAAAGGTTACCCTCCCATTGATTTACGCCAAAACACGCTGCAACCTCGGCCGGTTATACCGCTGCACTGCAATGGGGTAACCATTCAACACGACATTCAAAAAAAAGAGCCAAAACGACTCCCTGATCCCATAAAAAAATGCCACTGCAGTACCGAAAACCAAAACGACGATGAAAATAATTGCGTGCCCAAATTCCGATTGGCGGGTTTTGTATTCTAATTGTTCTAAGGCAGCCCGGTCCTTTTTTACCGGTCTTGAGGTTTTATTGAGTTTCTCCCAGCCAATCCAAACCAGCAATTTCCTGAAACCGTTCACCCCAAGCCATCGATACACCGTTCCCCCCTTTTCCCACTTTTTGGTCTCAAAATAGTCCGATTGCAATGCGGGCTGCAGGGTTTCGGTATAGGCCAACAGCGCTGTCATCAACAGGAAATTCAATACCCAGGCAAACGAAAATGTATGCAATCCCTGCCAACTGCCTACCGCAATGATGCCGGCAACTACAAAAAGCCAGGTCAGACCCAGGATTGCGTATTTTCGCATCCGTTTTTTTCCCATAGCCCGGTAAATCTATCAGGTAAACAAAAGTGGACCAAAAGGGAGGTCTGCAAAAGAAGAAAAACCCGTTTGCAGCCTACCAAAATAAACTATATTCATACTCCAAATTGCGTCAGGTGGTGGTCCAGGTGCTTGTAAAACATGTTGTTCCATTCGTCTTTGGACAACTTGCCGAAGGACAAGGATTCCCTTCCATCGAAATGATCTGCTCCCAACTCCACGGTTTTGTGCAAATACTGGATCAGGCGTGCTTTCTCAACCTCAAAATCCCGCTCATCTGCAATGATAAACGCCGGTGCCGTACGGACGTTCTTTTTGTAGGGGGTTTCATTTACGACCATTTGATTCACAAAGGCTTTGAGGATTTGTCTCATTAAAAAATTTGGCTTGGGATGTTTGTTTTCATAAGCCATTTCATAGGTCACATTGCAATGGGCCAGCATCTGGGCCACATTCATTTTACCCCATTGAGCAGGGGAATTGGACTTAAGCGAATTAACCCGCCGGATCAGCTCATCTGCCACTTTTTTGTCGAAAATATTGGGTAAAGCCATATTGTCTGTAGTTAGTTTTGGTAATGATACCAGTTTAAAACCAAATTTTTTCCTTGAGCATCAATTGATTACAATTTGTTTCACAGAACCCGGGTCATCCTTAAAATAAATGATACTCCCTCCAAATCAACACCAAAAGGCCTATTCACAATATACCCGTAAAAAGATAATTTACAAAAGCTTGATTTGCCTGAATAATCCTTTCCAAAAAACCATCAGCTGGCTCTTAAACCAGCTTAATTTTTGCTTAAAGAAATTCTCTACCTGGTAAATTTATCTATAGTATCCTGTGGTGCTATTTTCGGTGCACCGGGGAATGAGTTTCATAACGTACGCTATTTTAAATGTAGTTCGAATTTTTTTAACCACATAGTAGTAAATCACACATAGGTAATCCTGGATCCAAAAGGTAGCTAAAAAAAGATTGTCGTACGCAAATCACAAAAAAAGCATTCGTGAAAATGGTTGATTCACAAAAAAATCCCTCCCGACTAGATTCTGGACAGTATCAGCCGACTTGGAAATGGGGATTTGTGTTCGGTGGATTTGGTCAGTACCTCACCAGCCTTGCACTTCTTTAGCCGATTAAAATTTACCAAGTTCAGCTTTGATCACCTACTGCAGGGAGTCTTCCATATCAAGGAAATTTGACGAAGAAACACGAACCGACAGCCTTTTTACAAATTCAACCAATAATTCAACTTCATTACAAATGCCCTTTGTTTGGAAGCAAAGGTGTCCGGGAAATAATTGTCCGTATAAACCACAAACAGATCAGATACCGGGGCATAGCGCCATTGAATCCGGGTATTGATGTTGATATTGTCGATCTGATTGTTGTACTGAATAAAAGTGGTCCAAAACAGGCTTCGGGTAAAAGTAAGATCGATGCGTGGGCCGATCAGGAAGAGGTCGGCATCTGTTTGTGGCTCTGGAAGCCGGATCCGGCTATAGCTCAGGTTCATGGAAATATTCGCCAGGTAACCAATCCGCCATTGTGCCATTCCCGTAAAATTGGCCATGGTCCCGCTGTAATATTGACCTACTTGTCCGGTACCCCTGAGTGCCAGTGCTTTCCTGGGGTCAGTACGAAAATCAATCCCCAAATAGTTGTACCGGTAAGCCGTGCCATCCGCCAGCGGTTCTCCTCCGGTCCGTGTAGGGTCAAAAGGGAAAAACAAATAGGTATATTGGTTATTGGCGCTAAGGGTTACTTCGGCGAAGGAGTGAAACTGCACCAGGTAATTCAGGGTATGCAGCTCATCTGTTACTCCCAGGTATGCATTCCACAAGGTTTCGGACAAGAAGCCGGGACCATGTCTGTTCACATGCTCGGATTCCGGAAAAAAAGTGTACCCTATTTCCGGCGCAATCCGCTGGTATCCCGCCCGGGGTGTGTATCCTACCAAAGGATTGTAGTTTTCTCCCACATTGGAGTAGGCCAGGCCCGCATTGAAGTTCACATCATTAAAGGCCAACTGTGCATGTCCGGTACCAACATCTTCCTGTACCCCTTTTTCAAATGTTCGGTGGTAAAAAAACTTTCCGCTCCAGCGGTTGTCTTTGGAAAAAAGATTGTAGTCTATTCCGGCGAGGCGGTTGTAGTCCCCTCCTTTCAGGTTGGCTCCCCCCCTTTCCATATCCACGGTTTCCCGGTTGATCAGCATGACACCCACATTGGACCTGTTAAAGACTTTCCGTTGGAGGGCAGCAACAGAGAAATTTTTGCCGCTAATACCCCGCAAGGGATCGCTGCCCGTTTGCATGTTCATGGCTCCGATCCTCCAGTCATCGGTCAGTTTCCCACTTAACCTGGCACCATAGAGGATCTGGTTCTGCACATTCTGCCCTGTGGATTCATCCCTATCTACTCCTATCCGGCGAGAGAAAAAGGGCCGGATACGGTCTGTTCCAAAATCAGCAAATAAATCCACATTTTCCAGGAAAAACTGTCTCCTTTCCGGGAAGAAAATTTCAAAGCGATCCAGATTGGTCACCTGCTCATCCACTTCTACCTGCGAAAAATCAGGATTCACGGTCAGGTCCAGGTTCATGGCCGGACCCAGCCCTATTTTGGCATCTCCTCCAAATGAAGGCTTTAACGGTTCGCTAATGCCCTCAAGCGAATTATTCGAAGTAGCCATTGCAGCATACGGTATGACCGAATAATTCCCCCCTGATTTTGGTAGTGGTTCCGGGAAATACAAATTCCGGGAAAAGGCCATGTGGGTCACATTGAAGTTACGGGGAATGGGTGTCCAGGTAGTTTTTTCGGAGTATTTGCTGTCAATCCTGTAAATGTTCACGTTCCAGTTGTCTGTTGCATCTTTGTAGCGCAGCGTAGAGAAAGGGATGGCTATTTCAGCTACCCATCGGTCCTCCAGTATTACCGCCTCGGAATACCACTTGTTGTCCCAGGCCAGGTTAAAATCTGTGGGTTGCAGTCCACCATTCCCCATCATGGCTTCCCGCTGCACCCCATATGGATTTACACCAAAGATGTAGCCATTGGTTTTGTCGTTAAACGTATCAATCACAAAACTGATCCCATCATTTTGATTTCCCCGAAAATCGCGCCGCAGGGAGGTGCTCACGTAGGCCTCCCGGGGTTCCGGGCTGAGCATAATGGCGGCAATGTAAAGGAACTTGTCGTCGTAGGCGATTTTCACCCTGGTTTCGGCAATAGCCGGCAAAGTATCGGTGGGGAAGGTCTGGATAAAATCGGCAATCCAGCCCTCTTCCTGCCAGACTTTTTCATTTAATTCACCATCTATGGCAAGGGATTCTTCTATTTTCACGGCGAACACACCAACAGACTCCTGACCCTGGCTAAGAACAATTAAATTAGTTAAAAAAAATATTAAATGATATAAAATTAGTTTTTTCATGAGGTTTGGTGTTTAAAGACCAATTTAAGCCCTTAAACACCAAACATATTACTTTATTTACATAAATGGTACCTTGAAAGGGTAAACATTTGAAGAAAGCCGTTGTTATTCCTGGTTTTTCAACCAAACATTAATAAAGCCTTCGGGAAGCTCCATTGCTACTTTAAGGTTATCATATTTCATTTTCAAATCCAATTCAACAGTTTCCTTTCCCAAATCTACCTCTCCCAATAATCGATAAAGGTCTGAATTGCCATATCGAAATTGATTGGTTGGAGTAGCCCATATTTTCACCTTTCCACCGGAGCCATAATCCTGCCAGTTCAGTGTCAAATGCTCCCCATTAAGGCTGCCTTTCAAGTGAGAAGCAAAAGCTTCTCCCAATAGGGAGACTCCGTCAATTTCCATGGCCTGATTTTTTGGAATTACCACCCCCATATAGCGGGCTATGGTGGGAAATAAATCTACGATTCCGGGTGTGTTACCGGAAATTTCATTAAATATTTTGTTGGAAATAATCCAGGTTGCCCTTTCTTCATCGGATTGGCCTCCATGATGAAAACCTCCCTCTCCCCTGCCGTGATCGGTGGTGATAGCAATCATCCAATCTTCATCAAATTCTTTCTCCCTTTCCTTAATCGCTGACCAAATCAGTCCCACTTGTCTGTCTGCTTCCTGAATGGCCAGGTCCATTTCCGGGCTGGCACCGAACCTGTGGCCCATATCATCTGTGTATTGCAAGTATACCCAGGTAAGGTCAGGTGCCTTTCGGGAAATATCCTTCGCCGCATAAGCGGCCACTTCCTGATCTATTTTTTTGATGTATTCGCTTTTATCGTCATGGGGATAACCCAGGGTATCTACCTCCAAGCCGTCAAAATGGTAATCCAAATGCAAGCGTCCGGTTGCTTCCAGATTCTCACCCACCAACTTGGTCCGGTTGTCCAGCCAGGTAGAATATACTGCAGTGGTTTTATTGGGGTAATTTTCTTTGAAATGCCGGAAAATAGTCCAGTAATTGTAATTGGGGCGGCGAATGCTGTTTCCCTTTACATTGTGCTTGTTTACCCAAACACCTGTAAGCAGGCTATTGTAACCAACAGCCGAAATGGTGGGGGTTTCTGAATATCCTCCTTTTGCACCTCCTACATGGGCCGGAAAATATCCTCCTTCGGAGATGATTTCGTCCATATTGGGTGTGGGGTTTTTGATCAGCAATTCTCGTTGGATTCCGTCCAGAATAATAAACAAGGCTTTCTTTTCCTGAGCCTTCGTCTGAAAAGAAATTAAAAAAATACCTGCAAAAAGGAATGGAAGGGTATAAATGCTAAGCTTCATAGGATGTTTTTTGTAATAATTTTGTAGGTATAGAAAAAAGTAAGCTGCCCGCAATCGCCGGCAGCTTACTTGTAAGAAACTTTCAATTAATTATTCCCAGCCGAAGATTTGTTCTAAATTCGGGTTCAGAGTTGTCTGTTGAAAGGGAATGGGTCTGTAATAGTACTTGGGATCTTCGAATGTTCGCTCCGCCGTTTCAGTGACCAGTGTACCTCCCTGTGATCCGTTTTCCATGTAAACCGTCACATTGTCATCCACAGTACCAGCTTTGTAATAGATCAGCATTTTTCCCAGGGAGTTGGTCTCCTTCTGTGGGTCACCCGGAACGTCCGCACCCTTGTCAATCAGGATAATGTCTTCAACACCATCCCCTGTCAAATCGTACTTACCAAGACCCGGAAAATACATGCCTTCGGGGATGTTTTCCAATAATTTTCCGGAAGACCAGCGCATCAGGTCATCGTAACGATATCCCTCCAGGGCAAACTCTACTCTTCTTTCTCTGCGAATCTCCAAAATGGCTCCAGTCATGGGCCCACTTACATTGGGATGTTTGGCCGCAAGAAAGGCATCTGGCTGGGCGTTGACCAATGAGACCTGCAAGTCGGGCATACCGGCTCTTTGCCGCAAGAGGTTGACTGAAATATCTGCATCTGCCTGAGTCAGGCTGCCCAATTCTGCCAACGCTTCTGCATAGGTCAGCAAAACTTCTGCATACCGGTATACCGGAAAATCCAAGCTGCCCAATGCCACATTATCCGTGGTATTGTTGTATCCCTTTTGTTGGAAATAACCTGTAAAGTTTCTGCTTAGAATAGGAATAAATGCATCAGGCTCCGGGGCCCTTACCCAACCCGGATATACCAGCGTTTGGGCCATACGGGGATCCCTGTTTTCAAATTCTTCCACATAGCCCAGGGTTTCAAAACCAGGTTGGTCGGTAAACCTGGACCCATCCTGCATCAGGTAGGTTTGTACCAAATCCCTGGACGGAGATTGCTCATAAGTTCCAAAAACAGTATAATTGATATCACTGTTCCTGTCCTTATTCAGGTCATAGGGGTTGAAAAGTATTACTTCCGAATTACCTGATAGATCCTGGCTGTTAAACAAGGCCTTGTAATCACTTCCCGGATTTCCGGTTTGGTGCAAGGAAAAGTTACCGGAGTCCATGATTTCCTTGGACAGGTCTCTTGCCAGTGTAAGAAAATCATTGGCCGATCCCTGAAGGCCCAATTCGTCATGATATTTCCTGAAAGTACCTTCGTACAATGCCACCCGGGCATAAAGGGTTTTTACAGCCCAGTTACCAGGGGTACCTGAGGGTACGTCTTCCCGCACATGTTGGGCAGCAAAGGCCAGATCTTCCATTACCCCATTCATAACGGTTTCTCTGGAATCCCTACCCTTATACAACAACTCTTCATCGGATGGATTTAACAGTTGACCGTACCAGGGTACATCGGAGTATCGCTTGACCATTTCAAAATAAAACACTGCCCGATAGAACCTGGCCAATCCTTCATAATGCTGAATGGCCTCAGGGCTGGCAGCTGCATTGGGGCTATTTTCAAGGAAGTAATTGATATTTCTCAATCTGGCCCAATTCCAGCCTCCGGTGATGTTTTGGGAATTGGGTGTTCCTGTCATCATACTTTTGATTTCGATGGCCCCTGTGGTGGCCATGTTATCACTGCTTTGATCTTGCTGGTATTCAAACATACCGGGCAAGGAAAGCAAACCGTTCACATAAAGCCTCAGGTCTTCCTCGGTTTTGAAAAACTCCTCCGGGGAAATCGATGTCTGTGGATACCTTTCCATGAAGTCTTCATCGCAGGATGCCATGAAGAGCATGCTAAAGGCCAATAGGTAAATGCTATATTTTTTCATTTTATTTCTTCTTTTACAAGTCAATGTTAACACCAAATGAATACCTTCTCTGGAAAGGATATGACCAACCATAACCGTTATTTACGGCTTCCGGATCCACAAAGGATTTGATGGCCGAAAATTCATACAGGTTTTCTCCGGTCACGAAGAATCGTATCCTGCTGGCGTTGATTCTGGCTGCTATTTCCTGTGGAAGGGAGTATCCAAGAGTTAAATTTTTTACCCTCAGATAAGCGGCATTGAGAAGGTAGCCTGTTTGAGGAATATCCAGCCCGGATCCATAATTGTTGTCCGCCAACCAGGACTGCAGTACCGGATACCTGGAATCCAGGTTCTGATCTGCCAAACCAGCATCCAGATAGGATTGACTGTGCTGGGCACGGAGGGCTTCCCCGTCGGCCTGTCCCCTGTAAAAATCCAGGTTCCAAGGATAAATATTGGCATAGGGCTGTTGATATGGACCCCAGAAAATGTAGTGTTGGGGATAATAATCCTGACGACCTACTCCCTGCAAAAACATAGAAACATCAAAACCATTCCATGACACATTCAGGTTTGCTCCCAGCTGGTATCGAGGCCTGCTATTGCCAATAATGCTAAGGTCTTTAGCATCGGTTTCCGTAAGGCCCTGTTCTATTTTTCCATCATTGTTCAGGTCTACATATTTTGGCCAGCCGGGCACAATGTCCAGGGCCCCCCAGGGTACGATTGCCGTTTGGTCCAATTGGCTGATCTCATCTTCCGAGCTGAACATTCCATCATTGACCAATCCCCAGATTTCTCCAACTTCCTGACCTACCCGGTAATTGGACAGCAATCCTTGTTCGTTTTCGTAGCTGGTGATCCATGATCTGGAATCAGAAATGAAAAACTTAGAAGAAAACTGTACGGGATTTTCATAACTGCCAAACTGGTTTCTGTAATTTAATGTCAGTTCCCAGCCTTTGGTTTGCAAATCAGCCGCATTTTGCTGAGGAGGTGAGGTGCCCAATACGCCCGGTAATTCTACAGGGTTGGTGAGCATGTCTTTGGTATCCCGGATAAAGTAATCAAAAGTAGCAAAGAATTTATCCTCCCAGAGTCCAAAATCAACCCCGAAATTGGTGGTAATCACCCTTTCCCAGGTGTAGAAATTGGGATCCACAGCCAGTGCCGGAGCACTGTTCACTACCACTTGCCGGTCGCCTCCAATCAGGTAGTTGGAAAGCCCTGTAGGTAATGCCTGTAAATAGCCAAAGTTAGACACGTTTTGGTTGCCCAGGCTTCCATAAGAACCCCTGAATTTGAGGGTAGGAGCTGCTCCCATGGCCATGTCTTGAAAGAAACCTTCGTCGCTGATAATCCAGGCACCGGAAATAGACGGGAAAAAGCCCCATCGGTTAGAGGAAGGAAAGCGGGAAGAACCGTCATACCGTCCATTGAATTCTAAAATATATTTATTGTCATAGGTGTAGTTGGCCCTGCCAAACACACTTTGCGTCGCATAGGAGCTGTATCCCGGTCGAATAAAAGAATCTCCGGTAGTCAAACCAAGGTAAGGCAAAGAAGAGGATATCAATACTCTTCTTTCTGATTCCACGGAAGAATAGGAATAACTTTCCTGATTGTACCCGGCAAGAATGTTTATGGAGTGATCTCCAAATGATTTGGTATAATTTCCATAAAGATCAAAAATCGTGTTTTGGAGGTTCCCATTTCTTTCTGCCACCAGGCCATCTCCCCCTTCGGTTCTGATGTCATCCGGACCGAAACCAATGTCAAACTTCCTTCTATCCCAACCGTAAATCCACTGCTCTCTTTTAAAACTACCATTACCTGTCACGGTAAGATCACCATCCAGGAAGGTACCTGTGGCCCGGAGGATATTGTGGAAACCGAACATGTCCTCCCGGTTTCTTCCTCCGTCTACTAGTCTGGCGGCAAGTCTGCCTGCATCGGTATTGGCCCAGGTTCCATCGGGGTTTTCAGCAACTTCTATTGGAGTTAGGTAATAAATATCTGTGATGTTATTGGTAGATTCCGCCCTTTTGGTCTGGTAAATGTTAAGGTTGTTGTCCAGTTTCAGCCATTTTTTAGGAGTCGCGGTAATGCGAGCACGCAGGGAATAACGGTCCCAGTTATCGGGCTGCAATTTATTCATGCCGTTTTCCCGGGTGTAATCTCCGGACACATAATAAGTCATGGGAAGGTTTTCATTGTTCGAACTCCCGCTGATGGCCAGACTCTGATTGGTGGAGAAGCTGGCATTGTTAAAAAAATAACCGTACCAGTCATTATTGCCCATATAGGCCCACTGATTGGGATTATTGGGATCTACCCGAACATCCTCCACAGAAGGGTCTGCAGATCGCTCTCTGGCCCATTGGTAGTGAAAATCATTGAAATTGATGTAATTCCATGGTGTGTTGCTGGTCGCCTGGTCCATCACCCTGGAATAAATATAGGGATCTGTTACCGGCTGAGGAAGGACTGTGGGTTTTCCCCAGGAAAAATTACTATTGTAAGAGATGGTTTGCTTTTCCCCACCTTGTTTGGTAGTGATCAGCACCACCCCAAAAGCAGCTCTTGCTCCATAAATGGCAGCAGAGGCGGCATCTCTCAACACTGAAAACGACTCAATATCTGCAGGATTTAATCGTAACAAATCCTCATAGGCTACTGCTATACCATCAATGACGATCAAAGGTCCTCCTCCATTAATGGAAGTAAAGCCCCTGATATTGATATCCGGTACCGTGCCGGGGCGGCCACCGGAATAGGTGATATTCAGACCTGGGCTGGCTCCCTGCAAACCTTGCATGACATTGGCTACAGGTCGGTTGATGATATCTTCTCCGGAAACCTGATCAACGGCCCCTGTCAGGTTGATCTTCTTTTGGGTACCATAGCCCACGACCACCACCTGCTCCAAAAGGGTTTCTTCTGCAGATAAAGTCACGTCTATGGTACTTCGATCTCCGACGATGATATTCTGCGTTTCGAAACCGATAAAGGAGAAAACAAGCTCTGACTGAGCAGAGGCCACTTCAATGCTGTAGGCCCCGTCAATATCTGTAATGCTTACATTATTCCCGCCTTTTTGATATACAGAGACACCTGGTAATGGCAGATCTTCTACCCCATCTTTGACAACACCACTAACCGTAATCTGGGCCAGGGCTGTCCACGTCACCATCAAACTCAGGAGCAAGCTTAAAAAAGCTGCTTTCTTGTTGATGTTTTTGAATTGATGTAAAACTTTTTCCATGTATTATTTAGGTATTGGTGATAAAATATATGCTGATTCGGATCGCAATTTAGGCGACTACTGTTACCTCAATATTAAACCCCTGTTACTTTTCATTTATTGAATATTCATTCAATATTAAATATTTTAAATTAAATAAAAAATCGCTATAAAGAATACTTTTTTGACTAAATTAGCCTTTTTATTTTACGAAGGTATGAAAAAGAAGGTAAAAGCGGAGAAAAAAAAGGAAATCATTACAGGCTTTTATGATTTATCCCGTCTGGAGGGAATTGAAAACGTATCGATTGCCAAAATTGGCAAACACCTGGGCATGCCACCAAGTCTGATCATGCACTATTTCCCAAACAAGAGGCTTTTGGTACTGGGATTGATTGCCCATATACTCCACCAGTATCAACTGATTTATAAGCCAATCATTAACAAGTTGGAAAAAGACCATAAAGTTTACCCCGAACTGTTGGTCAACCGGCTTTTTTCAAGAGAATGGAACCTGCTATTTGATGATGGTGTGTTTTTTAGTTGTTTTGCGATGACATTTCGGGATGAAACCATCAAAAAAGAATATAAAAAGCTCCATATTAAACTACGAAATACGTTAAAAACTTTATTGGACAAAGACCCTGTTTTTGCCAGAGGGGACACGGCATTATTGGCGGAAAAAATTTTTGTAGTCATTGAAGGGGCTTATTATTACCTCTCCCTTATTGAAGATGAAAAGGAATACGAAAGAAAATTAAGTATTTTTAAAGATCAGGTTTTTCAGCTACTTCAAGTGGAAAGTCAATTGATTCTGGATGAAAATGAGTGATCCCAATAAACTACACTTCTGATTGGGGAAAATTCCCGGAATAGGCCATATCCATCTGGGGTCTTATCCGACCAAAAGACCTTCTATAAAAAAACATGCCCGTAAGCCGGTATAAATATTTTATTTTGTGGTACAAATAAACATTATGCGTTTAAGGTTTATCCCAATTATTATTCTTTTGACTATGCTTTCACCCATTCTTTGGGCGCAGGAAATGGGAGAAATTAAGGCTTACCGATTAAAAGTAAATGATTCTCCGGTCATGGATGGTAGGTTGGATGAAAGTTTTTGGAAACAAGTAAATACCGCAACTTCATTCCGGCAACAGGAGCCACTTGAAGGCCAATTGGCAACAGAGCAAACGGCTGTTCAGGTTGCTTTTGATGAAAGAAATCTTTACCTGGGTGTGAGAATGTATGACAGCGAGCCTGGAAATATTAAAGCTTATCAAAGAAGAAGAGATGCGGATCTGGCTACAGATGATTTTTTTGCCTTGATTCTGGACACCTATGATGACCAGCGGTCGGCATTTTATTTTGAGACCAACCCCCTGGGGATGATGGGAGATGGCATTCTCCGAACGGGACAGGGGGCGCAAATCAACAGGGACTGGAACGGCATATGGAGGGTTTGGGTCAGTAGGGATGAAAAAGGATGGATTGCAGAGTTTAGGATTCCTTTCATGACACTGAATTTCAACCCAAATAATGAAACCTGGGGAATTAATTTTTTAAGAACGATTCGAAGAAAAAATGAAATCACCCTTTGGGAAGGGTACAGGAGAAACCAGGGAATAGAAAGGCCGCAGGATGCTGGCAAACTAACCGGTTTGTCCCAAATCAATCAGGGCTTGGGCCTGGAAGCCATTCCCTACGCCATAGCCTCAAGGTCCCAGACCCGGATTGACCCTGAAACCCCTGTGAGGCAGGAAAGTACTTTCAATGCCGGCGGAGAATTGAATTATAATATCAACCCAAATTTAAAAGCAGGAATAACCATAAATACTGATTTTGCGGAAGCGGAAGTCGATGACAGGCAGGTAAACCTCACCCGTTTTCCTATTTTATTGCCCGAAAGAAGGGATTTTTTCCTTCAGGGAGCCAATGTTTTTCAATTTGCCCCATCCAGTAATCCCAATCCTTACTTCAGCAGGCGTATCGGACTCCAGGATGGAAGGACCATCCCCATCAATTATGGGGGCAGGCTTATCGGTAGAATTAACAACACAGATATCGGCATGATCCATGTAAAAACCGGTGAGGCGCGAGAACTCCCCGGCGAAAACTTTACTGTTGCCAGGGTGCTACAGAATATTTCAAGCGAAAGTACGGTTGGTGCCATCTATACCAGAAGGGAAACCGCAGGAGACAGTTTACCTGTAAGAGAAACTTTCGGGGCCGACATCAGTCTGAGTACTTCAAAATTTTTAGGAAACAAAAATTTCCAGTTTGAAACTTTCTTTGTGGGTCATACACCTTCTTTTTTCAATGATAGCAGTAGTTTGATGGACAGGTCTGTCAGAGGGTTTCGGTTTAACTTTCCCAATCAACCCTGGGATGCTCATGTATCGTATCGGGAATTTGGTATTCAATACAACCCGGCAGTAGGTTTTGTTCCCCGTGTTGGATTCAGAAGGCTGCAGCCCACAATAACCTATAACCCCCTGATGGAAAAAAGCAAGATTTTGAGGGAAATCAGCTGGGAATATGACTTTGAATACCTGATGATGATGAATTGGGAACCAGCCACTGTAAATCATGAAATCCGTGTCCTTGGATTAAGATTTGAATCCGGGGACATTCTAAATTTTTCCGCTTTGCACAATTATGAATTTCTGGATTATACATTCGATATCCTCAGGGATGGCACCTATTTGATCCCCGAGGGCAGGTACCAAAACAGGGGTTATTCCATTGAGGCCATATCAGCTCCCTTTAGGAAGATCGGAGGATCTGCCACCTGGACCAATATAGGCTTCTGGACAGGCAGGCAGTCCAATCTGGAAGCAGATATTTTTATGAGACCTATCGTGGGGCTGAACATGACACTTAGCTATATCTACAGTAAAGTTGATCTTGAGCAGGGAAATTTCAAAACTCATTTGTTAAGGTTGAATAGCAGCTATGACTTTTCACCCTGGGTATCCATCAATTTCAACATTCAATACGATAATGTGACCAAGAGATTGGGGACCAATAGCCGCTTTATCTGGATCATCAATCCGGGAAACACCTTATTTATCGTACACAATCATAATTGGCAGCGGTTTATGGACAGACTTCGTCCCATGGAGATACAGTCTACCATCAAATTGGCCTATACTTTTAGATTCTGAAAATTAGGCTTTCCAATATTTTTTAGATTATTTTGGTATCCTATGAAAAAATTTTCCCGGCTTACATTTTTTGGCTGTAATACTTTATTTCAAGGCTGTATAGCAGTTACAATCCTGATTGTTTTTGTGGGTTGTGCAGAAAAAGAAGAATCATACCAACCCTTATCCCCAAAAACTTCGGATATCCTTGATAAATCAAGTAACCTGTTAAACAGCGGGCAATTCAGAAATTCCTTAAACTTTATAGACAGCGCCTACCGGCATATAGAAGATAAAGGCACACTGGATTTATGGGAGAAATACAACTTTTTGAGCAAAATTTATCTGACCTATGACATTGACCTGGACAAGTCCAAGCAATATCTGGACAGCATGTTTTGGCTTTTGGAAGACAGCAGGCATATTTATGAAAAAGAATACGCGCAGACAAAATTTTTGGAAGGAGACTGGTATAAAGCCAAAAAGCAATTTAACAGTGCCTTTGAAAGCTATTTTGAAGGCAGGGAGTTCGCAGGCCAGAATCTAAGCAATTGCCTGATCAGCAACCTCACCTACCAAGTGGGACTTTTCCGGTACCAGCAAAATAAATTTGAGGAGAGCCTTCCGTACTTCAGACAGGCAATCCGGGAAAATGAAGATTGTTGGGGAAATGGAATGCTGGACCAAAATCTCTATTTTCCGCAGATGTACCGCAATACTCTTGCGCTGAGTTTTGAGAAAATGGGTTTGCTGGATAGTGCCGTTGTCCATTACCAAAAGGGGATCAATTTTCTTGAAAATGCTGAAAATAAGTATCCCGGAGAAAAACACTTTATCAGTCTGGCAAAAGGTGTCTATTTTGGAAATCTTGGTGGTGCACTGGCTAAATTGGGACAAGACAAAGAAGCTGAAAAATTTCTTAAAAGAAGCATTGCCATCAATTCCAGACCTGAATATGACAGAAGAGATGCCCAAACATCCAAGGTAAAATTGATCGAACTTTTGATTCGTCAGAGCCGACTGGATGAAGCCCGGACTTATTTGGATCAATTGGATGTAGAACTTACCGAGGCTGAGGTCAAAAACCGTAGCTATATTAATACCCTTATCCAATTGAACAGGGTAAAGGGGGAATATTTTCAAAAATCCGGAGCATCTGACAGGGCCTACCATTTTTTAAAAGACTACTATCATTTGAGGGATTCCATTGAAAAAGTGGATGAAGAACTCCGGCTGGTAGACATGGAGGAATCCTATGAAAATGCAGCCCAACAATATCAACTCTCTATCGTAAACCGAGACAACCATATCAAAAATATTTATTTGGGTGCTGCAGTGGGATTTACGGTATTGCTGGTTGTCTTTTTGGGATTGGCCTGGAGAGGTCTCAAACGGTCCAAAAATATCAACAGGGTAATCAGCCAGCAGAATATAGAACTGCAGGAAACGCTCGGGGCACTGGAACAAAGCCAAGCGGAAAACACCAAAATCATGTACATGGTAGCTCATGATTTGAGAAACCCGATCAGCAGCATGGTCATGATGTCTGATATACTCTTATCGGATGAGCAGATTACAGGTGAGAACAGGGTTTTGCTGGAACACATTAAAACATCCTGCAACAATTCGCTTAACCTGGTATCTGAAATGATGCAATCCAACAAAAATTCGGCTGCTCTTACAAAGGAACCGGTAGAAATAGACCGGCTGTTGAATTATTGTGTGGAACTTTTGCAACACAAAGCCCAGGAAAAAGACCAAAAAATACTGCTGGAAACCATACCTGTGACAGCCTCTGTAAGCCGGGAAAAACTATGGCGGGTAATCAGTAACCTCATCGCAAATGCCATCAAATTCAGTCCAAAAGGGAAATCCATCCGGGTCAGCATGCGGAAAAAATTCAAAAAAATACTTATTTTAATAAAAGATGAAGGTATTGGTATTCCCGAAGAAATAAAAAACCAGGTGTTCGAGTGGTACACCGAAGGGAAAAGACATGGAACAGAAGGAGAAAAGCCATTTGGCATGGGCATGGCAATATCCAAACAAATCATCACTGCCCACGGGGGAAATATATGGTTTGAGAGTGAAGAAAACAAAGGTACTACTTTTTATGTTGAATTGCCCATTTAAAAATAACGAATGAATATCACTACTAAATTGTAGAGAATGAATACCAACACAGTAGCATTGAGTGCCGAATATTCCGGTTTTAAGATAACCATGTCCTAAATGTAAAGTTGTAAATACTGAACTTTTCCGCTGATTAAAAAAAGAAGCCAGGCTGGATTTAAAACGGGATATATTTTTTTCAAAATCAAAACTTTTTATCCGCATTTGGGTATAAGTAAGTGTAAATAAAAGAGACGGTAAAGTCTAAAAGAAGATGGTAGAGGAAAAGGAAATTAAAATTGAAAAAGGTCAATTCAAAGAAGTGAATTTTGATCAATTCGGAATACGCTTGCTTTCGTCAATGTCCGAAAACCCGGATGGGTATGAAGCCATTTCTTTTGAATTATCAGAAAAATGGGCTTCGCTTTATGGCTTATTGAGGGGATTAGCCGAATTGTACAAAAGCCCGGCCGCCTTTCTGACCAATAACCATCCCAATAAAAATTTCACTTTTTATTACAAGTCGACTGCGAAAAAGGAAATTTCGGCATTCTTAAAATACATTTACGAAACCCTGAACAAAGAGATGCTATTCAGAAAAGCCCTTGGTAAACTTTTAAAGACTAAAATCAGGCAAGACAAGGAAAATAAAATGCTTTTCAAAAGTTTGGGCTAAAGATTATGATCCATTTTTTCCACAAAAAATGGTTTGATTAGTCAGATTTTGGTGCAATTTTTGGATCTTATACAGACCAAATAGCAATTGCAAGCGCAAATTATGAACAATTATATCGACCTTATCCAGCAAACTTTTGATTTTCCAACCAAAGAATTTAATGTAAACAACAACCAGCTGCATTTTAATGGGGTAAATTTAATGGATATTATTAAGGAGTATGGGACACCCTTGAAACTGACCTACCTGCCCAAGATTTCCGAAAATATCCAAAATGCCAAAACCTACTTTGGCAATGCCATGCAAACACATGACTACAAGGGCAGCTATACCTATTGTTATTGTACCAAATCCTCTCACTTCAGCTTTGTGATGGATGAGGCTTTGAAAAATGGTGCACATATTGAAACCAGTTCTACTTTTGACATTCCCCTGGTAAAAAACCTGTTCAAAAACGGGAAAATTACCAAAGATACCTTCATCGTTTGTAATGGGTTCAAAAGGGAACTTTATAAACAATATGTTTCCGAATTACTCAATGAGGGTTTTACCAATTGCATTCCCGTGCTGGACAACCTTACGGAGATCGATTATTATCTGGAGCATGTAAAGGTACCCTTTAAAGTTGGTATTCGGATTGCAGCGGATGAAGAACCCAAATTTGGCTTTTATACCTCCAGACTTGGGGTCAGGTACCATGATATCATCAAATTATATGAGGAAAAAATAAAAGACAATCCCAATGTAAGTCTAAAGATGCTCCATTTTTTTATCAATTCGGGAATAAGGGATACGGCGTATTATTGGTCGGAACTGACTCGGTTCATCCAGAAATATGTGGAATTGAAAAAAGTCGCTCCTGAATTGGACACGATGGATGTAGGTGGCGGCTGGCCCATCAAAACAAATGTATTTTTTGATTATGATTACCAGTACATGGCAGATCAGATCATCAAGAATATCAAGTGGATGTGTGCCAAAAACAACACCATTGAGCCCAATATCTTTACCGAATTCGGAAGTTATACCGTAGGAGAAAGTGGTGCGGTGATATATTCCATTCTTGATGAAAAACTTCAAAATGACAAGGAATTGTGGTACATGATTGATGGGTCATTTATCACCCAGCTACCGGATAGCTGGGGTTTAAACCAGAAATACATCATGTTGGCCGTCAACAATTGGGACAAGGAATACCACAATATTTCTTTGGGCGGACTGACTTGTGACAGTATGGACTATTACAATTCCGAAGCCCATCAATTCAATATATACCTTCCCAAATTGGAGAAGGGCAGCACCCAGTACATTGGCTTTTTTCATACAGGTGCCTATCAGGAATCTCTGGGAGGATATGGGGGGATCCAACACTGCCTCATTCCTGCTCCCAAACATATAATTATTGATCGGAAAAGTGATGGAAGTATTAAACATTGGATGTTTGCCCCTGAGCAGGAAAGCAGCAGCATGATGAAAACCTTAGGATATTGATTGAGATTTTTTTCACATTTTTTTTAGGGAGGGTTTGATAACAAATCCAATCTCACACCACAAATTATTCCTGCAAAAAACAAATTCAATTGCTGGAATATGGAAATAAATAATTTGATGAGGGTTCACAATAACCCTTATCAAATTATTTATTTTTAAGAAATTTTAGGAAAAAAGTTATTTTTCAATAACCATTTTGCAAAATCCGGAAAGAAACAAATTGGATAGTGTTTATACTATCAAAAGAGATTTTTTTAGACTCCTGATATTACAATCAACTATTTTTTACCATCCAAAACATCTATTAACCCATTCATCAAAAAAATATTGGAATGCTTTTTGATATTTTAGCAATCATACCCGTCTTATCAGCCAAAAACAAATCAATAGGGCTGGAATGAGGATAAAATTTTATTTAAAAATGAGACTAAAAAATTCAAGTATTAATTATAATCTATTTCTAATACCATTATTTATAATAGGTTCTTTGGTTAATTATTCATGCGACAGCAAAGGAGAACAGGTAAAAGTGGAGACACTATCATTGCCGGTGACCACTGTGAAAAGGGATTCTGCGGTGACTACATTTGAATACCTGGGAGCTATTGAAGGCAAGGTAAATGTTGAGATTCGTCCCCAGGTTGAGGGATTACTGGATGAAATCCACGTTGACGAAGGAGACTTTGTAGAAAAAGGGCAATTATTATTCAGTATCAATTCCCTGCCATATCAGGAGCGGCTTAAAAATGCACAGGCTGCTGTAGAAGTTGAGAAAGCAAAACTAGAAAATGCAAGAATTGAACTTGAAAGACTCCAGCCTCTGATAGACCATGAGGTGATTTCAGACGTACAAATGAAAACTGCTGAATCGAACTACGAGGTAGCTAAGGCTTCGCTCGCCCAGGCCGAAGCGTTGAAGGCAACCAGCCAGATAGACGTACAGTTCACCCAGATAAAGGCTCCTGTTAGTGGGTACATAGGTTTGATTCCTAAGCGGGTGGGAAATTTGGTAGCAAAAGGAGATGATGAGCCCGTAACCACACTATCAGATATAAGTGAAATATACGTGTATTTTGCCATGAGTGAATCTAATTATTTGTTTTATAAAAAAATGAAAGAAGATTCTACTGCCCGGCGGCTTAACCCGCATGTAAAGTTAATCCTGGCGGACGGTACGGTTTATTCGGAAGAAGGGGTAATCGATGCTGATGCCGGTCAAATCGATCGGACCACCGGTGCAATTACCCTTAGGGCAAAGTTTGATAACCCAAACAAATTGCTAAGAAGCGGAAATACCGGCAAAATTATTTTGGAACAGATCCACCCTGATGTGTTGATGGTGCCCCAAAAATCCATCACCAAAGTGCAGGACAAAAATTTCGTATTTACACTGAGTGCAGACAGCACAGCGGAAAGAAAAGAGGTCCACATCAATGGCAAGGCCGGAGAGAATTTCATCATTAAGGACAGCAATATCTCTGAAGGTGAAACCATCATTCAATCAGGTGTAAATAAGGTTAAAGACGGGATGAAGGTGGAAGCCTACCAACAAACCGACCGTCCGTAGGTGATCCGATTTAGCGCAAATTAATTACTTCAACTTTTAGATGTATGATTAAGAAAATAATCGACCGGCCAGTATTTGCCTCTGTAATATCTATACTTATTGTTATTGCGGGACTGATCAGCCTAATGCGGCTCCCCGTAACCCGCTTTCCGGACATTGCACCACCCAGTGTCAATGTAAGGGTAAGTTATCCTGGTGGCAATGCGGAAACCGTAGCCAAATCCGTTCTCCTCCCTTTGGAAGAGGCCATAAATGGGGTAGAAAACATGACCTATATTCGTTCGAAAGCGACGAATTCTGGTAGAGGTAGCATCAATATATTTTTTGAACCAGGTACCGATCCGGATATCGCTGCTGTCAACGTCCAAAACAGCATATCAAGAGAAATTGGGGAACTTCCTCCTGAAGTAATTCAGGAAGGTATTTCAGTAGTAAAACGGCTTAGTGGTAACATTATGACCATTAACATTGTTGCTGAAAGTGAGGACTCTCCCTACGATGAAACTTTTATCCAGGCCTATTCCAGAATCAATGTTAAGCGTGAATTGCTGCGGGTAGAGGGGGTCGCCCAGGCTTCTTTCGTCGGAAGAAGGACCTATTCGATGCGGGTATGGCTAAATCCGGAGAAATTAGCGCTATACGGACTCGTACCACAAGATGTAACCAATCAAATTAACGATCAGAATTTTGAAGCAGCACCAGGACGCTTTGGAGAAACTTCAGAGGAGATTTTTGAAACCATCATTAAGCACAAGGGAAGATTTAGCACGCCGGAAGAATACGAAAATATTGTTATTAAATCGAATAAAGACGGATCTATCCTATACCTCAGAGATATTGCAAGAGTAGAACTTGGTGCATCTAATCTGGGTAGCGACAATACGGTCGATGGGAAACCTGCAGCAACGATCAATATTACCCAAACAAGTGATTCCAACGCAAAGCAAATCGATCAGGATATCCGCGAAGTGATGGAGCGGATTTCCAGGAATTTTCCAGAAGGAATCACTTACGACATATCCTACTCGGTACGAAATCAGATCGATGAATCAATTGATCAGGTGGTGCATACAATATTGGAAGCATGTATCCTGGTATTTATCGTCGTTTTTATTTTTCTCCAGGACTTTAGGTCTACCATAATTCCGGCGATTGCCATTCCGGTATCGTTGATAGGTACGTTCTTCTTTTTGCAATTATTGGGATTCTCAATTAACGTACTGACCATGTTTGCTTTGGTATTGGCTATCGGTATTGTAGTAGATGATGCCATTGTGGTAGTAGAAGCGGTGCACCATAAATTAACCCATGGCAAAATGCCGGCGAAAAAAGCTACGGTGGAAGCGATGAAAGAGATTTCCACAGCCATCATTTCGATTACTATAGTGATGGCAGCCGTTTTTGTTCCAGTGGGATTTATGGAAGGGCCTGTGGGACTTTTCTACCGGCAGTTCGCATATACCTTGATTTTTGCGATTCTTATTTCAGCGGTGAATGCCCTTACCTTGAGTCCTGTACTATGTGCTTTACTTTTAAAGCCTGCAAAGCCTTTTGATGATCAATCGGCCAGTAAAATGGGAAGGTTAAAACATCGGGTATTTACATCTTTTGAATCGGGATTTGAAGCTTTTACCAACAAATATGTACGCTCGGTTACTTACCTACTTAAAAAGAAATGGATACCAATTAGTGCACTTGTAGTGCTATTAGCGCTGACAATAATCATGTTTAGAAGCACACCTGGGGCATTTATTCCGGCTGAAGATGACAGTTTTCTTACTTATTCGCTCACCATGCCTCCGGGTTCCTCCTTACACAGGACATCCGGTCCAATGAACCAGGTGGACTCTATCCTTAGAAATCATCCTGCCGTCAGAAGCGTCAATAGCATTTCGGGGTTCAATGTTATGGAAAACGCCCCGAGCCCATCCTTTGGTATGGGATACATCAATCTCCACCCAATTGATGAACGCGGCGAAACCCAGGACATCAATTTGTTGATAACCGAACTAATAAATGACCTGTCTCATATTCCTGAGGCTGAGATCAATGTTTTTGCCAGGCCAACGGTTCAGGGTTTTGGAGAATTCTCCGGATTGGAAATGATCATTCAAGATAGGGTTGGAGAAAGTTTCACCGATTTTAATCAGGTAGCAGATGAATTTATTGCCACGGTCAACGATCGTCCTGAAATCGAGAAAGCATTTACCACCTTCGATGCTAATTTTCCGCAGTACCAGATGAACATTGATTACGTTAAGGCAAAAAATATGGGCGTCAGTGTACAGGATATGATGAAATCGATCCAAGCTTATTTTGGGAGATTGCAAACGGGAGATTTTAACAGGTTTGGAAGGCAGTACAGAATATTTGTTCAAGCAGATATCCCCTATCGTACGGAAAAAAAATCACTGGATGCCATTTTCGTACGTAGTAAAACAGGGGAAATGGTTCCTGTAAACACAATCGTGTCACTTGAAGAGGTAATCGGTCCGGAAATCGTAAACCGCTACAACCTGTTTAATTCGATTACAGTCAATGCTACCCCGGCAGACGGTTACAGTACAGGTGACGCCATGAATGCCATTGAAGCGGTCGCTGCGGAATTACCGATAAACTATAGTTATGAATGGACGGGTATGAGTCTGGAGGAAAAGGAATCAGGTTTCCAAACAGCCATTATTTTCATCTTGAGTATTGTATTTGTATTCTTCCTCTTAGCGGCCCAGTACGAAAGTTACCTATTGCCATTTGCTGTATTGCTATCGATTCCCTGCGGACTTCTTGGCGTTTTTGTAGCGATTAATCTGGCTGGTATTGACAACAATATTTATGTTCAGGTAAGTATCATCATGTTGATAGGCTTGCTGGCTAAAAACGCCATACTAATTGTTGAATTTGCTTCTCAGAAACGAAGGCAAGGCATGAGCATTTTTAATGCGGCGATTGAGGCTTCCCGCTTACGTATCCGGCCCATCATCATGACTTCCTTTGCATTTATAGCTGGCCTGATACCTTTAATGCGGACCGTTGGGGCCTCTGCGCAAGGCAATAAATCAGTGAGTATCGGTGCGGCAGGCGGAATGCTATTCGGCGTAATTCTAGGGATTTTCATTATCCCTACGCTTTATTTGGTTTTCCAGTATTTGCATGAAAAAACCGCCAGAAAATCACGGGAGAACATTCCTGTTGAGGCTTAAAAATTAATGAATATGTCTTTGATAAAAAACATTAAACGAATATACCTACTCCCCTTTACGGTCGCCCTATTGGTGGCTACTCTTCTTTGGGGTTGCAAATCAGGAGAAAACTACGTAAGACCTGATCTCCAACTCCCCTCTGCCTTCAAAGCCTTGCCGTCAGACCAAACTGATAGTACGGCAGCATTTACTGAAAATATAGCAGAAATAGCCTGGGAATCCTTTTTTGAGGACACTTCGCTGGTGAAATTAATAGATAAGGGGCTGAATAATAACCTGTATTTAAAACAAATTCAAAAGGAAAGTGATATTGCCAATGAAGCCTTTAAGCAGACAAAAGCCAATTTTTTCCCTCAACTTAACACCATTTTTGAAAAAAGAAACGATCGGTACTCTCAAAATTCCACTACCAGGGAGAGTGTCAAATATTACCAGGGGAAAGATACGCCTAATCAATGGTATGTAGCCAGAGCACATAACATAGCGGCAGTTCAATCGAGTTGGGAAATTGATGTTTGGGGTAAACTCCGTCGACAAAAAGAAGCCAACCGCGCACAGTTTCAACGAAGGGAAGCCATTACCAAAGCGGTTGAAACCGATTTAGTAGCGGAAATAGCAACTGCCTATTACAAACTGCTTATGCTTAAGGAACAACAGCAGGTTGCAACTTATAACTTAAGACTCAACGATTCGACATTAAGTATTGTCAAATTACAATTTAGGGCAGGGGAAGTTTCTTCCCTGGCGATAACTCAAACAGAATCTCAGAAAATGATCTCTGCCTCGCTTGTTCCGCAAATAGAGCGGGAACTGGAAATTCAAAAAAATAAATTAAACGAATTACTGGGGGAATATCCCAACGAATCCATAAACGTAAACAAAGGCCTTGGAGATACCAGATTATTAAGCGATATCTACGTAGGTCTGCCACTGGAACTGATAAAAAACCGGCCAGATGTTAATGCTGCTGAATTGGCACTGGTGGAGGCGAATGCCCAGGTAGGCGTCTCTCAAGCCATGCGCTATCCGTCTCTTTCATTGAGTGCCCAGTTGGGTTATGATGCGATTAGTTTTTCCAATGTCCTGAATCCCGGTTCATTATTTGGCGTATTTATCGGTTCATTAACTCAGCCTATCTTTCAAAACAGAAGGCTAAAAACAAGGTACAAAATTTCCCTTGCAGAACGGGATATAGCTGAACTTGCCTTCCGCGAAAAAGTGATACAGGCAGTTTCAGAAATTTCTAACGGCATGGTGACAATTGAAAAACTGGAGGAGGAATATGAATTGGCTGAACAAAGATTGATAAATGCAAGAGAGGCTGTTAAAGAATCGTATTTATTGTTCAGCAGTGGGTACGCAACTTATCTGGAGGTGATCAATGCACAAAGTAATGCACTTGAAAGTGAATTGTATATGGTCGATGTGAAAATGCAGATGCTTGTAGCAAATATTGAATTGTACAGGAACCTGGGTGGGGGTTGGAATTGATTGACAAATGGTTCGTTCTACATCTAGAATGAGAAAAGGAATACTATAGGGAAATTAGGAGCATTTGTTCCAACAACGTGAAAAAAATTCCTGTTGTATGAATTCACTACTCGATGGGTGAGATAAACAATAATACCGATAATAAAAGAAGGATTTTAAGCTGGTTCAACGTACAAGTCAATCTGAAGTTCAATGATCTCCTCTACTCTCACCAAGCCTCCCAGCCGACTGGGAGCTTCCAGTTCCAATTCTTCAAAAGACAACTGAACTTTACCTTGCAATTTCTCCCGGTTCCGGTCAAAGAACACGTTATTTAACTTCAAATCTTTACCAACAAGGTTAATGGCCAAATCTCCATAGATGTTTTTTTGACCCCGAAAAAGACGCATTACCCGTACTGCACAAACAGGATATTGATCAGCTTTCAAGGTTCGGCGAAAATCACTGTTCAATAGGAAATTGCCACAACCAAATTCCTTAACCGGTATATTAAAATCAAGACTGATATTAGGAGTATTTCCCAAATATAAGGTATCGCCAATCTCTTCCATGCCGTAGCTGCATTCAAAATCACCAATAGAAGTTTTTCCCTTTACGATGATTTCTTTTTGCTGGATGATAAAAGCCTCCTTTTGAAGGCTTCCCATCCACAGGATACAGCAAAATAAAAGACTGGCGATACGCATGATTTAATGTAATATAAAAGATTAAAACCCTATGACACCTTCAATCATCAGTCCATTGAACTTACCACCATTTCGTATATCGGTAGCGGCAAAGTCCTCATAATTTTGGCTTACATACTCTAATTTAGCTAAAATATTTTTGGTAATAAACCAGCCTCCTCCGATCTGCACCCGGGAGATGGAAGGTTCCAGTCCATTGGGCATTTCTCCGCCGACCTGATTGTACCTGCCCGCCAGGTAAAACTTATCCATTGCACCAAACCGGTAAACGGCATCCAGGCCAACCTGATTCCAGGTCCTGTCTTCAGATTCATTGGCAGCCTTCCCTTTGGATTGCTCCAGGGTACCAAATAATTCCAGCCCCTGAAATTCAACAAATGGATTTAGCACCAATGCAGTGACATTGTCCCGCATACCGGGATTAAAACGACCGGAGGTAAAATTACCTGAAGTAGATGCAAGGGTATTTTCCATGGCCAGATAATACCTGGACCCTGCCCTGTCACCTGACCAAAGGGTATTGTTTACCGATCCGGCGGTGGTATAAACAGATCCGGTTAGCCTCAGCCTTACATCATTTTCAAGGGTCTTATCATATCCAAGTTTCCCGATAAATGAAGGCTTTCTCCGGCTAGGATTGGTTACCCCACCCTGGATTTCACCACCAGTCATGGAGGCGACTGCCAGAAAACCATTGTCTTGAAATATGACTTCAGCACCTATTTCTGTAGCAAATGCATCCATGATATAATTGCCTACAAAAGGGTTGTAAAAGGCATTTCCATTATCCGATCTCCTGTAGTGAGAATCACCGTAATTGATCTCCATATGACCCACTTTAATGGTCACTTTTTCCATGATTTGGTCGAATACAGGGCTGTTCAAAAAATGGAGCTTGTCAAACTGCAGGTATCCTCCTTTAACCCAGGTCTCGGGGTGGTGCCTGGAGGAAAGGTAGGTGATCAAATTCAGGCGTATCCCATCGGCCAGCGCCACATCAATGTTCAGATTAGCGGTGGCCAGGTTAAATCCCGAGCCTATATCCATTAGTTGGTTGGTATTGACACCATTTTCATTCATCACCGGGTTAGCGGAATTTTCATGGCTTAGGGATTGAAACTGTTGGGCAAAAGCCCCTCCAATCCTTACCCTAACCCCATCAAAGGCCACGGTATCTGCTTTTCCGGTTTCAAATACATTGATACCTCTCTGGTCGTAAGCTCTCCAAAATTGCATGTCCCGCTGCTGGGCCATGCTTCCAAAAGACCATAAAATGGCTGCTGTGAGTAATATAATCTTGTTTCTCATGATAATAAAAGTTTTAATTTACTGGGTTAAGATTCAAATCAATCGTTATCGTCATTTCATCGCCGGTCTTGATCGTTCCAAAAACAGCGGTGGGGGGATCCACTTCAAAATCAGTCAATTTTATCTGGGCGGATCCATTTACCCTTATTTCATTTCCATCGGGTGATACACTTAATTGAAAGGGCACGGTCCGTGTTTCGCCAGCAATCTGAAGCCTTCCAGTAGCTTTCCAGTCATTGCCCCCATCCTGGTTGGCCTCAAGCAGTGTAAAGGAAATGTTGGGATGATCACTTTCTTTAAGGGCCTTGTAGGCATTGTTATCCATTTGGCCTTTCCCGCTTTTTAGGGAGGCTACAGGCATGGAAAACCTGGCTGAACTTATACTGGTTACTTTTCCGGCAGAAATTCTCAGGGATGCAGTCCCTTCTGCTTTTGAGGAAACCATGTCCCAGTCATGAAGAGTGGAAGTACCGGAAACTTTCATTTCTGGCTTTCCAGAAATTTCATAGGACTGTTGGGCAAATGCCTTGGTGGAGATTACTCCTGCAGTAATCATTACCAACAACAGGAAATTCTTTAAAATGTGACGCATAATTGTATGGTTTAGGCCTAAAATCTCAGTATTCTATGGATAAAAACCCTGATTGTTTGTTTTGATAGGTCAAAGGTAAAGAGTAGTTCATTTCTAAAACATGAGCAAAGTCAGTAAAAAATATGATCTAATTTTGGGTCTTAAAAGTGTGTACCGCACTACATTTATTCCTTAATCCGAACCAGGGCATATCATATTACAAGAAGTTTCTTACAAACTCAGGAAAGAAAAACACTTAAATATGCCTTAAGCATGCCTATTCCTAAATATTGACGCAGGTGCCAGCTTATTAATCGGAACGCTTCAAATTTCAGTCCGCACCCTACCGATGAAGTATTTTTTAAATGTCTGTAAATCAATTCATTGAAAAAAAAAAAATTCTCATCCCGATTTCTGCGTTTTTCAAAAGATTAGGTATGAGAAACAATCTAAAAGCACCTTCAATTAAAAAAAATGAGCTGGGAAATCACAAAAAATAGATGATAATAATTATTAATTAGTTAGTTGTGTCAGTTAAAAAAATAAGCTATGAAATAGAATTTCATAGCTTAAGTCAATTAACAATAAACCCAAAATAACCAAGTTGTAAAAGAAGGATTTGAACCTCCCATGAAACTAATCATCTCCGGTCCCTTTAATAAGGTATTACAAGTTTAAATCCCTTTGATTTAATAATACAAAGATATAGAAAAAATATTATTTTAAAAAAGAAAGACTGTCTTTTTATAAAAATTTACTTTAATTAATTTTTTTCCCCGAAAAATTACGGATCATTCAATCTTGAACCTAAAAAATCCTTTTGTTTTAACAATATTATATTTCGTTACAATAGATATTTAATGGTTAAATAATACAATATTTTAATAATTTAAAAAAACCATCTTCATTGATTAAATTATCCTTCCCATACCATTATCCATTGACTTAGCGAAGCTGCCATTTAAAATTAATTCTCCACCATTCAAATTTTACGTAAAAACTGCATCATTAGGACCTCAAAACTCAAAAAAGGGTACAAATACCCATTTTTTCGTATCTTTAAATTTACGTATTGAATATTTTCATTTCTATACCTGAAAAATGACCAAACCATTCATTATAGCTGTGCTTTTATTGCTGCTTTCATGGAAAAGCATGGCACAAGAGGGTACAAACCAAATAAATATCGGATTCGATGCAGGGATAACCCTGAACGAATATTATCAGACTCAATTCCCTGCAGGTTTTGGTGCGTCCCTAAAGGGACTTTATGGACTGGGGCTAAACGGCCAGGTTTCCCTGACTGGAAACTACCTGTATTTTCCATTGGACCCGGCTTATATTTTACCGGCTGGTGAAAATCTATCACTTCATCTAATCCCAGTTTTGGCCGGTTACCGGTTGAATTTTGAACCTTTTTTCTTTGAACCCCAATTGGGTGGCACCCTTTTTATCAACCATTACAAAAACGAACCCAATACTTATTCTGAAAGTAATTTGGAATTCACTTTTGCTGCAGAATTAGGCTATATATTTAACAATGTAGAGTTGGGTATACGTTACCAACATGCAGGGCCCGCTCCTTTTCAATTGGCTTTATTAGGCATTCGGGCAGCTTATATACTTCCTATAGGGCTTTAATCAATTCCTATTAAAAAAACCGGTAGAAATATATCCCTACCGGTCTTAGTATATTTTAAGGGATACAAAAAAATCAGGTCGTGTACACAGAATTGAACATGACATAATCGGTGGTAAGGTCAGATCCCCAGCCCACTGCCTCTTGCTTACCGGTGTTGAGTTCCAGGCGAATTTTAACATGGGATTCCCTCAGCAATTTTTTCATGTGGTTTTTGTCAAAAGAGGTGGGGTTACCCCTTTCCAATACCAATACCTGATTGTTTGCATCTCCAAGATATAGATTGGCTTTTTTGTAATTAAAACTTATGCCAGCATTTCCACAGGCAGCAATGATTCTTCCCCAATTCGGGTCCCTGCCAAACATGGCTGTTTTTACCAAGGTAGAATCCGAAATTGCCCTAACCAATTTCATGGCTACATTTTCAGATATGGCTTTGCAAACTTTATACTCAATAAATTTCGATGCTCCTTCTCCATCGGAAACAATCAGCTTCGCCAGATGAATCAATATCTCCTGTAATTTTTCTTTGAAAATCAGAAACAGGGGATCAGTCTCGCTGGTCACTTTTTTGTTTCCTGCCATACCATTGGCCAGTATAGCTACCATATCATTGGTAGAGGTATCTCCATCTACCGTTATCATATTGAAAGAGCGATCTACACAATATTTAAGGGTCTTTTGCAGGAGCTTTTCATCAATGGCAATATCAGTAGCCAAAAAACTTAGCATGGTGGCCATATTGGGATGGATCATTCCTGATCCTTTGGCAATCCCACCTATAGAAATGGTATTTCCCTCCCATTCAAAATCCACAAAGCCTTCCTTGGCAAAGGTATCAGTAGTCAAAATGGCATTGGCCAAAAAAGAACCTGCCTTGGTATCATTGGATAATTTGGGAACGGTAGATTTTATCCCTTCCACGACTTCATCTGTCGGAAAAGGTTCCCCTATCAATCCGGTAGAAGCAACAATCACATCATCGGGTGAAATATTCAGGGCCTCTGCCACGGTATCTGCCATGGCTTCGGCTCCTTTGCGACCCTGCTCGCCTGTACAGGCATTCGCATTTCCCGCATTACATACAATCACCTGAGCTTTATTGTTTTTCAGATTTCTTTTGGTCACTTTAATGGGCTCAGCCTGCACTTTATTTTGAGTTAAAGTAGCCGCAGCCGCAGCCGGTACTTCAGAATAGATCAAAGCCAGATCCCTTCTCATGGATTTGATCCCCGAATGGGCTCCCCAACACTTGATCCCCTTTACACTGGTAATATTTTTTATCATTCTTTCTATGCTTTTATGGTTGCATGGGTACCTGATTCAAACCGGTGGATTCCTCCAATCCCAGCATGAGATTCATGTTGTGCACGGCTTGTCCGGCAGCCCCTTTAACCAGGTTGTCAATCACAGTCACTACAATCGCTCTTTTGGTCCGGTCATCCCAAAATGGATAAATATCGGCATAATTGCTTCCCCGAACCTCCTTGATGGAAGGGGCCTGATTTCTTAGCCTTACAAACGGCTTGTTGTTGTAAAAATCCTGATACATTTTATCAAGTTTTTCCTGATTCATCGCTCCTTCTACACTAATGTAGGCTGTTGCCAAAATACCCCTGTCTACTGGTAATAGATGTGGGGTAAATTGTAAATAAACCGATTTTTTCAGTAAAAATGAAAGCTGTTCCTGAATTTCCACCGTATGCCGGTGATTGCCAATACCATAAGCTTTGAAATTATCATTGACATTTGAGAAATGCGTCGTATTACTGGCTTTAACCCCCGCACCTGTGATTCCTGACTTGGCATCAATGATTGCTCCTTTGGCATCCACTTTCCCGCTTTGAAACAAAGGGGCAAGGCTCAAAATAGAAGCCGTTGGATAACAGCCGGGATTCGCCACTAAGGTAGCCGACTTTATGCGTTCTTCATGCAATTCAGGCAAGCCGTAAACAGCATGTTCAAATCCCCCGGGGTATGTGTGATTTTTTTTGTACCAGTCTTCATAAACCTCCGGAGTTGAAAGCCTGAAATCTCCAGATAAGTCGATGATTTTTACTCCGGAATCTTGCCAGCGTTTTACAAATTCCATGGAAACCCCATGTGGAAGGGCCAAAAAAATCACATCCAAACCAGCCACATCCACCTCATCCGCACTGATCAGTGTAAGGTCTAAAATTCCTGAAAATTGTGCGTGAAGATCAGAAAATTTTTTCCCCTGATGAGATTCAGAAGTGATACTGACAATCTCTATTTCCGAATGATTGACCAAAATCCGGGCCAGTTCAGAACCCGTATATCCAGAAGCACCTATGATACTGGTTTTATATTGTTTACTTTTCATTTTGCTCTACAGATATTATGATTGCTTTTAATTTGTCCAGAACCTTTACCAGGTCTTCTTCCGGAATATTTAGTGGTGGAACCAGGCGCAACACGGATTCTGCGGTGGCATTGGCAATGACGCCATCTTCCATCAGGGCTTTCACAATGGGCGCAGCTGGTCGGTCCAACTGAATGCCGATCATCAATCCTATACCTCTTACTTCCTTGATCATAGGATGATCCTTTGACCAGGAACGGACGATGCTCATTAACCAATCCCCTTTGTCCTTAGCTGCCTGACAAAGGTTTTCATCCAGAATGGTTTTGATGGTAGCCAGTGCAGCAGCCGACGCAAGGGGATTGCCGCCAAAAGTGGTTCCATGGTCTCCAAAATCAATGGCTGCACCTACTTTTTCATTACAAAGGAAGGCTCCTACGGGCATCCCACTGCCGAGGCCTTTCGCCAAAGTCATGATATCCGGCTGAACGCCAAAATGATCCTTGGCAAAAAGATGGCCTGTCCGTCCAATTCCACATTGAATTTCATCAAAAATCAGAAGTACATCATTTTCATCGCATAATTTTCTTGCAGCCTGCAGATAGGCCTTTTCGGCTGGAATAATACCTCCTTCTCCCTGTACAGGTTCCAGGATGACTGCTGCGGTATCGGGCGTAATGGCATTCTCTAAAGCCTTGATGTCATTGAAATCCACTTGTACAAAACCGGTTGGAATGGGCGCAAAACCCTTTTGATATTTTGCCTGCCCGGTGGCGATGGTTGCCAGGGTCCGGCCATGAAAAGAAGTTTTCATAGAGATGATTTCTCCCCCTTTTTGCTTTTTTGAAGCATACTTTCTCGCAACCTTAATCGCTCCCTCCACTGATTCAGCACCACTATTGGTTAAAAATACGTAGGACAAACGACTCAGGTCTACCAGTAATTTACTGAGTGCGACCTGCGGAGGACTCACGAAGAAATTGGAAATATGCATCAATTCGCCTGCTTGGTCGCAGATAGCACTCACCACCTTGGGATGGCAATGTCCGAGATTATTTACCGCAATTCCTGCAAGCATGTCAATATATTCCTTTCCATCCGCATCCCAGACCCTGCTACCCTTTCCTTTGATAAGTGCTAACGGGAAGCGCTTAAAAGTAGGTAAGTAATGTTTTTTATCTTCCTCATATAAATATTCATTCGAAATCTGCATGTTTATTGAGTTATGGTTGTTCCTATAGTTCTTTGATTGATAATATAATCTGAAATCTGATCGGGCTGTGTGCCATTTAAAATGACGGCTTTCTTTACACCTGCTTCTAAAGCTGCCACACAGGATTCAATCTTTGGTATCATCCCACCTTTTATCGCTTTACCATAATATTGTGGAATGGTTTTTAGATTGACTTCTTTCAGAATAGAGGCAGGGTCAGGGTAGTCCAGGTATAGGCCATCCACGTCTGTGAGTACAATATAAGCATCTACTTCCATAGCTGCTGCAATTTTTCCTGCAAATACATCCCCATTGATATTGAAATCATGGCCTTTTTCGTCTGAGGCAATACAGGTAATCACAGGAGTAAAACCATTATCAAGTAAAATTTTTAACAACAAAGGGTTTACGACTTTTACATCCCCTACCTGCCCAAGGTCCACCTGACTCTCTTCACCTGCCTCATTGCGTGCCAGGTGCCATCTTTTTTGCGCTATGGCCAGTTTGCCGTCCTTTCCGGAAAGGCCTACTGCCTGCAAGCCCTGCCGATTGAGCAAATTTACCAACGAGCTGTTTACTTCTCCTTTCAGTGTTTTTTCTATACAGCTCAATGCTTCCGGGCTGGTATGTCTGTGGCCATCAAAAAATTGTGAGGTTATACCTGCATCTTCCAAAGATTTGTTGATAAAAGGACCTCCTCCATGAACCAAAATCACCTGGACGCCATGATTTTGCAAGGTTTTTATTTTTTGGGCAATGGCTTCTTTTAATTCCTGGTTGACCATTGCATTCCCACCATATTTGATGAGAATCTTTCGGTATTCCATTATATTTTAATTTGGTTGAAATTCGATTTAAAAAAACATTGCAAAATAAAAAAGCAATAATTATACCAAGGAAAAAAATTTATATCGAAAAGAGGATAAAAAATAAATTGATTAGAATATTTTTATCCATTATTCAAATAATCAAAAACTTAAAAAAATTACTGACATCCTGTCATCAGGAAACTTCTCTATTTTTCGATCTCATAAGTACCCGTCAGGATAACCTCTTCTTCTGCCAATTCAACGAAGAAGCGCCCACCTCTGGGACTCAACTGATGAGCTGTCATGTTTTTCTTATTCAATTTTTCAGACCAATAGGGCACAAGAAGTGCGTGGGAAGATCCGGTGGCATGGTCTTCCAGTTGCTGCACATGGGGCACCAGGGTCCGGCTTACAAAATCAACCTGATCCCCTTTGGCTGAAATGGCATAACCAAATATATCTGACTGTCTCAGTCGGACAAAATCGGGTTGCATTTGGGCTACTGCTTCTTCGGAGTCTGTTATGATCAGGTGCTTGTTGGCTGTTTTATACATTTCCAAAACCGGGATTCCCAGGCCATCGAGAATGGCTTGGGGAGGATTTATTTTCTCAAGCACAGGAATCGCCTCCAGATGCATGGAAAACCTTCCCCCGGCAAACTTCACCCCAATAACGCCTCCCTGAAAATGAAGCTTAACTTCACCCGTAGCATTTTTTAGTGCCAGAAATATGCCTGCAGCAGCTGCACCATGCCCGCAAAGACCAATTTCTTCATCCGGTGCAAACCACCTGACGTTGTATTTCCCTTGGGTATCCTGAAACAGGAAGGAGGTTGCGGGCATACCAATTCTGGAAGCTTGCTCTTGCATTTCCTTCTCTTTCAATGCAGTTAGGGAAAGCACAACAGCAGCAGGGTTTCCCCTAAAACCCAACTCAGGTGCAGTGAATACAGCAATTACAGTCGGTTTCATAAGTTTGTATGTATTTTAGTTGGCACGCCAAAAATAGGGAGTAAACAATACCAAAATGGTAAACAGCTCCAATCTTCCCAATAACATCAAAAAACTGAGAAATAATTTCGAAAAGGGGGAAAAAAAGGCAAAATTATCCACTGGGCCCACCCTGCCAATGGCCGGCCCCACATTTCCAAGAGAAGTAGCTACAGCTCCAAAAGAGGTAATCATGTCGTAACCAGCAAGAGACATCACTATGGATCCCAAAACAAATATCATGAGGTAGAGCAGTAAAAAATTCATGATATGGGTGATGACTTTACCCGTGACCCGCTCTCCATTGATTTTTAATGGCACCACGGCACGGGGATGTACTATGCGCTTGAATTCCAAGGTGGAGTTTTTTACAAAAGTTAGGTGCCTGATAAACTTGATTCCTCCACTTGTAGAACCGGCGCAGGCACCAATAAAAAGCATCATAAAAAAAATGACCGTCAAACCATTGCTGTAAGCGGTATAATCTGCTGTTACATAGCCTGTAGTTGTTATCAGGGAAACTACCTGAAACATGGCTTCCCTTAAGATCTTCTCCGGATTGCCTGGTACCAAATAATAAATGGCCATCGCAATCGCTATAATTAAAGCTAATAATGATATCAAATAAGCTCTAAATTCATCACTGGCCCAAATCCTCTTAAATCTGCCTTTAAAGGCAAAATAGAGAAGCGTAAAATTCGTGCCTGCCAGAAACATAAAAAGGATGGCTGTATACTGGATTAGGGGATTATCAAAATACGCCATGCTTGCATTTTTGGTAGAAAATCCCCCTGTAGACATGGTGGTCAGCGCATGATTCATGGCATCAAAAAAAGACATTCCTTCAAGATAATACAATACTACGAGAAGAACTGTCAAGCCTACATATATGTACCAGAGCCGCTTGGCCGTTTCCCTAATCCGGGGATGGACTTTATCAGACGTAGGACCTGGTGATTCAGCAACAAACAGCTCAATCCCCCCAATTCCCAAAAGAGGGAAAATGGCCACCGTTAAAACAATGATTCCCAGGCCTCCTATCCATTGGGTCATACTCCGCCACAATAGAATTCCCTCCGGAAGTTGCTCAATATCCGTTAAAATCGTTGCACCAGTGGTGGTAAACCCTGACACGGTTTCAAAAATAGCGTCTGACACCACGGTAATACTTCCACTAAAAATATATGGCATCATCCCAAACACGGACATAATGATCCAACTCATGGCCACAATCATATATCCCTCCCGCTTTCTGATATTTTGATCCTGCTTGGCAAAGGAATAAAAGAATGTCCCCCCTACAACGAGACAAATCAACGAGGAGCCAATTAGCGTTATCTGGTCACCGCTTCGGTAATAATAAGAAAAGGCAATACTTGGAGACATCAGGACACCAAGGAGCATCATCAGCCCTCCCATTACTTTTAGAATAGCCTTGTAATGGATCATGGTCAATTAAATAGTTTTTCCAAAACGGGCTTGGCTTCAGGAAGTGCCAAAACGATGGCTTTATCATTTAGCTTTAACTGGAATTCCCCATCAGGAATAAACACTTCCTCTCCCCGGATTACTCCCGCAACAATAGCCGAATTTGGAAAATGGAGGGCTTTAAGGTTCTTTTTGGTCAGCCGGTTATTTTTTGTCACCAGGTATTGCACAAATTCTGCTTCCACGCCATGAATTCCGGATACCGCCTCTACCTTTCCTTTGGTCAGATAGCGGCTTACGTGATTGGCCGCCACCAGTTTTTTATTGATCAGGGAATCCACCCCTATGCTATGCGAAATATGGATATATTCCCGGGTATCCACATGGGCTATGGTTTTATATACACCATGGTTTTTGGCACTCAGACTGGTAATAATATTGGTTTCTGAGCTATTGGTTAGCGCCAAAAATCCATCCATGGTCTCCAATCCCTCCTCAATCAGTAGATTGATGTTTTTGTAATCCCCATGAATTACCAGGGTAGCATCCAGCCTTTCAGCCAGCCACTTACAGCGTTCTTTATCATTGTGGATAAGGGTGATACCATATTCATGTTCCAATTCTGTCGCTGTAGAATAGGCCAGGTCATCTCCCCCAATCAGCATCAGGCTATGTATTTCTTTCTCCTTATGCCGCACCAATTTTTTGACAGTATCAACGGACTTGTTATTGGAAATAAAAAAGACGTGGTCATTATTTCGGATATAGGTATCCCCTCTTGGAATGAGGGTCCTGTGGTCCCGTACGATGGCAATGATACGAATATCTTTAAATATCGGATCAGTAGCAGCATCGGACAGCTTTTTATTCACCAATGGTGAATTGTATTCCAGGGTTATTCCCACCACGCTCAATTTACCCCCTTCAAATTCGATAACATCAGAAAAAGTAGAACGTTTTATCAAACGCGAAATTTCCTTGCTGCACAGCATAGATGGAGAAATAATGGAATCTATGCCCAGGTTTTCGAAGTATATTTTATTTTCAGGATATAAATAATCGTGGTTTCGAACCCTGGCGATTACCTTCCTTGCACCCAATTGCTTGGCCAAGATGGCGGAACAAATGTTCGTCTTTTCAGAGGTAGTGACCGCCAGCATGAGTTCAGCATTATGGATATTGGCCTTTTTCAGGATATCTATGGAAGCTGAGTCCCCCTCAATGGTCAGTACATCTAGTCGGGACCCAATATTGTCCAGAACATCTTTGTCCAAATCGATCAAAATGATGTTCTTGTTTTCGTAACAAAGCTGTTCCGCCAGGTGGTACCCCATATCTCCTGCTCCCGCAATCACAATATTCATTGCCATAGGCTAACTTTCTACAATCTGGTCACAATATTAGGTAAAAAAGATGCAAGACCAATACTTATTTCTTAATTTTCCAATATTTTGTGTTTTCGCCAAATAAAAATTGGAAATCAATCGATTCTTTCAAAAACCAAAGCAGTCCTGTTGGTCATATAAATGCTGAGCATCTGATTTTGGTCGGTAAAGTAAGTCATTTTACCATCAATTCTTCCAAATCCGCCAAATTGAGGGTCATCAGAATTCAAAATTAGCCTGTATTGACCCATCGCAGGTGCTCTGAACTTGTAATCGGGAATGGAGTCCTGGGGATTAAATGAAACCGCAAATAAAAGCTCATTTCTCCGATATATCAATACCTTGTTTTTGGGATCAGCGTGGAGTTGCTCAGCGAAAGGGCTGGGAAGGATGCGATGCTTCTTTAACATGTGAACCATGGCCTTGTCCCAGTTTTCCAAAAACCTGTATTTGAGTTTTGGGTCTTTGGCCAGGCTCCATTGCCTGCGGGCGTATTGAAAACTCCAGTTATTGCCTTCTCTGGGAAAATCAACCCACTCGGGGTGTCCAAATTCATTTCCCATAAAATTGAGATATCCTTCACCCCCCAGACTACTGGTAAAGATACGGAAGAGCTTGTGCAAGGCTAGCCCCCGGTCAATGATGATGTTATCATCTTCAACCTGCATGTGAAAATACATTTCCTTATCCATCAGCCAGAAAGCAATGGATTTATCACCCACCAGTGCCTGATCGTGTGATTCTGCGTAGGCAATGGTTTTTTCCTTATACCTGCGGTCACTCAATTCCTTCCAGAATTCCAGTACATCCCACTCTTCATCCTGCTTTTCCTTTAAAGTCTTGATATAGAAATCCGGAATGCCCATGGCCATGCGGTAATCAAATCCAACTCCTCCTTCTTCCGGATTCCTGCACAATCCCGGCATGCCACTGACTTCCTCAGCAATGGAGATGGCTCCGGGTTTAACCTCATGAATCAGGGCATTTGCGAGTTGCAAATAAATGATAGCATCCCAATCCACATCTTTATGGAAATACTTCTCAAAATGGTCAAAGGTGATTAATCCATGGTGGAAATACAACATGGAAGTAACTCCGTCAAAGCGAAATCCATCAAAATGAAATTCTTCCAACCAGTATTTTAGGTTTGAAAGCAAAAACCGCTTGACCTCCCATTTGCCATAATCAAATAATTTGGAGTCCCATACTTCGTGATAGCCCCTGGGGCCTGAGTGAAAATAGTGGTGGTCCGAGCCATCAAATTCATTGAGTCCTTCGGAAACATTCTGAACTGCATGTGAATGTACCACATCCATGATTACGGCCAGACCCATATCATGGGCTTTATTGACCAGGTACTTTAAGTGCTCCGGCGTACCAAACCTGCTGGAGGGACAGAAAAAATTGGATACGTGGTATCCAAATGAACCGTAATAGGGATGCTCCATTATTGCCATCAACTGAATGGCATTGTATCCCAGTTTTTTTATACGGGGCAAAATTTTATCGGCAAAATCCAGATAAGTACCAACGGCTTCCTCTTCCTGCCCCATGCCTACATGGCACTCATAAATAAGTGGCCCCTCTTTCTGATAACGCATAAAAAAATCATGATCCGTCCATTCAAACGGCCGGTCAGGAAACCAGAGTTGCCCTGAAAAGTCCTTGTTGGCCTCATCCTGAACCACACGCCTGATATACGCCGGAATACGGTCCCGGGCAGTACCTCCTCCCTGCACATGAACTTTGATCAGGCTTTGATGAACAAAGCGATCCTTATAGGATTCAAAAGGCAGAAAAATCTCCCAAACCCCCCATTGGTTTCTTTCCATTGGATGAGAAGTCCGGTCCCATTCATTGAACTCTCCGATTAAAAACAGGGCATCGGCCTCCGGTGCCCATTCCCTGTAAACCCAACCGTGTCGATGGGGATCGAAATTAATTCCAAAATACTCATGGCCACTGGCAAATGCGGAAAGGCTTCCGTCCACATTCACCAACTCCTCTCTGGCCAATTGAAACCTCACCCACCTTTGATATATTTCTTCCTTGTAATCTTCCAACCAGGGGTCTTCTTCAACTATCTTTAGTTTCATTTTTATATTTTTTTATGCGGTGAGATGAAAACTCGCATGTTGCACATTTATCCCACCTGTGACTTTCTAGTCCGGCCTGTTTGCCTCAGTCAGGATCAATTATAAAACTGTTTTAGACCTGATAATCCTCCAATTCAATCAGGGAACTACCGGGAAACCCTCCGATTTCCAAAGATCTATTCCCCCTTCCAGATGGTAAACATTTTTAAACCCGGCATCCATCAGCTGTTCGGCTGCCCTGGCACTTCTACCTCCTACCTTGCAATACACCAAAACGGGTCTTTCTTTGTCAAGATCAAGTTCTTCTATTTTTTGTTGAAAACCTTCTTGCAGGAAATCAATATGACTGGCACCGGTAATGATCCCTTCATCTACTTCTGCCTGCGTACGAACATCCAGAACCAATGGATCTATTTGGGCCTCTGCCAAAGAAAAGGTCTGAGGGTCCAAGCCAATTACCCCTTCATTTCCTTCACCGAAAGTGAAGTTTTCAAGGTTGTTTCCAGTATTGAAAGGATTGATCCTGGTATATCTTGAATTTTCAAATACTACCTGATACCTGCTATCCCACCTTTGATCAGGAATGTAGTAGTCCGTACTTATCAGCTGAGCTCCGCTTTCGAATGCTTTATTCCTTCTCTGTGTGTCGTTGGTTCTGGCTTCCTGCGTATCGGCATCCGCCCTTGTTCTTACCAAATAACCCTTTTCCACCAAGTCCCTGATTTGCGCTTGCTGGCTTACTGGATCATTGAGAATAAAGATCCCTGCCATAGGGTGGTCTTCGGCTACCGTTACAAAAAAAACACCACCCTCTCGGGCCTCCAGTGTGGACAAATAAGCTTCCTGCTTCTTCGCTTTTTCATCTAGAATCCAGATAAACTTACCTTTGGCCTCCTCAAGTTCGGGCCAGCCATTTGTTGTGATTGCCGTCCTCAGGTCGGGCTGACTACCCTTTACATCTGCTGGTCTGATTAACTTATCCTTTCCCAGATGATAAAAAATGGCCTGATCCAATGCCTGAAAAGCCTGTTTGTCAAAAGGAAGTGCCTCGGTCAAGCCCTTTTCCGGATAATTCTGATCCTTGGCATTCAGGGTAATAAAAACGGGGAGATGGTTTGGATGCAGGTCTGACCAACTTTTCAATTCTTTCAGGTAATCCTCTAACAAGGGGTGGTGACTTCTGTAGTCAATATCCTGCACGTGAAAAACCTTAAATCCGGGGGTGCCAAAATCCGGATCAATTGCTTCTCCGGTCATCTTTACCCCCAAAGGCTTACTAAACCTAGCACCTTCCGGATCATGGTAGACATCCAATTCTAACAAACGCAAGCCCATATCCAGTTGTTGCCAAATGCCTGGATGGCTGTAATCCAGGCTGGCCGCCAGACCGGGGTTTTCTGAACTGATTTGATCCATTATGACCTGGGGAATAGCTTTCTTGTAGCTATTGTGGCTTCCAATAAATTGGATATGATTGATTCTAACAGGTTCCGGCAGCTCAGTTGGTTTTTGTCCACATGAGCAAATGATAGAAAAAACAGCAAAAACAAGGAGTCTGAAATACATTTTATCCG
>NZ_JABURL010000115.1 GCF_014762705.1 Cyclobacterium sp. | reverse complement strand
TTTTTTTTTTTGTTTTACTTGCTCTACCTGTCACATCTATCCACACCTCGCCATTCTGCGGATGCGTCAGACGTGTATAAGAGTCAGGCCTGGGCACTGGCTTCTTTAAGCCAAGAACTATTAAGTCAAATGATCAGTGATAAAATTGCAAGTTTAAAATTCATAAAATTAAGATTAGTGGATGGCTAACTTTTTATAATAATTGGACCTTCCCTGTTCAGTCAGGATCCCATGAATAAAATGATCTACTATTTGCAAGTGGTATTCCAACAGACTGTATTTTCCACCGGGAACATTCCCGGAAAAGGCACTGGTAATCTGCTCCAATCGCATAAAAGCCAATATTTCTGAATTGATTTCCCCTCTGAAATCTCCAGACTGCTTTCCTTTTTCAAGCACCTCTACTATGCCTTTCCAGGCATGATCCCTTTTAAATTCCTCCAGTTTTTTCCAACATTTGGGATAAAAGCGTTGAATTTCATGCATCAATAAGGGGTTCATGCTGGAAAACCTTTCCCTGAGGTACCTGGTCATCCGCAATAAATGGTCAATTACCCCTTCATCCTCCTTCATCATCTCATCAAAAGCACATTCATCCTCCCTGAGTGCTACTTCAAAGGAGGCATTTACCAATTCCTCTTTACTGGAAAATTCCTCGTAAAGGGTCTTTTTGGACATGCCAACCTGTCTGGCGATCTCATCCATGGTTACTGCCCTGATTCCAAAAACCAGAAACTGCTCCAATGCCACCCGAATTATTTTTTCTCTTGTTTCCAAATATCTGTCAATAAACTTCCTGCCAAAAAACTCAGGAAACTTTCAAAAGGTTCAAAGTTTTTCCAAATTTATTGAATTATTTTAAATCCCTAACAAAATATGTGCGCTTAAATCTGGCAACTCATACTTATCCCCCAAAATAATTGTGCCTATTCAAAAAAAATTAATCTTTCAGACAAACCAAAGCCCCCCATTAACTATATGAACATTTGCTTAACTGTTCAATAACGAACATTATCCGTTTAGAAATTTTCGAAATCGAACATTTTCATTCCTGAGGCAAAAGTTTGGGTTCACTCAGCCCGGTAATTTATTAAAGCAATTTTGTACCTTTGTCCTTTCTAAATAGCTATTGATTATCCTATGAAAATTTTCTTTTTTCAATCTCCTGAAAAAACAATTTATGCCCTTGAATCACGCCAACTATTAAGTAAAGAGGCAGTAGAAAAATTAACCTGGCTTTTCGGCTCTGCCAGCTACCTGGATAAGAGCAGCGTAGCCGGCGAATTTATCGGACCAAGAAAAGAAATGGTAAGCCCCTGGTCCACCAATGCCGTAGAGATATGCGAAAATATGGGGATCAATGGTATCCTTAGAATTGAAGCTTTTTACCCTTGGACAGATGGGGTATCCCTGGATCCCATGCTGCAAAGGTTTTATAAAGTATTGGACCAGGATTTATTCTCTTTTGATAAAAAGCCGGACCCCATCCTTTTTATTGCCGATATATCCGCTTACAACGAAAAAGAAGGCCTTGCCCTCAGCAAAGAGGAGATCACTTACCTGGACGGGATCAGTAAAACCATGGAAAGGCCGCTCACCGATAGCGAGGTTTTTGGCTTTAGTCAGGTGAATTCTGAGCATTGCCGGCACAAAATTTTCAACGGAACATTTATCATCGACGGACAGGAAAAGCCCCTGTCGCTTTTCCAGTTGATTAAACAAACAGCTTCGGCTAATCCAAACGGGATAGTATCGGCTTATAAGGACAATGTAGCCTTTGTAAAAGGACCGGAGGCTTTGCAATTTGCGCCTGAATATCAGGATACTGCCGGATACTTTGAAATCAAGCCCATTGACACCGTCCTTTCCCTGAAAGCTGAAACACATAATTTCCCCACTACTGTAGAACCCTTTAACGGAGCAGCTACCGGATCTGGTGGGGAAATCAGGGATAGAATGGCGGGCGGCACTGCCTCCATACCTTTGGCAGGTACTGCTGTTTACATGACCTCCTATCCCAGAACCGCTCCCGACCGGCAATGGGAAAAAAACCTAACTGCCAGAAAATGGCTTTACCAAAGTCCTATGGACATCCTGATCAAGGCTTCCAATGGAGCCAGTGACTTTGGTAATAAATTTGGCCAACCATTGATTTGTGGAAGCCTGATGACTTTCGAACATCAGGAACTGGGCAAAAACTGGGGCTTTGACAAAGTAATCATGCTTGCAGGAGGCATAGGATTTACCAGAGCCCCCTACAGCCTGAAAAAATCACCTGAAAAAAATAACAGCATCGTTTTGATGGGGGGTGACAATTACCGGATCGGCATGGGGGGAAGTGCGGTTTCTTCACTCAATACCGGAGAGCTCAGCAATGCTTTGGAGCTGAATGCCATACAGCGCTCCAATCCTGAAATGCAGAAGCGGGTAGCCAATGTAATCCGGGCAATGGCAGAAAGTGACGACAACCCCATAATTTCCATTCATGACCATGGTGCAGGAGGCCATTTGAATTGCCTTTCCGAACTGGTGGAAGAAACCGGTGGAACAATACACCTGGACAAGCTTCCAGTAGGAGATCCTACCCTTTCCGCCAAAGAAATTATCGGGAATGAATCTCAGGAAAGGATGGGGCTGGTCCTGGAAAAAAGCAAATTGGAAAAAATCAGGAAAATTGCTTTGAGGGAAAGGGCTCCATTTTACGAAATCGGAGAGACTACCGGAGATTTGCATTTTAAATTTGAAAACAGCCAAACGGGTGAAAAACCCATAGACTGGAGCCTGAACCACATGTTTGGCTCTTCTCCAAAAACTGTTCTTGAAGACCGCAGAGCCAGTCAAAACTTTGCGGCACCGGAATATGAGGTGGAAAAAATCGAAGAATACCTGAATCAGGTGCTCCAATTGGAAGCCGTGGCCTGCAAGGACTGGCTAACCAATAAAGTAGATCGATCGGTTACCGGAAGGGTAGCCAAACAACAGAGCACGGGCCCCCTGCAATTACCTTTGAACAATTTAGCCGTAATGGCCATGGATTATTCCGGAAACAAGGGCATTGCGACATCTATAGGCCATGCGCCTGTAGCTGCCCTGGCCAACCCCGAGGCAGGTTCCCGACTGGCCATTGCAGAAGCACTGACCAACCTGGTATGGGCTCCACTTAATGGAGGATTGAAGGCGGTATCTTTGAGCGCCAACTGGATGTGGCCGGCAAAAAATCCGGGAGAAAATGACCGCTTGTACCGGGCGGTAGCTGCGGCCAGTGAGTTTGCCATTGCTTTGGGCATCAATATTCCCACGGGAAAGGATTCCCTTTCAATGGCCCAAAAATACCCGGATGGACAAACGGTATTTTCCCCGGGCACTGTCATTATCTCTACTGTAGGCGAATGCGAAGATATCAGAAAAACCCTTTCTACTTCCATTATGCCGGTTTCGGAATCCAGTCTGCTTTATATAGACCTCTCCAAAGATAAGGCTAAATTGGGCGGGAGTTCCTTTGGTCAAATTCTGAATAAAATCGGTAATGAAACCCCGGATATCAAGGATCAGGCTTACTTTGCTGCCGCTTTTAATGTACTGCAGGAACTGATCCGTCAGGAGAAAATTTTAGCCGGTCACGACATTTCCTCTGGTGGCTTGATCACCTCCTTGCTGGAAATGTGTTTTCCCAATGAAAATACCGGATTAACCATACACCTGGAAAACCATCCGGAAAAGGACCCTGTCAAGGCATTGTTTGCGGAAAATCCGGGACTGCTGATCCAGGTAAATCCGGAAGCAGGTGTTGAAGGTTATTTGAAAGAAAATGGAATTACTTACCTCCCCATCGCATCCATACAAACTTCCGGAAAAATAGAAATTCCTGCATTAGGCAAAAGCTGGGACATGGCCAGCCTCAGGGACACCTGGTACCGCTCTTCCTTCCTGCTGGACCAGGCACAATCAGGAAAGCAGCTGGCAAGGGAGCGTTTTGATCATTACAAAAAGCAGCCACTTCAATTCAATTTTCCGGAAAACTGGCAGGGAACCTACCGTTCCTTGGGTTTAGACCCACTTCGAAAGACAGCAAGCGGAACCAGAGCGGCCATCATCAGGGAAAAAGGAGTCAATGGAGACCGGGAAATGGCTTATTCATTGTGGCTGGCCGGTTTTGATGTAAAAGACATCCATATGACAGATCTGATTTCCGGAAGAGAAACCCTGGAAGATGTCAACATGATCGTTTTTGTAGGGGGATTTTCCAATTCCGATGTATTGGGTTCGGCCAAGGGCTGGGCAGGTGCCTTTCTGTACAATGAAAAAGCCAAAAAGGCATTGGATCATTTTTATGCCCGGAAGGACACTTTAAGCCTGGGGGTTTGTAATGGTTGTCAATTGATGGTAGCCTTGAATCTACTGAACCCCGAACACCAACAAAAGACCAAAATGCTACACAATGACAGCCACAAATTTGAGTCAGGCTTTGTTAATGTAACCATACCGGACAACAAGTCGGTCATGCTGGGATCCCTTTCCGGACTGAGGTTGGGTGTATGGGTAGCGCATGGAGAAGGCAAATTTCAATTGCCCCAGGAAAAATCTACCTACCATATTGGCATGAATTATTCATACACTGCCTATCCAGGGAATCCCAATGGTTCAGATCATGCGGTGGCAGGACTGGCTTCAGCAGATGGCAGACACCTGGCCATAATGCCCCATATAGAAAGGTCCCTTGCTCCCTGGAATTGGCCCTATTATCCCGAAGAATTATTACCCGGTGAAATTAGCCCTTGGCTATTGGCTTTTGTGAATGCCCGAAAGTGGGTGGAGGTTAAAATGAAGCTTTAACTGGAACAGGCTAAAAAGCTCTATGAATATTGAAGTTTGGGCCAGTCATGAAATGTTAACTACTGACTGCTTCTGTAATCATTTTATTTGGTTTTAATGTATAGTTCGACTGAAATTCGTTAAAACACCGTCATTCCGAGACCTGACATTTTAAAAAACGCTGAAATCAGGATGACGGAAAGGTTTTTGGAATTTGTAGGAATTTAGGGATGTTCGTTGTATCAGGATTTAAAATTAGCTATATGAGAAAATATCTCATTGGTTAATGGATGATTGGGAGTTAAAGGCTTTTTTGGTATTTTAGCATGTTTTTATTGTACTTTTTGCTTGATCAAAAAGTACCAAAAAATCAAGACAAAAAAATCCTTCCCCTCACATACCTACCGCACCCCCGGTTTTTTGTCGGGCCAGCCCGCTTTGCGTAATTAAAATCTAAATCTTCCTCATTTATCAAATTTCCTTAGGGTACTACTATATCAAACAAAAATTTAATTACGTCATCACCAGACTTAGAGAGGGTTTTGAGCGGTGAAAGCTGTGGGAATCTCTGGCCAAACGAGACTGCCACACCCTTTCCCAGTGCATATACCCACGACAAAGGGTTCGCAGTGACGATTCAATTGGTTTTTATTGACGATCTTAATTCGAACTCAGTTATAGGATGAATTTCCAAGGATTCAAATAGGAATGCCTTTGTGCCTTTTTTGGAGATGATTTTAACCCGGAGTGGTGAAATATCCAACTGGGCTTAGGTCATTCTCCGATCTCCATTAGTATAAACCTGGGTCTGTAAAAGTTTGGAGACGTTTCCACATCTGCAAAAAAATCGAATGAATTGATGTTATAACTGATTAACAATTCTCCAGGTTTAGACAGGCTGGGATGGGCTTTTGCGTTATAGCTAATCAGTTGTTTTCCTTCACTCAAATCAGCTGAAGCATCCCAAATTGTAATTATAGGACCAAAAGGACCTTCCGGGGAATGGGACAAACGCAACCCAACGGTGGAAGCTATACCATCCATCTGGAAAATCATGGCATACCTTCCATCTCCCAGTTGAGATACGCTCAATTCATTGGATGCCCTATCAGCAATAGTGGAAGCTTTGTGCATATCACTTTGCCAGTCAGCACCATCCCAAAATCTCCACAGACGAAATTCTTCAATATCACCGGGTTTCACCCTGGCTACCATCACTTCTTTTTTTTGGCCTCTAACACCATATATGTAGAGATAACCATCAGGGCTAAATGCTCCCGCGTCTTTGGTGTTAACCAAAATGCCAGCACCAAAGGAACCCGTACTTTCCGGTGTCCCCTCAATATAAAAAGGAGTATCCAATTGACGTTGATCTTTAAAAGGAGGCTTACTTCCTGAGGGAATAACAATCAGGGCGTTACCAACTTCTTTAAAATTAAAAGCTTCTTCACCTGTAGTGATAACCCTGTAACCAAATAAATAAATATCATTGTTCTTTTCCTGGTTCACAAAACCATCCCCTAACCAAAAGTATTCTCCTTGTTTGGAATTTGGAGTATTCGGTATAAAAAGTGACTGCGGCGCGCTATTCTCATTTTCAGCCCAATGGAAGGAAATATTGGATTTCTTGGGTTCATGGCCTTCCATCCATGCAACTGAATTATTGATCATCACAAAGGGTGTATCCAGCTTCCCGTCAATTATTTCTCCAATCAGGCTGTCACTGAATAACACAAGGGTTTCAGCGGTTGAATCAGGTTTTGCGGACTCTATACCATTTAAGGGTATGGTGAAGATACCGTCTCCACCAAACCAGCCCGATGTTCTTTTGAAAAGATCCGACCAGGAATCGGCTTCCCTCACCGTAAACTGAAGTTCATTTAAAGAGGTATTTTTTGATGCCAATCTTTTCTCACTTGCGGTCGAACATGAAATGAAAATTGCCGAAATCAATAAAAGTAAAGCGACGTTAAAATAGATAAATGCAGGTTTTTGTTTTTTCATTTCGGTTTTCCATTTCGTTTGGGTCTCTCCAGGTAAGGTGCCATTATGCCTCCCTTAAGCACCCCATATCTCAATTCATCACCACTTCGTCTACCATGAGCCAGGCCTTGCTG
>NZ_JABURL010000110.1 GCF_014762705.1 Cyclobacterium sp. | reverse complement strand
ATAATATATGTATTTTATTATGTGCAATCAATACATTATTTTTTCAGTAAATAAATCTAATATTGTGATAATTAGAAATATATTAAAAATACGAGACAAGGACATTAAGTTTAAAGGTAACACATATACTAAAGTTAACGGAAAATATCTTGAACTTTATAATATTAGACTATTGATAATCCTTAGAATATTAGATGAACTTTTTAATGATAGAACAGAATTTTTAAATTCTTTGTATAAAATAAAAGAAACTAAAAATAATAATATTTATATTGAAAATAAGGACTTATTTTTTAATCTTCTACTACCATTCCTCACATATGAGAAACATAAATGGGAAATATCAAAAGAGGAAAACGGAACACTCCAGTTTGACGATTTAATAATTGAATGGAAACTTACTAAATTAAATAGTGATCCTTCTGGCCGAAGTATATACTTTAATCCAGAATATAAAATTTTAAAGAATGGGGTTCTCATGGGGGCAAATGAAATTAATTTCTTTTTCTTTCTTAAAAAAACTATCGAAGTAATAGACCAATATAATTTAAACTGGTATAAATAAGTATATAGGTTAAACAAGAATTTATTTCATTAATTTGGATAACTATAGAAGTAGAGATAAAATAAATTACTATTTTTTTAATTTATCAAAAAAGTAGCCTACTTTTATTATATTTTAGTTCTAGCCCAACCATAGGCGTATTTCAAAATACAGTTTGAAATCTCAATCATGACCAATACTGCTTCTATTCTGTTAAAGTCGGTAATAGTATCTGAGTCATATTTGGTAAGGTATGTTCCAATAGTGGAGTTTTCTGAATCAACTTTCACAATTGGATTATAAATATGCTTTGAGCTGAAGTGAATATAATCTGAGGTATGTTTGTAAACATCGTTGATCCAAGGATATGATTCGGAGGCTTTCTCTCTTAAATACCAATCCTTAAGAGCTTGTTTTTGATTTTCTTTATCGAAGAATTTCTCAACCTTTTTTCCTTTCATTACTTCATTGGCAAATTCATGTGGATTTTTGACCAAATGAGCCGCAAATAGTCGAAGGAAATTGTCCAGATAGGGTCTAACAAGATGAGACGCAGCCAAATAATTTTTAGAATCTAACAGGATCATAAAACCTTCAATCAAAGAAAGGGCTCTGGAATAGGTGCCATTCAAATAAAAATCAAAATGGAAAACTTGTCCACCGGATAATTGACTTGTACGAGCCATCAATAAAAATCTATGTTCATAGCTTTTTAAAATTTCTTTGAACGCAAAAAGGTATTGAGCTAAATCCTCTCCTTTATAGTCTCCTGGTACTCCAAGGTCTGTTATCAGAAATGGGGTCCAAAAAGCAAAACTTTCAGGCTTAACTATTTTATTTGAGTGAATTAATATTCCATAGGCTGTTTTATCGTCATTCTCTAAAAACTGGCCTAAAGTCCATTTTCTGAAATCAGTGATCCTTTCATCTGATAGGATTACAATTTGCTCGATATCAGGGAGGTCGGATGTTATTTCTCGCCAGTTTAGCATTTGCTTGAAAATTTAATGGTAAGCGACCTGGTACAAGTACTTTATTGAGTCCTCCACCCTATTCTTTAATTTCAGAAGCTGATCATAGGAATATTTTCCAGCGGAACCATGGGTCCCATTATTAAAATCTCGAAAGAGAAGCATGATATCCTCGATGTCAGCTTCAGTGAAATCGGCCAAGGCATCCCGCTGATTTCGGTGAAGTAGGTATTCAATTTTAGACCTTCTTGAAGGTTTTCCATTTTCAGTTAATTTTATTCTTGGATAATTTTCTTTGACTTCTTCATCCGATGCTTTCAATTCGATCAGCTGAACAATCACCTCTCTGGAACTGGTGCAAAAATGTCGTGCAGCATCCGGATTTTGTGGGTTCAACGAGAATATGGCTCCCTTCCATCTATTGTCTAGATCTTCAGATATTCCTTTTAGTTCATTGGATATGGAGGATGTTATGGCTGGTCCTAAGAATTGACTTGATTCAGCCGGTACCTGCAATGATTTTGAAAGTTCAGCACTATTAGCAGCTTCTCTTTCGGCTAAATCTACCCAATCCCCATACCTATCATTCAAATAACCAGACTCAAAGCGATTATCAAGTTCTTGGTAACTTTGATAGAGTCTGTAAGAGGATGTGGTAGTAGCGGAATAACGGATAGAAGTCTGTGAATTCAGTCTAGCTATGGCTGAATTTAACCGTTGTCGATTCGCTTTTACTCTGGCATTATGTTGCCTAACTGCTTGATTGTAATTGTTCACTGCATGGGTAACTTTCCTATTGTATTCTCTAACTTTCTGATTGTAGCGATTTACAGCAGATCGTTGTTTATTTTGAATCTGAGTTAATTTACTTCGAAGTTGTGAAGCATTGAATTTTTTGGCCATGTTATTTTCATTTAGTGGTTAGTTAAAGAGAATAAGAGAAGGGGCTTTACCCCTTTGGTGGAAATGGATCGTTTCCGAATGAATCCCGTTCCCGGATTTGTCCATTTTTTCCATGGATCAATAATTCGGATTGCTGTTTCTGTGCTATTTGCCGAGCTATCTGAATAGCCTCCCGTTGCGTCGCGGTAACCATTGTTACCTTTCCGTTTCCTTCACCTCTGACAGCCCAGCCGTCTGAATGGGTGACTACGTGTTGATTTTTACCTTTTGCCATTTTATGTGTTATTTTTGTTGGTTGACAAATAACAAATATAAAACCATATTTGTCAATCAAGCTCCAAAATTGAAAAATTAAGATATTTCACTGATTTTAAGTCATTTTGTCAGTGAAAAACTCCTGTGGTGTCAGTGACCGTTTGTCATAAATAATTGACGAATATATGAATAATTTATATATTCGTAAACTCAAACTCTACATTTGCGTTATATCTATTAAATAAATTTAACATTTCAAATACAATGAAATATTTAGCCGAACGTCTCAAATCTGCCCGTTTGATGAATGGCTTATCCCTTCAAGGTTTGGCAGACCGCATTCATAACTTTGTCACCAAACAGGCTTTGAGCAAATATGAGCAAGGACAAGTAGTGCCCGATGCTGAAATGATTGGCATACTAGCAGATGCCCTCCATGTCAGGCCGGATTATTTCCATACCAATACTGAAGTTGAGTTTGGTGTAATAGAATTTCGCAAATTGAAAAATTATCCAAGTAAGGAGAAAAGCCGGATTGTGGAAATTGCTAAAAATGAGCTCAGTCGCTACATTGAGCTAGAGGAAATATTGGGTATAGAAACCAAATTTGTAAATCCTTTGGAAAGTATGGTTATTGACTCACATGAAGCTATCGAAAAAGCCGCCGAAAAGTTAAGGGAAACTTGGGGTTTGGGTAGAGACGCAATATCGAATGTAGTTGAGCTGTTGGAAGACCATCATGTGAAGGTTTTGGAAATTGAATCTACTGAATCATTTGATGGATTTTCCACTTGGGTCAATGGAAAAGATATTCCGTTGATTGTTTTAAATAAATCCAAATTTGAAAATAAACTGGATAGAAAACGCTTTACCGCCCTTCATGAATTAGCGCACCTCCTATTGGATGTGAACGGGCTTGAAGAAAAACAGAAAGAAAAATACTGCCATGCCTTTGCCGCAGCCATGTTAATTCCTGAGAAGACCATGAAAATTGAACTGGGTGGTAAAAGGTTCAAACTTTCTTTTCAAGAACTTTCTGCGATAAAACAACAGTATGGTATATCCATGCAGGCTTTGGTTTACAGAGCCAAGGACCTTGGATTAATATCCGAGAATTACCTCAAACAGTTTTACATTGTCTTTACCCAGTTAGGATATCGATCCAGTGAGCCGGTGGCCTATGAAGGCGTAGAGCACTCGAATCGGTTTTCCCAACTTTTGTTCAGGGCACTGGCAGAAGAATTTATTAGTATCAGCAAAGCAGCTGCATTGAATAATCAGAAGTTGGCGGAGTTTAGGAAGGAAAACCTGGTTATCTGATGAGAATTGCTGTTACCGACGCATGTATCTTTATTGATTTGATTGAACTGGATCTTATTTCCGATTTTTTTCAATTGGAACTTCAGCTTCACACGACAGTTGATGTAATGAATGAATTGTTCCAAGAACAAAAGCAGGTGTTGGTAGCATACCAAAAGGTAGAAAAGTTAATTGTCCACATCCTAAACGAAGAGGACTTTTCAAAAATGGATAAAATGGCTTTTCCAAAAGGCCTTTCCCCCGAAGATCGATCGGTAATTTACGTGGCATTCGGTCTTGAAAACGGTATCGTTCTTAGTAGCGATAAGCTTGTGAGAAAATGTGCAGAAAGACATTCCTTAGAATATCACGGACTTTTTTGGATTTTCGATCTTCTAGTCACAAATTGCATTTGTTCCAAGGCTAAAGCAGTATCTAAAATACAAAAGCTTTTGACTATTAACACAATGTATGCGAGCACAAAGACTAGGAAAGAAATTGAAGTTAGGGTGCGGAAGTGGAGTTAGAAAATTTACTTTAGTCTAGAAATGGTTATAAGTATTCCTTATTAACCAGTGCATAATAAGGATGGGACTTATTGAAAATCCACTGTACCTATGTCTCACTTTTAAAGAGTCACTGTTGGAGGTGATGAAGAGCTCGTTTTTGTTCCAGTATCGATGGAATATGCGTTTACTTTCCTTCCAAGAGTTTCTCCAACCTAACCATCATCTCATCCTTCTCTTTTAACATCCGCTCGTACAGAGCAATTTTTTCTTCGTTCAGTTTTTTGATTTCATTCAATGCCTCTAACCATTTTTCTGAGGTATTGATGGTTGGGTTGATCTGGAATAATTGCCCTGTTGCATTGTCATTAACAGTAGTTACGGTATTAGCAATAATATTCACCGCCTGCTCCTCGTCAAAATTCTGAATGGCTTCCACGGGGATTTTTAAGATTTCGGAAACCTGGGCCAAGATGGCATCTTCCACCGTTTCCTTTTGCTCAAGGAGTGAAATTTTCTTTTGGGACCAGTCGGCACCCAGTTCATGGGCCAGGGCTTCCTGCTTGATCCCCAGCATTTCACGGAACCGCTTGATATTACGGCCTTGATGGATTTTTCCTGGCATGTTGTTACTATCTGTCATTGATCAAAATTAACCATTTCCTTAGATATGGCTCTAAGGTAATAAGGGATTTTTTAATAAAATATCCGTAGAAGGGATAATTTATGCTGGTGACCATCTGGAATTGGTTGGGATTTTCATCTTTTTTCCCCACCACCCTTTCATATTCAGAAAATAAGTTATGCTTTATCAGAATAGGGTAGGGGTCAGGGATTTTTGAATTTTGTAAGACTGCATCAAAGTTGACCGCAAATAGAGAGTGGCCTCCATTTAACCGAAAGCCTGGATGTTAAGATGAATATGACCTTAGACGAGTTGATTATTGAGTTGATACTCCAGGACCTGAAACACAATCAGTTGATTTTGGGCCTGGACAGGTTGAATCTGGATGCCGGTTACAGTCATTATTTAGGTATTTTGGATCTGACTCAAAAGTTGATGGGGATTCCCGAGGAATTCATAGATGATTTTTCGACTACCTATATGCGTTATATGCAACGTTGTCTGGAATTTCCGATAACTCGTTCCGGGGAAGAGCTGCGGGAGTTGGCGGTGGAATGTTATGAGAATTTGAGCGCAATGATGGTCCGGTAATTGTTTTCATAGCTAAGTCAGGATATTTTGGGGCTTACCCTATGGGTCGGGCTACCGCGATGCTTCCATTCCAATCTTTTTTCCCCTGCGCTTCCCTTCCAAAAAAGGATTTCCATTGCTATCCCTAAGCCAAATAGCAGAGGGCAAGGTAAAACGTAGCCATTTTATTTGTAAATTTAATACTTACCATTAAGAGGAAACCATGTGTGGCAGATACTCCGAAAAACAAGACCTTAAGATTATTGAGGACCAATTGAAGTTGAGGTTGTCCGAAAAGGCAAAAAACTGGAAGCCTTCCTTCAACATTGCTCCTTCGCAAATGGCTCCGGTGGTCACTTCGGAGAAGCCTGATGAAATAGATATCTTTCATTTCGGTTTGGTACCCCATTGGGCAAAAGATAAAAAAGTAGGTTACAAAATGATCAATGCCCGCTCAGAAACCCTGCTTGACAAACCCTCTTATAAACCCCTTTTAGTAAACAACAAAAGATGCCTGGTACTGGCGGACAGTTTTTTTGAATGGAAAAAGAAGGAAAAAGGAAAGCAGCCATTCCGGATTTACCTTTCCGAACGGGAGTTCTTTTTTTTCGCCGGGCTCTGGTCGAGTTGGAAAAATCCTAATGGGGAATTGTATAATTCATACTCAATTATCACCACCGCTCCAAATGCACTAATGGAAAAAATTCATGACAGAATGCCAGTGATTTTGACCAGGGAAGAAGAAAAATTATGGTTGGATCCCGATCAAAACCCCAAGGATTTGCTAAAATTGTTGAACGCTTATCCGGCCGATTCCATGGAGGCCTACGAAATATCCAGTGAAGTTAACAAACCTGGCAACAATCACCCTGGAATTCTTGATCCGGTTCCGGAATAGATTAATTAGGCCTCTATGCACTATCATTCAGTTTTTCTGTATAAGTTGGATGGGGTATTCTTCTTTTATCTTTTACCAGGGAATTCAAATTACAGGATCTTTAACAGCCGTTCGTCCATGGCCTTCAAATTCCCCTATTTTCTATAGCTGGATAAACCCTTTTACTGTAAAGGACCATTCCTCGATTCCTTTTATTGTAGGCTTTTCCAATGCCATGACCTATACTGTTCCCGGTTGTGAATTATGATCCATGCAAAGATGGGGGCAGCGGTACACCCGCAAAGGATACGCTTCGCCCGATCAAAAAAATGGGGTTTTCCAAAGGAAGCCTTCCACCATTTTTTTGCCCGTCCCTTGGCTTGGGAGTCCCTGGCAGCCCCCGTTCTCTTGGGCATAATCAAATTTCAAACCTTAAACAGTTAAAGTCATGTCACAATTTGAAAAAACCTACATCGGCAAAGGAACCCAGGTAAAGGATCTGAACATCATCCGTGTATCCATCTCCAAAGAAACACTGGAGGAAATCTTAAAAGGCCACATGGTCGACTACGATGGCAGGGAATACCTGGTATTTGAAGTCGCCTCGCTGAAAGAGCCGGATCAATATGGAAAAACCCATACGGCCTATATCAGCAAAAAGGTAACTGCTCCGAAAGGGGGGAAGGCCAGGAAATCAAAAACCTGAAAGGAAGCCCTTAGGGGCTTTTTTTGGTTTAGGAGCCTGGATCAATGGATATGCATATTTTCAGAAATAGTGATATACCAGAAGCGGAGATTACTTTTGAAATACTCATTTTTGGAAGAGATTGTTAAACAGAGAAGAAGGTTGCTGGTGAGAAAAAACTGAATTTTAATGTTTAAATTATTAACGCAAAAAAGTTAATTTAATAAACAATGAAAGCCATCTCCCTGATCGTAACGCAGTTGAAAAACAGGCAAGCCCAGATTGAACGGAAGATCAACCAGCTGAGAGACCAGAACCTGGATCAATTGAAAGATTGGAAAAAGGAAAAAAGCTAAATGAGCTGATTCAAAAAATCCTGCGAGCCATCGAAGGAGACGACTTGATCCTGGCCGGTATGCACATCAATGAATTGGAAATAGAAGGATTGAAACTGGACCTTTGATGGTATTTCTGCTTTTGGGTTATTGAAAGAAAAATTTTACTGGACCCGATTATTAGTGACCTCTTTGTTCCAGTTTCCTTAGAAGCTCTTCATTTCTTCGCTCCAGTTCCCTGGTCTTTCTGTCGGAATTGTATTCCTTCGGTTTAGATAGGGAATAGATAAACCAAACCCACACCGAAATTGCCACTATCAGACCTGGCCATTCGTTCTCGCTGCCCAGGGCACCGAACATGGCTACCATGCCAATAAAGGACACAAGGATAAGTTTGATGATAAATTTCATGGCTTCAACAGTTAAAGACTATACCTTAATTTAACCAAATTTTGGCTGAAATAAAAGTATTTTAGTTGAAAATATTTATATTAATTAACTTATTACCAATTGATTAAGTTGTGTCGCCAAAAAAGTGCTAGTTGGTGTTTAGTTTGTGATTTAAATTTAAAAGGGAAGGATTGCTATTTCAACAGGGCAGGGGAGTGGTTGAAGTTTATTTGAAAACTCGAACATAAAATTATTTCGACTTAATATCCCCAATGAGCTTCTCCAGCTAAAAGATAATAAAATCCAAGTAAAACAGAATAGCTTGGAATTTCAACCCTTTGACATATCCGAAGAAAAAAAAAATTACAAATAGCCCCAGAATTAGCCCCACATTTAAAAAGAAGAACCCTAACAGCTTATAAATTAAGCCATTAGGGTTTCTTCCTGCGGAATGGACGGGACTCGAACCCGCGACCTCCTGCGTGACAGGCAGGCATTCTAACCAGCTGAACTACCACTCCAATATTTTATATTTCAAAGTTCGAACCAGCGTCCTTCCCGATGAGTCGGGACATTCTAACCAGCTGAACTACCACTCCAATATTTTATATTTCAAAAGTTCGAACCAGCGTCCTTCCCGACGAGTCGGGACATTCTAACCAGCTGAACTACCACTCCAATATTTTATATTTCAAAAGTTCGAACCAGCGTCCTTCCCGACGAGTCGGGACATTCTAACCAGCTGAACTACCACTCCAATATTTTATATTTCAAAAGTTCAAACCTTTGACCGTCCGGACTTGCCTGAAAAGGTAAAAGTACCAGCTATTATTTTCGGTGTTTATAAGGTTGAATTTTTACTTAATATTTTGTCTCTTTTCTACTTCTCTTTTGAAGTGATGCAAAGGTAGGTTTTTGTTTTTTTTCTCACAAGGAGACGATGAAAAAAATATCCCGAAGGTTTTTATTACTTTCATTTTCAATGAGATTGATTTTAGATTTAAGGTCCTTTGGTATAATAGTTTTGGATCCAAACCTGATTATCCTTGAAAAGTAAGAATTTATCCAAGCCCACATGTTGTTTTAAAAATCTTCTTATTACCTATTTTTAACCCCATTTTCGTCTCCATTCTAAAAAAAATTTCTATCTTAAAGCATCTTATATTTTTCTCAAAATAAATTGTCAGGTAGTGAAAGAATCAGAATTACATCAGGAAATCCCATTTTTTAAAAGTCTCCAGGAATATCTCAGGGAGTTTGTATATGGTGGAATAGATGGGGCGGTGACGACCTTTGCGGTGGTTGCCGGGGCAGTAGGAGCAGGGCTCGACCCCCTGGTCATTATTATTTTGGGCTTTGCCAATCTCTTTGCCGATGGGCTGTCTATGTCTATTGGCGCATACCTTTCCTCAAAATCAGACAAGGAAAATTTCCAGAAACATAAAAGTATTGAATATTGGGAGGTGGAACACTTGCCCGAAAAAGAAAGAGAAGAAATAGAAGTAATCTATAAAGAGAAAGGATTTGAAGGCGAATTACTTCAACAAGTGGTCGATGTGATCATTTCGGACAAAGACAGGTGGGTAAATGAAATGATGAAGGACGAACTGAATATGATGGAAGAAAATAAAAGCCCCCTGAAAATTGGACTGGCAACTTTGATTTCCTTTATTGCCGTGGGCTTCATTCCACTTACAGTTTATGTGTGGGACTATTTTTATACCACCAGGTTTGATGTCTTTTTCTGGACTTGCCTGCTCACTGGATTGGCTTTTTTGGTGGTTGGGTTCTTGAAAAGCTGGGCCAATCAAACAGGGCTTTTAAAAAGTGTAATAGAAACACTTTCATTAGGGTTTATCGCAGCTCTGGTAGCATATTATGTCGGAGACCTTCTTGAAGCTTTTTTGCTGCAATAAAAAAAGGAGCCAATGACCTTCAGAGACTCCGTTATGGGTTTATATTAACTGACTGCAGCTATTTTTTTGGCAAATTGCCCTACTGAGTAAGTATTTAATTGTAAATTATTTTTAAACTTAACAAAAAGAAATGGAAGGACAAGGCCCCAATAAACTTATATTTTAGAAAAAATGTAAAAAAATATAAAATTCTATAATAGGTAATATTATAAAATTATATTTTGTAAAAATGTTCCAGAGTATTGCTTATAAGTGTTTAAAATACAATTAATTTAAATTTTCCCTGCCGTAATTTTTCACCAATGAGCCTTTGAAAAAATATTGTAGCATACATTATATGCTTTGATTTTTCTATTAAAAAAAGAAAATATTCCGGTAGGGTCTTCTCCTATTAAAAGGGGGAAAATGGCTGCTAAATAGTTGGGTAATTAGTAAGTGATGGTTAATGTAGAAGCACTTTTCCCCGAATTAGTAGTTATTCTGCGATGAAACCCTGTCTGATTAGGAAATCAGTGGTTTCTTTTATGGTTTGTTGGTAAATATCATGGTTTTTATAATTGAAAAAACCATGTCCTTCTCCCTCATAAAGAATCAATTCACAATAACTTCCCACTTTTTCCATCACCATTTTGTAGTATTGAGCTGTGATTACAGGTATCAACCGGTCTTCTGTTCCTAAAAAGAAAAGGGTGGGAGGGGCTCCTTCGGTAATGTTGTGGATGGGAGAGAATTCCTTGTATTGTGCTCCAATCCGCTCATAACCATACCCCCCAGGACCATTGTCAATGACCGGATTGAAAAGCACCAGGGCAGCAGGTTTTGGATCAGGGTAGTTTTCCTGAGAAGTATCTAAGCTTTTGGTTAGGGCAGTCGCTGCAGCCAAATGACCTCCTGCCGATCCTCCTGAGGCGACGATTCTGGAGCTATCAATACCCCACTTTTCAGCATTTATTTTGAGGTATCTCATTGCTGCCCTGGCATCCTCCAATGCCTCGAAAGGGCTGGTTTGATGCCTAGAACGGACCCTGTAATCTGCCAAAACGGTAACCATTCCCTTTTGGGCAAAATATTCCGCATGTGGTCTGAACTGCTCTGTAGAACCACCGTTCCAACCGCCTCCAAAAAAGAATATCATTGCCGGCCTTAAAGAGTTTGTGTCGTCCGGAATATAAATCTCCAGACCCAAGCTGTCTTTTGAGGCGATTTTGTACACTTCTTTGATGGTATCCTGGGCAAAAGAAAATGAAACAGTAAGTAAGAAAAGGAATAAGAAGCCTATGGCTTGAAATGAGATATTTTTACTATTCATGTGATAATGGTTTGAAACTTCAATCCCTGATGTTTGATGAGGTGCATTGCCTCTGCGGCTTTTTCGATACCGTGCGCTACTCTTCTGTCAAACAACTTTTTGGTAGAAACCAGGCTGTCTCCAAGATAACCGGAATCAGGCTGGATAATGATGGTTTTGAAGGCTTTTAGTTTTTGATCCGTCCTTCTCCGGAGTTTGTAATTAAAATTATACAGAGACTGATCCTCTCCAACCTGATTCAGGATATCATTGATTCTCAGGTATTCCCTGATGTCGTTGTTGAATATTTCATTGAGACTGATATCGGTCAAAGCCCTCAGCGCTATTTGAGCAATATTGGCTTGCTGATAATTGCCCGGGATAGGCTCGTGTGCGTTGCAATTAATAATCATTAGGGTATAATCATGTTCCGGATCCCGGTTTATATCTTCCAAAACATCTCCCAGGGGAGATACATTTTTGATGCCCCCGTCTATCAGTTGTTCAAGCCTTCCCTTGCTGGTGTGTATGGTGGGAACAGGCTCCCAAACAATGGGGATGGCCGAGGATGCCAGGACCCCTTTTTGAAAATCCTCATCTGAGGAAAATTCCTGGCTTTCAACAGCATGGTATTTCCCATCATTCAAAGAGACAAACCCGCATCGGAAAAGCCTATCCTTTACATTGGCCCTTTTTAGCAGGCCTTCAAGTTTTTTTCCAAGAGGGGCATTGTCTGCCAAAGCCTTAAATTCACTAAAGTTAAGGGTAAAGCTTTCAGCTGCCTGATCCAAGGTTTTCCGCAAAAAATCCCGCTGCTTTTTATTGGAAAAAATCAAGGGCAATATTTTCCAAAAAGATAGATCGGGCTTAAAATCCGGGATGAACTTTTGAAATAAAATTGCAGGATTAATTTTGAAAACTACTTCTTCGGAGCTGGATTGGGTATCAATGAAATCTGAAGTGTAAATTTCTTCCACGCCATTGGTCCTGACCTTAGACCAGATCTCACTCAACTCATCAAATTGATTGCTGGCTATTAATGCGCCATTCAGTGAGCCTACCGAAACCCCTGCTACAATATCAAAATTCAGGGGATCCCGGTCACAACCCAGGGTTTTCCAATGGTCCCTGAGATAATTCAAAGCACCAATCTGGAAAGCCCCATTGAAGCCACCCCCACTTAAAACCAAGGCTAATTTCTTCATTTTAGAAATTGCGAAAAAATAAGTTAAAATGCAATTTTATATTTCAGAATTATTGGATCTTCTTCATCAGTTAATCTTTGAATGCTTTGCAGGAGTTTATTTTCATGTTTCCCAAAATAAGACTTATCCAATGCTCTTTGCCAATCCTCTTGTTGCATCACCTGATAAAAATATCCATCTCTGGAATAACTTTTATTCCGTACATCCATTAAAGCTTTGGCAATCTTTTTCATACCTGTATCAGGATGGATAAAAACATCATAAAAAGGAAATGTGGAAAGGTCATCCCGGTTAAAATCAGGGTTTTTCTGTATTCCGTAGGCCAATAATTTCAGGGTCCCATCGCTAATAGAGATATGGCCTGTATTAAAGGCGTAATTTTGTGAAAGCAAAACTTTTTCCATAAATGCCCCGCCCTCCAGTTCAAAATCAACTTGATCTATGCTTTTGTCACCAAAATCAAGGGTAGTATAAATTGTTGTAGAATCTTCATGATAATGGTAAATGGTGTCGGAAAGCCCGAAACTTAATAAATGACGATCTTCCATTTGGGCGAGTAGTCCAGGATTCAATTCTCCACTATATGGCAGGCTGGAAACAGGGAGGGTTTTGGAGTTTTTTGAATCCAGTTGAATTTCGTGGAATATCTTATTTCTTTCATTCCCTGAAGGCTCTGACGATATCAAGAATCTATTAGGGGAAATAAATGAAACTGTAGGTACAAAGTCAAAGTCTCCTAATTGTATTTGCTCCTTAAACTCAAATGCCGGAAGGCCGTACTTAACAATTGTTCCTCTCCCTGTATTGATATACAAATCATTATTTTCCACCATCAATCCATGCAAGGATGGATATTCTTCCGGGCCATCTCCTTTCCTGTTCCAACTCCTGAGGTGATTTCCTGCCAAATCAAAACAGTGGATGGATAAGTCATTGTGGCATCTACTGGCATAGTAAAACTTGTCATTGACGACCAATTCGTGAACCCTGCAGGAAAGGTTTATCAAACTGTCCTTCGGGGCAAGTAAAGGAATAAATTCAACATCAGATACACAGTCTTCAAAATTGAAAAGCGAAGTCTCATCCAATAAAATGGAGGAGGTAGAGACTATGTTTTTTTCCTTAGGTTGGCATTGGATTAAAAGCCATGCCAGAAAAAAAATGATCGTAAGGGGACCATTAATATTCCTGAATTTATTAATTGGGTCCTGCTTTGGCAATTCTTTCATCAACATGGTCTTTAAATTTCTCAAAATTCTCACGAAACAGATTTACCAACTTAGTTTTAATTTTTGAAAATTGTTTCTGGTCTTTCCAGGTATTCTCCGGAACCAATATTTCTGAAGGAACATTGGGACAACTCAAGGGAATCTCCAATCCGAATTCTTCCTCCCGCTGGGTTTTCACGGCATCAAAATCACCATTGTGAATGGCATCTAAAATGGCACGGGTATATTTAAGTTTTATCCTGGAACCAACGCCATACGCTCCACCACTCCATCCGGTGTTGACCAACCAGGCTGAAACATTGTATTCCTTCATTTTTTTGGCCAGTAGTGTGGCATACCGGTTGGGATGCCACATCATAAAAGCCGCTCCAAAACAAGCACTGAAAGTGGCCTGAGGCTCTTTGATACCCATTTCTGTACCCGCAACTTTGGCGGTATATCCCGAAATAAAGTGATAACTGGCTTGTTCGGGATTGAGTTTGCTCACGGGAGGCAGCACCCCAAATGCATCACAGGTAAGAAAAATGATGTTTTTAGGTGGTCCTGCGATACAGGGGATTTGTGTGTTATTGATAAAATCAATGGGGTAGGAGGCCCGGGTATTTTGGGTAATAGAGGTGTCGGAATAATCTACTTCCCTGGTTTCAGGATCAAATACTACATTTTCCAGTATGGTGCCATACCGAATGGCATTGAAAATATCCGGTTCCTTTTCTTCGCTCAAATCAATGGCCTTGGCATAACATCCCCCCTCAATATTAAAAACCCCATCCCGGTGCCAGCAATGTTCATCATCCCCGATGAGTTTTCGTCCGGGGTCTGCACTGAGGGTTGTTTTGCCGGTTCCGGATAAGCCGAATAACAAGGATACATCCCCTTCATTGCCTACATTCGCCGAACAGTGCATGGGTAAAACCTCTTGCAAAGGCATCAGGTAATTCATAATCGAGAATATACCTTTTTTCATTTCTCCGGCATATTCTGTTCCCAATATGACAACTTCTTTTCTTTCCAGACTTAATCCGATACTGGTTTTCGATGTCATGGTTGTGGTAAAATGATTTGCAGGAAAACCGCCCGCATTAAAAATGACGTAATCGGGTTCGCCAAAAGAATTTAATGCTTCTTTTTCAGGCATGATCAGCATGTTTTGCATAAAAAGGGCATGATAAGCTCTGGTACATATTATCCTGATTTTCAACCGATAATTGGGGTCCCAGCCTGCGAATGCATCCACCACATACAAGTGTTCTCTTGTATTGAGGTAATCAATGGCCCTTTCTCTGTTGACCATAAAGGTATGTTCATCCATACCATAATTAACAGGTCCCCAGTCAATATTTTTTTCAGAAGCAGGGTGCCTCACCACCCTTTTGTCTCTTGGGCTTCGGCCTGTTTTCTTGCCTGAATAGACCATTAGGGCTCCCTTACTTGAAATAGCAGAACCCTTTTCAAGTTTCAAAGCCGATTCATATAAGATGGCCTTTTCACTATTTCTCAAGATATTAGTAACTTCAATGCCGTAAGCCTGTAAATTAAACTCCATAAATAATATTGGTTTTTATTATTTGGGATTTGAAAATACAACCTTATCTTAAAATTATCAAAAAAAAATGTGAAAGGATGATATGTATCAGGCTTTCACAATTTTTTGTAATCCAATGAATCTACATTTTACCCCTTAGCATTTGGTTCCAGTAAAGATAAGGCAAGCCGTATTTTTTCAGCAACCACATGGGGTACAATTCCTTAGAGGTATCAAAAATTTTGCTTAAAATGGGATCACTATCCCTTACATTATCATACTTAAATTCAGCCAGAACCATTTTACCATATCCGGTTACGAGAGGGCAGCTGGAATATCCTTCATAGATTTTTTCACCCAATTTATTGTTTTTGACCAGATGGAGCAAATTGCTCACCACAACTGGTGCTTGTTTCCGAATTGCAGCACCTGTTTTGGCTGTGGGAAGGGCCGCTACATCTCCTAAAGCAAAGATCTCCGGGTAGTCAAGATGTTGTAAAGTATTGATATCCACCTTAACCCACCCTTTGGAGGGGCCCTCCTGGTATGCTATTTTTGATTGTTGAATGAATTTTGGCGCTTCCTGTGGAGGTGCCAGGTGAAGCATGTCGTAAGGCATTACGATCTCGGTGTCCCTGACAACTTCCTCGTTGATCCGATTGTCTTCAGTTCCTACGCAACTGTTAACACCGGATTGTGAATATTTAAAATGGATTTTTTTGTTTTTTGAGTCAATCTTAATGGGCGTATAAAATGGTTTGAAATAGATGTCTCTTTCCTGTATAATCTTGTTCAGGGTCTTTGCAAAATCTTTAACCCCGAAAATAACAGTACCAGGGGTGGCAAAAATTACGTTTGACTTGTTTCTCAAACCATTTTTGCGGAGATAATCCTCCGCCAGATACATAATTTTTTGTGGGGCCCCACCACATTTGATGGGGGTGGCAGGTTGGGTAAATACTGCATTGCCACCCTTAAAATTGCGTAAAACTTCCCAGGTATATTCCGGATCTACATAATTGGAGCATACCCCTTCCTTGCCAAGACTGTCTCTCAATCCTTCTATTCCATCAAGATTCATTACCAATCCCGGTGCGACAACAAGGTATTCGTATCCAATTTGACCTGAAGCCGCTGTTTTAACTGTTTTTGTCTCAGGGTCAATAGCCGTTGCCGCATCTTTGATCCAATCTACTCCTTTAGGAATATAGTTTTTCTCTTCCCTGATGGTTTTCTGCATATCGAATGTACCAGCCCCAACCAAAGTCCAGGCAGGTTGGTAATAATGTTTATCAGAGGGTTCAATTAGTCCTATTTGTAAATTTTTGTCAGCTCTTTTCAATCTGGCAGCAACCATGATCCCCGCTGTTCCTCCTCCGATAATTAGAATTTTATACTTTTTCATTTGGTTTTTTGGTTTTATAAGCTTAAAAAAATGAAATAAAAACAAATTAGTATGTAATAAAAATCACAAAACTTATCAAAGTCCATATGTTTTGGTATTTTTAAAGAATTGGAATTAAGAGGAAAACCAGTCAGTTGTAATTTGAATTTTGTACGTTTAAAAAAACACATTCATGAATAATTTAATTATTTCGAGTAGCTAATCCATGAAGTGTTAAACATCTGACTGTTAACAGCACACATTTTTATGGGCTTTAGTGAAATCAAAGAATTCCAGTGGATAAAGCCTGACTTGTTAATTATAAACCCCAGCCCCGAATAAAAAAAATGGAAAGCTCTGCTTCATTTCAAGAAATGGTCAAGGATGCCTTATCCAGTTCTTATAAGCATCCCTATGTGATCATTGATAAAAGCCAGCAAATCCTAAAGACAAATGGAGATACGCGTTCATTCCTTTTATTTTCAAAAAAGAAGGAGAATGTCAATTTACTGGAAGCCATAAAACCTGAATTAAGGCTGGAAATCAATGAATTGTTAGCCAGGGCGATTGAAAAAAACAGCAGTGAAAGTGGGAAAATAAACAGACTTTCTTTTTCCGGTGGATTATTTCCAATTCGGATCATTGTCAAGCCACTTGTTTCAGGCAAATCAACTCAAACCTACTTCCTGATTATTTTTGAAAAGTTGGATGTAGAGGGCTTTACAAATGGAAAGAATGATCTGGTTTCACCGAATTCTGATGAAAATACGCTCAGCTACCTGAAAAAGGAATTGAAAAACGCCAAATTGGCGCAGGAACGGACCGAAAAAAATTTGAATAGAATCCTGGAACAGTCAATGGACGTATTTTGTACCCTTGATGAGACAGGAAAGTTTCTTTGGTTGAGTGAAGCTGCCATAAACCTTTTAGGATACCGTGCAGAAGAATTAAAAGGAAAATCATTTTTGGAATTGGTATCTCGGGAAAATAGGTTCAAAAGTCTACGGGCTGCTCTGGAACTGATGAAAGGAAAATCCGATATTAGTTTTGAAAATAGTCACATTAGAAGTGACGGTTCGATTATCCCCATCAATTGGTCAGCACGCTGGTATCCTGATGAAAAAATTGCCTATTGTTTAGGCAGAGATGCTACCAGCCAAAAGGAGGCAGCATCCAAATTGAAGACCAATGAGGCCTTGCTTTCTGAGGCCCAGAGAGTGGCCAATATGGGGAGCTGGAATTTTGATTTCAAGCAACAGCAGTTGATATGGTCAGATGCATCCTATGATGTATTTGGGCTTAAAAAGGAGACCTTTTCGGTCAATTATCGTTCTTTTTTGGATTTGGTTGTTGAGGGATACCAGAGCATGGTAGCCCATACTTATAGACGGTTTAAGGAAACGGGCGAGCCATTTTCCATCAGTTATCAAATACTTACAGCCGATGGGGAAGAACGGATAATAGAAGAACAAGGCTACAGTGAAATCGACGAGGATGGAACTATTGTCCGGCTTTTTGGAACGGTTCAAAACGTTACAGAGAGGAAAAAGGCGGAAGAGGAAATTAAATCCAGCAATCAACGATTCAAATATGTTACTCAGGCCACTTCAGATGTGATATGGGATTGGGATCTCCAGGCAAAACGGGTTTATTGGGGAGACAATTATCAGGAAATCTTTGGTGAAATTCCTTCCTATAATCACCTGCCGGATGTAGAAAAAGTAGTCAAAAGACTTCATCCGGAAGAAATAGCCAATGTCATAGAATCATCAGCCCGGGTGGTGAAAAGTAAAGAAAACCATTGGGCATATGAACACCGATACCTAAAGTCAGACGGGTCCTATGCCTATGTAAGCAATAAAGCTTTGGTTATCAGAGGGTCCAACGGCAGGGCTATAAGGGTGATTGGGGCCATGCATGACATCACCAAAAGCAGGAGAGAAAGTATTCAAAAGCAATTTTTATCTGAGATCAGTCAAATATTTAAAAGAGAAAAAACCTTACATTCAAGCCTGGTTTCACTGCTCTCACATTTAATGAATTTCGGGAAATTTCAAATAGGGGAGATTTGGTTGTTGAACACCACCAGTGAGCGATTGGATTTATTCGCCCATCATGCAGACCAAAAGCGGAAGGAATCATTTTACGGTAGAATGGAAAAAGAGGTCCAGCTATCAGAAGGAGAAGGCTTGCCTGGAATGGTTTGGCAATCAAAACAAATGGTCATTTGGGATGATATTTATAAGAAAGAGAGCTTTATTCGTAGAGAAGCTGCACTAGCATCAGGTTTACTTTGTGCTTTTGGAATCCCCCTTAGTCACTATGGGGAATTTACCGGTGTGTTGTTGTTAGGCTCAGTGACAACAGTCGATAAACTTTTAATCCATAAACCCCTTTTCAAAGAGCTGGAGGATTTTCTTGGAAGCGAGATTCAAAGAAAAGAGTTAGAGGAGCAATTGATAAGGATTTACGATGCGGCTCCCGAGATTGTTTGTGTGGCTGGATTTGACGGATTCTTTAAGAAGGTTAACCCTTCCATGTGTTCTCTTCTGGGGTATTCCGAGGAAGAGATTCTCAAAACACCCATCATTGATTTTACCCACCCTGAAGACAGGGAAAAAACCCAAAATGAATTTGCAGCGCTGAACGGTGGGATCGGACACCTAAAATTTGAAAACCGGTTCCTGACCAAATCAGGTAAAACGCTGTGGCTTTCCTGGTCCACTAATATTTTTCAGGAGGAAAAAATCACTTACAGCGTGGCCAAGGACATCACAGAACAAAAGGAACTGGAATTGCTGTTGGACAATGCTACCAAACTGGCCAAAATTGGTGGTTGGGAGATAGATCTGATGAACAAATCGTTTTTTTGGTCCTCAATGACTAAGGAGATTCACGAAGTTCCGGCAGATTTTTTACCTGATTTGGAAACAGGGATCAATTTTTACAGAGAAGATGCACGGGAAGAGGTGAAATCAATCATCCGTAAAGCCATTCAGGAAGGGAAAGCCTTTGATTTTGAAATACCCCTGGTTACGGCAAAGGGGAATGAAAAGTGGGTCAGGGTGATTGGAAATATGGAGTACAGGGATGGGAGGTGTGTAAGAATATACGGTAGTTTTCAGGATATACATGCCAAGAAGTTGGCAGAGATGCGGCTTCAGGTTACTGCCGACAACATTCCCGGGGTTATTTTTAAATACCACCTTTATCCGGATGGATCTGATAAAATCACCCAGCTCACCAAAGGAGCCTATGACCTGTATGGTTATTCCCCAAGGGAATGTGTGGAAAATATTAATCTTATTTGGGATCAGACAAAAGCCGGCGGTGATTTTGAAGCGGTAAGGGCCAGTATTATGAAATCCGCTAAGCAAATGGAAAGGTGGCACTGTCAATACAGGTCAAAAAGGCCAGATGGAAAAATTCTTTGGCATGAAGGTTTCGGGACGCCACAAAAACAGCCGGACAATAGTATCGTATGGGATTCCCTGATCATTGATATTTCCGAGAAGAAAAAGCTCGAAGATTTACTGGCCCGAGCCAGCAAACTGGCCCGAATTGGTAGTTGGGAAATGGAGACCAGGGAAGGTGCAGGAAAAACAATGTATTGGTCCCCTTCAACCAGGGAAATATATGAAGTCAATGAGGCCTATTCTCCGACTTTGGCTAAAAACCTGACATTCTTTAAAGGAGACAGCAACAGAAAAATCAGGGAAGCCATTGAAAAATTAATTCAAACAGGGGAGGAATACGACCTGGAACTGATGATAGAGACTGCCAGGGGAAATAAAAAATGGATCAGAAGTATTGGCCAATCCGAATGGTTTCGTGGAAAATGCCAGAAAATTTACGGAAGCATACAGGATATTCACCTGAGGAAATTGGCGGAGGAGAAACAAAGAAAACTTTTGCAAGAAAGGAATAATACCCTTGAAAGTATTGGGGATGGTTTTTTTGCTGTGGATAAGGATTGGATCATTACTTATTGGAACAGGAAGGCGGAACAAATCCTGGGTAAACCTAAAGAGGAGGTCTTGGGTGCCAATCTTTGGGAAATTTATCAGGATAAAGCTGCCAGGGAATTTTTTCCGGAATATAGCCGAGCCATGGAGAAACAGGAGGTGGTTAATATAGAACGCTATTACCGTGGGCTGAATATATGGGTGGAAATCAGCATTTATCCTTCTGCTGAGGGTTTGTCTGTTTATTTCAAGGATGTTACAGAGAAAAAACTGGCATTTGAAGCTGTTAAAACTTCTAATGAAAGGTTTAAATTGGTCAATAAGGCCACCAATGATGCGATTTATGATTGGAATATTTCCACGGGAATTACGCTTTGGGGCGACGGTTTTGAGAGGATCCTTGGCTACAAAGCGGAGAATTTCACCCAATTGGATCAGTTTATAGCAATCATTGCCCCCGAGCAAAGGGAAGGCTTTAAAAATGATCTCAGTAAATCATTAAAACAAAAAGATTCCAGCATTTGGGAAAGAGAATATGTTTTAAATAAGAAGGATGGAAGTATGGCTGAAATTCTGGAAAGGGGCTATATCCTTAGGGACAAGAAATCCGGTGAAGCACTTAGGATGGTTGGTGCCTTAAATGACATCACCCAGAGAAAGGTCTACGAAAATTCACTCAAGCAATTGAATACCGATTTGAAAAAATATGCCAGGGATCTGAGCAGGTCCAATGCAGAACTGGAACAATTTGCTTATATCGCCTCCCATGACCTTCAGGAGCCATTACGAATGGTGACAAGCTTCCTTACCCAACTAGAGAAAAAATACGACAAGGCCCTGGATGAAAAAGCACATCAATACATCCATTTTGCCGTAGATGGAGCTAGAAGAATGCGACAAATAATTCTCGATTTATTGGAGTTTTCCAGGGTGGGACGCATGGATGGAAGACTTGTGGAGCTGGATGTAGGCAAACTGCTGGAAGATGTATTGCACCTGCAAAGAAAATCAATTGAAGAAAAAAACGCTTCTTTTGCTATAGATCCCATGCCGGTCATCAAGGCTTTTCGTTCCCCAATGGTTCAGATTTTTCAAAACCTCATAGAAAATGCGTTGAAGTATAATAGAAAGCACATTGAACTAAAAATCAACATTAAAGCAATTGAACTGCCCGATGCCTGGCAGTTCTTGGTAGAGGATAATGGAATAGGCATAGAAAAGCAGTATTTTGACAAAATATTTGTCCTGTTTCAAAGACTGCATAAATCCGATCAATATGCGGGGACTGGAATGGGGCTGGCAATTGTTAAAAAGCACGTAGAAAACCTAAATGGCAACATTTGGGTTAATTCGGTAGTCGGCAAAGGGACGGATGTATATTTTACCATTCCCAAAAACCTTGAAGAAAAGGAAGTTTTGGGCTAAAAATAAAATAGGGTCTATGGAATCCATTTGATATGCTTGAAATTTGGTTTGCGTTTTTGAAGAAATGCATCCCGACCCTCCTTGGCTTCATCTGTCATGTATGCCAGACGGGTAGCCTCTCCGGCAAATACCTGCTGTCCCACCATTCCATCATCAGTCAGGTTAAAGGCAAATTTCAGCATTCTAATTGATGTTGGGGATTTGGCCAATATTTCCTGAGCCCATTCATAAGCCGTGTTTTCCAAAGCTTCATGCGGAATCACCGCATTCACCATTCCCATGTCATATGCTTCCTGGGCCGAGTAATTTCTACCTAAAAAAAATATTTCCCGGGCCTTTTTTTGTCCTACCATTTTGGCAAGATAAGCAGAACCGTAGCCTCCATCAAAACTGGTAACATCGGCATCCGTTTGTTTGAAAATGGCATGTTCTTTACTTGCGAGGCTTAAGTCGCATACCACATGAAGGCTGTGACCACCCCCAACAGCCCATCCCGGAACTACAGCAATGACAACCTTTGGCATAAACCGGATCAGCCGCTGAACTTCCAGTATGTTTAACCGGTGCATGCCGTCTTCTCCCACATAGCCCTGATGACCCCTGGCTTTTTGGTCTCCACCACTACAAAAGGAAAAAACGCCATCTTTGGGGGATGGCCCCTCTGCAGACAATAATACAACGCCAATACTAGTGTCCTCACGGGCATCCAGAAAAGCATCATACAATTCAGAAGTGGTCTGGGGCCGGAAAGCATTTCTCACCTCTGGCCGGTTAAAAGCGATTCTTGCTACGCCACCACATTTATTATAAGTAATATCCTTGTATTCCTTTACTTTTGTCCAGTTGATCATTGATGGGATAATTTAAGAGGGCAAGATAATAGGGGAAATTAATTTTTAGAAATTATTGGCAAAGTAATCCGCTGATTGGCCTCTTTTTGCTTATTTTGTTTTTTAAAACAAGCATGATAATTTTTGGCAATACTTCTTACACCATAGATCAAATCAAAGCAGGTGATAAAGGACCTTTGCCTTCTGAGTTTGAGCAGGGCTTTCAATTTTGCCGGCAATGGTTAAATGGGCAGGATCGCTTTAGTTTACAAACCTCAGGATCCACCGGCGCACCGAAGATCATCGAAGTATATCGAAAACAGCTTTTATCCAGTGTCAACGCAACCAGGCAATTTTTCAGGGTTAAAAAGGGTTGGAAATTACTCTGTTGCCTGGATTTGGATAAAATAGCCGGTAAAATGATGTTGCTGCGGGCTTTGGAATGGGAAGCGCATTTATTGGTACAACTCCCGGCCGCCAATCCATTGGAAAATTTGACGGAAGTAGATTTTGACTTTGCGGCCATGGTGCCACTTCAGGTAGAGGCTTGTTTAAACAATTCCCGAACAGCGGAAGCATTGAATAAAGTAAAGCATTTAATTGTTGGTGGTGCCTCCATATCCATTTCTTTAAAGGAGGCTTTAAGTAAGCTAAAGGGCAGTGTGTATCAAAGTTATGGGATGACAGAAACTGTTTCCCACATTGCCCTGGCCAATGTGAAAAAAGCTGGTGCTTTGGTTTACCAGACTTTGCCAGGAGTGGAATTGAAAATTGATGATGAACAGCGGCTGCAGGTCAAAGCCCCCATGACAGGAGATCTATGGCTGCTGACCAGTGACATAGTACAAATGAAAAGTTCAAATTCCTTTATTTGGAAAGGCAGGGCGGATTTTGTAATCAATTCGGGTGGGATAAAAATACACCCTGAGGAAATAACCGCAAAACTCAGTGGACTTATGCAGGAATTTTTTCCAGGTAAAAAGTATTTTTTTACGGGCAGACCGGATCAACAATTGGGACAGTCCTTAATTGCAGTGGTGGAAGGGGTTGATGATGAGAAAGTGAGGCAGGCCTTCCTAAACCGGGCAAAAGCAATTCTTCCCAGGTATAAAAATCCAAAAGACATTGTTTTTGTGACCGAAATTAAATTAACTTCTTCAGGAAAAATAGATCAATTGCGTACTTTAGCAACATGGAAAAATTAATGGTTTTTATTTTCCTGGCTGCTTTTTTAAAACCCGAAGTACCAGACTCCTCCCTTAGCATTACGGTATATGTCACTGCTCAGCAAAAAGGCTTGATACAGTTATTGGTATTTGATTCCCCTGAGGGATTCCCAGATCAACCCCAAAAGGCCATCAGAAGGGAAGCGGTAAAAATCGAAAATGGAAAAGCTTTTTTTCATTTTAAAGATTTAAAAAAGGGAGAATATGCAATTTCCGCCTTTCATGACCAGGATGGCGACGGAAAGATGAGGAAGAATATTTTTGGTATACCCAAGGACCCCTATGGATTTTCCAATGATGTCAGGAATCCTTTTTCTCCGCCTACCTTTCAAAGTGCTGCCATTCAATTACCCACAGATGGATTAACCATAAGCTTCACCCTATTATGAGAATCAGCAAAACCCTGCAAATAACGGTTTCTATTATAGGGCTATTGGCAGCCCTGGTTTATATGTTTCATTTTTTCAATTTGGTATCTCATCCGTATATACCTGCTATTTGTGGTGGACTGCTCATAGCTTCTTACCTGTTCGGTATTTATGCCAAAAAGCAAAACCAAAAGTTTGACTGAAGCACTTGCTACTAGGAGGCAATAAAACGCCGAAAAAATAAAAAATTATGATGTTTGTCATATTTTTCCCTGACGGATGTGAGATGAGATCTGACAGCTGATAGGTATATTTGAATCAGTAATCCATACTTATTTTAATCCAAACCGCCATGAAAAAGCTATTGGTTCCCACTGATTTCTCTACTTATGCAGATGCTGCCCTGGATTTTGCCGTCCATCTGGCGCAAAAGGTGGATGCTGAAATATTGATCATGCATGTGATTCTGACCCCTGTCAACTGGGCCAAATTGACCAGGGAGCAAGAGAAACTCTATCCGGATACTTTGGAAGTGATCAAAAAGGCAAAAATTGAATTGAGCGCCAGAAAATCCAGGCTCAGTGCTTTAGGACTTAATGTCAGCGAGCTGTTGCATTTTAGCGATGGGAAGGAAAGAGTCATCCAATTTCTATCCCTTGAAAAAATAGATATGGTCGTCATGGGTTCCCATGGAAAATACGGTTTCAAATCCCATGTACTAGGTTCTAATACTTATACGGTTCTGAGAAAATCTGAAGTGCCTGTTTTTATTGTCAAACCTGGCGAAGAGGTCTTCAGCTTTAAAAAGGTGGTATTGGCTACGGATTTCAAGGAAAGTTCCGGCAAGGCCTTCCAAGTATTGGGAGATACCATTCGCTTACTGGGGGGAGAGGTTGAGCTGCTATATGTGAACACTCCCGCAAATTTTATGGAGGATCAGAAAATCAGAGAAATGGGAGCTCAATTTTTGGAAAAATTCGCTTTCTACACCCATGGTATCCATATTTATGGTGCCTATAATGTCGAAAGAGGAATCATACAATATGCTAAAGCAGAAAATGCAGATGCTGTGGCTTTAATCACACATGGAAAGACCGATTTGCAACAGCTTTTTTCTCCATCAGTAACAGAAAATTTGGTGACTTACCTGGATAAACCTGTAATCAGCCTAAATGTAACAACTAAAGATAAATAAAAAGGCCGGCCGGAATAACCGGTCGGCCTTTTTAATGTTATTCCAGTGGGATTAGCCAAAGAAATCCTTAAGTGCATTTATTTTTCTTTCCAGGGAGGCTTCAACTTTACGGTAGGCTGCCCTGTTGGGTAAGGGCTCGTTAACAGAAATATAGTATTTAATTTTGGGTTCTGTTCCCGATGGTCTGGCTGATATCTTACTGCCATCCTCCAGGTAAAATTGTATTACATTTGATTTTTCAAGGTCTAAATGATATTCCTTGTTACCTTTCATATCATATATCCTGCTTTCCTGTACATCGATGACTTTTTCCACTTTTATTCCATTTATGGAGGAGGGTTTATTGGTTCTAAAACCTTTCATCAATTCCTGAATCTGTTCTGCACCATCTTTTCCTTTTTTGGTAATAGAAATCAGGGATTCTTTGTAAAAGCCATACTTCTGATATATCTCGGCCAGTACATCTATCAGGCCCATGCCTTTTTGTCTGTAATAGGCAGCTATTTCAGCTACTATGGCGCAGGCAGAGACGCCATCTTTATCCCTGGCAAAATCTCCAACCAGGAATCCATAACTTTCTTCTCCACCGGCTATAAATTCCTTTTTTCCTTCATTGGCGAGAATCACCTTGGCGATATTTTTAAAGCCGGTAAGTACATTAAAATATTCCACTTTAAAATCTTTACTGATAACTCCCAGCAAATCAGTGGTCACTATTGTGCTCACAGTGAATTGGTTTCCTGTCAATCGACCTTGTTCCCTGTAAAGATTCAATAGGTAATAAATGATCAGGGCCCCGGTTTGGTTACCATTTAACAATTCAAAATCCCCGTTTTCATTGGGTACCACGGCTGCTGTACGGTCACCATCCGGATCACAGGCCAAAACCAGCTCTGCTTTAACTTTTTTCCCCAATTTAATGGAGAGGTCCAGTGCCTCAGCTTCCTCAGGGTTGGGATATATAACGGTAGGGAAATTGCCATCAGGTTCCTTTTGCTCTTCCACTATATGGATATTTTCGAATCCAAATACCTTAAGTGCTGCCGGAACCATTTTTCCCGAAGCCCCATGTATAGGGGAAAAGACAATGGGCATGTCCTTTGCCAGAATATTGAACTGAGGAGATAAACTCAGTTTTTTTACTTCATTAAGGTATATCAAATCAAAGTCCTCCTCAATGAATTCTTTCAATGCGTCATTTTTGTTCCAATTGACATCATCAATCGATTTTATTTTCAAAACCTCAGTAATGATGTTCTTGTCATGAGGGGCCACCACCTGTCCACCATCATTCCAGTAAACCTTATATCCATTGTATTCTTTCGGATTATGGGAGGCGGTTACCATTACACCACTTTCACAACCGAAATGCCTGATGGCGAATGAAAGCATGGGCGTTGGCCGCATTTCTTTAAAATACTTGACCTTTATCCCGTTTGCCGTCATCACGTTTGCCGTAGTGTCTGCAAAAAGGGTGTTGTTGAGCCGGCTATCGTTGGTCACCGCTACACTGATTTCCTGGTTGGGAAAACTTGCCTTCAGGTAATTGGCCAGGCCCTGGGTCGCCATGCCTATGGTGTATACGTTGATACGGTTTGATCCTACCCCCATTATACCCCTTAAGCCTCCGGTACCGAATTCCAGATCCCTGTAAAAAGAATCAATCAATTCTGCAGGATCTTCAGCATTTAACAAGGCATTTATTTCCGCTTTGGTTTTGGTATCGATGTTGCTGTTGAGCCAGGATTGCGCTTTGTTTATTATGGATGCATCTGTCATGTGTAAAAAAAGTTTTTTTGTTTTTAGGTTTAGAGCCAAAATATAAGCAATTATATGGATTTACCCTTTACGGCATGTCAGATTTTTGACCGTTCCTTGTTTTATCTGTCCCGGACTTCAATTTTTAAAATGGGGGTTGGAATATGTTTTGAGATTATCTACCTTCATATTTTAATTGAAAATAGCAGACAGTTTTTATGGATTTCGATAAATTAGATGAGGAACTTTCCCAAATCGTAGAGTTGCGCATAAGATTGAGTGAGATTACCTATGCGGATCCTGATTATGATGAAATTGAGGAACAACTTCACGATCTGGAAGACACACTAAATGAAAAGTATGGCCATGAACTTGAGGGGAAGTTGGAGGAAATTTATGCCACCTTGTCTTCAGATAATGAGGTTTTATTGCCTTCAGCCTATCTGGCCAACAAGTACATTCCCATGCAGCCTGATGCCAGAGGAGTGGTAACATATGATGTTCAGGGGATGGAAGGTGTGCCTGTCGAGTCAGAACAGTTTGATGGTCAGGATGTGCGTATCGCCCTGGTGCCTAATCCAGTCAGATTTGTGATGGTCATCAATGGAAGGCCACTTAAAGATCTGTGGCGCTCGAGATAAGATACCAGTGGAAATAGGAGGCAGTAGCAGAAATCCTGAGTTTTTATAAGCAAAGTCTCATTTGAAGTTTGAATGACAACAAATAGTATTGGTTTTATTTCTTTGCTGGTCATAAATGGGATGATATCCGGATGTTCGGCTTTCGTCAACAAACAGGATACAAAGAATTCAACGGTTGAACCTCAAAATAAATCTAATTCAAAAAATGTAGCAGTCAATGGGAATTCCGGTAGGGAAAATGTACCAGATATAGAGGTAGGTGTGTTTTTTATGCCATCCTGGAATGTTTCCGGAAATGATAAACAAGACATTGATAGTTTTTGGCCATGTTTGCAGGGCAGGGAGAATTGTAGTTTTTTAACAGATAAAAGATCCTGGGGACCCAATGGAAGGATTTATAATGCCAGTTATCCCTACGAAGGACCTTTTTTGGAAAAGAAACCGGTAAAAGAGTTGAAAGGCTTTTATAAAAGGGATGATCCGGAGGTAGCCCGAAAACAATTGGACTACATGCATGAGTATGGGATTGATTTTATTGCCTACAATTGGTTTTTTGGCAGACATTATTATTACCATAAAAATTTTGCTCCTCAAGCACAATTGTATTACCCTGAAAATTGGCCAATTGATACCAAAAGAGACGGTCGGGTACAGGTTCCGGGTTTGGAGGAATGGAATGATCAATTAGAGGTATTATTACAGGAAAACGCCAAAAGGCCTGTAAGCAAACAGCTCAAATTTGCCTTGAACTGGTGCGATGACAGTGATGACCGTTGGATACAATGGCTCCGTATGGCTTCCCCGCAAAATATAAATGCCCGCACCAATTATCCGGAAGAGACTCCGGACAAACAATTGTACTTAAAAGTTCATGATAAAATCACCCGGTTGTGGATAGATAAATATTTCCAAAGGAAGGACTATTTAAAAGATGATTCCGGTAGGCCAGTGGTCTATATGTATTTTCCCCACGATACCGAAGCAAGGGCAAGTTATTACGGAATAGGATTGGACGACTTATTGGAAAGATCTCAGGATTTGGCCAGAGAGGCGGGGCTCCCGGGGATAAAATTTATTGCAGTGACCTCAGGAGCAATGACGGCTTCGTTAAAACCCTATGCACTACCCACCACCTGGAAGCCACTTGATGCAAAGCAACCCTGGCAGGGAGGAAAATATACCAATCGCATGCTTTTTCAGGATTATGTCCCCCGGTTAAAAGGTTTAGGCTTTGAGGGCATGACAGCTTACATCTACCATGATTTTTATGAGCAAAACAATAAGAGCTATTCTGATATGCGGAAAACCTATCAGGGTCATTGGGATAAATGGTCGGCATTTTTTAAAAAAGACGCTGATTTTGATTATCAGATACCTGTGGCAATGGGATGGGATAGGAGACCGGCAGGAGGTACCTGGCCCCAGAAGAGCGGATTTCCTAGTGAGCCTTTAAAAGACAGGGTCGTGTCCGACAAATCATCATTTAAAGCAAAACTTACCGCCGCCAAAGAGGTGTTGGTCGAAAATAAGCAATCAAATGGCAATACTTTGATGGTTTGTTGCTGGAATGAATACCTGGAGGGCAATCATATAGAACCGACTGAGGGTCATGGCTTTGATTATCTGGAAGTAATCAGAGCGCTTTTTAAAACAGATTAAAGGTATAAGTTTCGTAACCAAACTTATTGGCCATAAAATGCCAGCAAGTGATCATTTGAATCCAAGATGTTTCCTGATTTTATCCAATAAATCAATGGCAGTAGCACGGGCCTTTTTTTCTCCCGCCTCTAACTTTGCGTCCAATTCCTCCTGGTGCTTCATGAAATGATCATAAGCCTCCCTTTCTTTTTGGAATTTATCCAGGATCAAGCCCAGAAGTTCTTTTTTTGCATGGCCATAACCGAAGTTTCCGCCCCGGTATTTATTTCTAAGCACTTCCGTTTGGGAGGGCTCAGCCATCAGTTGAAACAATTTAAACACAGTACAACTATCAGGATCCTTAGGTTCCTCCAAAGGTGTACTGTCAGTAATGATGGTATTGATATTTTTTTTCAATTGTTTCTCAGGCAAAAAGATATCTATATAGTTATTATAGGATTTACTCATCTTTTGGCCGTCCGTGCCAGGGATGATCATGACATTTTCACTGATTCTGGCTTCAGGTATGGTCAGTAACTCTACACCGAGACGGTGGTTAAAGCCACTGGCTATATCTCTGGAGATTTCCAGATGTTGCAACTGATCTTTGCCTACCGGTACCAGGTCTGCTTCATATAGCAATATATCGGCAGCCATCAATACCGGATAAGTGAAAAGACCTGCATTGACATCGGAGAGCCGGTCGGATTTATCTTTAAAGCTATGGGCATTGGCCAACATGGGAAAAGGCGTAAAGCAACTCAGGTACCAGGTGAGTTCGGTCACCTCTGGAATTCTGGATTGCCTGTAAAAAACGGTCTTTTCGATGTCCAGACCAAATGCCAACCAGGCCGCAGCGACAGCATTGACGTTTTCCACCCTTTGCTGCGCATCCTTGATGGTGGTCAGCGAATGTAAATCTGCAATAAAAATAAATGATTCATTGTTATCCCTCAAAGTAAGGTCAATGGCCGGTTGTATGGCCCCTAAAATATTCCCCAAATGAGGTTTTCCTGAACTTTGAATTCCTGTAAGTACTCTTGCCATTGCTATGATTTTGTTGCAAATTAACCAATTAAAGAATAATTTGCGGCAATTTTAACGTTATTTGCTGGTATGAAGAGGATAGTATTTTTATTTGGGCTTGGAAGTTTATTGTTTTCCTGTTCGCCGGACGTTAAGAGTCAGGATGTTGAAGGTTCTGGCCTGGTCTGGGAAAAAAAACAATTAAATATCGGTGCCGTTCTGGAAGAGAAGGGAACAGCAACGGCTGATTTTTATTTTGTCAATAATACAGACACAAATGTTCTGATTGAAGATGTTCAAACAGATTGTGGCTGTACCGTGGCTGATTTTTCAAGGGACACTATCGGTATCGGAAAAGTTGGGCAGGTAAAGGTAACCTATGACCATCAATCCAGGGGTGGTACTTTTTCCAAAATGATTCTGGTCAAAACAAACCTTGACCCGGATGGGGATTCACTTTTCCTGGAAGGTGTAAATGTGCCTTATCCCAAAAATCCGCAATCGCATTATCAAGTAAAAAAGAATGGATTGGGTTTTGTATTTGAAACCAATAATCTGGGTACGCTTTTTACCAATCAAGCTAAAATCAAACCGCTTGATTTTTACAATTTCAAAGATACCCCTATTCAGTTGAATCAGGTACAAACCAATATTCCAGATTACATACAAGTTCAAATGGTCCCGTCTGTGGTACAGCCGGAAAGCCGGGGGGTTTTGGAAATTACCTACGATCCAGCTATAAAGAATGATTTTGGTTTCGTGGAAGAGGAGCTGGAATTATCCTTTATTTCTTCTGAAAAAATGGAATTGTCCTTAAATTTAATCGCTGTTATTCATGAATTCTTTGACCCAACTCCAATAAATCAACTTGACAGTGTTCCAAAACTCGAAATCAGTGAACAGGAAGTCGATTTGGGAAGAATCAGTTCCAATAAACCAGTCTCCGGAACCCTGACCCTGGAAAATACCGGACCTCAACCCTTAAACCTGAGAAAAGTGGTATCCAATTGCTCCTGTCTGTCTTTTGAACTCCCCACACATGACCTCAATTCCGGCCAAAGTGTAGACATTGTTTTTACTTTTGACCCGAAAGGGAGAAGGGGAATTGACCATAAAACCTTAACTTTCTTCAGCAACGACCCCATTAACCCAACCCAAACGGTGATCATCAAAAGCAGAATAGATTAAACGGGTTTTTGAAAATTCCGGATTGGTCAATGCAGCCTTTCTAATATAATGGCAGATAAGTCCTTAATATATCAGACAAGCTTGTTATTTTGGCATTTAAAACGGAATTTTGGTTTACTTTAGAAAACAGGCTCTGTCTTTTCAGCCAAAAAAAGAGAATATTATAGTAGAGTTGCATGGATCATCCCAAGAAAGAAATCGTTGATAAAATCAGGCAGTTGGAAGAAAAGTTCAGGTCTTCCGGACAGGACCTTTCATCCTATTTGGAAGGATTGCTTCATGCTGATTATCTAAATTATTGGGATTATATCAATTTGGATACTTTATTGACTTTGCAGCAGCCCAAAACCTCCTTTAAGGATGAAAAAATATTTATCATTTACCATCAGATCACAGAGTTGTATTTCAATCTGATACTTTGGGAACTGGAACAAATAGCGGAGGTAAAGGATATTGAGATAGATTTTTTTAAAAACAGACTCAAGCGGGTGATCATGTATTTTGATCTGCTGATATCTTCTTTTGCTGTCATGTGGAAAGGAATGGAACGTGAGCAGTTTATGAAGTTCCGCATGTCTCTGCTTCCGGCGAGTGGATTTCAAAGTGCCCAATACCGGATGATTGAAATCATGTGTACGGATATTCAAAATCTGGTTTACCTCGCAGAGCGAGAAGATTACAAAGATATCAATCTGACGAGTATCGACAGTCTTTTTGATATCCTTTACTGGCAGTATGGGGCCAAAGAGCTGGCGACAGGAGAAAAAACCCTGACGCTTAAATCCTTTGAGCAAAAATATGGCGGCTCCCTGAAAGAACTCATTGCCAAGTTCAGGAAGAACAACCTGTGGAAAAAATATTTGTATCTGCCCGATAAAGATGAGGAACTGACGGATTTGATGAGGGAATTGGATGAAAAGGCAAATGTCTACTGGCCCCTGGCGCATTACAAATCTGCTGTGAAATACCTTCAGAAAGACCCTATGGATATCGCAGCCACCGGCGGAACCAATTGGCAAAAATTTCTTCCTCCCCGGTTTCAAAAAGTTATTTTTTATCCGGATCTCTGGTCGGAAGAAGAAGTCAATAATTGGGGTAAAAACTGGGTGGAAAAAGAACTGCTGGGGGGAGTGAAATAAGCAATGAAAAAAGTACTGGATCTGGTTATTTCTCCGGAGGAGGCATATAACGAAACATTATTTAACCAGGTAGTCACGAAACAGTCGGGTTTATCAGATAGTGGGGGGTTGATTATCAGACCCATTCGCAGGTCCATAGATGCGCGGGGAAGGAAAGTCAGGGTAAATGTGACTGTAGAGGTGTACGCTGCTGCTAATCCGCCACCTCTGATTTCATCAGAAAGGGACTATCCCAATGTCAGAGATAAGGATCAGCTGCTTATAGTGGGCGCAGGTCCGGCAGGTATGTTTGCAGCACTTAGGGCGATAGAATTGGGGGTTAAACCCATTATCCTTGAAAGGGGTAAGGATGTAAGGTCCAGAAGAAGGGATTTGGCAGCTTTAAACAAACAGCATGTCGTGGATCCGGATTCCAATTATTGCTTTGGAGAAGGTGGTGCCGGCACCTATTCTGATGGTAAACTATATACCCGTTCAAAAAAAAGAGGGGATATCCGCAGAATCATGGAGATATTGGTAGCCCATGGTGCAAAAGAAGAGATTTTAGTAGATGCCCATCCCCATATAGGTACCAATAAATTACCCCTGCTGGTAGAAAACCTGCGCAAGCGCATTCTTGAGAATGGAGGAGAAATCCATTTCAATACCAAAGTGACAGACTTTATTTTGGAAAATGGGAGCATCAGGGGTGTCACTACTCAGGAAGGCGAGCAGTTGATGGGGATGGGGGTGATATTGGCCACAGGGCATTCCGCCAGAGACATTTACCGTCTTCTGGATCGCAGGCAAGTGCTCATAGCCGCCAAACCCTTTGCACTGGGTGTGCGCATTGAACACGACCAAAACCTCATTGACCGCATACAGTACCATTGTCCGGTGGAAAGGGGAGAATATTTGCCACCTGCGGCATACAGCCTGGTTCAGCAAACAGTTTTGGACGGAAAAAAGCGTGGTGTTTTTTCATTTTGTATGTGCCCGGGTGGGTTTATTGTTCCGTCAGCCACTTCACCGGGGGAGATTGTGGTGAATGGAATGAGCCCTAGCAGGAGAGACGGCAAATTTGCAAATTCCGGGATTGTGGTAGCGGTGGAATTGGAAGACCTTAAGGCTTATAGACAATATGGTCCATTGGCCGCCATGTATTTTCAACAAGAAATAGAGCAGGCTGCCTGCCGGGCAGGAGGAGAAACCCAAACAGCCCCGGCACAGCGTATGGTTGATTTTGTCCGCCATAACTCAAGCAGTCAACTTTTAAAAACTTCTTATCAACCGGGGATTAAAAGTGTAGACATGCATGAAATTCTCCCTGAATTTATTGGGAAAAGGCTGGCCATGGCTTTCCCCTTGATGGGGCAAAAAATGAAAGGTTATTATACCAACGAGGCGCAATTGATAGGTGTGGAAAGCAGGACTTCTTCTCCTGTGCGCATACCCCGTGATAAGGAAACTTTTGAACATCCTCAGATCAGCAGGTTGTACCCCTGTGGAGAAGGGGCTGGTTATGCCGGTGGAATCGTTTCTGCGGCCATGGATGGAGAAAGATGCGTAGAAAAATTGATTGGCAGGTACAAAGGGAAATTGGCTTGAAGGTTGTTGTATCATGCATGCTGAATTTACAAATATGAAAAAAGATAAAAAGACAGTGATTATCGGTGCCAGCCCCAATACCTCAAGGTATGCGTATACTGCTGCCAGAATGCTTAGGGATAAGGGGGTGCCCTTTGTTCCTGTTGGGATCAAAACCGGAGAAGTTTTTGGGAAGGAAATCATGAACCTCAGGGAGAAACCCTTCATTCCCGATGTGCATACCATTACACTTTATATTGGGCCCAAAAACCAACCAGAATGGTATTCCTACATCCTTTCTCTGTCACCAAGAAGGATGATTTTTAACCCGGGAACTGAAAATGCAGAATTCATGGACATGGCCAAAGCAAAAGGAGTAGAGGTTTTGGCGGCCTGCAATCTGGTAATGTTGCAGACAAGTCAGTTTTAAATCTGAGGAGACTTAATGGTGCGCTGCATTTTTTGCCTTTGGAAAAATTTCTCCATAATCCATATGTGAGGTGCTGATATCAGGCTCACCAATACAAAAAAGAGCAAAGTTAATTGCGCTGTTGTAAACCAGATATGGGAAACCAATAAAATGATGCCAATTCCAAATAGGCTTAAGAAAGAAAAAGGTATAAATACCGAATAATCAGCCTTTGGATTTTCTTTTCGGATATTCTTATAAATGTTCAAAAGATTGGGAAGGGAATGCCAAAATCCAAAATAGGTGGTAAAGGAAACGATCAGTGGAAGTTGGTATAGAAACATTCCAAGCCATAACATTTCGAAGAGTAAAGGGCCGTTTGAGTTATTACTTGTCTTATCCAAGATCCAGGCTGTCACCCATAACAAAACTGGCATGAACCATAAGGGGAAATCCGTATTTTCATTTAGGGTCAGAATTGGTGCCAGGATTACCTTTGTTGCTTCAATGTCTCCTGAAAGAATGATACTTAAGTAAAACCCGCCAACAATTATATAGAACGGAGTTGCCAGGTTGATTTTTGGCTTTCCAATCCAATGTCCCTGGCCAAAATGGTACATTGAAATCAAAAGGAATACGAATAAGGAGAACTGGGGTAGGAAAATCCATGTCAACAAGTATATCAGGGCAATAGTCAAATACTTTAAAATAAAAGATAGTTGAGGTTTTGTGCCAGAAGTTTTTTGAAAAAGAATGTGGTCAACTGCCCCATGGGGTATTCCTACCAATCCCATCACAATGGCAAACCACAAATAGTGAAAAAAATCAAAATCTCCAGGGATAAAGGACAGTAAGGCAGCCAAAATAAGGGCCAGGATTTTTGAATAATTTTCAATACTTTTCATAATTACCCAGCGATTTTAAATAGACACCAAATTTCACCCTTTTGAGTAAGGCAATTTCTTGCCAGATATTGGTACTTTCATGTAGAAACCGCAATATCTCCTCACCTTTATTTACCTGGAACAGATTAAAAAAAGTTTCAGGTAATTTTTCAGGCCATTTATAAGCGATATTCAAAAGGATATTGTCGTAGAAGCTAAATCTTTTTTTTCTGGGAAAATGAGATTTCAAGTTTCCCGCTGAGTTTTTGACAATTGCATCAACAATGTTTTTACAATGCAATTGAATATTATGGAAAGTGTAACCAGTGGCAGGTTTGGTACAACCTCCAATGGTGCCTGAATGTATGATGGAAGGACTGGTTTTACTCAAAATTCCTTTTGTGGTCATGGGTATAAACCCCTGCTCTTTTCTTAAAATATTGTACTGTTCAATGCCCAAAGTATCCCTTATGTATTTGTGAAGATGCTCCCGGAGGAAAGCATTATTCAATTGCTTTTCCCTGGTAAATTGTGTGTATTCTACCAGCGCTTTTCGTTTTCCGAAGGGGAGAATGTATACAAAGTCAGAATTGTTTTTTGTTGGAATCCTGAAATCCATTAAGGTTACACTCTCCGGGTCAAAAGCTACTTCCCTGGATTCAATTACCCAACCCAGGAAGGATTGGTGCAGTAGCGCCTGGGAGGATGTTAAACCAGAAAAAATGGAAGAATTAAAGATCAATTCCCCTTTAAATGAACCATTATGGCCCGTTTCAACTGTCGATAAGTTGTTATGGGAAGTAATATCTGTGATTTCATCCTGGATATAGGTAATGTTGGGGTAGGCTTTGACCTTAGCCCATATTTCCCGGTAAAATTCTGTTGATGAAACCATGTAATAGTTAAGCTGGCCAAGATGTTTTTCTAAAGTCCCCTGTTCGGAAATAATTTTTATTCTTTTCCAGGAAGTGGGTGCTTCTTTTTGTGCCGGATGAATATCGAGAGGCTTATCCGACCAATAACACCAGGATTTCTCTGTTTTTTGGTCCATACCTTTGTCTATGACCAGAATATCAGCAGTATGTAAAGGACTTTTGATGCAATGGTAGAGCATACTCAAACCCGCTGCCCCAAGGCCGGTAATGATAATTTTGTAGGTCATTTTGATTTAAAAAAAACAGGTACTGAAAAACTATCAGTACCTGTAAGTTTACAATGGTTAAGCTACTTGAGCCGTAGCTTTTTTGGATTCTTTGATGGCAACAGAATAGATTACCAAACCAAAACCAATCTTATTGATTGCATCTGCGAGATTGTAAAAGAGGTCAATACTACTTACTTCAAACAGACCTGACAATAAATTACCTGGCAGTACCATGTAGCCAATCGGATATATCGACCAACCCAGGGTAATGAAGATTTTAAGCAGAAACATGGCTTTTTTCAGGGCAGGGCTATTAGAAGATTGAGACAATTTAGCAACATCCCCGGCAAAAACTTCATACACAATATAGAGGTAGCCCAAAGTAGAAACAATACCCCAGAAAATATTATTGTCTAAGCCGGAGGTTTCTCCTATATAACCTGTTACCAACATCACCAGCGAGGCAATGATTAATTTGGTCAATGTCGCTCCTTTGGCTCCAAAGGGTTTGGTTAACAGGTAAAACTCCACACACATCAGGGGTACAGTAAGGGTCCAATCCACATACCTGAATGCTGTTGGGCTAGAACCGGTTTGGAGATAGAAATCTCTCATGTAATAGTAATGAATCGCAGCGATTCCAGTGATTAGTCCCGACACCAACAGGGAAGTTTTCCATTTCCCATCTACCGATGCCCTTTCTGCAAAGAAAAAGACAGCGGAAGCAAACATGGCCATGTACCCAATAAAAAAGGTAATGGCCACCGGATCACTGTTGATGATCCGGTCTAAGCCGATAATTTCTGCTAATAACACGAAATGCATAATTTTTTAGTTAAATGGAAATCAATAAAGTTTAGAATAAAATTTTATTGATTATATAATTAAATAGAATAAAATTTGTTTTAATTTAATTTTAAAGAATATAAAAAAAGTGTATAAATTGCGTGAATTTGGTTTCAAGTTGTCTGATTCAGTAAGCAACTTTTAGCGAACAATAGCGGATTTTTGCTAAAAAAATCCGGTTTTTTTACCTATTTTTGTCTTTAATTTGGTTTTTAAATTTTGAAATGGTTAAGGTTTATCTTTTGCCATGAAATTGATCTATGAGTAAAGAAAAAAAGTCGTCAAACAGAAACGATTATTCAGCCCAGAATATTCAGGTTCTGGAGGGTTTGGAAGCAGTAAGAAAAAGGCCTGCCATGTACATTGGCGATATTGGAGTAAAAGGCCTGCATCATTTAATTTGGGAGGTGGTAGATAACTCCATTGATGAGGCACTTGCCGGTCATTGTGATTTCATTTCCGTAAGTATCAATGAGGACAATTCCGTTACCGTAGAGGACAACGGCCGGGGTATCCCAATTGATTTTCATACCAAGGAAAACAAATCCGCATTGGAAGTTGTCATGACTGTCCTTCATGCCGGAGGTAAATTTGATAAGGATACTTACAAGGTTTCAGGAGGACTTCATGGCGTAGGGGTGTCTTGTGTCAATGCGCTGTCTTCTTCTTTGAAAGCAACCGTTCATCGGCAGGGTAAGGTATATGAGCAGGAATATGTCAGGGGCGTTCCACAGTACCAGGTCAGGGAGATCGGAAAGACTGAAGACAGGGGAACCCATATTCACTTCAAACCTGATCATGAAATTTTTCAGGTCCTGGATTTCAAGTATGAAACGATCGCCACCAGACTGCGTGAGATGTCTTTCCTGAATGCTGGGATAAAGATTTTACTTAAAGATTTAAGGGAAAAGGATGTAGACGGGTTATACCGTACCGATGAGTTTTATTCAGAGGGTGGTTTGGTGGAATTTGTGGAATACCTTGATGAAACAAAACAAAAAATCATTGACACCCCTGTCTACATAGATACTGAAAAAAATGGAGTACCGGTACAGGTAGCCATGAGTTACAATAACTCCTACACTGAAAACGTGGTATCCTATGTGAATACCATCAATACCTATGAAGGTGGAACCCATGTGTCAGGGTTTAGAAGGGCGCTTACGCGTACCCTGAAAAGCTATGCCGATAAATCCGGTATGCTTGAAAAAGTAAAAATAGACATTTCCGGAGATGATTTTCGGGAGGGGTTGACAGCAGTCATTTCCGTAAAAGTAGCCGAGCCCCAATTTGAAGGACAGACCAAGACCAAACTAGGAAATTCAGATGTTACCGGTGCTGTGGATAATGCGGTATCAGAGGCCCTGCAGTTTTGGCTGGAGGAGCATCCCAAGGAAGCCAAAATTATCGTAGGCAAAGTAGTATTGGCAGCACAGGCCAGGCTTGCCGCTAAAAAGGCAAGGGAAATGGTACAGCGAAAAAATGTTTTGGGTGGAGGAGGCCTTCCCGGCAAGCTTGCTGATTGTGCCAATTCGGACCCCACTGTTTGCGAATTGTATTTGGTCGAAGGAGACTCTGCCGGCGGATCAGCAAAACAAGGCAGAGACAGGGATTTTCAAGCCATTTTGCCCCTTAAAGGTAAAATATTGAACGTAGAAAAAGCCCACGAGCATAAAATCTATGATAATGATGAGATAAAGAACATCCTGACTGCATTGGGTGTGAAATTTGGTACGGTAAATGACGAAAAGGAACTGGATCTTTCCCATCTCCGCTACCATAAAATAATCATCATGACCGATGCTGATATTGACGGATCACATATCCGTACACTGATCCTGACCTTGTTTTTCAGGTACATGAGAAACCTCATAGAGAGCGGCTACGTCTATATAGCTCTGCCTCCTTTATATTTGCTTAAAAGAGGAAAAGAGGAAAGGTATTGCTGGTCTGAGGAGGAAAGAAAACGGGTCACTCAGGAGCTTGCCCCGGAAGGAAAAGTGGAAAGTGTGGGTATTCAACGGTATAAGGGTCTTGGTGAGATGAATCCGGAACAACTCTGGACTACCACCATGGATCCAGAAACAAGAACCCTGAAACAGGTAACCATAGAATCGGCTGCTGAAGCCGACCACCTTTTCAGTATGTTGATGGGTGATGAAGTGGCTCCAAGAAGAGACTTTATTGAAAAAAATGCAAAATATGCCAAAATAGATACTTAATTGCTATTGTTTTGCGTTCTGAAATAAAAAAAGGGGCGGTTTGCCCTTTTTTTATTTCATGATTTATTTAGTATCATTGGTCGATTTTTTACTTGAAAAAGAAAACAACTATGAAACTCATCCAACCCGATAAGATAGAAGAAACCATCCACAACAGTGAACTCATTAGCAGGGACCTGAGCTGGCTCAAGTTTAACGAGAGGGTTTTTGACCAGATTAAAAAGGACAGGAGAAATATTTTTGAAAAATTCAAATTTCTGGCCATTACTGCTTCTAATTTGGACGAGTTTTTTATGATTCGGGTGGGGTCGCTTTACAACTACCTGGATTACGATAAGGTGAGGATTGATTATTCAGGATTAAGGGAGGATGATTTCAAAAGAAAGTTAATGATTGAGTCCCAAAATTTTCACAAGAGGTTACAACGACAATTTGTGAAAGAATTACTGCCCATGACCGAAGAAGCGGGATTCATCATGAGTAACGTGGGTAATTTAAAAGAAAAAGAACAAAAAACGATCAAAGAGTATTTTTTCAAGGCCGTTTATCCCATGCTGACCCCAATGGTTTTTGATGGCTACCATACCTTCCCCATCCTGATGAACAAACTCCTGATCTTTGGGGTCGTAACCATAGGACCAGGTGAAAAGAAGGACAACAAAAAGCTCTCCTTTGTTCAGATCCCTTCCAATATACCCCGGTTTTTTGAATTGGAACGGGAAGAGATAACGATTTACGTTCCTATAGAAGAAATGATCAGGGAACATATAGTTTCCCTTTTCAGGAATGTAACCATAGAATCCATAAACCTTTTCCGAATTACCAGGAATGGTGATTTTACGCTGGAGGAGAGTGAAGACATGGATTCTAATTTTTTGGAGGAAGTGAAAAGAAAACTCAACGAAAGGAAGACAGGAAGGGTAGTTAGGATAGAGATTGAAGAAGGATACAGCAAATGGATGGTCAATTTACTGAAGCAAAGGTGGACCCTTCACGACGATAGTATCTTTAAAATAGAGCGAAGAAGCCTGATGGATTTTACAGGGCTTTGGCAGATAATAGGCAACAAACGTTTCAAAGACAGGATACCGCCTGTTCCAAATCCAATACCCCCGCTTTCCTATCCTGAAGCTGCTTCAGAAGATATTTTTCAGGTTTTAAAAAATAAGGATGTATTGTTGCATCACCCTTATAATGATATGGAGCCCATTTTTGATTTGTTGGACAAGGCAGCTGATGACCCCCATGTAATGGCCATAAAAATGACTATTTACAGGCTGGCAAAAAATTCCAGGATCGTAGGTGCCTTATTAAAAGCTGTGGAAAATGGCAAACATGTTTCTGTTTTATTTGAGGTTAAAGCCCGTTTTGACGAAGAAAACAATATACGGGAAGCCAAAAAGATGCAAAAGGCCGGTTGCTTTGTGATCTATGGGGTCAGTAATTTCAAGACCCACACCAAGCTAATGCTTATTGTCAAAAAAGAGGAAAATAGGGTTACCCGTTACGTGCATGTGGGTTCAGGTAACTATAACGAAGAGACCAGTCGCATTTATACAGACATTGGCTTACTGACAACCAATGAAACCCTGGCAAATGATGTTTCAGAGTTTTTCAATGTAATCACAGGACATTCTGCTCCTACCAACTATCAAAATTTGATCACGTCTCCCAGAGATATGCGGAACAAGTTGATTGAATTTATAGATATTGAGGCCGAAAATGCAAGCAAGGGTTTGCCATCGGGAATTTTCATTAAAATCAATTCTCTGGAGGATTCAGCATTTATTTTCGCCCTTTACAAAGCTTCACAAGCAGGCGTGCAGATTAAGTTAATTGTTCGGGGTATTTGTTGTTTGCGGCCGGGAAGAAAAGGATTAAGTGAAAATATTGAAGTGATCTCTATCGTAGGCGATTTCCTGGAACATTCCCGGATATACCATTTTCACAATAATGGGGATTTCAGGACTTATGTAGGAAGCGCCGATGCCATGGTCAGGAGCTTCGACAAAAGACTTGAATCCTTATTTAGGGTCGAAAATGAGTTTTTACAAAAACAGCTGATGAATATCATTCGTTTTAACCTGAAAGACAATGAAAATGCCTATGTAATGCAGGAGGATGGGCAGTATATCAGTAAAAATCCAGACGAAGGCGAGGAACCCTTTAATATCCACCAACAGTTTTTTCAGTTAAGCCCGGACATGATAGAAGGGGTAAAACTAATAGAATAATATTTATTAGGCAGGAAAAAATTCCTGCCTTTTTTTATCAAAAAGTTGTTGGATCATGCCATCCTTCAGGCCAAGGGCAGGGACCATGACTTTTTGGACATGAGCCGTTTCCAAGGCCGCCAAATAAATTTTGGTAGCAGGAATGATTACATCAGCGCGGTCTTCATTCAAGTTAAGCAGGTTGATCCTTTCTTCAGTAGAAAAATTTTCCAGCTTGCTCAATACCTCTTTGATTTTGGATACATGCAAAAACAATCCCTTTCCTTTGACAGCCGCCAGCTCAAAGACCTTATTGATATTTCCTCCGGTGCCTATGCCTATAACACTTTTTTCCCGGGACAAATGTTCATTGATAAACTGTTCCATCTGCGAAAACAAAGGCTGGGAGGTCTGGTTTTCAAGGGTTCTCACAGAACCAATTTTGAATGATATTGCAGCTGTTTTTTTTCCATTTTTAAAAACATTCAACTCTGTGCTTCCCCCTCCGACATCAATGTGCAGATAAGTTTTTTTATCAATATGATTCCATAAAGATTTATTGATAAGCTCAGCTTCCTTGTTGCCATCAATTAATTGTATTTTCAAACCGATTTCTCTTCTGATTTCCTCAGCCAGAATTTTTCCATTTTTTGCCTCCCTCATGGCAGAAGTAGCAAAAGCGAGGTAAGCATCCACCTCGTAGAGTTGAATCAGAATTTGAAACGCTCGCATCAACTCCTTTAGTCGGTGGATATTTTCCGGACCAATCTCTCTCTTTTTGAAAGTGTCGTTTCCCAATCGAAGAGGAAACCTCAGGTATTCCAGCCTCTTAAAATTATATTTTTCTTGAAAGAAATTGACTTTGGTGATTTGTAGCCGGATGGCATTTGACCCTATGTCTACAGCTGCAAGTTTCAATATAATTTTCCTTAAAAATAAACGTATAATTATGGCGAAAAGGGAGTTGTTTTTTCCATTCTGAGAAAGGAAAAAACAACTCCCCTAATTTATGGAAAATCCATTTACAAATTATTGATCTCCGGTCCTCTATTTTTTCTTTCCAACAGCCAACAAAACAAAGCCGGCAATGACTGCAATTCCACCGGCATATGGCGGCCAGTTAATGCTTTCTTCACTTTCGGCATTTACTTCCAAAGGTCCTGCATCAATTACCGTTTCCTCTGTGGTATAAGATATACCGGTTATCAAAAACATAACGATACCGGCGACAATAAGAATAATTCCTAAAATTTTCATAGTAACTTGAAAGGTTGATTAGAACCAAGTCAGTACAAATAGCTTACCAATTGTTATGATTGGTTGATAAATCAAAATAAAAATTTACATTTTTTCGTATTTCCCTTTTTTTAACTTCCTTTTCAGCCTAAAGAAATTTATAAATCCAAGTACCAATAATGCTATGCTAATCATAAAAGAGAAGTAACCGAGTTCCTTGACGTTTTCCAGATCTTCTACTTTTATCAATGCCGTTCCACTGACGATAAAGTAAAGGCTGGTACGGATGTAGGATAAAAGTGTCCTGTCATTGGCTAACTTGGTCCTTTGCCTGGCCAAAAAATCTCTTACAATCAGTAAATCTTCTGTTTGATTTTCCATAAATTTGTTTTAGTTAGAGATTTTGAATTTTATTTAAACCCAAAAACTTTAATTTATTAACGCTTTACTTCAAAATTAAAGCTTAAATTTTCAAACAAAAGTGGGTTTTATCACATTAATTTAAAATTAATAAAATCAGGGTATGAAAAAAATATTATTGGTCCTCACGGCAACTTTTCTCTCTTTTGGCTTTTCAAAGGCTCAGGGGCAAAACACAGCACCGGATCAGACTCCCAAGGATACCAGCTATTGGCAATCTGAATTTAGTGCTGGATTGAACTTTAATCAGGCAGGTTTCAGTAATAACTGGAAGGCAGGGGGAGTCAATTCTGTGGCTTTTGGAAGCATCATAGCGGGGAAGGCATTATACAGGAAAGATAAAGTTTCCTGGGACAATGAGCTTGAACTGTTATTTGGAATTGTAAGAAATGAGGGGGAGCAAACCAGAAAATCCAATGACAGGATATTTCTGGATTCCAAATTAGGGTACCAGTTGACCGAAAAATGGTCCAGTTACTTCTCAGTAAATTACCTGACCCAATTTGCAGCCGGGTATAACTTTAATGATGACGGAAGCAGAACATTGATTTCTAAATTCATGGCCCCTGGTTTTCTGACTTCCTCATTGGGCTTTGAGTACAAGCCTAATAATACTTTTTTTCTACGAATTGGGCCTTTTTCTCCCCGGTTTACTTTTGTAAATGATACCGAGATCATCAACAATGTGCCATCCAATTATGGGGTTCCAGCCGGAGACATGGTGAGGGTTGAATGGCTGGCCATGCAGGTTTTTGCCGGTCTGGATAAAGACCTGAGCGAAAACCTCAACCTTAAATCCAGGTACGCCATGTATGCCAACTACCAAACATTGTCTTTTGAAAACATAGATCATCGGCTGGATGTGACTTTGACAGCCAAAATCACCAATATTATCAACGTAACCTTCACCGGAATCGGCCTTTATGATAAGGACCAGGATCCTGGAATCCAATACAGCCAGGCACTGGCATTAGGTATTCTCTACAAGGTAGGTAACAAAAAATAGACTTTTGTTTACTTTTTGGCTGGTAAATTTGGTAATTCAACAGCTTTTGTTAATTTTGTTTGTATTATGGTAGTTAAATAATAGTTGGTTTAGTTTTCAAAATAAAAAGCAGGAGAAGTTCTCCTGCTTTTTTGCATTTAAATTAGCATCCACCATCCTTTTGGGGCAATGTAGAACCAAACAACGGCTCGTTAAAAACAAATAAATAATACCGAAAGGAAAGGTTTTCTTTTTAAGGATTTCAGGAATTTACCTCGGATAATTGTTTTTCTGGTTATTTTCGTTCCTACATTAATGTTTGAAAGTATTTTGATGAATCCCGAAAAACAAAAACTATCTGTCTTATCCAACAAAATCGCAGGTTTACTGACCTTTATCAGAGACAGATTTGACCTTCATGAAGGTAAGGAAGATGAAATTGAGACCATCGTATACATCAAGAAGAATGTGGAATTCCGAGGTGCCAACCTTTGGATCCTGATATTTGCCATCCTGGTGGCCTCTGTTGGGCTTAATGTAAATTCTACTGCCGTCATCATTGGAGCCATGTTGATATCGCCTTTGATGGGTCCTATAATGGGTATTGGTTTGGGAGCCGGGATCAATGATTTTGAATTGATAAAGAAATCCCTGAAAAACCTGGGAATTGCAGTATTGATTAGTATCATGACTTCCACGCTTTATTTTTCTTTTACACCGTTGAATGAAGCACAATCAGAGCTACTTGCCAGGACCGAACCTACCATATGGGACGTTTTGATCGCACTTTTTGGCGGACTGGCGGGGATTATTGCAGGTTCGAGAAAGGAAAAAAGCAACGCCATTCCCGGAGTGGCCATTGCCACCGCACTGATGCCCCCTCTTTGCACTGCCGGGTATGGCCTGGCCACCTGGAACCTGTATTATTTTTTAGGAGCTTTTTACCTGTTTTTTATCAATTCCGTATTTATAAGTCTGTCAACTTACCTGATTGTCCGCTTTATGGGATTTCCCAAAAAGGAGTTTGTAGATGAGCGGAGGGAAAAAAGGGTTAGAAATTACATCAGCATTTTTATTCTGCTTACCGTAGTCCCAAGTATCTATCTGGCATATAATATTGTGAGAAGAACCATTTGGGAAAAATCTGCCAAAGAATTTGTGCAGACAGAATTTGATTTTCCAAGTACCCAAATCATCAACAGTAACTATTTTTATGAACCGGACAGCAGTGTGATCGAAGTGGCATTGGTAGGGCAGCGCATAGACGATGAAGAAATTTCCATCATTCAGAAAAAGACTGCAGCTTTTAAATTAACCCGCACTTATCTGGTAGTAAAACAAAGTGGTGATACGGGTATGGATATGAACATGTTGCGTTCTGATGTGCTGAAGGATTTGTATGAAAGAAATGAGGCCATGATTCAGGACAAGGATCAAAAAATTGCCTTTTTGGAGAGGGAAGTAGCCCAATATGTTGCTTCAACAGGAATGGTCAATGATTTGGCCCGGGAGGCCAGGGTAAATCATGCGGGTTTGACCGCTTTCTCCATAAACAGATCAGTAGTGGCAAATTTATCAGAGAACAGGCAGGATACCATAATGATTGCCATTGCAACATTCAAAAGTTTGCCCGATGAAAGAGAGGAAAAACGTTTGAAAGATTGGCTCAGGGTAAGAACCAAAGCGGATTCGATTGCACTTATTATCAAATAAGGGGTTTTAAGGGAGCTTTTTTCCGCACTTAGTATATTTCTTTTTTTGAATTCCTTGATACTGACCCTGCCTGAAAACACAAAAAGCTATGAAACATTGTCTCATAGCTTTAGTCAATTAACAATAAACCCAAAATAACCTGCTGTAGGAGAAGGAGTCGAACCTCCACGGAGCAGTTAGGCAAAATACGAGCTCGCTACTTGCTTTTTCCTGGTTTCCCCACCCCCGAGACAGGAGGGCATGTCTGCCAATTTCATCATCCTACAGTATGAAACAATTTTGCAAGAATTAGGGCGGATGGCGGTGATGCCGGTTTCCTTTGTTCAACAAAATTGAAGACCTTTTGTCTTTATTTGATATTTCAAAGGTAATACAATTGGATTAAATTTGAAAATATATTAAAGAATAATTAAAAAAAATACCATATTTTTAATTAAAGCGGTATAAAAATTTAAAAAAGGAAATTTTGTATATTTAAATTCACGCTCCTTTAAGGAATTTAAAAAAGGTTGCTTTTCAATTTTTCCTTAACTTGCCGTAAAAAGTAACAATGCCTGATGGGAGAGCCAATTAAAACCTATGAGATGCCCGAGATTACCAATCAGCGGGCATTTCAGATTTATGAAGTTCAGGGGAAGACCATTCAAAGCAAAACCTACCCCCATGAAACAACCCGCCCTCATCGACACAGATACTATGAAGTGTGTGTTTTTGTTAACGGGGCCGGCAGGCATGATATAGATTTTGAATCTCATGTCATCCATTCCAATAGTGTGCATTTTCTTTCACCCGGACAGGTTCACCTCATCAGCAGGGAAAATGATTATCATGGTTATCTGATGGTTTTTTCCAGAGATTTTTTTGCTCTGGAAGCCTACCATGAGGACCCCTTGTTTCAAATGCCCTTTTTCAACAATCCTACTTTGATTCCGATTTTAAATCTGGATCCCGCAGATTTTAATGAGCTTTTGGTTTTGATCCTTCAAATACGCAAAGAATACCTGCAATGGAATGGTTTCACCTCGGATATATTGCGCAATTACCTGCAGATATTCCTGATCAAATGTAAGCAGTATTATATGAGCTATTTCGCGGAGCAAAATAAAACCATGGATCCTCATTTTTCATTGGTTCAACAGTTTAATGCACTGCTAGAACAGCGATACAAACAAGTTCATCAGGTTCAGGATTACGCAAACCTGATGGGTCTGTCACCGGCCAACTTGAATAAATATGTGAGGAACATTACCGGTTTTACGGCAGGCGAGATCATTCTTGACCGCTTGATGCTTCAGGCAAAAAGATACTTGATTTATACCGACTTGTCGAATAAGCAAATTGCCTATCAATTGAATTATCAGGACCCTTCTTATTTCAGTAGGATTTTTAAGAGGAAAACCGGTTTTTCACCTTCTGATTTTAGAAGAATAGAAAACGAAAAGTACCAGCATTAAATCGAAAAACACTTTTTTAATGACTCTGTTTAAAGATACCTTTAACCTCATAAATAAAAAGTACATGATTTAATGGCATGTGTTCAGACTAAAATTCTGAAATTATTTTCTGAAGTTGATTATTCCAAACAAATGTAAACCCTTTAAAAAAATGATAGCAATAGATTCTGAAATTAAACCCATAGACCTGAAAAAGGGACTGGAAAGATTTTGGCAGCTTTCGGCTGAAAAAATCACATCTATAGATAAGGAGTATCCCCAAAACCAGGGCTCACCGGTCTTTACGGTAAATGGAAAGTATACCACCAGAGGATGGACCGAATGGACCCAGGGATTTCAGTTTGGATCTTCTATTCTTCAGTTTGACGCTACCGGTGAAAAGGGTTTCCTTGACAAAGGAAAAATGAAAACCCTGCAATTGATGGCCCCACACATCAGCCACTCAGGTGTTCACGACCATGGCTTTAACAATGTCAGCACCTATGGCAATTTGTTACGCCTGATGGTAGAGGAAAAGATTCCATACGTGGAGTGGGAGAAAAACTTTTATGAATTGGCCCTGAAGATTTCAGGGGCTGTCCAGGCAAGCAGGTGGACAAACATCAAGGACGGGGGCTTCATGTATTCTTTTAACGGTCCTCATTCTTTATTTGTCGACACCATCAGGACCGTAAGGATTTTGATGCTCAGCCACAGTTTGGGTCATGTGTTACAGGAAGAGAATGACAAAAAAGTAAATTTGTTGGTCAGGGGGCTGCAACATGCCAAAGCCACTGCAGATTACTCCGTCTATTACGGGGAGGGCAGGGATCGCTTCGATACCTGGGGAAGGACTGCCCATGAAAGTGTCTTCAATACCAATGACGGCAATTACCGCTGCCCAAATTCTCAACAGGGCTATACCGGTTTTTCTACCTGGACACGGGGACTGGCCTGGGCCATGTGTGGCTTTGCTGAAGAATTGGAATACCTGGATAATCTCTCTGACGATGCCTTGAAGGCCTATGGTTCCCCCGTGGAAATAGAAGCATTTATGTTAAAGGCTGCTACTGCCAGCTGTGATTTTTATTTGGCGCATACCCCTACTGATGGGGTGCCTTACTGGGATACAGGAGCTCCTGCATTACATAAATTAGGTGATTACCTATCTCGTCCTGCAGATCCTTTCAATGAGCATGAGCCGGTGGATAGTACGGCTGCAGCCATTGGGGCTCAGGGATTGTTGCGTCTGGGGCATTACCTGCAAAGAAAGGGACAAACCGAAAAAGGCAACAAATACTGGCAGGCTGGCCTGACCGTACTCAAAACCCTGCTTGAGGAGCCTTATCTGAGCACAGACAAAACCCATCAGGGAATATTGCTCCATTCCATCTATCACCAGCCAAATGGTTGGGATAATGTGCCGAAGGGCCAAAAAATTGCCTGTAACGAGTCCAGTATGTGGGGAGATTACCATGCCCGTGAACTGGCCCTGTACGTTCAGCGCATTATCGATAAAGATCCTTATTACACCTTCTATAATTGTTTGTCATGAATGCACCACCCATAAAAGACCTGAGTAAACTTTGTGTCCATACCATTACCACTAAACCCTGGAGCCTGGAAGAAGCCGCTGAAAATTATGAAAAGGCGGGAGTCAAAGGGGTTTCGGTATGGCGGCAATACCTGGGAGGCAGGGATATTTCTGCCGCAGGTGATCGGCTACGAAGCCATGGTCTGGATATAGTTTCCCTGGTGAGAGGGGGCTTTTTTCCTTCGATTTCAGCTAAAAACAGGGATTTGGCCATTCAGGATAATCTCAAAGCGGTAGATGAGGCAGCGGCTCTTGGCGCTCCCATGATCGTATTGGTATGTGGGGCTGACCCGGATCAGTCACTGGAAACATCCAGAGAGCAAATCCAGGAAGGCATTGAAAAAGTCTTGCCTCATGCCATGGCAAATGGGGTAAAATTGGCCATAGAACCCCTGCACCCCATGTATGCCGATACACGATCAGCTGTCAGTACCCTGAGACAAGCCAATGAAATGGCTGAAAGCATTGATTCTGATCATGTGGGCATTGCAGCCGATGTCTATCACCTTTGGTGGGATCCTGACCTCAAAACTGAATTGTTGAGGTGTGGGCAAAAAGGAAATCTTTTTGCTTTCCACATCTGTGACTGGCTCAGTCCTACGGTGGATTTTTTGAATGACCGGGGATTGATGGGGGAAGGATGCATAGACATTCCTAAGATAAGGGGATGGGCTGAAGAGGCCGGTTTTTCGGGCTATAACGAAGTTGAGATTTTTTCAGACCGCCATTGGGCGGGAGACCAAAAGGAATTTTTGGATAAAATTGTAGAGAGTTATTACCATTGCTAGTAAAACCAATTAACTTATGGAACATAAAATAGGAATAATCATGAATGGTGTCACCGGCAGAATGGGCACCAACCAACACCTGATGAGAAGTATTGTTGAAATCATCAAGCAAGGTGGTGTACAACTTTCAAATGGAGATACCATCATGCCTGATCCGGTTTTGGTGGGTAGAAATGAGGCCAAATTGAAAGCCCTCAGTGAGCGTTCTGGTGTGCCGAAATATACCACCGATCTGGATACGGTCATGAATGATGATCAATATAGCATTTATTTTGATGCCCAGACCACTGGTCGGAGGGCAGATGCTGTCAAGCAGGCTGTCAAAGCAGGCAAACATGTTTATTGCGAAAAACCGGTAGCGGTGGACACTGCCACCGCATTGGAATTGCACGAGATATGTCAAAAGGCAGGCGTGAAAAACGGAGTAGTACAGGACAAACTTTGGCTTCCCGGATTGAGAAAGTTAAAACGTTTGATTGAAAATGGTTTTTTCGGAGAAATTCTTTCCGTAAGGGGAGAGTTTGGGTATTGGGTATTTGAAGGACATACGGTTCCGGCACAACGACCCTCATGGAATTACAGAAAAGAGGATGATGGCGGTATTATCGTGGATATGCTTTGCCATTGGAGGTATGTACTGGATAATATTTTTGGCAAAGTTAAGGCAGTTTCCTGTACAGGTGCCACGCATATCAAAGAACGTGTAAACGAGCAGGGCAAGCCGTATAAATGCACCGCTGATGATGCAGCATATGCCACCTTTGAACTGGAAGGGGATATCATTGCTCATTTCAACTCTTCCTGGACGGTTAGGGTGCGCAGGGATGATCTGCTCACGGTTCAGGTAGATGGAACAAAGGGTTCTGCCGTGGCCGGCCTGAGAGAATGTCACATCCAACATTATGGGAATACGCCCAAACCGGTTTGGAATCCGGATATCGTACAGCCTATCGACTTCTATGAAGGTTGGGCCAGGGTTCCGGAACAAGAGCCAATGGATAATGCCTTTAAAGTGCAGTGGGAGTTGTTCTTGAAACACGTGGTTGCAGATGAACCTTTTCCCTGGGACATGAAAGCAGGCGCGAAAGGAGTTCAGCTTGCCGAAAAAGGCCTGGAAAGCTGGGAGAAAAGAGCATGGGTGGACATTCCTGACCTTTAATTTCAATTGATGATGAAAAATGTAGCTTTAGTTACCGGTGGATCGAGGGGAATAGGTCTTGGAATTGCCAAGTGCCTGGCCAAAGAGGGATTTGACCTGGCCATCAATGGCATGCGCGAGGAAGCGGATACTGCTGAGAGTCTGGAGGAGTTGAAGGCTTTAGGGGCTGATGTTTTGTATTGCCGGGGGGATGTAGGCAGTGCGAAGGACCGGCAGGGCATCATGGACCGGATAAAATCCCATTTCAACCGTCTGCACGTATTGGTTAATAACGCCGGGGTAGCCCCAAAAGAAAGGAAAGACATTCTTGAAGCTACGGAAGAGAGCTTTGAATATGTGTTGAAAACCAATCTGAATTCGGCATATTTCCTTTCTCAACTGGCAGCCAATTGGATGATTGCACAAAAAAACGATGCGGCTGAATTCAAAGGATCCATTATCAATGTATCTTCTATTTCTGCCACTGTAGCCTCAGTCAACAGAGGGGAATATTGTGTGGCAAAAGCCGGAATGAGTATGGCTACCCAGCTTTTTGCTGTCCGCTTGGGAGAGTACGATATTCCTGTTTTTGAGGTAAGGCCAGGTGTTATTGCCACTGATATGACCTCAGGAGTAAAGGATAAATATGATAAGCTGATCGGTTCCGGGCTTTGTGTGCAGCGAAGATGGGGATTACCCGAGGACGTTGGACTGGCAGTGGCGGCATTGGCCAAAGGTGATTTCCCCTATTCTACTGGCCAGGTAATCATGGTGGATGGGGGATTGACCATTCCCAGACTTTAATTTTGGCATACATTCAAATGGCCGGTACTTTTCCCGGCCATTTGAGCTTATGCATCTATCTTTGTTTATATTCCAACAACAATTGTATATTGTCAATTCAAAGCGTTTAAACCCAATACTAATGGAAAAAAAGAGACTTTACTGGAGGATTTGCTGTGTAGCGGCCATCATCCTCAGCATCATTACATTCACCCCTTTGGTCATCCCTCAGGGTGTTTCCAAGCCTGAATTGGGAGGTGTTCCCTACAGCTTATGGACGAGTTTTGTAATCACCGTACTTTTGGTCATCCTTACCTATATTGGTACAAGGGTGCATCCGGGTATGCAAAATGAGGAGGAGGACTTATGATTTTCTGGGTATGGGTTTTTGGCCTGATCTATGCAGGTCTTTTGGTTTTTGCTTCCCTGAGGTCCTATAAGAAAAACAGGTCTTCGGAAGAGTTTATGATGGCTGGATCAAACATTGGTCTTACCCTGGGGGTATTGACTTTTGCCGCAGCCCTGTTCAGTACCTTTACCTTTCTGGGGATGCCGGATTTTTTCCGGATAAATGGGGTAGCGGCCTGGATATTTTTGGCCGTATCAGATGGAGCAATGGTGTTTTTGCTGCTGTGGTTTGGTTACCATATCCGGATGAAGGTAAAAGGAATGGAATTCAGAGGAGTGGCCGGATTGATCTCCAGATGCTATGAAAACAGATTGGCAGGGTATGTTTTTTTCTTGAGTTCCTTTTTGTTTTTGATTCCTTACGTGGGAATACAAATACAGGGAATTGCCATATTTATGGATGCCGCCTTCCCTGGTTCCTTTCCGGCCTGGGGATGGTCCGCAGGTATTGTGCTGATCATGCTGATCTACAGCGAAATCGGTGGGTTAAAAGCCATTATTTTTAGCGATGCCATTCAGGGTTTGCTCTTGTTGGGTGTTATCTGGATCATCGGTTGGGCATGTTTAAGTCATTTTGGTGGGATCGGACCCATGTTTGATAAAATCGGAACGGTACAGGAAGATTTGCTTTCAAGCCCAGGTCCCCAAGGGCTTCTCACGCCTCAGTTTTTGTTTGCTTCCCTGATCGCCATATTGATGATTCCGGTGACCCAACCACAGTTTACCACCCGGATAGTGGTGATGAAGAGCATGAAGACCATGCAATTGATGGCGGTATCGCTAGGAGCCTTCGCGATTCTGGTGATTTTACCTACCATTTTTATTGGGATGTATGGGGCAGATCTATACAGTGAGTATGGAAGGGATGAGTTTTTTGCCAATGCATTTCTCTATGATCAGCCAGATGCCGTGGCGGCGCTCGCCATCATTGGCTTGATTGCTGCTGGTTTGTCTACTACCAATGCCCAGATTTTTGCGCTGGGTTCTGAGTTGAGGGGATTGCTGAGAGGAAATGAAAACAGCATCATGACCAAAACCAAAATCGGTATTTTTGTTTTTTCGGTGATAGCCTTTTTCTTTTCCATTATTGTGATAGACCAACTGGTTTTATTGGCCAGGGTGAGTTTTGCCGGTACAGGCATAATGGGTCCCATGATTATTTTGGGTATATTGAGTAACAGAAAGGTTTCTCCTGCGATTATCTACCTCTCCCTGACTGGACTGATCATATTTCTACTTTCTCTGGGAGGCTGGATTCCTGACATGTATTTTGATATAAGGTTGGATCTGATCTTGTTCATCACTTTAGGGATAGCAGCTGTAATCAGTCATCTTACAGGTACCAAACGCCAGCTCATCCGACCAAAAACAAAAGAATAATACATTAGACCTAAAGAAAACATGAATACGGGCCTGACCCAAATTGTCAATGGAAATGTCATTACACCTCATGAAATAGTATTCAATGCAGCCGTCCTGATCAAGGATGGACGCATTGAAGAAATATGCAGGGATAACAAAACCATTGAACAGGCAAAGATCATAGATGCCCGGGGGCAATTTCTGTCTCCGGGTTTTATTGATATCCATGTGCATGGTGGAGCAGGACATGATTTTATGGATGCAGAGCTGGAAGGGTTTCATGAAATCTCCCGGCTTCATGCCCGGCACGGCACTACGGCCATGGTGCCCACCTCTCTTACCAGCGAAAAGGACCAATTGATTGGCCTATTGAAGGTATATGAAGCTGCTGTTCAGTCCAATTCAGATGGAGCAGCCTTTTTGGGCTTACATCTGGAAGGGCCTTATTTCGCCATGAACCAGCGTGGTGCCCAGGATCCCAGGTACATCCGGGATCCGGACCCTGTGGAATATGGGGAAATTTTGGAATATGCACACCTTATTGCCAGATGGAGTGCCGCTCCAGAAAGAAAAGGGGCTTTGGATTTTGGAAGAAGGCTGCGGGATAAAGGCGTCCTGGCTGCCATGGCCCATACCGATGCCGTGTACGAAGAGGTGCTAGCCGCAGTTGAAGCCGGCTATACTTTGTCTACCCACCTATATTCGGGCATGTCCGGGGTAAGCAGAAAAAATGCTTTTCGTTTTGCAGGTGTCATAGAAAGCAGCTTGCTGCTGGACGAAATTGATGTGGAAATCATCGCTGATGGAGTGCATTTGCCCGCTCCACTTTTGAAATTGATTTACAAGATAAAAGGTCCGGAAAAAATAGCCCTGATCACAGATGCGATGAGGGGAGCCGGCATGCCTGAGGGAGAAAGCATTCTTGGCCATAAGGACGATGGCTTGAAGGTAATCATAGAGGATGATGTGGCCAAACTTCCCGACCGCAGCTCCTTTGCCGGGAGCGTGGCTACTGCCGACCGCCTGGTGCGCAATATGGTGAAAATGGCAGATGTACCGCTGTTGGAGGCAGTTAACATGATGAGCCGTACACCTGCCAGGATCATGGGTTTTCAAAATAAAAAAGGCGCCATCCTTAAAGGAATGGACGCCGATCTGGTACTATTTGACAGGGATATTCAGGTAAGCTTTACCATGGTTAAGGGTAAAATTGTCCACGGTGCTGCCTGATAAAATTTATTCAATGTTTACCCACCTTTCATTCCTGTCGGATTCGAAAATTGCCTGAAGGACTGTCGCATTTGCTTTGGCATTTTCAAGCGAAACAGGTACCTCTTTATCTTCCAGAATTGCCTTGGAGAAATCAATGGCCTGTTCCGTGTATTGGTTGCTTAAAGGCAATACAATTTTTTCCGGGTCTGGTTGGAGAAAATTGCCATCATGGATCAGGATTTCATTGTTTTGATCTGAAGGAGCGTTAAAAGGAATCCTGATTTCCATTATTTTTTCCTCTCCATAAAACAACATGCGCTGATAGGGGGTCAGCTGGGTGCTCACCGTAAAAGTCATCTGGATCTCATGAAAATCGATCAATACAGATCCTAGTTTGTCGGTTCTAAATCTGGGATCAAATTCCAGCATGGATACTACCCTTCCGGGTTCTTTTTCCAGCACAAAGCGGGAAGTAAAGACCGGATAGCAGCCAATGTCCCAGATACCACCACCGCCCATTTCGGGAATATTCCGGATATTTTGTTCATTGACATTGAAATAGCTGAAAAAACCATGTACTGCCTTCACCTTCCCCAGGTAGTTTTTCCGAACCAATTCCCTGGCTTTGATCCATTGGGGGTTAGAGGCCACCATAAATGCCTCTCCAACCTTTACCCGGTGCTTGTCTCTGGCCTTGATCAGTTCGTCTATTTCTTCTGCATTTAAAGCGAGTGGTTTTTCGCAAAGCACGTGTTTGCCGGCATTGATGCATTCCAGGGTATAGGGAACATGAAGGTCATTGGGCAGGGGATTGTAAACCACATCGATCTCCGGATCGGCAATCAATTCCTCATACGATCCATAAGCTTTTGGAATACCCAATTCGTCTGCGGCGGATCTGGCTTTTTCCAAATCTCTGGAAGCCAGTCCGTATACTTCGTGTAAATCACTGTTTTTCATGGCGGGAATTACTTTTTCCCTGGCTATTTTGGCTACGCCCAATACCCCCCATTTTAGTTTTTTGGTCATGATGCTACATTTTTTGTTGAAAAATAATACTTGCCATCGGTTGATGGCTGTAATTGATTGTCTGTAGCAATTTAAGATTATTGTTGACCAAACCCAATCTTGTGCTTCCCCTACTATGTATATTGATTATAAATTAATGTAAAAACGATTCAACCAGCAAGGCTAGTGAGAAAATCAAAAGTCCATTTAATCAATTTTGCAAAATTTTTACATATAATTATTTAATAAAACAATAGTAAACAGAATAAAATAATAATAATCAAAATAATTCCAACTTTTTATGCTTTAAGGGGATAGAGGTAAGTATATGACAATTACTCAAAATTTGATTATTCTGCAATCGATTG
>NZ_JABURL010000100.1 GCF_014762705.1 Cyclobacterium sp. | reverse complement strand
CCGTAGGCACGGCCAATCTTTTTTCAGGAAAGCCGGTATCTAATTCCGAGTTGTGTTTTCGTCCCTACCCAAAGCTCCGTAGGAGCGGCTGATTTAGTAACCATGGGGTTCAGCCCATGGACCAGGACCAGCCAAGTTATCTAAAGTGCCGTAGGCACGGCCAATCTTTTTTCAGGAAAGCCGTTGTCCAATTCCGAGTTGTGTTTTCGTCCCTACCCAAAGCTCCGTAGGAGCGGCCGATTTAGTAACCATGGGGTTTAGTCCATGGACTAGGATCCAACCATGCTATCAAAAGTGCCGTAGGCACGGCCGATTTCCCATCGGAGAAGCTGCTACCAGGCACTGATAATGCCGGTAACCAGGGTTGCAGATCCGGGTAACCCGGCTCTGCGAAATTTACCATTCCGTGGTACAGATAAAAGGGGATTTGTAATCCCAGGACGGACACGAAATAATCCCCCTAAATCCCCCTTAGTAAGGGGGAGTTGTTCTGTCTGGGCTTTTTGTTTTCTTTTCCGATTTACGGTTCTACGATTAGCTGTATCATTATACCCTTAACCACCACAGTCCGAACCCCACAAGTTATATTGCCTAACATTCCACTTGATCCTTCCAAAACCATCCGAACCCATTAACCCTTAACCACTCCGGTTCTATCCAGAACAAGGTTTGTTGCCAAAATCAAGCCTGAAAACCATTATCCCATTTCGATCCATTTTAACCCTTGACATTCACTCAGGCTAAAAATCATGGCTTATTGGGGTCCTCGGGCAAGCCATGCTTTTTGAAAAAGGTAGCCGGATCTTCCGGAACTTCCACCGTTTCATCATATGCCCTGCCTGTTTTTTCAAACAGCTCCCGTCTTCCCTTGATATCATCTACCAATTCCATATAGGCAATCTGTCCAACCCGGACCGCCACTCTGCGCGGGACCACCACCACACCGTCGGAATCGGCCACAATCACATCTCCCGGATAGACCGTGCAACCACCAACCACTACGGGTCTTTGTACGTCGATGACCTCATTTCTTCCAATCCGTTCTCCACGGCCTCTTTTGGAATAGTCGGTATATACCGGGTTTTTTTGCCTGATGACTTCATCTATGTCCCTGACCCCACCGGCAGAAACCAGTCCCACGGCTCCTTTTTCCTGCCAGTCCATGATGTTTTTGGAGCCTGTGGAACCCGTGTCGTTGTCATCCCTGTTGTCCATCACCACTACCGTCCCTTTTTTGATAAACTCTCCAAAAGGCTCTGCAGACAATTGGGAATACCACATGCCCCGCCACTGCCGGTATACCTCGTAATTTTCAGGTTGGGTAAGGTCCGCTCCGGGATGCATGGGCCGGTTGGTAGGCCCATACCGGACGGTTACGGCAATTCCGGAAAAACGGTGTTCCATGGTTTCCACATCCCGCCACAATGGAGCGATGCTGGGGTCCATAACCCCCACATCCATATACCCTACTGTAACCAGGCCATCTACCACATCCGTTACGCGGGCTCCCTTATACAGTTCCAACAAAACATCATCTGAAACAGCTGCTTCCTCCTGGGCAGCAACGGGCTTGACCATTCCAATGAAAAGCAGGAAAAACAGGCCGAAAAAGCAATTATTACAGCTTTTCCGGCCAATGCGGTACGTTTTTTTTGGCAGTTTTTCAAACATATATTTTGGGTTTTAATGAAAGGTCATCAGGTCAGCATGGCACCATTTACCTGCAGGGTCTGCCCGGAAATATAGCTGCTCATGTCAGATCCCAGGAAAACACAGGCATCAGCCACTTCCTCGGGTTTCCCGCCCCTTTTCATGGGGATACCATCCCTCCATCCCTGTACGGTCTTTTCGTCCAGTACGGCCGTCATTTCTGTTTCAATAAAGCCTGGTGCGATGGCATTGCAGCGGATGTTGCGGGAGCCCAGTTCAAGGGCCACGGATTTGGTAAAGCCAATGATCCCGGCTTTGGAAGCAGCATAATTGGATTGCCCTGCATTGCCTTTAATGCCCACCACAGAAGTGATATTGATGATGGACCCGGCTTTGGCCTTCATCATGGTACGTGTCGCCGCCTTCACGGTGTTGAAGCAAGACTTCAGGTTTACGTTGATGACCTCGTCCCAATGTTCCTCCGTCATGCGCATGAGCAGGTTGTCTCTGGTGATGCCGGCATTATTGACCAAGATATCCAATCCTCCCAGTTCAGCTACCACATCACCGATCAATTGCTCGGCGGCTTTAAAATCGGAGGCATCTGAGCGAAATCCTTTGGCTTTGATACCAAAGGCAGCCAGTTCCTTTTCTAGTGCTTCTCCTTTTTCCACGCTCGACAAAAAAGTAAAAGCCACATCAGCTCCTTCCTGTGCAAACCTCAGGGCAATTGCCCTGCCTATACCTTTGGAAGCCCCTGTTACCAAGGCTCTTTTACCTGTAAGTAATCCCATATTGAAAATTTTTATTGTTTTTTCCTGGTCAAAAATAAGTATTTATTCCAAAACATAGGGTATGCAATTTAATTTTGTGCTTGATCCTTATTTGGGAATTTATTCAAGGGCTGGAGATTCATTGGGTTAATATCCGATTTGAATATCAAAACCAAATTTTTTTCTGAGCATTATTATTATAAATTTGCATAGCAAAAAAGTAATCAAAAATATAAAAATATGTCTTCAACAAAATTTGATGTCATTGTTCTGGGCACTGGTCCAGGTGGTTATGTGGCTGCAATCAGGGCCTCTCAGCTTGGATTGAAAGTGGCCGTGGTCGAAGCGGAAGAACTGGGCGGCATATGCCTCAACTGGGGCTGTATTCCTACGAAAGCCCTGATCAAGAGCGCTCAGGTATTCGAATACATCAGCCACGCAGATGATTATGGTATCTCTGTAAGCAAAGCCAACGTCAATTTTGACGACATGATCAAAAGAAGCCGCGATGTGGCCAATGGCATGAGCAAGGGCGTTCAATTTTTGATGAAAAAAAATAAAATCGAACAGCTGCTGGGCTGGGGAAAAGTAAAGCCCGGAAAAAAGATAGAAGTAGAAGACAAGGACGGTAAGAAAACCGAATACAGTGCAGACCATATTATCATCGCCACAGGAGGAAGGTCCAAAGAACTACCCGCACTAAAAATAGACAACAAAAAGATCGTGGGTTACAGAAAAGCCATGACCCTCGACAAAATGCCCAAGAAAATGGTGGTGGTAGGTTCAGGAGCCATAGGCGTAGAATTTGCCTATGTATATAGCTCCATAGGCGTGGAAGTTACCATCGTGGAGTTTCTGGACCGCATTGTGCCCAATGAAGACCAGGAGGTATCTAAAGCCCTGGAAAAAATATACAAAAAGAAAGGCATTAAAATCATGACCAGTGCCGAGGTGACCCAGGTGGATACCAAAGGTGCCGGTTGCAAGGTAACTGTAAAAACCAAGGAGGGAGAAGAAAAAATCGACTGCGATGTGGTGCTTTCTGCCGTAGGGGTAGTCTCCAACGTAGAAAACTGTGGGCTTGAGGATGTAGGGATTTTGGTAGACAAGGGAAAGATCAAGGTAGACGAATATTACAATACCAACATGCCCGGTTACTATGCCATCGGAGATGTGGTGGCGGGACCTGCCCTGGCACATGTGGCCTCGGCTGAAGGAATCATCTGTGTAGAAAAGATTGCCGGTGAGAATCCTGAGCCTCTCGACTACAACAACATCCCGGGTTGTACCTATTGTATTCCTGAAATTTCTTCGGTGGGATATACCGAGGCACAGGCTAAAGAAGCAGGTTACGAACTGAAAGTTGGCAAATTTCCCTTTTCTGCTTCCGGAAAGGCCTCCGCAGCAGGAGCCAAGGATGGTTTTGTGAAATTGATCTTTGATGCCAAGTATGGAGAATTGCTGGGTGCCCACATGATCGGTTACAATGTTACTGAAATGATTGCCGAAATCGTTGCCATCCGCAAGCTGGAAACTACCGGTCACGAGTTGATCAAAACCGTGCATCCCCATCCTACCATGTCAGAGGCGGTGATGGAAGCGGCTGCAGCAGCTTATGATGAAGTGATTCACCTTTGAGATGACAGGTAGGGTTATCCTGAAATTATAAACCTCATTTATTGACCAACAGGTTTTTTGGAAGAACAAGCATTGATACAAGGGCTTAGGGCCAGAAACAGACAAGTCCAGGAATATTTGTACGAGAAATATTCCCGGGCCTTGTTTGGTGTGATCAGCCGGATCATTTATGATTCGGACCTGGCCGAGGAAGTATTCCACGATGCTTTTGTAAAAATCAGCCAGAAGATCGACAGTTATGATCCTTCCAAGGGACGCCTGTATACCTGGATGGCCAATATTTGCAGGAATGCCGCAATCGATAAAACACGCTCCAAAGAATTTTCCAAAAGCAGTAAGACCAATACCATAGATGATTACGTATATGGCATGGAGAGCGAGTCCGGCACAGCAGCAGCTGTTGATGGAATCGGTGTCAGAGAGTTGATGGAGGAACTGAACGAGGAGCAGCGGTTTGTCATGGAATGCATCTATTTTAAGGGCTACACACATACAGAAGTAGCCGAAAATTATGGCATTCCACTGGGAACGGTGAAGTCCAGGGTCAGATCTGCGATCACGGTGTTGAAAAAGAAAGCTGATATAATCTAGTGGATATCCAAACCTACATATCGTCCGGTAAATTGGAGCTTTTCGTTTTGGGAGACCTCAACGAAACTGAGCAGCAGGAAGTCCTGTCCATGGCCAAAAAATATCCTGAAATTCAGGAAGAGATTAAAGCCATTGAAGCGGCCATGTTTGCTTTTGACCAGGCATCAGGTAAAAAACCTTCCGATGCGGTGAAAAGCAAGATTTTTGCCAGTTTGGATGCAGCGGCTGATGAGACTGCAGACGAAGTACCTCCCTCCGGGCAGGCGAAGCCTGTAGAGAAGGAAGTGAAGTTGTATCCGGGCATCAATCCCTGGAAACCCTTTGCGGTAGCCGCCTCACTGGCAGCCGTGTTGGCCATTGGGGTAGCAGGTTATTTTGCCTACCGCTATTTTGATGCCGAAGAAAGGTACGCCATTGCCCTGCAGCAAAATGCCATTTTGGCAGAGGATGTTCAAAGCAATCAGGTAAAGCTCAATGAGCTGGATAAAAGCATGGAAAAACTGCTTGCCGGTAATTTCGAAAGGGTCCCCATGAAAGGAGAGGGCCTGCCGATGCAGGAAGATGCTTTGGTAGATGTCTTCTGGGATAGGGAAAGCCGGGAAGTATTGCTTTCTGTTAACCAGCTTGCCGATCTGGACGAAAACAGCGACTATCAGCTATGGGCCATTGGAGCAGACGGTCCGGTAGGTATCGGTCTGGTAAATGCAGCGGATAAACTGAATCTTCAGTCCATGCAGGAAGCCGGAGATGCCCAGGCCTTCGCCATTACCATTGAGCCCAAAGGAGGCAGCGAAAGCCCAACTCTGGAAAAACTGGTGGTTCTGGGAGAGATATCCTGATAGGAAATTGGGCAGTTCTGCCCTTATTCCACTGTACTTTTTCATCAAAGCCTGTCCCAAGCAGCGCAGCGAATCGGGAGAAAAAGTACAATAGAAACAAGCTAAAATACCATAAATAGCCTTTAACTCGCCATTATCCATTAAACAAAGAGAAGTTTATATTCCCATATAATGCAAAAAACCTATCGTCATCCCGATTGCTGCGTTTTTTAAAATGTTAGTTCTACCGATGACGTAATTAAAACTGTTATCTTAAAATATAACCCCTGAAAAAATTTGAATAAACGAAGAATGATATTTAATTACGCAATGAGCGTTGGCCCGACAAAAAACCGGGGTGCGTAGGGGGTTTGCGGGGTGAAGGATTTTTTTGTCTTGATTTTTTGGTACTTTTTGATCAAGCAAAAAGTACAGAGAATGAAAGGGAAAATAGCTGATTTTAAGCCATAATCCTGGTAATACGACCAAATCTATATTTTCAAATATTGCAAAAAACTCCATCGTCATCCCGATTGCTGCGTTTTTTTAAAAGTTATTTTTCGCTGTGACAGTAGAGCCCGGCATCGGTAAAGATTTAAAAAATGTAACAATTTACGAATTGATATTTATGTTAGCCCCCCTGACTCTGGTCAGGGCAGGCTTTACCCTCCGCCGGAGGGATTTTGGTTGCGATCAATTTGGAAACCTAGGCTTAACTTTTCCAAAGTTCTAAACTTTGGAAAAGTTTGGAGTTACATCGTCAGATTTTTTCGGGCCAAGTCACTTTTCATAGTTCAATAAGGTTTTTCGATTAATTTACAAATACTGAGATGGGGATTTTATTTTTTAGGCATGGCCATTTTATCCGAGAGAAAGTTCTTATTCAGAGATAAAATTGATCCCTGTACCCCTTCCGACCTTGATGGGGTTTTGGAATTGTTTTAACTTGCTGGCAAAATCTTTCTTTAACCATTCATGGAACTACAACTATCCACTCCTGCCTTGCTTTTTTCAGCCATTACCCTGCTGATGCTGGCTTATACCAACCGTTTTCTGGCCATGGCCAATTTGATAAGGGGGCTCCATAAAAAATACCTGGAAAGCACCCGGCAGGAAAAGGCCATCATCGGACAGATAAAAAATCTCCGTAAACGCCTCCATATGATCAAAAACATGCAGATCTTTGGGGTACTTAGCTTTTTGCTCTGTGTGATTTGCATGTTTCTCCTCTATCAGGAATTTATCACTGCAGCCAACTGGGTTTTTATGGGCAGCATGCTATGCCTGCTGATTTCATTGGGCATTTCACTGGTGGAATTACAAATCTCCAACAATGCCCTGAACATAGAACTTTCAGACATGGAGGATGTGCTGAGCAAGCAGCAAGGCAGCCTGGATCAATTGTTTCATAAAAAAGAAGAAGATTAATGCATAATGAAGAACTGGTCATAGACCTTCGCAGTAATACCCCTTACCCTGCCTACCCGGGAAATGAAAGAAGCCATGATGATGGCCA
>NZ_JABURL010000083.1 GCF_014762705.1 Cyclobacterium sp. | reverse complement strand
ATTATACCTGTTATATTTGTACTTTACAGACACCATTGAATTTACAAAAAATTCGTTAAGGATAAAAAAACATGGTCAATGGGACTATCAATAAATAATCTTTCTTGAATGACATTATTAAAAAAAGATCTGGATCTTGAAAAAAGGTGGGGCAAACTTCTGGAGGGCTTAAGAGAAATTTTCGGTAAAAAACCTGCAGACTTAAATGCCGTACTGTTTATCATCGGGGTGCAGGAATTGGGCAAGGGACCCCGTCATTTTTCTAAAGAGGAAAAACAAGATTTGATGCATATTGCAACATGTAAAGTCCTGAGCTTATCAGGCTTTTATGTTTTGGATTTTATCGATCAGGATGGTTGGCCTCATTGGAAATTAGAGAAATCCTTGCCACACTTAAATGCCTCCGAACAGGAAAAATTATTAAAAATTCATGTTTTGGAGTATTTTGAAGAAGAATTTGAAATAGACATCCAATGAAAATAATAACCTACAATGTCAATGGGATCAGAGCAGCCATAAAAAAAGGATTTGTGGATTGGTTGAAAATTGCTGATCCTGACATTATCGGGCTTCAGGAAATAAAATCTCTGGAAAACCAGATTGATACCACTATGTTCAAAGACCTGGGATACCATGTTTATTGGTATCCGGCAGTTAAGAAAGGTTATAGTGGCGTAGCGATTTTAAGTAAAAATCCGGCTGATAAGGTCAAATACGGAATGGGAATCGATGCTTACGATGATGAGGGAAGAATCATCCAGGCAGATTACAAAGATTTCACCTTTATTAGTGCTTATTTTCCATCAGGCACCACAGGAGACATTCGACAAGATTTTAAATACCGGTTTTTGGATGATATTTACCATTATACTCAGGATTTATTAAAGGGTTATCCTGATTTGATCCTTAGTGGGGATTACAACATATGTCACAAAGCCATTGACATACACAACCCCATCTCAAATAAAAACACTTCCGGGTTCTTACCTGAGGAGAGGCAATGGATGGACAAACTCACCTCTTCTGGATTGGATGATAGTTTCCGTTTACTCAATAAGGAAGCCCATCAATACAGTTGGTGGAGCTATCGTGCCAATGCCAGGGACAACAATAAAGGATGGCGAATAGACTACCACATGACAAGTCCATCTATTAGCAAGCAGGTAAAGGAAGTAGACATACTACAGCAGGTACATCACTCGGACCATTGTCCTGTAAGCCTAAATCTCTAATTGAAAAAATTAATTTAATCATGATTAAAGCCTAAAAAATCAATGAAATCAATAAAAATTTCTATACCATCTATAATTGAAAATATAACAATTATTGAGAGTTTCATTGATAATGCCAAAGAGAAATTCCAAATCAGCGATGACATCTACGGCAATATCATGATTTCTGTTACCGAATGTGTGAGCAACGCCATTATCCATGGTAACAAGGAAGACAAAAAGAAATCTGTACGTTTAGAGGTAAAATTTCTGGAGGACCAGCTGAAATTCATCATCGAGGATGAAGGAAGGGGTTATGATTACCAACATTTGAACGATCCAACCTCGCCTGAAAACCTGCAAAAATCAGGGGGTAGGGGAGTCTTTATCATGAGGCATTTGTGCGATGAAATTAATTTTGAAAATGAGGGAAGCAAAATCACCCTCACTTTTTATATGAATTGACATGGCCATAAATTTCTTTGAAGAAGGAGTCCAATCAAGAATTAACCAAAAAAGAAAAATCAAGGATTGGATTAAAACAGCAGCAAAAGAAAAAGGATTCCATATTTCAACCCTCAATTACATCTTTTGCACGGATGATTACCTGTTACAAATCAATAGAAATTATTTAAACCATGATACATTCACAGATATTATCACCTTTGACCAGGCAGAGCAGGAAGGAGAAATTGAGGGGGATATTTATATCAGCATTGATCGTGTAAAAGAAAATGCAACCACCCTGGGAGTAATCTATCATGAGGAACTTTTAAGGGTATTGATACATGGTCTCCTTCACCTTTGTGGATTAAAAGATAAAAGTACAAAGGAAAAAAAACGGATGAGGGAGGAAGAGGAAAAAGCACTGAACTTGTTTCAATCACTAAGTGTTCCACGTGGAACACTTTAAGAATAAAAATCAAACAACATTTATGTGTTCCACGTGGAACACCTGAAAAAATCTATATGTTTCCAATTTATGATGTAATCGTAGTAGGGGCAGGGCATGCCGGTTGTGAAGCAGCACAAGCTGCAGCAAAAATGGGTTCAAGGGTATTGTTATGTACGATGAACATGAACACCATAGCGCAGATGTCATGCAACCCAGCTATGGGAGGGGTAGCAAAAGGGCAGATAGTTCGGGAGATTGATGCATTGGGAGGTAAGTCAGGAATCGTTGCAGACAAGTCAATGATACAATTCCGGATGCTCAACAGGTCTAAAGGACCAGCCATGTGGTCTCCAAGAAGCCAAAACGATAGAATGAGATTTGCCGAAGAATGGCGGTTGATATTAGAAAACACCCCCAACGTAGACTTCTGGCAGGAAATGGTTACGGGTCTCATCGTCAAAAACAAGAAAATCGCAGGGGTTAGAACAGGATTAGGACTCGAGATTCAGGCAAAGTCGGTGGTCCTGACTAATGGGACCTTCCTAAATGGTATCATCCATATAGGAGAAAAACAAATGGGGGGAGGAAGAACAGGAGAGAAGGCAGCAACAGGAATTACCGAAGATTTGCGTCAATTGGGCTTTGAATCAGGCAGAATGAAGACTGGTACTCCTCCCAGAGTTGACGGGAGAAGCTTGAATTATTCCTTGATGGAAGAACAAGAAGGAGACGAAAATCCCGAGAAATTTTCCTATTCTCCAACTACCCAGGCACCCATTAAGCAGAGAAGCTGTTGGATCACCTATACGAATAAAGAGGTCCACGACTCGCTTACAGAGGGCTTTGACAGGTCCCCCATGTTTAATGGCAGAATTCAAGGACTGGGACCACGCTATTGCCCTTCCATAGAAGACAAGATCAATCGGTTTGCCGAAAGAGACCGGCATCAAATTTTTGTCGAACCGGAAGGCTGGGACACGGTAGAGATATATGTAAATGGCTTTTCCACATCTTTGCCGGAAGACGTACAATTCAAGGCTTTGAGGAAAATAACCGGCTTTGAAAATGCCAAAATGTTCCGACCTGGTTATGCCATAGAATACGACTATTTTCCTCCCACACAGTTAAAATTGAGTCTGGAAACTAAATTGATTGACAACCTCTTTTTTGCAGGACAAATTAACGGTACTACAGGATATGAGGAAGCAGCCTCACAGGGATTAATTGCCGGCATCAATGCTCATAAAAAAATCAAGGATGAAGAACCATTTATCCTTAAACGCTCAGAATCTTATATTGGCGTTTTGATAGATGATCTGATCAATAAAGGCACAGAAGAACCCTATAGAATGTTTACTTCCAGAGCTGAGTTCCGACTGCTATTGCGTCAGGATAATGCTGATCTCCGATTGACATCCTATGGTTATCAAATGAATTTAGCTGATGAAACCAACTATCAGTTAATGAAAGACAAGATGTACGATACTGAAAAGCTCATAGCCAAACTGGAAAAAATCCGGGTTACCCCGGACGCTATAAATGCTGCATTGATTCAAAACAAAACGGCTACAATCAAAGAAAATACTACCATAGAAAAATTACTGAAACGGCCCCAGTTGGGAATAAGCGATCTGATGAGAATGAATCAAGAGCTAAAAGATGAGTTAGCTCCATTTGATAAAAATGTACTCGAGCAAGCAGAAATTCAGATCAAGTACCGATCCTATATAGACAAAGAGAGACAAATGGTGGAAAAAATAAGCAATCTGGACAATATGAAAATTCCCAGCCATATGGATTATTCAACCATAAAGGCACTTTCAGCAGAAGGAAGACAAAAATTAAACAAGATCAAGCCAGAAACCATAGGCCAGGCATCCAGAATAAGTGGTGTTTCACCCGCAGACATGTCCATTATAACCATATACCTAGGGAGATAAAATGTATGAAAGATTAACCAAATGCCCTCTTTGTAAAAGTGAGCTTTTTATTAATCAAATGGTGGTAAAGGACCATGCTTATAGCAAAGAATCATTCATCATTTGTGCATGTAAGAATTGCAACCTTTGGTTTACCAACCCGCGACCTGATGAAAAAAACATTGGAAAATATTACGCTGGAGACAACTATATATCCCATCAAAGTAAAATCAAAGGTTTAAAGGATTTCTTATACAAGGCAGTAAGAAAATATACCTTAAAGCAAAAGCTGAAAGAAATTAATTCGCGTTCCATTCAAAAAGGGAAAATTCTGGATTTCGGTTGCGGTATGGGCCATTTTGTCAAAACCTGTCAGGATAATGGCTGGGAAGCTTATGGAATGGAACCAAACCAATCAGTTGCTAAACTTGCTCAAGAAGACAATAAAATCAATTTAATTGAAGATTTTTCTGCTCTGGAGAAACAAAAAAAATTCGATGTTATTACGCTATTCCATGTTCTGGAACACATACACCATCTAAATAAAACAGTTAAAATTCTATTGAGCAAATTAAAGAAACGGGGACTTCTTTATATTGCAGTACCCAATAGAACATCTCAAGACGCAGCATTTTTTAAGGAAAATTGGGCAGCATTGGACGTACCAAGGCACCTGTATCATTTTAATGAAGCATCCATGAAGTACCTGGTAGAGAAAAATGAATGTAGAATTACTGAAATCTTACCCATGCCTTTTGATAGTTATTATGTGTCACTTTTAAGCCATCAATACACTGGATCAAAAAACAAATACTTGAAAGCCATAAAAGCCGGGTATCTGTCCAACAAAGCAGCGCAAAAGAACAATAATTATTCAAGCTTACTTTTTATCATCAAAAAGAAATGAGGTTCATCTTTAGGTACTTTCTTCCAATAACCACTCTAATTATTAGCTCATGTGCAAAACAAAGCTCTCCAATGGGTGGACCAGTAGATGAAGATCCACCAGTCCTGCTATACTCCAATCCACAAAATGAAAGTACGAACACCTCACCTTCAGAAATCAATTTGGAATTTAATGAATATGTGAAATTAGAAAACCCAAACCAATCCATAATCATTACACCAAGAGTTGAAAAAGATAAAATGGAATTTCTGGCTATCAAAAATAGAGTCAATATTGAATTGAATCAGGAATTGGAAGAAAATACAACTTACTTATTCAATTTTCAAAAAAGTATACAAGACATTACAGAAGGCAATCCCGCAGAGAGATTGAAACTTGTATTTTCCACTGGCGAAAATATTGATAGTTTAAAAGTTTCAGGTACGGTTGCTTATATTGATCCATTTGTGGAACAAAATTTCGAAGATGTCCTTGTCGGTCTGTACAGCATTGCCGACACTACAGATTTATTCAATGCTCCGCCGTATTACATTGCACAACCCGACTCAACCGGATATTACGAGATAACGAATATTAAGGCCGGGACATTCAAGGCTTACGCCTGGCATGATGAGAACGGATCCTTAAAGGCAGAATACAGAAATGAAGCTTATGGCTTTGCACCAGACACCATTACCATAGATAAAAACCGGCAAAATTTACACTTCAATTTAGCCAAAGGAGATTTATCGCCATTAAAAATTAATCGAAGTTCAAGCACAGGCTCAAATTTCGATATCATTCTTAGCAAACCTCTAGCGGAATTTTCTATAGTCCATCCGGATATCAATACCAACCTTTTTTACAGAATCAATGATAAAAACATCAGGCTATATCATAGAACAATCAAAAATGATAGCATTCCAGTCAACATACTACTTCAAGATTCAGTAGGTTTTAAGGTTGATACAACATTATACGCAAAGTTTGAAGAAAGCGACCGACCTAAAGAAGAATTGAAAATAACTACCAACACGGGTGCCAAGTTTAATCAAACTATCCAGGCAAAACTGGACTTTAACAAACCTCTTTACCAAATAGTCTACGATTCCCTTTACGTACAGTATGATTCCGCTTCCTATATCCCGATAAATCAATCAATGGTCAGTATACCTGACAGCAGTCATTTACATACTACGATTAACATTAATATAGCATTACCCGATTCGGTAAAGAACAGTTCTTTTAAGCTATTTGCAGCTGATTCTACATTTATGGATGTGGAAGGTCTTTGGAATGAGTCACCTGTAGACGCTACTTACACACGGTTGAAAACTGATAATCTTGCAGACGGTATTAATGGAACAGTTAATATAAACGAAAGACCGATTATCTTACAACTACTCAATAGCAAAGGACAGCTCATCAGAGAAATATACCTGACTGACACCAATTATTTTGAATTCAAGGCCATAGAAGCTACCAATTACAAGATACAAGCCATTATTGACAGAAATCAAAACAGAAGATGGGATCCAGGTAATTATTATGAGAATATTCAACCAGAACCTATTTATGCCTTCTTTGATGAAGAAACCAACAAACATGAGTTTATTTTGAGAGGAGGATGGACATTAGATGACCTGGTTATAGAACCAAAATTAAATTCTGGGTTTAATATAGAAGAAGATATGACCAAGGATGGACCCGCAATAAAATTACCCATTGAAATTTTGACCATTACTGAAGAAGACTTACTTAATTAACTCATAATCAGACAATTATGTTAATTTTATTTCAAGAGAAAAACTGTTGATAAGACAAAATTAACAGTGGATAAAAAACAAAAAGACCTGAATAACAAACAACGGAAGTTCATTAAAAAAAGCCATTACCGTATAGAAATGTATCCCTGGTGATAAGTCCATTTTTATCAACCCTTATCAACACCTAACCACCAAAATAAATATACACATCATTGCTTGAAACACATTATCAACCAAAAACAACCGAATCAAATTAAACATCTCATTTACACTAAATTAAGCAAGAAATAATTGTGTATAAGCTGTTGATGAAAGTAAATTGATGAGGGAGAAAAGTTGAAAACATTTATTTAACTGAGATACCCACATATCCACCTTATAATAATAACAATAGATTTTTTTAATTCAATCTTTTCTAATTGTTATATCCTTGTTGATATCTCTTTTCTGTTTTTGAATCGTAGTTCTTAGGTGGCTTATTTTTGAATCGATTCTTTATTTTAAATGCAGTTTATACCTAGATGATTCTCAAAAATAAATTATCCGTTTTATTATGCATGCATAATTATTTTCAGTAACTTAAAGTTAAGATTAACTTTAACTGATGAAAAAGGAAGAAACGATAGATTTTCATATCAAATCCTGCTGGCATTCCATATCCAGAATGTACAATCAAAAAGCCAATATGGAGGGCCTTACGACATCTATGGGATTTGTTCTGATTAATATTGATTCTACCGAAGGAGCGGCAGCAACAAAAATTGCCCCCTTGATGGGTTTGGAATCCAGAAGTTTGACCCGGATCTTAAAATCCATGGAGCAGAAGGGATTGATTAGAAAATCTCCGGATCCGGTCGATAAAAGATCCGTAAGAATATTTCTTACACCACTGGGAAAGGAAAAAAAATCCGTTGCGGTACAGACTATAAAGTATTTTAACGAACAGGTTAGGAATGTTCTTTCAGAACAGGAAATGAAATCGTTTTTTACGCTGTTTGAAAAAATTAATCGGGTGATTCAAAACATTCAGAAAGGTTAGAAAGCATTAAAAAAATAATAGATCAATGAAAAAAAGCATAAAAAAAGTAGCCGTTTTGGGATCAGGAATTATGGGATCCAGAATAGCTTGCCATTTTGCAAATATCGGCGTTCAGGTATTGCTTTTGGACATGGTTCCAAAAGAGCTTAACGATCAGGAAAAGAAAAAAGGGCTGACACTGGAAAATGAGCAGGTCAGAAATAGGATTGTAAATAAAGCTTTGCAGGATACGCTATCGGCTAAGCCTTCTCCCATATATGACAAAGAATTTGCCAATCGTATTGCTACCGGGAATTTTGATGATGATTTACCCAAAATCAAAGATGCTGACTGGATCATTGAAGTGATTATCGAGAACCTTGAAATCAAACAGGGACTCTTCGAAAAAGTAGAAAAATACCGGAAACCCGGCACTTTAATTTCTTCCAATACTTCAGGTATACCTATTCATTTGATGGCAGATAACAGATCTGAAGATTTTCAACAATGTTTTGCCGGTACCCACTTTTTCAATCCACCAAGGTATCTTCGCTTATTGGAGATTATCCCCGGTCCCCAAACAAACCCGGAAATTATTGATTTCATGATGGATTATGGGGATCGATTTTTAGGGAAAGAAACAGTTTTGTGCAAGGATACACCCGCATTCATTGCCAATAGGATTGGAGTTTATGCCATCATGTCGGCCATACATATTATTGAGAAAATGGGTATGGGCGTATCAGAAGTAGACAAACTTACTGGTACAGTCATTGGCAGGGCAAAATCAGGAACTTTCAGAACCTTAGATGTAGTAGGATTGGATACCACTGTACATGTAGCCACGAATTTGTACCAGGTTCTTGAGCATGATGAATCAAGAGAGCGATTTAAGCTGCCAAAAAGTGTATCTGTACTCAAGGAGAATGAATGGTATGGTGATAAAAGTGGCAAGGGCTTTTACCATATGATCCGACATGAGAATGGCAAAAAGGAACTTAAGGAAATTGATTTCAATACCTATTCCTACAAACCAGCGGAAAAACCAAAAATCAAAGCTTTGGAGGCTTCCAAAGGAATAGATAACCTGAAGGAAAGAATCAAATTTCTTGTAAATTTTGATGATAAAGCCGGTGAATTTTACCGGGCAACATTTTATGATCTTTTCAGGTATTGTTCTTTTAGAATTCCTGAGATAGCCGATGAATTGTACCGCATCGATCAGGCTGTTTGTGCAGGTTTTGGTTGGGAATACGGACCCTTTGAAAACTGGGATATTCTTGGCGTTAAGGAAACGGTTCAACAGATGGAAAAATCCGGAGACAAACCGGCCAGCTGGGTTTATGAAATGTTGGAACAAGGAGTAGGCAGTTTTTATAAGGTTGTTAATGGAAGTAAAAACTATTATGATATAGCGTCTAAAAGCTATAAAGTCGTCCCTGGATTGGAGGATTTTATCTTGCTGGATACCCTCAAATCGGCCAACAAAAAATTATGGGGAAATGAGGGAGCTTCTATTTATGATATCGGCAATGAAGTAATAGGTTTGGAATTTCATACAAAAATGAATTCTCTGGGCCAGGAAGTAGTGGAAGGCATTAACAAGGCAATCGGTATGGCAGAGAAGTCGTACAAAGGTCTGGTAATTGGCAATGAAGGAGCAAATTTTTCCGCAGGTGCAAATTTGGCCATGCTGTATATGTTTGCCGGAGATCGGGATTTTGATGAAATTGATATGATGATTGCGCAATTTCAACAAACCATGATGCGAGCCCGTTTTTCATCTATTCCAGTCGTGGTTGCACCACACAATATGGCATTGGGGGGAGGATGTGAATTGTCTCTTCATGCAGATCTCGTACAGGCCCATGCAGAATTGTATATGGGATTGGTAGAAGTAGGTGTTGGCTTAATTCCGGCTGGAGGCGGGACCAAGGAAATGACCCTTAGGTTTTCAAAGAATCTGGTTTCAGGAGATGTTGAACTCAACCGATTACAGGATACATTTATGAATATAGCCACAGCCAAAGTTTCCACATCAGCGGAAGAGGCCAGAAATTTAGGTTACCTGGAACAAAAGGATAGTATTTCCCTGAACCGAAAAAGACAGTTGGCAGATGCCAGGGAAAAAGTCTTGATGCTGCATGATGCCGGCTATAGCAGGCCACTGGAGAGAGAAGATATCCGGGTGTTGGGCAAATCTTCTTTGGCCTTGTTTGAAGCGGGAATTACAGGTATGCTTTATGGATCTTATATCTCTGAACATGATGCCAAAATAGCTAGAAAGCTGGCCTGGGTCATGAGTGGTGGGGATTTATCCGAAGCTACCGAAGTAAGCGAAAAATACCTTTTGGATTTGGAAAGGGAAGCCTTCCTAAGTCTTACCGGAGAAAAGAAGACCTTGGAAAGAATTCATAGTATTCTATTTAAAGGAAAGCCTTTAAGGAATTAAGCAATAACATGATGCTGCAGGGAAAATACCATTCCGTATTTCCTTTGGCAGTGATTATACTTAAAATTTTAAATCAAATCTAACAATGGACGCATATATCATCGAAGGTTATCGGTCAGCAGTGGGAAAAGCAAAAAAAGGAAGTTTTCGTTTTTATCGACCGGATGACCTGGCAGCTGATGTTATCAAACATTTGGTTGCTGAAATTCCCGGCTTGGAAAATAAAATGGTGAACGATCTTATTGTCGGCAATGCCATACCGGAAGCGGAACAGGGTATGCAAATGGGGCGCATGATTTCCTTGCTGGCATTGGGAAAAGAAAATCCGGGCTTTATTGTTAACCGGTATTGTGGTTCGGGTTTAGAAGCCATTGCCCTGGCTACAGCGAAAATCAAAATGGGTATGGCAGATTGTATCATTGCCGGGGGTACGGAATCCATGTCAATGGTACCGATGATGGGTTATAAAACAGCATTGAACTGGAATATTGCCTCAAAAAACGCAGACTATTACCTGAGTATGGGTTTGACAGCCGAAGAACTGGCCAGGGATTACCAGGTAAGTCGTGAAGATGCGGATCAGTTTTCCGTCAAATCTCATGAAAAAGCATTGAGCGCCATAGAAAATGGCAGGTTCAAGGACGAAATTGTCCCTGTGGAGGTAGAAGAAACCTATCTGGATGAAAATAAAAAAAGACAAACAAGAAAATTCACTGTGGAAACCGACGAAGGTCCCCGCCCAGGTACTACCATGGAGGTTTTGGCAAATTTAAAACCTGTATTCAAACAAGGAGGACAGGTAACGGCAGGTAATTCTTCTCAGACTTCTGATGGGGCTGCTTTTGTGGTGGTTATGTCGGAACGATTGATGAAAAGCCTTAATCTGGAACCTAAAGCAAGGTTGGTTTCTTACAGCGTGGCTGGGGTTGAACCCAGGATTATGGGAATCGGACCTAAAGAAGCTGTCCCAAAAGCCTTAAAGCAGGCGGGTTTAAGCCTTAATCATATTGACCTGATAGAGCTGAACGAAGCATTTGCCACTCAGGCACTGGCCGTGATCCGTTCGCTGGATTTTGATCCGGATATTGTAAACGTAAATGGTGGGGCTGTGGCATTAGGTCATCCTTTGGGATGTACGGGTGGAAAACTTACCGTACAGATGATGTATGAATTGGCCAAAAGGAACAAAACATATGGTCTGGTTACCGCATGTGTCGGAGGTGGTCAGGGCGTAGCTGGGGTAATCGAAAGGCTCAGCTAAAAAAAATGCTTGATAAAATTCTCTAAGCTAACAAAAAATTAAAATGGAACCGTTGACAAAAAATAATGCCCTAAATGGTGGAGCGTATTTGATCAGGGAAACAGCAGCTGCTGATGTTTTTATTCCTGAGGCATTTACCGAAGAACAAAAAATGATGGCGCAGGCTTGCCAGGAATTTTTGGATAAAGAAATTTTACCCAAAATGGAAGAAATTGACAGCATGCAAAACCCTGATTTGGTACCTCAAATTTTAAAAAAGGCAGGAGAATTGGGTTTGCTGGCAATTTCGGTGCCGGAAGTGTATGGGGGTCTGGGCATGAGTTTCAATACTTCCATGCTGATCGCAGATATCATTGGTGCTGCCGGTTCTTTTTCTACTACCTATGGGGCGCATACCGGCATTGGAATTCTCCCTGTATTGTATTATGGTACTGATCAACAAAAAGAAAAATACCTTCCCAAACTTTCCAATGCAGCATGGGCAGCTTGTTATTGCCTGACAGAACCTGATGCGGGATCGGATGCCAATAGCGGAAAAACCAAAGCTACCTTAAATCCGGAAGGGACCCATTACCTGATTAACGGGCAAAAAATGTGGATTTCCAATGCAGGCTTTGCCGATTTTTTTATTGTCTTTGCCAAAGTGGATGAGGACAAAAATCTTTCCGCCTTTTTGGTGGAAAAAACCTTCGGTGGTATTTCCATGAATGAGGAAGAGAAAAAGATGGGCATTAAGGGAAGTTCCACCCGCCAGGTATTTTTCAAGGACTGTCCGGTTCCGGTAGAAAACATGCTCGCTGAAAGAGGTCAGGGATTTAAGATTGCCGTTAATATTCTGAATATTGGCCGGGTAAAATTAGGGGCAGGCGTGCTGGGAGGATGTCGCAGGATTTTGGGTCTTTCCCTACAATATGCATCCGAAAGAAAGCAATTTGGGGTTTCCATTGATTCCTTTGGTGCAATAAAGGCCAAACTGGCAGAGATGGCCGTCAAAACTTATGCATGCGAATCATTGTGTTACCGTGCCGGACAAGATATAGAAGATCGTATTGCAGCATTGGAGGCTGAAGGTATGGAATCCAACAAAGCCAAGCTTAAGGGTGTTGAGGAATTTGCCATTGAATGCGCTATTGCAAAGGTTCATGGGTCTGAGGTATTGGATTATGTGGTAGACCAGGGTGTTCAGGTATACGGAGGCATGGGTTATTCTGCCGAAGCACCCATGGAGCGGGCTTACCGCGACGCACGGATTTCCAGGATTTACGAGGGAACAAACGAAATCAATCGGATATTAATGGTGGGCATGCTGCTAAAGCGAGCCATGAAAGGGGAATTGAACATCATGGAGGCTGCCCAAAAAGTAGGGGAGGAATTAAAAGCCGTTCCCGATTTTTCAAATCCGGATGATGATGCACCTTTATCCAGGGAAAAAGCCGTTTTGAATAATCTGAAGAAAGTTTTCCTTATGATTGGAGGGCAGGCAGCCCAAAATCTGGGAGATAAACTGGAAACAGAGCAGGAGATCATGATGAATCTGGCCGATATCATGATTGAAATATATGCAGCGGAGTCGACAATCTTGAGAACGGAGAAGTTGATTGCCCTGAAAGGCAAAGACGCTGCGAAGATCCATCTGGCCATGAGCCAGGTGTATCTTTATGAAGCAGTGGAAAAAATAAATGCTGCCGGCAAAGAAGCCATTTATTCCTTTACCTCCGGGGATGAGCAAAAAGTACTATTAATGGGATTGAAAAGGTATACTAAAATTAATGCAGTCAATACCAAAGCCCTGAGAAGGGAAATAGCGGCTTCCCTGATAGCAGAAGGCAAGTACTTCTTTTTTCATGCCTGAATGCTGAGCAAGTAAAATGTTACCTACTAATACAGATCAAAATGCCTGAAGCCTGGCTTAGGGGAGCAGTCCCCGAAATTCCTTTTTTATTGCAACCTGCTGCCCATGCCCTGATACAAAGTGCAGAAGACCTGAAAATTTACATGGAAAATTTTCGGGAGGAATATTTATGGGAAAAAGTCGCCGGCCGTGCTGCTGTGGGCTTTCATATCCAGCATATGGCAGGAGTAATAGACCGGCTTTTTTCCTATGCGGCAGGAAAATCCCTGAATAGCAAACAACTCGAATATTTAAAAAAAGAAGGTATTCCTGATCCCGGATTAACAAGCCAAATGTTGGTTGATACTTTTGAAAATAAAGTGATGCAGGCCCTGGCTATTTTTAAAAGCACAACAGCCGAAACTTTGATGGAACCCCGTTATGTTGGACGGAAAAGGTTACCCAGTACTGTTTTAGGTTTATATTTTCATGCTGCCGAACACAGCCAGCGGCATCTGGGTCAATTGTTGGTAACGGTAAGTGTGCTTAAAGAAAAAGAAGAAAAGCGGATATAGACAACTGTTAATTCAAGGAAAAAATAATCCTGCAGACCCTAGGAAAAAATCAAAATCCTTATCTTTAGTCCTATGAAAAAAATGGCTATTCTACTGATATTGATGGGGCTGGGTTTTGGTTATGCCCCTGCTCAAAAAACCACCCAAACCGAAAACATCTTCCTGATAACAGTGGACGGCCTTCGCTGGCAGGAAATGTTTAAAGGTGCTGATTCTTTATTTGTGGATGACACGGGAATGATCGAATCTCAAGGCTCACTGCTGAAGGAATTTTGGGATACAGATCCCCAGAATCGCAGGGAAATGCTCATGCCCTTTACCTGGTCTACTCTGGCAAAAAAAGGGCAGCTTTATGGCAACCGTGCCTATGGAAATCAGGTCGATCTGCAAAATGATATGCTTTTTTCCTACCCTGGCTACAACGAAATTTTAACCGGCTCTGCAGATGATGAACGCATCAATTCCAATGCAAAAAAAAATAATCCAAACATTACCCTGTTGGAACACCTGCAACAGGTACCTGAATTTAAGGGAAAGATATTGGCTTTTGGCAGTTGGGATGTTTTTCCCTATATCATCAATAAGGAGCGCAATGGAATCCCGGTGAATGCCGGGTTTGATAAAGCAGCAGGTCCCGATCTCACTGAGAGGGAAATGCTGATCAACCAGTTTCAGGATGAAATTCGTGGTCCCTGGGCAGGGGTAAGGCTGGATGCCTTCACCCACCACTATGCCATGGAAGCCATCAAAAAAACCGGTCCCAGATTGGTGTACATTGCTTACGGGGAACCTGATGACTGGGCCCATGACAACAGGTATGACGAATACCTGCATTCCATCAAGCAGTTTGATGCCTACCTGAAAGAACTTTGGGAATACATTCAGTCCACACCACAGTACAAGGACAAAACCAGCATGATCATTACCACAGATCATGGCAGAGGTATTGATAAGGCTACCTGGACGGGCCATGGTTCAGAAATTCCCCGTTCCAAAGAAATTTGGCTTGCAGCTATCGGCCCTGATAGTCCGGCATTGGGAGAAGTGAAAAAGGAGGAAGTATCTTATGCCTCCATGATTGCCCGGACAGTATTCCAATTGCTGGGACTGAAATATCCCGATGATAAAGCTGCAGCTTCCATTGCCGGGATTTTGCCATGAATAAGTGGTTTGCCCTGATTTGGCCATGTTTTTTTCTCCAGGCTCTTGGGCCGGATCAGGAATGGGTAGGCTATAGGGAGGCATTTTTTGAAAATGATCAAAAATCACCTTTATGGAATCCTGGAGATCGATTCGAGCAGAATACATTTCAAAGTCTATGACCTGGAAGGAAATACCATGGATGAAATGAGCTTCTCGAAATGAAAATAATCTGAATTTATTCTCAGGAAAGTGACATAAACGAAAAAAGGCCTGCCATTTGGCAAGCCTCGCTGATTAGGTTTTTATGGTATTATTCTGGTAACAAGACTCCGTCTATGACATGTATCAGGCCATTGCTTCCGGAAAGATCAGCAGTTGTGACCGCGGCCCCATTGATCATCACTTTTCCGTCGGTAATGGAAACGGTTATTTCCTGTCCATTTAGCGTTTTTACTACCTGTCCGCCTGACAAATCCGCTGCCAACCATCGCAACGACAGGCGAGGGGAGATCCTCTCTCAGGATTCGGAAGGGTTTAAAAAAAAAGTTATTTTTAAGCCTTGAAATCGACACGATTAATATAATCATTAAATCCAGGGCAATGATTATTTTAATCGTCAAAGATTCCATCTGACCATTAAAATCAAATTATAAACAGATGAAACGGAGCCTGCCTCAGGCATGAGGGGAACGTCAAACAGGGGGATGGATGTGAGCTTCTCCCGAAAGTCGGAAACCTTCAGTCGGGGGCAGGTTATGACCATTAAAGAACAATTGTAAACATATGAACAATAGATCAGGAATACTTTATCCATTGACGCTCCTTTGCCTGATCCTGGCAAATGGATGGACCATTCACTTGCTGCCAGCTCAATCCGGTGCAAAACCCAGAATTGAGAATGGCGAAGCACAGGAAGTGCTGGCCTTCAAGGATCCTTCCCGCTGGATCCGGCATGACCTGTGGGTTGAAACCGAATTTGATTCAGATGCCGACGGGCAACCCGACCGCATGCATGTGGCCGTGACCCGTCCTTACCAAACCGAATATGAAGGCTTAAAATTGCCCGTGATTTATGTCAGCAGTCCTTATTTTGCAGGGGTGGCACCGGATGTGGACGGCTTGTTCTGGGATGTGCGTCACGAACTGGGTTACCCGCCGGAAGAAAGGGTCTCTCCGCAAGTAACCCCCATCAACAACCGGCCATTTATTTCCGATTCGCATATCCAAACCTGGGTGCCCAGGGGCTATATCCTGGTACATTCCTCCTCTCCGGGAACAGGCTTGTCACAAGGCAGCCCTACCGTGGGTGGTAAAAACGAATCTTTGGCTCCCAAAGCCGTAATCGACTGGCTCTGTGGAAGGGCCAAAGGCTTCACCCATCCTCAGGGAGGAGATCCTGTGGAGGCCTATTGGTCTACCGGAAAGGTAGGCATGACCGGCACTTCCTATAATGGCACCATTCCCCTGGCCGCAGCCACTACTGGCGTGGAGGGACTGGAAGCCATCATTCCCATAGCGCCCAATACTTCCTACTACCATTATTACCGCTCCCATGGATTGGTGCGTTCTCCGGGAGGTTACCTGGGAGAAGATATTGACGTATTGTATGATTTTATCCACAGTGGCGACACCTCCAAAAGGGCCGGGAACAATGCCCGTATCCGCGATATCGAAATGAAGGAAGGCATGGATCGGGTGACCGGAGACTACAATGATTTTTGGGCGGGCAGGGATTACCTGAACCAGATGGAGCCCATGAAAGCCGCCCTGCTGATGGCGCACGGATTCAACGACTGGAATGTGATGCCCGAACACAGTTACCGGATCTATAAAAAAGCCGAATCCATGGGCCTTCCGGTGCAATTGTACTATCACCAGGACGGGCATGGCGGACCGCCTCCCATGCGCATGATGAACCGCTGGTTTACCCGGTACCTGCACGGGGTAGAAAACGGGGTTGAAGACGATCCAAAAGTATGGATCGTTCGGGAAAATGACAGTCAGGAGAATCCGTCCCCCTATGAAGCCTACCCCCATCCACAATCTGAAGCCGTCCCGCTTTTTCTGGAAGGGGCCGCCCCGGCAGCAGGTAAGCTGCAGCTGGAGAAACCAGCCCGGCAGGGAAAGGAAACCCTGGTGGACAATTTTTCCTTTGACGGAGCTTCACTGGCCAGGGCCGAAATTACCGATCACCGCTTGTTGTTTTTAAGTCCGGAGCTGAAGGAGGACCTGCACCTCTCAGGGCTTGCAGAGATGAACATCCGGCTGGCTTCCAGCAAGCCTGCCGCCAATCTCTCCGTTTGGCTGGTTTCCCTGCCCTGGAACGAAGGAAAAAATGCCAAGATTACGGACAATATCATCACCCGAGGTTGGGCCGATCCGCAAAATCACCGTTCCCTGACAGAAAGCGAGCCCTTGAAGCGGGGCCGGTTTTATTCGCTTTCCTTTGAGCTGCAGCCTGATGATCAGATCATACCCAAAGGGCAGCAGATCGGTTTGTTGATTTTTTCCAGTGACAAGGAATTTACCCTCTGGCCTGAACCCGGCACGGAGCTGACAGTGGACCTGGATGCCAGCTACCTGCAATTGCCGGTAGTGGGAGGTATGGAGGCCTATCAGGCGGCTACAGAATAATAAATTCACCACAGATAGGTTCAGGAAAAATAGGCACCACGGATAACACAGATAAACACAGATAAATTGGGGATTGGGTCAGGTTTATATTCAGGAAAAAAATAATCTGTGCGAATCCGTGAGAATCAGTGGTGGAAAAAGAGTTTACCACAGATAGCGCAGATTAACACAGATAAATAAGTGATGATTTGACTATCATCTAATAAGCCAAAAAAAATCTGTGGAAATCCGTGAGAATCTGTGGTGAAAAAAAGTGGATTCACCACAGCTAGCACAGATTAACGCGGATAAATTGGGGATTTTATCATTTGGTAGAAAAAAAATTATCTGTGCAAATCCATGTAAATTTGTGGTGAAAAAAGTGCACCACGGATTACTTAGATTAGCACAGATAAATTATGCATTAATCTGGTTTACATGAAACCAAAACAAAAGGGTTATTTTAATCTGGGTGAACATTTAATGATATCCTTTTACATATAATTTAAATGAATCAGATAGTATTATACGTTAATGCATATAATATGAGCCAATTATCAGATTTTGTAAAGACGAGAAGGAGGAAATTGGCCATCACGCAGGAAGAATTCGCAGAAAAGGCAGGGGTTGCACTTACGGTTATTCGAAAGATTGAACAGGGCAAAGAAAACCTCAGTTTGACAAAGGTCAATCAGGTACTCCAAATGTTTGGCCATGTGGCGGGTGCTATAAATGAAGACCATGCGGCAGAGGATAAATAAAGATCTGCTCAAAGAAATCCCCAAAAAATCTGTGGAAACCCTGCGAATCAGTTCCTGTACTTTTGGTGTAAAAAGATTTTCCCCTTCCAAAAAAAGCCACTATCTTGTTAGGGAATTTACGGGAGGAAATGCAGGATTTTTTGACTAATGAAGTTGGGAAGATCTGGTATTTTGTAAGCAGTTAGCTATCTGGGAATGTTTTTAGGGAGGTAAGCAAGTAGTACGAATCGAAAAGAGTAATGACAGATAATTTCACGATAGATCAAATCAGGGATGAGATTATAAAATTTAAAAATGATCCCGACTTCCAAAAGTTGGAAAACTTTTACTATTCCAAATCATTCTCAGAAATATTGGGCGTTAGCCGAAGGGAAATCAGCCATAGCGGATTTCTTGCCTGGTTGTTAGGAAACCAGGAAAGCCATAATTTGGGAGAATTTCCGATCAAGAAATTTTTAGACATAATTTTAAAATTTAGCAGTGATAAGTTAAAAAGCAAGCACCGCGACCTTTTAAATTCTTTTGTGACAGAGGACTACCTGGTTGAAAGGCTTTTCATTAAGCCTGAGTATTCGATCAAAAATTTTGGGAGACTTGACCTCTATATTGAATTGACCCTTTTAATTGCAGGAAAAAAGAAGAACATACGATTGGTTATTGAAAATAAAGTTGAAAGCAGAGAGAACAACGATCAAACGAACAGCTACTTCAGATTCTTTAATCCTTCAGAAAACAATGACAATATTGTAATCTATATTTACTTAACCCCTATCTCAACGCTTGAACTAATAGAACTAACCGAGCCGGAATGTAACTGCAAAGAATTTATTCAAATTAATTACCAATCTATTGTAGACTACTTGATTGAACCCGCATTAAACCAAAATATTTCTGCGCGTACAGAGAATATATTAACTGAATATTTAAAATCCTTAAGTCAACCTTCGATTAACGAAGAAGCTGATGGACACAAACAGGAATTGATTATGGCACTCGGTAATGAGGAGAGGAAACTATTATCTAGTTTTTGGGAAAAAAACCAAAAACTAATTTTGGCGTCCCTGTACGCAATTAGTTCTGATCCGGAACAGGAAAAAGATACAAGGGAAAATATTAAAGAAGCTCTTGATAGTTTATCCTCCGACAGAGACCGAAGTACCTATAACCTAAAATACAATGGGGAAATTTTTAGCAGAAATTTTAAAAAATCTGACATTGGACTTCAGACAATTAACTTGCTTGAAGCCAATGGCCTTATTGACGATAATGTTATCAGCTTTTTGAGAGAGGACAAAAGTTGTAGTTTTTTTCTGTTAAAGAAAAAGGAAGATTTTACAGACACGGAAATTAAGTACAGAAAATACAGAGCAAATGAGGCTCCTGAGCTCATTTATAAAGGAGATGGGTATTATGTTGCAAGAAATTGGGGAATCGGCAACATACATAAACTTATCAATAAATTCACTGAAAAATTCCCGGGACTAGAATATGAAACAAATTAGGGGGAGCCAACGCCTTCCATCCTTGGTATTTCAAATACACCCTTATTTCAGTAAGACAAATTAATTTTATCATGGCAGACGTTCACGAACCGGAGGTAAGAAGCTATAACATGAGCCGGATCAAAGGGAAGAATACTAAACCAGAAAATTTGGATATGGAATTCCTTCAAGAACCAGTTTTCCCTTTCTGTTAATTTAGTTAAAAAAATGAGCGCATGGTCTAACATCGAAGTCGAGTTGATTGTAGCAGATTATTTTAGCATGCTTCAAAAAGAATTGTCTGGGCAGGAATACAAAAAATCAGAACACAGAAAGAAATTGCTGCCTTTGCTTTCTAGTCGATCAGAAGGGTCTATTGAATTCAAGCATCAAAATATTAGTGCAGTTCTGATCAACCTTGGTCAGCCTTACCTAAATGGGTATTTACCACGATATAATTATCAGTGGAAATTAGAAGAAGTAGTAATTGTCTATCTCAATGGCCATCAGTCAATAGAGGAACTATTTAAACAATTTGCAGAAAAGGAAATAAATCAACCATCAAGGATAAAAGATTTTAAAAATCTAGTTGTGGATGCCCCCTTCCGAAACAATAAATTAGAGGAACCATCTGCGGCCTATACTAGAAACCCTATTAAAATTAATTATTTAGAAAAGGAACAGAAAAACAGGAATCTTGGCTTATTGGGAGAAGAAATGGTGTTAGAATATGAAAAATGGCAACTCAGCATTTCTGGAAGAGAAAATTTGGCTGATCAAGTAAAGTGGATTTCAAAAGAAGAGGGAGATGGAGTCGGCTTTGATATTCTTTCAAAAAACCCCAATGGCACCGATAAGTATATAGAAGTAAAGACCACCAAACTGGGAAAGGAAACCCCATTTTTTTTCTCAAGAAATGAGTTGCAGTTCTCAAAACAGAAATCGAATAACTTTCATTTGTATCGGTTATTCAACTTTGAAAAAAATGCAAAAATGTTTCTTAAAAATGGAGGTTTGGACACGATTTGTACGTCAATCCCCATAACATTTAAGGGATATTTTTAAAAGGTAAAAGTAAAAACAAACGTAGAGTATTCCATCAGCTAACCATCATTCCTCGAATAGTAATTGTCAAAACGAATGATCCACCCAAAAAAGTTATCTGTCTGTAAAATTTGAAGGAGGCCAGAACACAGCTGTAAAAAATCCGCAAAAAAGATTTTGGTCAAGCAATTTATTTGTATATCAAATAAATGGAATCGGAGTTATCAATACACTTTTTGATGTTTGATAATTGCAAATATTCCGTATTCGAATATGGAATAATGTCTTTAAACCCGATAAGGTATTTTAGAAACCATTGAAAAAAGAAGTTTCGTTGATGCCGCCATGCTGCAGGTTCTCCAGGCGCTCGTTTAAGGCATTTGAAGTTTCCGGTTCATTATATCTGGCATAAATTTCCTTTAAAGCAATGAGCGTCTCCACGCTGTTCGGGTTGATCCTTTCCGCCTTCTGGAAATAAGGAAGCGCTTGGTCAAATGCAGCGAATACCCCGGCTTCCATGGCTTCGTATTTCTCCATACCCGCCGGGCTATTGTCTGAGGACAGTTCACTCAACGCTATTGTCATCGTAGCAGCGCGGTTGTAGTACAGGGTACCGGTGCTATACAGCGCATCGAAATTGGTTGGATCTTTTTCCAGGGTCTGATGGTAATAATTGAAGGCTTGGTCGAAGTAATTCCTGGCCCGGTCGCTGTTTCCGGCCGCAAGTTCGCGCTGGTACAAATTATCGTATACGCCACCCAGGGTGATGTAGAGTGCCAGATTATCTGGTTCCCTATTGATGGCCATTTTCAATTTATCAATGAGTTCATCGAGTCGGTTGAGCTTCAGGAAATGATTGATCTCGGCAAACAGCAGCGAGGTCTCCCCGGGATATTTTTCCCGACCAGCCTTCAGGTACGGATAGGCGGCTTCCATGCTGGCTACTTCGCCCCTGGCATGGATGGTGTACAGGGCTTCATAGATAGCGGCGTTATCGTAATTCGCCTGGTAGAGCTCTTCAAAGAGCGGCCTGGCCGCCTCGGGCATGTGGTTGTTCAGGGCCGCCAGGGCCGTGATGTATTTCTGGTCCATCATGGCGTATGCATCATCCAGAATGCTTTCCTCACCTTGGTTTTTCAGGATTTCATGTGCGGCCAGACCCGAGGAGAAGTTGAGATAAGCCGATCCGTAGTCTTGGGCTTCGAAAGCGTAGATCCCAAAGTTGTAAAGGTGCCCTTGTACTTCCAGGATACCCTTTAATGCGTCCTGAAGAAGATAACGAGGAGAATTTATTACCTGCGCATGCTTCTCTACAGCAGTTGCATACGCGTTAAATGCCTTGACAGCCACACCGTCTACCTGCGGAAGTTCTTCTAAAGAACCCAGGCAGGTCTGTTTCACAACAACGATTCGGCTAGCCAACGTGTTCAATATTTCCCCTTTCAGGATGTAAAATTTCGGATCGCCAACATCTTCGCCAAGAGGGTCCGGCAAAATGGCGGCTACGGCTTCTTTAAGCCTTTCTTTAGAAGCATGAGGATCGAGATTGTATGCGGCCAGTGCTTTCGCAGCGGCCTTCACGCCTGCATGTTGCGCCTGTACCGAAACAGCGGCCAAAACAAGGGCAAGCATTCCTAAGATCATTTTATTCATAGCCGTTCATATTTAATTGATCAGGAAATGGGAGTTTTGATCGTAAAAACCAAATTAGCGCATGTGAATAGAGATTCAGTAAGTTAGGAAATATTTCTGTTAGAAACTGTCATTATGCTGCGTATTGCCGAATGCTTGCTGGTCCTTTTCGTTTTTTGGGAAGGATTAGGGTGAGGATGGAAAGTGTGCCTTTGGGGGATCCATTAACTTCAAACCTCAGTTGCTTCCTAGAAATGGTCCCGGCCATCCCTTGCCATAAAACAGGCCCTTATATTCCTTCTATGGTTTCCTGTTTTTGAACCATATAAGGCATATAAGCACATATAAGGTGTTTTTGAATTGGGTCAAAGTTGTAATACCGTCAAATTGCTTTTATCGTGTCAGTTGAAATGAAGCTGTAAAATTGAAAGGAGCCCACTTCTATGCCCTTATATTTCTTCAATGGTTCTATTTTTTTGAACCATAGAAGGCATATAGGAACATATTAGGTTTTTTTGAATTGGGTCAACGGGGTTATTCCGTCGAAGTGCGTTTATCCTGTCAGTTAAAATGAAGCCGTAAAACTGAAAGAAGTCTTCTTCTATGCCCTTATATTCCTTCTATGGTTCCCTATTTTTGAACCATATAAGACATTTAAGAACATATAAGTTTTTTGAATTGGCTTTAAACGGTTTTTCCGTCAAAGTGCTTTTATTCCGTGAGTTAAAAGGAACCCTATCGCTAAAAAGAGCCCTCTTCTATGCCCTTATATTCCTTCTATGGTTCCCTGTTTTTGAACCATATAAGGCATTTAAGAACATATAAGGATTTTTGAATTGCCTCAAAGCGATTATTCCGTCAAAGTGCTTTTATTCTGTTAGTTAAAAAGGGACCCTATCACTAAAAGCAGTCCTCTTCTATGCCCTTATATTCCTTCTATGGTTCCCTATTTTTGAACCATATAAGGGATAGAAGAACTATAAGTTTTTTGAATTGTCTTTAAACGGTTTTTCCGAGGGCCAATAATTTCGAATACCTGCTGGCTACTGATTGAGATTTTCTGTACTTTCAGTGCTGCTTATCCGGTAGTTAATTCACAAAATTACTTAACAACTATGAAAATTTGTTTAATAGTTCTCCTGACAGCTCTTTTCACTGTAGTCCAGGCCCAGGAAAAAGTCCAGGATTTTTCCCTTCCTTCTGCTCTGGGAAACCATGCGCCGTTTAAATTAAGCGAGGCCAAAGGCAAATATGTGGCCCTCCATTTTTTATTGAAGACAGAGTGCCCTTTTTGTATTCGCCATACCCACGAATACGTGGAAAATTCACCTGAAATGGATCAGGTCATCCATGTATTTATCAAACCGGATACGGAGGAAGAGATCCGGCAATGGGCAGAAAACCTGGAACAGACAAACTTTCCCATATACCGTGATGCAGAAGCTAACCTGGCAAAACGGCTGGATATACCGGGAGGTTACCCCTTCCACGGTCAATTGGTTCATTACCCCGCATTGATCCTGATCAATCCTGAAGGAAGAGAAGTGTACCGGTATATAGGAAAAAACAACAGAGACCGCCTTCCCTTTAAAGAATTTAAAGCCATGATGGACAATATGTCGGAATAGGCAGGGCGACAAATAAACTTTTTATTTGAAATCATTTATTGTAAATTAAGCCAATGCCAAACTTCTTTGCGATTTTTAGAGTTTGATATTATTTACCGGGACTTAAAACCAACCCTGCATGACTTTGCCAATAATAATAGCTTTATGTATACTGATGTTGTCAGCGTATTTTTTCGACATCACCTCGGCCAAAACAAAGATTCCTCCGGTGATCCTGCTGTTTGCCTTGGGCTGGGCGGTGAATCAGCTGGCGGAAATCTTCTGGTTGGGCATTCCGGACCTGAGTACTGTTTTGCCCTTTTTGGGTACCATAGGTTTGGTGCTTATTGTACTCGAAGGGTCTCTGGAACTAGATTTTGATGAATCCAAGTTTTCCTTTGTAGGCCGAACCATTCTGATTGCAATAATTCCCGTGCTGATTTTCAGTTTTGGGCTGGCATTTGTATTCAGGCAGTTTGTGGATGTGTCGTTTAAAAGCGCTCTGCTTAATGCCATACCATTTGCCGTTATCAGCAGTGCCATCGCCATACCTTCAGTTAATAACCTGAGCGCTAAAAACAAGGAATTCGTAACTTATGAAAGCAGCCTATCGGATATTTTTGGCGTAATCTTTTTTAATTTTTTATTGGAGAATGAAAAAATCGGCCTGGCTTCGGTGGGTTATTTTTTTGGAGAAATCATATTGATCCTGATCATCACTTTTGTTGCCAGCATCATTCTGGCTTTTTTAATCAGCAGGATCAAACATCCCGTCAAATTTGCTCCGATTATTCTGGTCATTGTATTGATTTTCGCAGTCTCCGAATTGTACCATCTTCCGGCACTGATCTTCATTTTGCTCTTTGGTTTGTTTATTGGCAACCTCAATCAGCTCAAGCAGCAAATATTTGTAAAGAAGCTCCATACCAAAAGTTTCAAAAAGGAAATCAGGAAGTTTAAGGAGTTGACCATGGAACTTACTTTTTTGATACGGAGCCTGTTTTTTCTGGTATTTGGCTTTCTGATCAATACCAGCGAACTTTTCAATTCGGAGACAGTGATCTGGTCCCTGACCATTACAGGTGGGATACTCCTGTTAAGGTTTTTTATTTTGCGTATTTTCAAGATCAAAATTCTCCCCTTATTGTTCATTGCTCCCAGGGGATTAGTTACCATATTGCTTTACCTCAGTATTCCTGCTTCGCTTGCCATCGACATTGCGAATGACTCCCTGATCATCCAGGTAATCATTTTTACCTCTGTTGCCTTGATGCTGGGCATGTTGACCGCAAAGCCTAAAGAAGAGGAAGCTTCCAGCGAAGCGACCTAAATTATTTTCTCCCGGCTTGCCTGAAAAATTGTGAGTCGCTTACTTCTGAGGAAGCAGTATCTGTCAATTGTAGATCCAGCTTGCAAGCTGGCTTACCGGGACATGCCCCTGGCCATTATGGGGATGATCATTTCTACCTTACCCCTGCGGATGCCATAAATGCGGTCATACAAATTGATTGCGGGGTCACAATGAGGAACGATCACCTCTAATTTATCGCCTACCTGGTAGGACTTATTGGCTGTTGTGTAGGTAATGGTGCCATATTCATCTGAACCTGCATTGTAGGTAAAATCCGGTTCACTGATAACGATTCCGCTGGGTTTGTTGATGGTAAATGCCTTGGCACCCGAATCTGTGATCAGGCGGTTGGGATGGTTGGTGTTGATGATAGTGGTCATGACAGTTAGCGAGGGGTCAAAATCATCGTAAAGAGCCGCATTGTCCTTGCTTCCAATGGCCATGTACTGGGCGTCCATAAATAAATAGCTGCCTACCTGTACATCTGTAAAACCAGGGATATCTGCCATCATGTCGTAGGTACCGGTGCCGGCTCCGCTGAAAATTTCCACATTGAGGCCTGACTTAACAAGGCTCTCGTAGGTTTCCACTACAGGTTCAAAAGTCTGTACTGTTCGCGCTTTCCTTGCGGCATGGCCTTTGACATGCTGTGCTCCTCCGTCATAAGCCAAAATACCCATGAACCGAAGATTAGGAGCGCGGTCTACCAGCTGAGCCAATTCAAGAGCGGGTATACCGGTAGGTACTCCAGATCTCCTGATTACATCCAGGTCCACCACCACCTCCGCAACGATACCTGCTGCTTTGGCCGCATCCTGAAGGTCCCTGGCATTTACCGGGTTGTCCACGGCTTGAATAAACCCGGAGTGTTTTTTTCTCAGGGCCATGGCCTTCCTGATTTTTTCGGGTGTCACATTTACGCCCGTCATCAGGACCTGGGAAATGCCATTTTCCAGCATGATTTCCGATTCCGACAATTTCGCCGCACAAACACCTACGGCACCCGCTTCCATTTGCATTTTGGCCAGGAAAGGACTTTTGTGGGTTTTGATATGCGGCCGCACACCTATACCCGTACCCTGGAGATTTTGATGGACTTTTTTGAGATTGTATTCCATGACCTCCAGCTCCAGACAAAGAGATGGTGTCTCCAGTTCCCATTTGGAAAGCCCAATTTCGTTTGTTGTGAGAATGGGAGCTGGTGTAGCGGTACTTTTTCCGGGAAGAAAAAAGGCACTGCCTGCCATGCCGGTATATTGAAGGAATTTTCTGCGGTTAAATTGATTTGTCATGGATAGTGGTTTTGGTGGTTTTTAAAAATAGTGATTTTACCTGAATGGGCCAGCATGATTTTACCAGTGATCGATAAAAATGCTGTAAGTATGGCAGTTATGCCCCTCCTTTGGAAGAAAATTTCCGTCGCGGAGTACCCCTAAAGTTTTCTCTTCATTGAAAATAGCCTATATTGAGGTATCTTAAAATAATTTCATGCAACAATTAACCATTGTAAAATATGGAGCCGCCAGAGAGGCCTTTGAACTCCGGGAGGTTTCACAGCCTGAACCTGAGCCACATCAGGTGTTGGTTAAGGTGGAGGGTTTTGGCCTCAACTACGCCGATGTGATGGCGAGAAATGGCTTGTATAAGGAAGCGCCTAAAATCCCTTTTGTTCCAGGCTACGAAATCGTGGGATTAGTGACCGGGAAAGGTGCCGGAGTATCGGAAAAATTCCTGGGAAAAAGGGTGGTTGCATTTACCCGGTTTGGGGGATATGCTGATTTTGCCCTGGCCGATCACAGGGCCATTGTCCTATTGCCTGCGGATATTCCGGGTGGGGAAGCCTGTGCACTCGCTACCCAATATTGTACGGCATATTACATGACTGACTATCAGGGCCGTCTTCATGCCGGGGAAATTGCCCTGATACATGCCTGTGCCGGAGGAGTAGGTACAGCCCTAACCCAATTATGCAAGCGTATGGGAGTTAAGGTGGTAGGCCTTTGCAGCTCTGCCCGGAAGATGGAATATCTGGAAAAGATGGAGGTAGATTTTCGGGTCAATTATAAGGAGGTAAATTACTCAGAGGCCATTGAGAAGGAATTTGGGAAACGAAAGATGGACCTTATTTTTAATACCGTGGCGGGCAAAAGTTTTAAGGATGACCTGAGGCTGCTTTCCTATGGCGGGCGCATGTTTTGTTTTGGAGGCGCAGCCAGGAGCGGTCAAAAGGCCCATGTCTTCAACGATCTCGCATTTTTACTAAAAACCGGGTTTATCAGTCCTCTTTTTATGATGATGAAGTCTCAGGGCATTATCGGGGTTAACATGCTACGGCTTGCTGATCACCGCATCGATATCATAGGCCATTGTTTACATGCCCTGGTGGGTTTATGGGAAGAAAATGAAATCCAACCACAGGTAGGAGCAACATTTAAGGCAAAAGATATAGCAGCGGCACATGAATTGCTTGAATCAGGGAATAGTACCGGAAAAATATACGTGAATTGGTGATGCGGAAAAGTAAAAACAGCTTTATTGTCCCTTACCCTCACTTGACTGTTTTAAACTTAGTATAAAATTAACCAAACCAGATGATACTCTTGTTTTTTTATTTGTTTTTGGCCATAGGGGTATCTTTTGTTTGTTCCGCCCTTGAAGCGTCTTTACTCAGCATCACTCCTTCCTACATAGAATCCCTGAAGCAAAAAGGGAAAAGCTATGGGAAAGGATTGGAAAAGCTGAAAGGAAATGTGGACAGGCCGCTTGCGGCCATATTGAGCTACAATACCATTGCCCATACGGTAGGTGCAGCAGGTGTAGGTGCTCAGGCGACCAAAATTTTTGGTGAGGCTTACTTTGGAATCATTTCGGCATTATTGACACTGGCTATTCTGGTGCTTTCAGAAATTTTCCCCAAATCACTGGGGGCTACTTACTGGAAACAAATGGCACCCATTATGGGAAAAGTACTTAATTTCATGATTTTGTCCATTTATCCCCTGGTGAAGGTATCGGAATGGATGACCCGTTTTTTCAAGGATCAGGGAGCAAACCAGACCAGCAGGGAAGAAGTGGCTGCGTTGACCAACATGGCCACGAGAGAAGGGGTATTGGAAGAAAATGAGTCCAAAATTATCTACAACCTGATCCGCTTCCAGTCTATATTGGTGTACCATGTAATGACTCCCCGAACTGTTACGGTAGCTTTGGAAGAAAACATGAATTTAAAAGAATTCTTGCTACACCCTGGGATCAAGAAATTTTCCAGGATTCCCATTTATGAACAAGCCATCGACCAGGTAACGGGATATATTTTAAAATATGATGTACTTGAAAAGTTGGCACAGGATCAGTTCGGATATGTGCTCAAGGATTTGAAAAGAAATATTCTGGTAGTGGAGGTAAACGATCCAATTCCCGAGGTTTTGGAAAAGTTGATGCAAGCCAGGGAACATCTGGCCATGGTAACTGATGAGTTTGGGGGATTGGCCGGAATAGTGACCATGGAGGATATCCTTGAAACACTGTTGGGATTGGAAATTCAAGACGAAACGGATGGGGTTACAGACATGCAGGAGCTGGCCAGAAAGCAATGGAAGGAGCGGGCACTTAAAATGGGATTGTTTCCTCCGGGAGAAAATATAGATTAAAAGTATTTTTGATGATGATCTATCCTTCTTGCATTACGGAAATATATGCCCATCCCGGAATTAGCGATGCGGATCTGGAAAGTATTTTTAGGGCTCATGAGAAGGTTTTTTTCCATAAAGGGGATTTGATTTTAACCGAGGGACAGTTATCCAATGCCTATTATTGTCTGGAAAAGGGCCTGGTCCGGGCCTTTGCCAGAAATATCGACGGTAAAGACATCACTACCGGTTTTATCAGTAAAAATGAAATTGTCATTGAAGTGGCTTCCCTGTTTTTAAGGCAGCCTACCAAGGAAAATATTCAGGCACTAAGTGATTGTGACTGTTGGATGATTGGCTATGAGGCTTTTCAGGAGCTTTTTGAAAGAATTGAAGGCTTTACGGAATGGGGAAGAACCTGGATGTCCAGGGCACTTCTGGCCAATAAGCAGCGGTCTTTAAGCATGATTACTGATTCTGCCACCAACAGGTACCTGCGCTTGAGAGGAGAACAACCCGAAGTGTTGCAGGTGGCTCCATTGAAACACATTGCCTCTTATTTGGGGGTGACTGATTCTTCTCTAAGCCGAATCAGGAAAGAAGTTGCCCAAACGGGTCGTTGATTTCTTGCCTTAGGGCAAGTAGTTTTTTCAAGGGAATGCTTATTTTGTGAAAGTTTAATCCCAGATATAACCTCAACTGTTTGTTTTATGGCAAGAAAAGTAAACGTAGGAACCTGGTTTGAAATCTATGTCGGCGACATGGATAGGGCCAAGAAATTTTATGGTACAGTATTGAATGAGGAAATGATAGATATGGAATTACCGGATGGTTCGGAAGAAGACATGAAAATGGTCTCATTCCCCTGGGTGGAAGGAGCACCCAATGCCAGCGGTGCCCTGGTCAAATCTGACAGCGTGCAGCCTGGTGCTGGAGGCACGTTGGTTTATTTTACTTGTGAAGACTGTAAAGTGGAAGAAAGCCGGGTGGAAAAGGCAGGTGGAAAGATCGTTCAGGCCAAATTCCCCATTGGAGAGCACGGGCATTGTTCCATATGTATGGATACGGAAGGGAATGTTTTTGGTCTTCATTCCATGAAATAAGCAATACCTCATGAAAAAACACCAAACAGAAATCAAGTGGGGAATAATTTTTGGGCTGATGAGCCTGCTTTGGATGGTGTTGGAGCGGATGGCAGGACTCCACGACCAGTACATTGAGCAACATGCCATTTATACCAATTTTGTGGCTATTCCGGCCATTGCTATTTACGTTTTGGGTCTACTGGAAAAAAGGAAAAAGTACTATGGCGGAAGCATGACCTACGGTCAGGGTTTTAAGACGGGTCTTATCATCACACTTGTGGTTACCCTGTTGACACCTTTGACAATATGGCTTACCCTGGCATTAATTACCCCTGATTTTCTTGAAAATGCCAGGTCCTATGCGGTGGAATCCGGAAAAATGGAACAGCAAGCCGCCGAAGCCTATTTTTCCCAGGGCAACTACATGATTCAAAGCATTGTGGGGGCACCGATAATGGGCATCTTGACAACTGCGATCGTGGCATTGTTTACCCGAAAGAAATAAATACCACAACAGCGGCCAAAAATCAACTTCCGGGATAGAATTGTAGTCTTTTTTGGGTACCTTCCACCAGGTAAATCCCTTTGATAGCATGAAAAAATTATTGTTTTGGTGGTCAGAACTTAAATCTACTTTTTGGTTTATTCCTGTCTTTATTATTATTAGTGGGATAGCTTTGGCCATAGGGCTGGTGTATTGGGACAGCAATTCGGAATTTGAACCCAGTGGGGCCATTAGATTTTTTTTTCCGGGTAGTCCTGATGCCGCTAAAGATATTTTAACCATTATATCTGGGGCCATGATCGGCGTGGCAGGAACCGTTTTTTCCATTACCCTGGTGGCCCTTACCCTGGCAAGTAATCAGTTTGGTCCAAGGCTAGTCAAAAATTTCATGTATGACAGAATCAATCAAACAGTTTTGGGAACCTATGTTTCCCTGTTTATTTATTGTCTGATCGTTCTCAATACAGTGAAGGATACCGGGGAGATGCAATTTATCCCCTTGTTTTCAGTGGCCTTTGCTTTGCTGATGGCCATTGCCAATATCGTATTGTTGATCGTATTTATCCACCATGTAGCGATCAGCATACAGGCGGATTATATTATTGGAAATATCTCCATAAATCTATCCCGCCACCTGGCCCAACTTTTTCCCCAGGATATGGGAAATAGGGGGGAACAGCAGATTCATGATATTGAAAAGGTGAAAGAGAGCCATTCCTCATCCCAAAAACTCACCTGCGAATTTGATGGCTACCTGCGGTACATCGATAGCGAGGCTTTGATGAAAGATGTCCGTGAACTGGATGTATTTTTAGACCTGTACCACCGGCCGGGCAGCTATCTGGTTAAAGATCTTGAACTGGGAGAGGTGTATGCACATAAAGACCTGAAAAATGAGGAACTCGACCGTTTGCGGCAGCACTTTTTGGGAGGAAAAACAAGGACTCCCCAACAGGATGCCGAACATGCCATTCATCAAATGGTGGAGATCGCCGCCAGAGCCCTTTCTCCTGGGGTAAATGATCCCTACACAGCGATTTCTTGTATAGATAACCTGTGTAGCAGCCTGGCCTATCTAACAAGTATTCGCTTTCCATCTCCCTACCGGGTAGATGCTTCCGGTACTTTGCGGATAAAGGCTGACGTACTCACCTTTGCCGGAATGATGGATGCGGCATTTAATGCCATCCGCCAGTATGCCAGGGACAGTCCTCCCGTGATCATCAGATTAATGGAAGCCATGATTACGCTCAGTAAATTTGCCCAGACAGAAGAACAAAAAGGGGCTATAAAAAAGCATGCAGAAATGACCTGGAACCTGGCCAAACAGCAGTTTGAAGAAAAAAGGGATTTGGAAGATTTGGAAAAGCGCTACAAAAAAATATCCTGAAAGGAAACAGTCTCTACAACGAGATTATTCGTAATATTGCATTTTCATCAGCAAAAGGTCTGTTTGAAATGGAGTAATTTAACAGTTTCATTTACAAGGTGCTTACAAATTATATTTCCTTCCCTGCTCTTAATAGAGGGCTGATTTTTATTTTGCTTTTGTCAGCCTTATTTGTTTCTGGTGTTCAGGCGCAGCAGTATACCATAGGTTTTCATTCGGGCATGTTTACTCCCATCGATTATGGCAGCAGGTACCCAAATGCCCAATTGGGTTATTCCATGGGCCTGAGTTTTGATTACCGGTTTCAGGGTAAACTATCTTTGGGCTCCCATTATCAGTTTGGAAAATTTTCCTATTCCCCGGAAGCTACCCAGCAAACGGGCTTACCTGAAAAATCCGCGGTTCAGGTTCATTTGATTTACTGGACTTTGCAAAGAAATTTTTCCCTGGGAAATGATTGGAACATGGCAGTAGGAACTGGTCCTGGATTTTTTCTGGCAAGCTACCCTGATGAAAGGGATAGTCAGACAGGTTTACCCCTGTTTACCCGGGACTTTAGCATGCCCTTATTGCTGAATTTATCCAAACCTTTAGGTACCATCGGGACCATAGGATTGAAAACCGGTTTGTTTTTTACACCTTTCTATGCCATTGGGGGCTTCCATTTGGGGCCTGAAATTCGATTTCTTTTTTAATGATGAACGTCAAAAGAACAATTTTATCAATGTTGCTGATTCTCTCGGCAAATGCAATAGCAGCGCAGGGCTTTGATATCCGGCTAGGTCTTGGGTCCTTTAGTCTGAACCGGGATTACGGTTATGAAAGGCCTGCTGTCGGTTGGTATTATTCTATTGGACTCACCCATGACTGGACACCTGAATGGACCATGGGTACGGTTTTTAACCGCTCCTTCAATGCTTATTTTCGGGAATCAGTCGCTGAAACACCAATAATTATTGGAGATCTGCCCATTAGAAGCGAGATTATTTCGGATCATTTTTCATTTATTTTAAGCAGGAAATTTCCCCTTCCATTGGGTTTGAAAGGCCGAATTGGTTTGGGGCTTGGATTGGCGGTAGATGAAAACCGGTTTTACCAGCCGATCCTGTTTGATGAAGAACGGGGAGCCTACAGGGGTTTCAACCTGGTAGACCAATACGCTGTGGGTCTTATTTTTCCTGGTCAAATTTCTTTGCACAAGTCTCTGGGAAATCGGTTGCGCCTCGGCCTGCAGGCAGGCATCATGATGGATCAGCAATTCCGGATGCGTGAAAGCTATTGGGGACCTGAGTTGGGTTATCGGTTTTAAAATTCCGTTAGCCTTTCAGGTTTTGTTGGTATTCAACCAACTACCAATTCCGTGTTTATTAAATACCTGTAAATCAATGTGGTGAAAAAAAACTCTATCATCCTGATTTGTGTATTTTCTATATGCTTAGCCTACCGGTGACGAAATTGAATCATTTATTTTTGATAAAGAAGAAACCCTAAAATATTTCTTAAATAAAGAAGAGATAAATTTTAATACGAAAAGAGCGCAAGCCCGACAAAAAACCGGGGTGCGCAGGAGGCTTGTGGGAGGAAGGATTTTTTTGTCTTGATTTTTTGGTACTTTTCATCAAGGAAAAAGTACAATAGAAACAAGCTAAAATGTCATAAATAGCCTTTGACTCATAATTATCCATTAAACAATGAGAAGTTTATATTCCCTTATAACTGATTTTGAATCCTGGGAATTCTCAAAACCATTTACTCTTCCTTTGGTTTAAGATGGTAATTGTGGCAATAAGCTTATGTGGTAGAACTGTCCAGTATGCCAGGAGCCTAGTCTGAAATTAAAAAATTAAATGTTTTTATCTATCTCCGACCCCAAAACTCTAACCGAAATAAGTTAAATTTAGAAACAAAAAAAGGCATCTTTCTAAAACCTACATCCTATCAAAACATGGAAAATTTAAATGCAATAGGCCTGGATATACAGCGCTCAGAAGAGTTGGCGAAGAAATTAAACGTTTTGCTGGCCAATTATTCCATCTTCTATCAAAATACCAGAGGATATCACTGGAATATCAAAGGGGATAAGTTTTTTGAACTTCATCTCAAGTTTGAAGAGTTGTACACAGACTTGCAGGTGAAGATTGATGACATAGCAGAAAGGATCCTGACCCTGGGCCATGCTCCTCAGCACCGGTATTCCAAGTACCAGGCAGCGTCTGCCATCCAGGAAAGTCAGGAAGTAACTGATGGCATGAAGGCCGTAGAAAATATTTTAGCCTCCTTGAAAAGTATCCTTACCCTGCAAAGGGAATTACTGGATCTTTCCGGTGAAATCGGCGATGAAGGCACCAATGCCCTGATGAGTGACTATATCCGGGAGCAGGAAAAACTTGTTTGGATGTATTCTGCCTTTTTAAAGAAATAAATCAGGCAAACAAATCATTGACCACCTTTCCGGCCACATCTGTGAGCCGGAATCTTCTTCCCTGATGCTTGAATATCAATTGCTCATGGTCCACCCCAAACAGGTGTAGGAGACTGGCGTGAAAATCATGTACATGCACGGGATCCTGAGTTACATTGTATCCAAACTCATCCGTAGCACCATAGGTGAAACCTGGCTTGACGCCAGCGCCCGCCATCCACATGGTAAAGCAGCGGGGATGGTGATCCCTGCCGTAATTATCGGCAGTGAGCGTACCCTGACTGTACACCGTCCTGCCAAATTCACCGCCCCAGACGACCAGGGTGTCTTCCAGAAGGCCCCTTTGTTTTAAATCCTTGATCAAAGCTGCCGTCGCCTGATCGGTTTTGGCGCACTGGTTTCGGATTCCTCCCGGAAGGTTACCATGCTGGTCCCAGCCCTGGTGGTAGAGTTGTACAAACTTCACATCCTTTTCGATCAGTTTTCTGGCCAGCAGGCAATTGGCTGCGTAAGTTCCGGGGTCCCGGCTATCTTCCCCATAGAGATCAAAAACCCAATCCGGTTCGTCTGACATATCGCTTACCTCGGGGACGGAGGTTTGCATGCGAAAAGCCATTTCATATTGAGAGATCCGTGCATTGATTTCCGGATCCCCATAGGTATCGTATTGCAAGCCATTGAGTTCCTTCAGGTAATCCAGCATTTCCTTTCTGTCCTGTCCTTCATAGTTTTCAGGATTACTCAGGTACAATACCGGATCCTTTCCCGATCGAAACTGTACCCCCTGATGCTGGGAGGGCAGGAAGCCATTGCCCCAAAGGCGGGCATACAAAGGTTGATCCCTGACGGCATTTTTAGAGACCAATACCACAAAGCCCGGTAGGTTTTGGTTTTCGGATCCCAAACCGTAGGACATCCATGCACCCATGGAAGGCCTTCCCGGCAATTGGTGGCCCGTTTGCATAAAGGTAATGGCGGGATCGTGGTTAATCTGTTCGGTGATCATGGATTTGATAAAACACAAATCATCCACCACTTCTGCTGTATAGGGCATAAGCTCGCTTACCCAGCTCCTGCTCTGCCCATATTGTTTGAAATTGAAAGCCGATTGGGCCACGGGGAAAATACTTTGGTTGGCACTCATGCCGGTCAGGCGCTGACCTCCCCGAATGGATTCCGGTAGGTCTTTTCCATGCATGTCAGTTAGTTGGGGTTTATAATCATACAGATCAAGTTGAGAGGGTCCCCCGCTTTGAAAGAGATAGATAATACGTTTGGCTTTAGGCGGATGATGTGGAAGTCCGGGTAATCCTCCCCCGGGCCCGAGGCTTTTTGCCATCAGACCATCCTGGGTAAAAATAGAGCCAAGGGCCAGTGCGCCCATGCCCATGGCCGTTCTGGAAAGAAAATCCCTTCTATCCATCTTTTTTTCCAGTTCATGGAGCTCAGGGAGGCCCTGAAAGCGGTGTTTTTTATGGTGATGGCACATGTTATCTTTTCGTTATGGTGGCATCGGAATTCAGAATGGCACTGGCTACCACCGTATTGGCAGCCCAATCCAGGCGATCCGGTTTTTCCTGAACGGGATAGGATCCGGTACTAAGCCAGCCATCCATCTTTTCCGGTGCGTTTTTGAATTTATTGATTTCATTGGTCCTTAGGGCCAATAATACTTCTATTTCCTGCGGCTGGGCAGCTCTTCCCGTAAGTTTTCGGAATGCTTCCTGTATGCCTTGCCGGGTTTCCTGATGCCGGGAAATGCCGGCACCCAGCACCTTGGCGATTTCTACATAAATGGGGTCATTCATCAAAACCAAAGCCTGAAGCGGGGTATTGGTCTCCTGCCTTTTGATCGTGGTTTCAGAACGCTCCGGACTGTCAAAAATATGTAGGGTAGGATGTGGAACAGATCTTTTCCACAGGGTATACAGACTGCGCCGGAAAAGATTTTCCCCTGTATCTTCTGTGTATTGGCCGCCATTGACTGACCAAAGACCGTCGGGTTGGTAGGGTTTCACACTGGGGCCGCCGATGGTTTTACCCAGCATGCCACTTGCCAGCAAGGCATTGTCACGGATCATTTCTCCGGGCATTCTTCCAGAAGGTCCCCTGGCCAGCAAAATGTTTTCAGGGTCTTTTTCCAGAAGTTCCGGGCTCGTCACGGACGATTGTTTGTAGGTCTCGGAAAGGACGATCATTTTCTGAAGCTTTTTCACGTCCCAGCCAGATTCCCGGAAGGTTACCGCCAGCCAATCCAGTAATTCAGGATGGCTGGGCATTTCTCCCTGATTGCCAAAGTCAGCGGCTGTAGCCACCAGCCCCCTGCCGAAAAATTGCTGCCAAAGCCGATTGACTGCCACCCGGGCGGTGAGGGGATGACGCTCATCCAGGAGCCATTTGGCCAGTCCAAGCCGGTTTTTTTCATAAGCATCTGCCATGGGTAATATGGCTTCTGGAGTCCCGGCCTGCACTTCCTCTCCATGAGCATGGTATTCCCCTCTTTCCAGTACAAAAGTAGGTCTTTTGGGTTCCATGTCTTGCATGATCATGACCTCCTGTATGGGTTCTACCGTCTCAGAATGCTTTTTTCTTGCGGCCGCTAATTTTTTAAGTTGACTTTTGTAGGCCGGAGAAAGGTTGTGCCAGTAAAAGCTTTCCATTGCATTTCTTTCCTCCGAACTCAAATCGTTTGGAGATTTTTTTAGTATGGCTGCCAGCAGATCTGGTTGTAGCCACTGCATGATCTCCACTGCCGACAATTCCTTATCAAATACCTTCAGCTCATCAACTGCGGCCCCTTTCAGTCCCTTACCTCTCCAAACGGCGCCAATTTGAATACCCGGTTGGTTATTGCGGTCAAATAAAATGTCTTTGTATAGCTTGTCTTTGACCGTTTTGCTGGCCATTAGTTTTCCGTTCAGGTAGGTTTTTATTCCCGAAGCTTTGGAGGAGCCATCATAGGTCATCAATAGATGTATCCATTCATTTCTCGGTATACCTTCCAGAGTAAGGTTGCTGATGACATTGTAAGGAGCCGTGTGGGCAAGAATCATTTCCAACTTGTTATCTTTCAAGTATAAATGATAACCGCGTCGATTGTAAAGTACCGCTCCGTCTCCGGTATGAAAAATGGCCCCATTATCCAGATTTTCGGGAACAGTGAGCCAAATTCCCACGCTAAAGGGTTGGTCCTTGGAAAAACTTCCTACGCCCCCCATTTTCAGCCAGGAGTCACCATTAAGAGAAGCCGCTTTTCCCCGGTACCCGTCCACCAAAGGCGGTTGTTTACTTTCCTCTCCTATACTTTCCATACTACCGGCTATGGAAGGATTTACCTTGTCCTGCAAGGGAACCTCATCAAAATCAAAGTGCGCGATCAAGGAAGTAGCAGGACGGTAAAAGCGCGTTTCTTTATACCCTTGACTGCTTATCCAGCTGTCAAAATCAGCTTTTTCAGCAATTTTGATAGCGCTGAGTGCTTTTTCTGTCTCCGTTATTTCCTTTTTCAACATTTCCAGCAGGGCGTCCTTTTCACTATCTGTCCAGAGCATGGTGGGCACAGGCATGGCATTATCCCAGGAGATCTGACCGGCTTCGTCCACCTGATTGAAAAAGCTGCTCATTTGAAAATATTCTTTTTGACTTACTGGATCGTATTTGTGGTCATGACACCGGGCACATTCCAAACTCAGGGCCATAAATGCTTTGCCTACCGTATTGGTCCTGTCTGCGACATATTCAACTCTAAACTCTTCTTGTACGATACCCCCTTCCATGTTTTGCGGATGGATTCGGTTAAATGCCGTGGCCAGCATTTGTTTTTTAGTAGGGTTGGGCAGAAGATCCCCGGCAAGCTGCTCGGTGATAAACTGATCGTACCCCATGTTTTGGTTGTATGCTTCAATGACCCAATCCCTCCAGGGAGACATGTCTCTAAAGCGGTCTACCGTATAGCCATGGGTATCGGCAAAACGAGCCACATCCATCCAATGCATGGCCATTTGTTCACCATAATGTGGAGAAGAGAGCAAACGGTCTACCTGTTTTTCATAAGCCTTTTCTGAATCATCGGCCAAAAAGGCATCCAGTTCTTCCAGGCTTGGAGGCAAACCGGTTAGGTCCAAACTTAGTCTTCTGAGTAACAATTCCTTATCCGCTTTTTCATTGGGTTTTAAACCGTTGTGATGCAGTTTCTGAGCAACAAACAGATCAATGGGCTGTACGGACCAATTATCCATTTTTGGATCGGGCAATTCAGGCTTGTTTGCCGGGATAAATGCCCAGTGCTTTTTATACTCCGCACCGGATGCAATCCATTTGACAATGATGGCCTTTTCCCGGTCGGTAAGGCTAAGGTGAGATTCCGGGCTGGGCATCAGGTAGTCGGGATCTTCAGAAAGAATCCTGTGGAAAACTTCGCTTTTTCCGGGTTTTCCGGGCTTGATGGGAATCAAGCCACTTTCTGAGGTAGGAGCATAGGCTGCTTCTGGCAGATCCAGCCGGACTCCGGCTTCTCTGGCTGCTTCATCCGGCCCATGGCAGGAAAAACAATTGTCTGATAGAATGGGCTTCACATGAATGTTGAAATCCAATTCCTCCGGCAATTCTTCCATGGCGATTTTTATTTCTTCCGGCAGGTTTGGCTTGCAGGAAACGGCCAGGGTGATACTAAATATGCATAAATAACGTACTAACATTATTTTACATGGGACAAGTTTAATGATAAAGTTAAAACTAATCGAAATTTTACTCAGTTCCCATATTTTCATAAAATAATAGGCCCTCTGATGGAAAGAAACCCCATTGATAGCCTGGTGTAAGGAAGGGAAATTGAAAATTGGCCCTGTTTTTGAATTGGGGCTATTTCAAGAAAACCAACGATTAATTACCATGAAAAAACTACCTTTTATTTTCACATTATTGATCATGGGAGGCCTGGCTTCCTGTGTGTCCAAAAAGAAATACACCTCCCTTCAGGGGGAATTGCACAGCACTCAGGTTGAGTTGGCCCAAACCAGCTCTGAAAAGGAGGCCCTTGAAGCCAAATTCGACCAAATCCAAAGCAGGGTAGCCGAGTACAACGCCAAAATTAATTCCTTGAGGGGTGATAATGAACAATTACTGGAAAAGAATGGCAGGATGATGTCTCAAAGCGGAGATATCTTGGTTTCTGACCAATTGAGAATGCAATTGGAAAAGACCATTAGCAAGATAGATACCGAAAAATTGGCTCAGGCAAAGACCCTTGAGGACTCCGTTAACCTGGCGATTTCTCATAATCTTTTAACGGCTATCGGTGGAAAAGGAAACGAACAGGAGGAGGACATTGTCATTGATATTGACAAAACAGTGGTCATGATTTCGGTTTCGGACCGGCTATTGTTCAACACTGGAAGTTTCCGGGTAAATCAGGAAGCCAATCCACTGCTGGAGAGACTATCCGCAGTTATCAATTCGGAACCCAGCCTGGAGGTAATGGTGGAGGGTCATACTGATCCCAGGTCGATTTCTACAGCTACCGTTCAGGATAACTGGGACCTGAGTGTAAAGCGGGCAACATCTATTGTCAGAAAGCTGGTGGAGAATCATGCTGTAGCTCCGGAACAACTGATTGCAGCCGGAAGGAGCAGTTTTTTCCCGGTAGTGGAAAATGACAGCCCTGAAAATATGGCCAAAAACCGAAGAACCCGGATCATATTGATTCCGGATCTGGATAAGTTTTTTGCTTTGATGTAATTATTTTAAGAAGCCCGGTCTACTTACCGGGCTTTGCTTTTTACCATTGTATTTTCCTGTTCCGGATAGCATTCCTTAAGCCCGATGATGGTATCAAGTTTCGTTTCATTTTATTTCTTTATTGTAGATTACAGGCATTTGTCCTTTCCATTTTTCCCATAGGCCATTTTCTCCAATCAGTTTGGCCATAGCATGCGCTACATTTATCCGGCTGGTTTTACCCGGATTGAAAAGTGCGCTTCTTGTTGGAGAAGCATGTAAGGTATAATCGGAGACTTCTTCCCTGTCAATCAATGTGTCCGGCCGTACCACCACCCATTCAAGGAATGGGTGCTTTTGGCCGATTTGATTTCTTAGAAAATCAGCGGCTGCTTCATTGTCGGTATGGGGTGGTAACAGCAGCCGGATAAGGGCGATCATGCATTTTTCTGCGAAAGAACCAGGTTCGGATAAGTCTCTGTTTTGGTTGCCGGCCGTATTCATCAACACCAACTTGACGGGATTTTTGGATTTATTCTTTTCAACAGCCCGGCAAAGCAACTGAACGGATTGGCTTACCAATTTTCGAGGAGCACCATAAATGCCTTTCAAGCTCAGGTTGTGGCCAAGACAGGAAGCCAGGGTCTGACAATCTTTAATGTAATCAGCTAATTCTGCCTCACTGAGGCTGGATATTTCAGTCCTAAAGACGGAGACTTTGTCATTTGTTAGCCAGGCATTGGGTATTTTCGCATGGGGACGAACGATAACTTTGACGCCTTGCCCCAGCAGCAGCAGTTGGCTTACCAGGTGCTTTCCTGTAGCGCCACTGGCACCGATGACAAGTGTTTTATTGTTTTTCATAGTTTAAATCACTTAGATCAGTTAAACTGGTCAATGCTTTCATTATCTCAATCGGAAAAGCATCCAGGGCGATGTTGCTTATATCTATTTATAAATCCGCACGGGCATAGAAATCCTTAAAATAATTGTAATCTGCTTCTAAATTCTTTAAGGTAAAACTTTTTCTTTGATGCATATATTTTTTTAACAATAGGGTTGGAGTCTTTATCAAAAAAGGTGATCCTTTCCAATACGTTTTCAAAGGAGTCCTTGATGTTAATGGATAAGATGTACTTTTTTACCTTTTGTATAAAATATAGTCAGTTTTAATAGGCGCAATGCCACTTTGCCTGAAATCCGATATGATCTGTCCTTTGTGGTGGCTGAAATGATTGGCCACGTGGAATAAGATCTCCTGAACCGTATTGGTAAATTCTGTTCCTTGTGAATTGCCATATACGATCATTTCATCCAGTGCTCTCTCCTCTAAAATCTGCAGGGTTTCCTGATAATTTTCCCGATCTAAACTTTTGCAGGCCTCCAGTGGATGGATTTGGTGCACACCTAAGGTGTCTTTTTTGGTAATCCGGGAATTCCAAATTTGGTGGGCATTCAGGGTATGGCAAAAAAGTGGGATGGTTCGATCTGGCAATCTTTTTTCGTGTGCAATCAGTTGGTCGATCAGTTTTTGATTGAAGTGATGGTGGTAAGTAAAAATGTCGATAAAGAAGGTTTTCATATTCTAAGTCCTTTCCAATAATCTATTTTTGAGTTCTTCCTTTATAAAAACGACAGGAATATTTAAATTATTAACATGTTGGCTTCAATATCGGGATTATCCAGATCATTTAACAAATAGTTTGATGGTTTAATTTGATTATTGCTAATCTATTAAGTAGCCCAGTAAAACCATAAAAATCAACAGGAAATCCAAATTTTAGTGAATCCTCCTTAGTAAGGGGGATTTGGATACGTACGGATTACCGCTCACGGTATTACCAGAGAGTTTTCTCAGCCCGTTGCAACGATACCCATTCAGCACAAATAGCCCTGGAATTTCTATATAAGCAAAAAAGCCGCTGATTTCAGCGGCTTTTTTTTAAGTAAAGTGTAAGTTATCAAACTAAGCTACAATGGATTCCAGTATCTTATTTAAGGTAGCACTGGGCCGCATCAATTTGGAGGTCTTATCTCCATCGGGCCGGTAATAACCGCCGATATCCATGGGTTTTCCCTGCGCCCCAATCAGCTCCTCATTGATAATATTTTCCTTTTCCGCCATTTCTTTGGCCACCGGTGCAAATATTTTTTTCAATGCTCCGTCTTCTTCCTGATTGGCCAGGGCCTCTGCCCAGTACATGGCCAGGTAAAAATGACTGCCCCGGTTATCCAACTCATTTACTTTTCGGGAAGGAGACTTGCCCTTTTCCAAAAATTTGGCAGTGGCCTGGTCCAGGGTTTTTCCGAGAACTTTAGCCCGTTTATTATCGAAGGTATCTCCTAAATGATCCAGAGACACTGCCAGCGCTAAAAATTCTCCCAGAGAATCCCATCGAAGATGTCCTTCCTCTACAAATTGCTGCACATGCTTTGGCGCAGATCCACCAGCCCCGGTTTCAAATAAACCTCCACCATTCATCAGAGGTACGATAGAAAGCATCTTGGCACTGGTACCCAGTTCCAGGATAGGGAAGAGGTCGGTAAGGTAATCTCTCAGCACATTTCCGGTTACCGAAATGGTGTCTTTTCCAGCCTTGATCCTTTCCAGGGAAAACCTGGTAGCTTCTACCGGAGACATGATCCGGATATCCAGGCCACTGGTATCGTGGTCTTTGAGGTATTTTTCTACCTTTTGGATCAATTGGGCATCGTGGGCCCTGTCTTTATCCAACCAAAATACGGCAGGAGAACCAGTAGCTCTGGCCCGGTTCACGGCCAATTTGACCCAATCCTGAACCGGCGCATCTTTCACCTGGCACATTCTCCAGATATCGCCCTTTTCAACGGGATGTTCAAAAATCACTTTTCCACTTGCATCGCTTACCTTGACCGTTCCATCCGAAGGAATTTCAAAGGTTTTGTCATGAGAACCGTATTCCTCAGCCTTTTGTGCCATGAGTCCTACATTGGGCACGGAGCCCATGGTGGTAGGGTCAAAGGCACCATGCTTCTTGCAGAAATCTATGGTTTCCTGATATACGCCTGCATAAGAACGGTCCGGGATGATGGCTTTGGCATCCTGCAATTCATTGTTTTTATTCCACATCTGACCGCTGGACCGGATCATTGCCGGCATGGAAGCATCGATGATCACATCAGAAGGAACATGCAGGTTGGTAATCCCTTTATCGGAATTGACCATGGCCAGGTCCGGGCTGTCTGCGTAGCAAGCCTCAATATCGGCTTCTATGGCTTTCTTCTTATCAGCGGGCAATTCGTCCAGGGCGGATACCACGGCCGCAAATCCATTGTTGGGATCTACACCGAGATTTTTTAAGGTAGCCGCATGCTTTTCAAAGACAGGAGCAAAAAAGACGGTCACCGCATGCCCGAAAATGATGGGGTCGGACACCTTCATCATGGTGGCTTTCATGTGCAGGGAAAACAGTATCCCTTGTTTTTTAGCTTCCTCTTTTTGTTCCTGCAGGAATTTTCTCAATGAGCGGGTGCTCAATACGGCGGCATCTACCACTTCCCCAGCCTGAAGGGCAAGCTTTTCTTTCAATACTTTTTTGCTGCCGTCTTTAGCCGTCAATTCGATTTTTACCGAAGTGGCCTCCGGAATGGTAACAGACTTTTCGCTGCCATAAAAATCGCCTTCAGACATACTGGAAACATGGGTTTTGGAACCGGCTTCCCATTTGCCCATGCTATGTGGATTATTTCTGGCAAACTGCTTCACCGCCTGTGGTGCCCTGCGGTCTGAATTTCCTTCCCGCAATACGGGATTCACAGCAGAACCTTTTACTTTGTCGTATTTGGCCTGAATGTTTTTTTCCTGCTCATTCTGAGGATCATCAGGATAGTCGGGAAGGGGATAACCCTGAGACTGCAATTCCCTGATCGCTGCCTTCAATTGTGGCAGGGAAGCACTGATGTTGGGCAATTTGACGATATTGGCTTCGGGGGTTTTGGCAATATCTCCCAGTTCGGCCAAAGCATCATTGATCCTTTGATCCGCTTTTAAAAATTCCGGAAAAGTAGCGATGATCCTCCCGGAAAGGGAGATGTCCCTGGTCTCCACCACCACACCGGCCGAATCTGTAAAAGCTTTGATGATGGGCAACAAAGAATAGGTGGCCAGAGCCGGTGCCTCATCAGTCAATGTATAAAGTATTTTTGGGGTTTTGTCACTCATATGGTTATTTGTTTTCTGATTTTCGTTAAAAATGAATGTCGATTTAAAATCGGTGGCTAAAATACGAAAAAAAAATGTATTGGTAGACCCGCCTGCTATATTAAGCGAAATTCCCCTGCATCCAACAAAATTGAATCAGCCTCGTTTAGAAAATCTGTAATCATTAATTTCTATGGCAATGTATTTGATTTTATTGTGGCTGTTCCTGACCAGTGGAGCAGTCGGATCCACAGCCTTTCCTACTGTTTCCCCGAATGAAAAACAACTGTTTGAGCTGATCAATACCTATCGGCTGAGCCGGGGCCTGGAGGCAGTTCCCCTTTCAACAGCTCTGACAAAAGTAGCTCAGATCCACGCCAAAGACCTGATGGAAAATTACCAGCAGAGCAAACGCTGCAACATGCATTCCTGGTCCAGGGAAGGTCCCTGGACGGATTGCTGCTATACCGACAACCACAAAGACCCCAACTGCATGTGGGACAAGCCAAAGGAAATCGCAGGATACGACAGCCCCGGATACGAAATTGCCTACTGGCACTCTGCTGCCGCCCAACCGGAAGATGCCCTGGAAGTCTGGAAAAAAAGCCCGGGTCACCATGCTGTCCTCGCCAATCTGCCGCCGTTCAATGTGGCCAATTGGAAAGCCATGGGCGTGGGGATCTATAAGGAATATGCGGTGGTCTGGTTTGGGGAGATGGAGGATATTCCATAAAGTCTTATAAAAAAAGTGCACCACAGATTACGCAGATTAACACAGATAAAAGATTGGGTGAAGAACGCCACTGGGTGAAGTAGGCCACTTCACCCTGCTATCTTCGCCGTCGTAAATTGAAAAGACCTGCCTAAAAGCCATTTGCAATGGCTAAACGTAAACGCTTCCAGCAATGATTTTCTAAACGGTCTGTCCATGGGACCCGGCATTGCAAATGCCTCACTGGCGTAAATAAAAGGATAAAAGGGATGTAGATGCAATCTACACCCAGGCCTGGTAAAAGAATAGAGACTGGGTGAAGTATGCCACTTCACCCTGATATTTTCGGAGTCATAAACGGATTTGAACCGTCCGAAAACCATTTGAAATGGCTAAATGGGCGCATTTCCGGGAGTGATTTTCATATGTCCGTAGTATCCGGCTTTGCAAATGCCTCGGCTCTCGTTTGTCAACGGAAATTAGGCATGTAGTTGCGGCTTATATCCGGTCTAGCTCGGAAGCTAGCAGATTGTACTTGCATTCATTGAACCCAAATTAGTAGCACACAAAGGATCAATGCTGCAAAATACCGCTTCTGATTGGAATTTTTAGTACTTTAGGGAACGATAAAAAGCAGCGCATGAAAAACGTAAACCTTCAGGATTCAACGCATGACCGGCGTAAATTTCTTAAAAAAGCAGGTTTGGGCATGGCAGGCCTGGCATCTTTTCAGCCCGATTCTCTGGGAAACTTCCGGCATTCAATAAGCCAGGAAAAAAAGGTGGAATTGGCCATTGCCACCATCACCTGCGATGGATTTGGGGACGAGAACTTTGAGAAAGCCTTTGAAATCATTCCTCAACTCCCTTTTAAAAATGTGGAATTCAACTGCTGGTATGGCCGTAACCTTACCCCTTCGGGCATTGGCAGCATACAGCGACGCTGCTACGAACATGGCTTGACCCCCATCTGTGTGCAGGGCAGCTCCTTTGGGGCAGAAGGAAACATCGTAAAGGATGTTGCCCATAAACTGTGGCTGATGGAAGCAGCAAAAAAACTCGGTTGCCGCCGTGTAAAATGTACCGGGGCCGGCCGGGGGAAAGCTGGAGGTCCCGAAGCCGTGGTGGAAATCGTTCGGGAATTAGCCCCTGCTGCGGAAGAAATGGATGTACTGCTCCTGCTGGAAAACCATGCCAATAACAACATCGAATTCATTGAGGATTATGGAAAAATTTTTGATGCCGTTAATTCCAGCCATCTGGGCATGTGCATGGACAATGCCCACTTCAATGGTTCCAATGTGGACCTGATGGAGGTCGTGGATAAATTTCACGAAAAAATCCTCCACATAGACATCAAGGATACCGAAAAAATGGGTGTCCATAAGGTGGTCAATTTTGGTGAAGGCGTGACAGACAATGATGGGGTGATTCAAAAAATGCTGGAGCATGGGTATGAAGGTTACCTTTTGGTAGAAATGGCCCCGCCAATCAATGAGGCTACCCTGGTAAATGACCTGACCCGGGCTTACCAATTATTCGAAAAATACCAGAAATAGTGATTGCTTTATTCCATCATCCGCCAACCCTAGTCGTGTTTTGATGGGTTGAATCTGGTCAAGAAAATCACGTAAAACCTGTCAGGTTTCATTTACTCAAAGTTTGTTGTTGATTGAATATCAACAAAAACCTGACAGGTTTGCGAATTTTGGGTAATAACCAAAGCGCTTCCAAAAGAAAAAACAACACCGTCATGCGATTAAAAAAACCAGACCTATACCTGTTTTCACTAATCATTTTAATGGTACCTGTTATTTTCTCCTGTGGCAGCAATGAGGAAAAGTCCGGACCCAGGGTAGTGAAAGGAGTCACCCTATTGGATGATCGCCTGGAATTGACCCTGATGAAGCAGGCTCCTGATATTGTTACCCCCATAGGCATTGCGGTAGATGAGCAAGACAGGATATATGTGTTGGAGTCCCATACCCACCAGCCGCCTAAAGACTATGGTGGTCCCGACCATGATATCATTAAAGTATATGAAGACAGCAATGGAGATGGGAACTGGGACAAAGAATCGATATTTGCGGAAGGGTTAATAGAAGGGTTAAATATTGCCTTTTCACCGGAAGGTCAACTCTATGCGGTGACCTCCAAAGAAGTGTGGAAATTTTATGATGAGGATTGGGACGGGATCAGCGAGAAAAGCGAAAAGCTGATGGCCTTTGCCCAACCCAAACAGGTCTATGTCCATGCAGCCATCCTGAGCATTGCCTTCGACACGGAAGGATACATGTATATCGGCAGGGGCAACACCGGAGCAGCCCACTGGGTTTTTCAGGGCAGTGATGGCAAAGAAGTATCTGGTTATGGAGATGGCGGCAATATTATCCGGGCCAGAACAGATGGCTCCGAAGCTCAAATCTTTTCTACGGGTTACTGGAATCCGTTTGACCTGAAATTTGACAATTACGGTCGCTTGCTGGTGGCAGACAACGACCCCGACAGCCGCGGCCCCAACCGGTTGGTGCATGCGGTAAGAGGCTCCCATTTTGGCTACCAATCCTTGTTTGGGGGCAGCGGCATTCATCCCTACCTGGCTTGGAATGGTGAATTACCAAATACCTTACCTTATGCAGTCCCTTTGGGTGAATCTCCTTCCGGACTGCTGAACGCCAACCTGGGCAGACTGCCTCAAGATTACCATGATCAGATGCTCTGTACCATTTGGGAAGAAAGCAGCATTGTCCGCATTGCCATGGAAGAAAAGGGCCTGTCCGTTAGCGGATCCACGGAGGTGATATTGCAGGGCGGCGAGGACTTCAGGCCGGTGGCTTTTGCCGCTGACAGTAAAGGCAATATCTATTTTACCGATTGGGTGGAAAGAGTGTACCCCAATCACGGAAAGGGCAAAATATGGAAGCTTTCGGCAAAAGAAAATACAGAACTTTTGGTGCAAAGAAGCCTTTACGATCCCCCTATTGCCAACGAAAAGGTGAAGCGGTTAAACCAATTGCTATCAGACTCAACTAATTTTGACCAGCATTTCAAAAACCTGCGATCCGATGATCCCTTCGTTAGACATGCTTCGGTTATGGGCTTAAGCAGGGAGGTGCACCGTGAAAAATTGGTGCAGGCCCTACAAAATGAATCCGCCCATGTGCGGCTGGGCGTACTATTGGCCTTAATGGAATCAGAGCATCCCGATGGGGCTGAGCTTGCAGGGCAATTTTTGGAAGATCCTGATCCCGAAATCCGAAAAATGGCACTGATATGGATAGGCAGCCAGGGCTTCGTCTCTCAAAAAGCAAATCTGGAATTGGCCCTCACCACTGGCGAGTTTACGACAGCATTGTTCGAAACCTATCTGGAAACAGTCAAACTTCTGGAACCGGGATTTTTAAAGGCATTCACTAATAAACAGGAAGAAATTTCCAAACGGATTCCTTTAAAATTACCGGATGGATTTATTGCTGAAATCGTCAGTGATCCTTCCAATCCTTCGCAGATGAGGGCCTATGCCCTCCGCTACCTGGAGGATCCTGCGGAGCAGAAAGACCTTCTCCTGGATTTTTTATCCCTGGAAAAAGAGGAGGACCTGCTAATGGAAGTTATCCAGACCCTTGCCAATATACCGGATAAACAAGTAGCCGAAGCCCTGCTTCAGGTGAGTCTGTCAGGAAGCAGGCCCATAAATTTACGGGCAGAATCGCTGTCGGCACTCTCCAGGCAGCCTCTTGAGGCCTGGAGGGAAATTATTCCCCTATTGGAAGTTTCCAGTGAAAACCTTGCCATAGCTGCAGCCAGGTACCTGCGGAACAAAAACGGAGAAGATGAGGTAAAACAAGCCATGGAACGGGTATTGAATGACGGCAGCAGTTGTGACAGCGAAGGCCTGCGACAACAGCTGATGCTGGCCTTGTCACAGGATACCGGCAAACGACCCGATCCACAGGAATTGGATCAGTGGAGCTCCCTCCTTGAAGGCCCGGCCGATCCGGACCGGGGCAGGAGGGTATTTTATTCCAACACTTCGCTTTGTTCCACCTGTCATGTAGTAGAAGGTCGGGGAGGAGACCTGGGGCCCGACCTGAGCAATGTAGGCAAATCAAAGGACAGAAAGGGACTGATCGGTTCCATACTGATGCCATCAGATGAAATGAGTCCCGAATGGCAAGGCTGGTACATAGCCATGAAAGACGGCACCCGGTATGATGGCCGGCAAATAGACGTGGGTTATGATGACATCAAATTGTATACCCAGACAGCGGGATTTGTCCAGGTAAAAAAAGCGGATGTTTCGGAATATGGCATGTCAGAAACTTCCCTGATGCCTGCAGGCCTGGAACAGCGGCTAAGCAATCAGGACCTGAAAGACCTGCTGGCCTTTCTGGAAAGTCAGTAGCTCTCCTTTTCGTTGGGAAAATCCTTGGCTTTTACATCTTTAATGTAATTGCTGACCGCCTCGTGCATGGTGCTGCGGATATCGGCATATTGCCGTAGAAAACGAGGCTGAAACTCCTGGGTGATGCCCAGCATATCGTGCAATACCAGCACCTGCCCGTCTACATCCGGACCAGCACCAATTCCGATTACGGGAATAGAAACCTGCTCAGCCACCTTTTTGGCCAATTTGGCGGGAATTTTTTCCAGTACCAAGGCAAAACAGCCACAGTCTTCCAGTACTTTGGCATCTTCCAGCAACTTGTTAGCTTCATCCTTTTCCTTTGCCCTGACGGTATAGGTACCAAATTTATAGATTGATTGAGGGGTAAGGCCCAAATGACCCATTACAGGTACCCCGGCGCTTAAAATCCGGACCACCGATTCTTTGATCTCTGCTCCCCCCTCCACCTTTACGGCATGGGCTCCGGACTCCTTCATGATCCGGATAGCAGAGCGAAGAGCTTCAGAGCTATTGCCCTGATAGGAGCCAAAGGGAATGTCCACCACTACCAATGCCCTTTCCACCGCCCGCACCACGGAGGTGGCATGGTAAATCATCTGATCCAGGGTAATGGGAAGCGTGGTTTCATGACCGGCCATTACATTGGAGGCAGAGTCGCCCACCAAAATCATATCTATGCCGGCACTGTCCACAATTCCGGCCATGGAAAAATCATAGGCGGTAAGCATGGAAATCTTTTCATTCCGCTTTTTCATCTCCTGCAGGATATGCGTGGTGATCCGTTTCAGGTGGGTAGATTGGTGTACAGACATATCAGTGCAGGTGAACGGTGGAGGCTTCAGGTTTTAAATCTACAGTAATGTGTTCGCTAAGGGTAGTGGCCAGTTCAAAGCCGGCATAATCAGGAGAAACGGGAAACAACTTATGACTTCTGTTCACCAGTACGGCCACTTCTATTTGCTTGACATTGTCTTCCAAAAAGGGAATCATCGCATAGGCCAGGGTTTTACCCGTATTGAGCACATCATCTACGATGATGATGCATTTTCCATCAAATGGACCCTTGTCCGACAGGACGATCTCCCCGATTTTGGGCTTGGATTTGTCCAGTGTCACTGCGATCAGGTCCACCTTTATCGGAGATATTTCGCTTAGTTTTTCAGCGATCAATCCTGCCAGGACATGACCCATGCCTGTCAATCCGGCAAAAATCAATGCTGTTTCTCCCACATTGCGTTCATAGATTTCATAGGCTATCCGCACGATTTTCTGTTGGATCTGCTTGTGGTTCAGCACTAGGGTTTTTGTTTCACTCATGGGACAATTAGGATTTTAACCCGAAAATATATCCGGATGGAATAAAAAAAGAAAATTACTTTAAAAGAAACTGATTTCAAAGGATTGCCGGTTTTTTACGGCTTCCGGTGTCCTGAAGTCACAGCGGATTTCCCGTCAACTAGCGGTGGTCATCTTCTTCGTACAAAATCTTTAGGTAGCTTTCATAGCGATAGGGATGAATGTATCCCTGCTCCAGCACCTCCAATACCTTGCATCCCGGTTCATTGACATGCCGGCAATTATTGTACTTGCACTGGCCCAGGTATTTCCTCAATTCCACAAAGTAATGAGAGAGCTCCTCATCACCAATATCCAATATGCCAAATTCCTTGATGCCGGGTGTATCCACGATGTAAGCATCCTGGCCAAAGGGAAACATTTCGGCAAAGGTAGTGGTATGGGTCCCCTTTGAGGTGGATTTCGATACCGGCTGAGTGGTTTGCCGGGCAGCAGGCACCAGGCGGTTGAGCAGGGTAGATTTTCCCACCCCGGAATGTCCGGTCATCAGGGTGGTCTTCCCTTCCAGCAGCGAACCAAAAACCGGGATCATTTCCTTGTCATATAGTGCTGAAATAAGGATCACCGGATAACCCAGCGGCTCATAAATTTCCTTGATCAGTTCAGCATATTCCTTGTCCTTTTCCTTGATGATCTCATCCGATTTATTGATGATAATGCTGGCAGGAATCCTGAAACTTTCTGTACTTACCAAAAACCGGTCAATAAAACCGAGTGAGGTCCTGGGATTGCGCACGGTCACTACCAGGTAAGCCTGGTCCACGTTGGAAGCCAGGATATGCGAAAAGTGCTGCTTCCGGGTAGATTTCCGGATGATGTAGTTTTCCCGGGGAAGGATTTCACTGATGACGGCAGTTTCCTGGTCTTTCTCCTTTTGCAGGAGGACATAATCTCCTACCGCAATGGGATTGGTGAGTTTGAGCTCATCCTGCTTGAACTTGCCCCTCAGCCGGGCTTTTAACAGGCCTTCCGGGGTTTGCACCTCGTACCAGGATCCTGTGGTTTTGATTACCCTTCCTTCCATGTTATCTCTTTGATGGTGTCGATGGTTTTTTCTGCACTGCCCAGGTTGGACAAAAGCAGCTTTTTGGCAGCCTGGCAGGTCTTTTGATAAGGTTCAGGCTGCATCAATTGGTTCATGGTTTCAGCCAGCATTGCTTTATTTTTTACCGGGAAGCCACAGCCATATGCTTCGCTGATGCCTGCCTCCGGAAACCTGGATACCTGTTTCAGTTCTCCAAACAAGACCGGTATGCCAAAAGCCAGCGGCTCCAGAATATTGTGCAGGCCTTTCCCAAAAGCTCCTCCCACATATGCCCATCGACCAAACTGGTAGAGGGAGGAAAGCATGCCAATATTATCAATGATCAATACCTGCCAATCACTTTTGTTTTGGACAAATGCCGAATACCTGATGCAGCGTTTTTGGATGGATTGCTCCCACCGCTGGATGGTAGGTACGTGAATGTTATGTGGGGCAAGTATAAATTGCATGTCTTCCGCCTGGTTGATCCAGGGTATCAGCAGGTCCATGTCTTCCTGCCATACACTCCCCAGCACCATCACAGGAGCTGTGATCCCCTCCCGGATATCCGGAAAAGATTTGGGTTGAGTGCTGATCCGGGCCACGTTATCAAACCTTGGGTCTCCGGTGACACTTACCCGGGTACAATTGATTTTTTCCAAAAGATCTTTGGACAGGCTGTTTTGGGTGAAAATATGGTCGAATTGGTAAAGTAGGTTTCGGAAAAAGCCACCATACCATTTAAAAAACACTTGTTCCGTTCTGAAAGCTGCCGCCACCAGAAAGAGCGGAACACCCTGCTTTTTCAATTCTCCTATATGATTGGCCCAAAGGTCATATTTGATAAAAACAACTATATCTGGAGAAAGGATTTTCACAAACATTTTGGCATGGGCAGGGGTATCGGTGGGAATATAGGTAATGTGATCCACCCACAACTGTTTTTTCTTGATCGCCTGTTCATAGCCCGAAGGACTGAAGAAGGAAACGGCTACTGCCCAAAAGGGATATTTCTCCTTGAAGGCAGCGATTACCGGTTTCGCCTGTTCGTATTCCCCCAGGGAAGCCACATGAAACCAGACCAGTGGACTGGGATGTTTTTTTCTAAATGCCTCCAGTTTTTCAAACAAGCCTTCCCTACCTGCGACTCCCTGTTTCAACCTGGGAGACCAATGGCTGCCCAGCTTCATCAGCCCATCCATCAGCAACATCCCCAGTTGATATAAAATCTTCATGGGGCAAAATTACATCAAAAATATTTCTTTGAGCAACCCGGCTTCCAGTTCATGTCCTCCGGGATAATATTTGATTTGTAACTGGGATAGACCTGCGCTTGTTAGTTGTTTCAGTTGCGCCTGAAAATTAGCTGTTGCCAGAAATGGATCTTCTTCTCCCAATGCTGCGATTACCCGGCTGTTGGCCAGGGTCTTTTGGAGTAATTCTGGATCCAGGTCATGGGCCGGAGCGCCTCCCCAGAAAACGACCTTGTCCAAATCCAGTTCAGCCTGACAGATCCAACGGCTCATGGTGGCGGCTCCCTGAGAAAAACCCAATACATGACTGTGTTCAAGTTGGGGAAGTTGCTGGCGCAGGTTTTTGATCAGGGCATTGAGGTAGCTATTGGCATTGGCCATATCGTTCTCCCGCTCATGTTTGGTCATCCAGTTGGCACCCACCCTTCCGGAAAAACCCTTCAGATAAAAGCGGTTGAGACCTTCAGGAGCCACCATCAAGGTTTTTGGATCAAAAAGTGCTGAAAACTTCTTGAGAAAGAAATTCCCCAATTGCCCGTACCCATGAAATACCAGCCAAAGGGAGTTCTCCTCTCCGGACGGCTGATGGCTCAGGTGGTACATGTGCTGCTGCCGGAAGGAAATATTTTGCCGAACCATCACTGATTCAGGTCTTCAAACTTAAAAGGCAGCAAGGCATCTATTCCATGGGCCTGAAGCACCGTTCCATCAGGCCTGTACATCAGTATTTCGATGGGTTTTTTGAATTTCATTTCGTATTCACTGATACTTTGCCTGCAAAGGCCACATGGGGTGACGGTGGCCAATCCACTATTATCCGCTTTTTTTGCCACTATGGCCAGGATTTCAGGTTTCAGATCGGGGTGATTGGCATGGGTATAACCCAGCAAAAGCCGCTCTGCACATACCCCCACCGGAAAACAGATGTTTTCCTGATTGTTGGCCCAAAAGGTTTGACCATTTTCCAAAACTACTGCTGCACCAACCCGAAAATTGGAGTAGGGGGCATAAGCCAGATCAACCGCTTTGGTGGCCAGTTGGATCAAATCCTTACGTTTATCATCCAGATCATTCCAGGGGATGACTTGTAAAGTGTTGGTATGTGTAATTTTTTGGTATTCTTTCATCTGTTTATAATTGCTTCTTTAAGGTCACGCCGATTAGTTGGGTGAGGCTATGGAATCTTTGACGATTTCAAGCAATATCCTTAAATTATCCAATTAACATTTTGTGTTAATTCAAAAGCTACAGTAAATATTCGGATTTTCACTTTCTGATACCGAAGCTTTCTATAAATAACAGAAAAAAATTTGAATCAAATTGGACTAAATTATTTTTTTTATGTTTAACTTAATTTTTTAATTTCATGAAATTCTAAACCAAATACCGACACTATAGTTTTAATTCCAGGATTGCGGGTTAAAAAAACACTTGAAAATCCGGTCCTTTAAGGTCTTTCAGACAAATAAAGCATAAAATTCAAGAAACTTAATCAAGCATTGTTCATCTTATAAACCATTTTCCTATGAATAGAAATTTTACACATTATTTATTGCTAATCTGTTTGCTTTTGCTGCAACTGCCTTTATTGGCCCAGCAAAGGAGCGTTAGCGGAAAAGTGACTTCCACGGAGGATGGAGGAATTCTCCCTGGGGTCAGCATAGTAATAGAGGGTACCACCACAGGGACGGTATCGGACATTGACGGCAATTATTCCATCGATGTACCAGGCCCCAATGCGGTTTTGGTGTATTCTTTTATAGGTTTTGCTTCCCAATCCCGTCAGGTAGGCAACAATCAAACCCTGAATGTTGCATTAAGCCCAGAGGCCGGGGATTTGGATGAATTCATTGTGACGGCCTTTGGCATTTCCCAGGAGAAAAAATCACTGGGATATGCAGCCCAAAGCATAGATTCGGAAGCGATCACCAAAATGAAGCAGCCCAACCTGGTCAATGCGCTGCAAGGGCAGGTAGCAGGAGTTCAGGTTACCAATTCGGGAGGTGCTCCGGGCCAATCTGCCCGAATCATCATCAGGGGCATTAACTCCCTGGATCCTGGTGCGGATAACCAGCCCCTCTTTGTGGTGGACGGTGTCCCTGTGGATAATTCCACCATTGAATCCTCTGGCACACCCAGGGGCCTATCCAACCGGATGGCTGATGTCAACCCAAATGATATTGAATCCATGTCCGTACTGAAAGGAGCTGCGGCCACCGCCCTCTACGGGGTACGTGCAGCAAACGGTGCAGTCATCATTACCACCAAAAAGGGGAAAGAAGGTCAGATCAGGGTCAATTACAACGGATCGGTTGGCTTTGAAGAGCTGAACCGGCTTCCCAAACTACAGGATCAGTACGGGCAGGGTTTCAGCGGAGAATACCAACCCAACAGTTTCTGGCCTTCCTGGGGGGCGCCCATCAGCGAGGTGCAGCAGACTGTACCTGATCACAGGTACCAGGACAACTGGAACAGGGCTTTCAACACCGGGGTGCAGATTGACAACAGTGTGAGTATTTCCGGAGGAAATGAAGTTGCTACTTTCTATGGCTCCTTTGGCAACCTTACCCAGGAAGGGATCATACCCTTTTCCACCTGGGACAGGACCACGGCCAAGTTATCCGGTTCGGTAAAAGCAAGTGATAAATTTGATTTTTCCGGTTCAATCAATTTCTCCAATACAGGAGGAAACCGCGTGCCACATGACCGTTTTATGGAACGCATGATGTACTGGTCTGAAACAACCGATGTCCGGGATTACATCAACGAGGATGGTACCATGCGTACCTATGGCAATACCAACCCCATATACGATGCCCGCTTTGCTACCTACGAAGACGATGTGAACAGGATCATCGGTAATATCAACCTCAACTACCACCCTACAGACTGGCTGTCATTCTCTTACCGGCTTGGAAATGATTTCTACAGTGATACCCGTACAGAAATCACTCCTGGACCAAAAGGAATAGACGGGGAAGTGGCATTGAGCTCCACCGGTCTGTTGGAAGAGACACGGATCAATAGCAGAGACCTTACGTCCAACTTCTTCATTACCCTGAAAAAGCAATTCAATTCGGATTGGAATACCAGCCTCCGACTAGGAAATGATATTTTTGAAAGGCGATTTGACGAAGTTACCGCCCGTGGAGAAAATTTTGTGATCCCTGAGTTTTATAACCTGAACAATACCACCCAGATTTTTGCCAGTCAACGGAAACGACTAAGAAGGCTGGTAGGCTTTTATGGTGATCTGATGGTGGATTATAAAAATTACCTGTTTCTGAATATTACCGGAAGGAATGACATTTCCTCCACCTTACCCAAGGACAACAATTCCTTCTTTTACCCTTCCATAAACCTGGGTTATGTATTCAGTGAAAACATGACATTGCCTTCATGGGTCACCTTTGGTAAATTACGGGCCTCATGGGCGCAGGTAGGTAAAGATACCGATCCACACATACTGGGTGCTACTTACGCCTCCCCGGATATTTTTCCATTGAACGGGCAAGTGGGATTTACCAGGAATTCGGTATTTGGAGATCCTAACCTGAGACCGGAACAAACCACCTCACTGGAATTTGGCCTTCAGACAGCTTTCTGGAATAACCGGGCCAATTTTGATGTCACCTATTACAAATCAAACGCAAGGGACCAGATCATTCCGGTGCCGATTTCCGATGCCACAGGCTACTCGTCTTATATTACCAATGCGGGAGAGATAGAAAACACCGGATTTGAGTTTATTCTGGGTGGTACTCCGGTTCAAAGCCAGGATTTTTCCTGGAACATCAGTGCCAACTTATCCATCAACGACAACGAAATCAAATCCATCAGAGAGGGAATCGATGAGATTGTGGTCGGCAGCCAGTTTGGCTATGTGGGTTCCACCGTAACCATGAAGTTAATAGAAGGGGAAGCTTATTTCATTATTTTCACCACCACCAAAACTCTGTTATCAGCTGTCGAAAATATCCTCATTAGCTTCACCATCTACTAGCTTCCTGGTTACGTGTTTACACACATAGCCAAACTGCTTGCCGACCTCCATA
>NZ_JABURL010000043.1 GCF_014762705.1 Cyclobacterium sp. | reverse complement strand
CCTTCTATGTTGCTTTCCTAATTTGTGGGGATATTTTATCTTTAAAACATGAATCTGAAGAGGAAATGGGCTCTGCTGGAGAGCAACCCACCAGCAATAGGGTTCATGACGGAGAATATACTCCCAGGCCCCTTTAGTTAGGGGCTTTTTTTATCTTTGAATTCTTTGTCTTTTGATAGCTTAAAAAAACTCATTTCACCACTATCAAAAACATCAACTTACTCCATAAAACAACCTTCTATTAACAGACTCAATGAGCTGCATTGCCACATTTTAATTTCTAGGATATTGGGCCGTAGCCTTCGAGATAACAGTCAACTTAGTTGCTGCAAGGTTTCGTAACGGTCCCAATAAAGTTTGGGGATGGTTTTACAGAATAATATGTTGATGCGGTTTTATTTGATGACTCCAAGTACATATGGCTGTTTGTTTATTAGAACGTATCTGATCCTGCTTAAAAGTTTCTTTGCTATTCTGGTTATGGCCTGATTGGCTTTCATCCTTTTGCAATATTGGTTATAGCTTTTTGCCAATGCCGGATCAGTCCTTGCAGCGACCCAGGCACATTCAATTAGAGCAGATCTCAGCACCTTATGCCCCCTGGGGGTGATATTACCCGTTCTTTCCGTATCACCGGATGAGTTGGTTGACGGTACAAGGCCGATAAAGGAGCATAGTTTGTCAAGTGAGTTGAACCTGTCCATGCTTTCCAGCTCAGTCAATATGGTCAATGCCGAAATAAGACCGATTCCCGAAATGGATATCAAAAGGCCGGTGTCCTGTTCATACTGTTCGGTTTTAGAGAGGCTTTTTAATTGTTTGGTAATATTCAGGGTACTTTGCCGCAGATGGGCAAGTGTTGACAATTGGGTATCTATGATCTGTCTATATGCTTGCTCCAGCTCAAGTTCAGTAAGCCATTTGACAAGCTTTCTGTTCCATTTGGGAGTGTTGATTTCAGCAGGGATGCTTATACCGTTAAAATGGAGGCTGGCCTTAATCCTGTTTTTGACTCTGGTGGTGTCATTCACTGTGGCTTTTCTTAATCTGATAAGTCCCCTGTGTCCTAGAGATGCCAGGGAAGGTATATAGATAGGGAGCAGTTCACCGTTCTTCAGCGACCGGGCAATCTTTTGGCTGTCCCTGGCATCCTCCTTCTGTACTTTTTCCTTTGCGGTTGTCGGGATGTCAGCCGGATTGACTACGATTGATTTGATACCGAGGGCGCACAGGTTGTGATGAGTCCAATATCCTGAGAATCCCGCTTCATAAGCACTGAAATAATTTGCACCCGGGAAGTTTTTGACAAGATAATTGTACAATGTCTGTGGACAGGGATTCTGAGAGAATGTGACCTTAAATAGACTGTCCATCATTACGGTCACTTTCCAGCTTTTGAGGTGGACATCAATACCAACATAAATATTTTGGCTGGAAAAATCGTTTTTGTTACATTGTGTTTGCATAAGTTTTGGAGGTTATAGCTTTGTTGTAGAAAACTTAAACTAATGATTTTCCGAAACTTATGCTATTACTTTTGCAAACATATGGCCTTCG
>NZ_JABURL010000072.1 GCF_014762705.1 Cyclobacterium sp. | reverse complement strand
AAACTATAAATCCACAGAAAAACATTTTGAATGGCGTTGGTTTTGCTTTGCTTACCATGGTAATTCTCTGCATTTTGTCTTTTGCGTCTTCAGTTGGAGTTGGTAGATGGGAGGCCATTGTATACCCAGATGATTCAGGAATTGCTTCAGACTCTCCCTTGCCCCTGGCTATGAGCATGGTGGTAGGAGAAGGACACTGGAATTATCAAATCTTAACCTTCATTGCGCTATTCGGCCTGGTGGCTTCTTTTAATGGGATCATTTTGGCAGCTGGCCGAACCACCTTTGAGTTTGGAAGAGTGGGGTATGCCCCCAAGGCAATTGGCAAGGTGAATAAACGATTTAAGACCCCGGGCAATGCCCTGCTGTTTAACATGCTCATTGGAATCATTGCTTTGCTAACAGGCAAGACGGGTGAAATCATCACCATCGCTGTATTTGGTGCTTTGGGCCTTTACATCTTATCGATGATTGCCTGTTTAAAACTTAGAAAAAATGAACCTGATCTGGATCGGCCTTTTAAAGTTCCTTTTTACCCGCTATTCCCTGTGGTAGCGTTGATTATTGCAAGTATATCAATGATTGCGATGGTTATTTACAATTTTAATCTGGCCTTGATATTTTTCGCCATGCTCCTGGGGTCCTACCTGTTTTTCAAATTATTTATTCACAAAGCCTGACAGCACATGAAAACTACAAAAGAAGGTCTTATTGAAGAATTGAAAGCCAAATCCTGTAACAAGATTAAATTGGCAATAGTAGATATTGATGGGGTTTTGAGGGGAAAGGTAGTATCCCTGGATAAATTTATTTCCATGCTGGATGGGGGCTTGGGCTTTTGTGCTGTGGTGTTTGGCTGGGATATGGAGGATAAATCTTATGATAATGTTTCCGTCACAGGTTGGCATACAGGCTATCCGGATTTTCAGGCCCGGATAGATCTGTCTACCCAAAGACAAATCCCCTGGGATCAGGACATGCCATTTTTTCTGGCTGATTTTGAAAAGGACAAGGAGCAGGGAGCTTTGGTTTGCCCGCGGTCATTATTAAAGCGAATTAAACAAAAAGCACTGGATGCCGGATTTATGCCTCAATTCTCTCAGGAATTTGAATGGTTTAACTTTGAAGTTACCCCGGAAGCTTTTGGAAATGAGCAACCGGATCTGGCCAAACCCATGACACCGGGAATGTTTGGTTATTCAATTCTAAGGGCCTCTTTGAAAAGCGAATATTTCAATGACTTGTTTGACCTCTGCCGTAAGTTTGACATTCCTTTGGAAGGTTTACATACCGAAACAGGCCCTGGCGTGTACGAAGCGGCAATTCAATACAGCGAAATTCTCCTGGCTGCAGACCGGGCAGTTTTGTTTAAAACCAGCGTAAAGGAAATTGCCTACAAGCATGGATTGATGGCCACCTTCATGGCCAAGTGGTCTGAGACACTTCCCGGAAACGGAGGACATGTCCACCAAAGCCTTTGGGACAAAAACCTTGAAAATAACCTTTTCTATGAGCCAGAGGGGAAATGGCAGATGAGCAAAGTGATGGAACAGTATATTGCTGGTCAATTGCACTGTCTGCCCTATATGCTTCCCATGTTTGCGCCCACCATAAATAGCTACAAAAGGCTGGTGGAAGGAGCCTGGGCACCAACAACCCTTACATGGGCGAGAGATAATCGGACTACTGCCCTGAGGGTCCTATCTGGTGGAAAAAAATCTACCCGCCTGGAAACCAGGGTAATTGGCTCGGATGTCAACCCTTATCTGGCCATGGCCGCTTGTCTGGCAGCCGGATTATATGGAATTGAGCAGCAGTTGGAATTGAATAAAACAGCGACTGTCGGTAATGGATACAAAGACTTTTCAAATGGAACCATACCTACTTCCCTAAAAGAAGCCAGCAGCCTAATGAAAAATTCCGATTTGGCCAATGACCTTTTTGGAGAAGCTTTTGTCCAGCATTTCTGTAAAACCAGAGAATGGGAGTGCAGGGAATTTGATGCTAAAGTTACCGATTGGGAAAGAAAAAGATATTTTGAAATCATCTGATTTTTACAAAAAACACCCCTATTTATTACCTTACAAAAAATGAATATACAAGATAAATTCAACTTTAATTTCCCCACCCAGATCCGATTTGGAGTAGGGGTTATTGCGGAGCTTGCGGAATACCTGAAAGCCCATCATCTAAGCCGTCCTCTTTTGGTTACCGATCCTTTGGTAAAAGAACTGGATTTTTTTAAAAAAATAACCGCTGATCTCTCCCGCGCTGGTATTGCTGTAGCCATTTTTTCGGATGTACATAAAAATCCCGTAAAATCAGATGTGCTTAAGGGAAAAGAACAGTATCAATCTACACAGAGAGATGCTATTGTAGGGATTGGGGGAGGAGTGGCACTGGATGTTTCCAGGGCCATTGCCTTAAGTATCAACCACCATAGGGATTTGTTTGATTATGATGATTTGATCGGAGGCGATCAATACGTTACTGAGCCAATCCCCCATTTTATCACTGTTCCAACAACAGCCGGCACCGGAAGTGAGGTCGGCAGAAGTGCCATCATTTCAGAGGATGAAAGCAAGAAGAAAAGGATACTCTTCGCCCCTTCATTAATGGCAAAAATGGTTTTTGCCGATCCACAGTTGACCTTGGATTTGCCTCCTTTTGTGACAGCGGCCACAGGCATGGATGCGCTTACCCACAATATTGAAGCTTATTTGTCAAAAAACTGGCACCCGATGTGTAGTGGGATTGCCTTAGAGGGGATTCAATTGATTGGAGAATCTTTGGAAAAGGCTACGTTACAACCTGATCTACTTTCCAGAAGTAAAATGTTGATGGCTTCCATGATGGGGGCCATAGCCTTCCAGAAAGGTCTCGGAATTGTTCACAGCCTTGCCCATCCCTTGTCCAGTTTACTGGACACCCACCATGGTCTGGCAAATGCGGTAAATTTACCATATGGTCTTGATTTCAATTATGAAGGCAGCGAAGAAAGGTTTGATCAAATGGCGCTTAAGTTAGGTTTTAACAAAGGAGAAGGGCATCAATTAAGCGGTTTTATCAAAGAATTGAATGTGAAATTAGCCTTACCGACCCATCTTTCCGGAATAGGTGTTAATAAATTCCATATTCCTACCCTTTCTGCTTTGGCGATTGCCGATTTTTGTCACCCAAACAATCCCAAGCCTGTTAGCCAAAAGGATTTTGAAACCATTTATCTCACAGCACTTTAATTTATGTTGAAAATAGGCATCAGCTCCTGCTTTATGTATCCGGATCCATCAAGGCTTGTATTTGGACCAAAAAATCTTGCCTATGTGGAATCAGATATGTTCAGGTACGTTGCACAGGAGGGGGTTCTTCCGGTCTTGATTCCTGATCTTCCTTTTGATAAGTTGGTAGAAATACTTAAGGAACTGGATGGATTTGTGTTTCAGGGTGGGACAGACCTTTCCCCTCAAACTTATGGAGAGGAACCCATACAGGCAGGAAAATGGCTTGGAGACCCTTACAGGGACAAGTATGAAATGGCAATAATGGATTTTGCAATCCGTCAAAAGAAACCCATCCTTGCCATCTGCCGGGGGATACAACTACTAAATGTGCATTTTGGAGGGACCCTATACCAGGATATTGCTACCCAGGTACCCCAGTCCATTATGCACAGGAATGCAGAAAAGTACGATAGCCTGACGCATCAGATTACCTTTGCAAAAAACGAAACCCTTGATAAAATATATAAAGGCATCGAAAACCCAATGGTAAACTCGGTTCACCATCAGGGAATCAAAACACTGGGAAAAGGTTTGAAAATTCTTGCAAGGTGTTCCGAGGATGGTATGATTGAGGCTGTAGAAGCCAATATGGCCCCGAATAGAAACATCATTGGGGTTCAATGGCATCCTGAGTTTTCTGTCGGAAAAGGAAAACCACTGCTTGATCCTTTAAAGTTATATTCCTATTTTATAGAAAAAGTAAAAAACCAATAAATGATGGACATCATTAACCCTGCCACAGGTCAGCTTGTAGAATCATTGCCCGTAGACAATGCGGAAAGTGTCAATGAAAAAATAAAAAGATTACAAACAGGTCAGTCTAAATGGGCCAAAGTTCCCCTGGAGGAAAGGATTTCCATAATTAGTCGTTTTGGTAATCTGGTCAGGGAAAACCTGGAAGAACTGTCCCTGTTGCTCAGCCGGGAAACCGGAAAACCCCTTCAGCAAGCGAAAAATGAAATTACAGGAGCACATAACCGAATAGTTCATATAGAGACGGCAGCTGCCAAATGGTTGTCTCAGGAAATGGTAACAGCAGATGGTCCAACCAGGGAGCTAATTGTCTATGAACCTCTGGGGGTTATAGCCAATATATCAGCTTGGAACTTTCCCTATAATGTGGGTTATAATGTTTTTTTATATGCCTTGGTAGCAGGAAATGCAGTAGCCTACAAGCCTTCTGAATATGCCAGCCTGACCGGTTTAAAGTTCAGAGAACTGCTTTGGAAAGCAGGCGTACCAGAAAATGCTTTTGAATGTTTTATTGGTGGGCCTGCTGTTGGAGAAATGCTTTTGGAAGCAGATTTGGATGGCTACTTTTTTACCGGATCCTACAGAACCGGAAAATATATAGCAAAGAAAGTGGCAGAAAAACTGGTTCCTGTACAATTGGAGCTTGGAGGTAAAGATCCCTTATACGTAATGGATGATGTACCTGATGTCAAGCAGGCTGCCCTCAATGCGGCTGAAGGAGCATTTTACAACAATGGACAAAGCTGTTGTGCGGTGGAGAGAATTTACGTCCATGAGCGCATCTTCGATGATTTTGTAGCTGCTTTTGTGACTGAAGTGAATACATACCCCATTGGTGACCCTTTGGATCCAAAAACTTTTATAGGCCCCCTTACCAGAAAGGATCAATTGGATGTCATTTTGGATCAAATTCAGGATGCAATCCGTCAGGGTGCCCGCTTAGAGACGGGGGGTAAGCGTTGGGGAGAAAAGGGGTTCTACCTGCTGCCAACAGTATTGACAGGGGTGAATCACAAAATGGCTGTTATGAAAGAAGAGACTTTTGGTCCAGTTATTGGTATTCAATCCGTTGCGAACGATGAAGAAGCCCTCACCTTAATGAAAGATACCGATTACGGTTTGACAGCCGCAGTTTTCTCAGCAGATGAGAAAAGGGCAAAAAATATTTTAGAGCAGCTTCCCACAGGCACGGCCTATTGGAACTGTTGCGATAGGGTAAGTCCGAATTTGCCCTGGACAGGAAGAAAAAATTCCGGGTTGGGGGTCACTTTGTCACATTTGGGAATAAGGGCCTTTACCCATCCCAAAGCCTTTCATTTAAGAGATTGAATCCAAGTGTCGCGTATGTGGTCTTTCCTTTAATTTTATATTAAATTTTTTACTTTTTATTTATAATTAAATAAAGGCGGACAGATAGTTAGAAATTTTTTTATTTATCATTTTTGTATAAATATTTATTTTAATTTTAAATATTAATTATATTTAGAATTAAAGATTTGTATTTCCTTTCTTAAGAGGTTTTTATAAAGAATTTACCTGCTTTATCAGAATTTCCTGATTGGTTATTAAATCTTTCCTGAAATCCTATTAACCTACCGTTTAGTGAAAGGAAGTATTGATGATTATATCTTTCTTTGATTATTTTTTCTTTTATAAACCAATATCTTAAACATTCATTACTATGATGAAATCAGTACCTTATGTTAGAGGGCAATTTTCCCGTACATTAAAATGTATGGGACTAATGTCCCTGCTATTGCTCTTGGTCAATAGCCAAGCTTTATGGGCCCAATCCAGAACTGTGCAGGGCCTGGTTACGGAAAGCTCCAATGGGGAGCCGGTGTTAGGTGCCTCTGTGTTAATACAGGGTACCACCCGAGGCACAGTTACAGACCTGGATGGCAGGTATGAACTGGAAGTACCCTCCAATGAAGCCATACTCGTGTTTTCCTACATTGGTTTTCAATCCAAGGAGCTGGTCGTGGGAAACCGGTCCACCATTGATGTGGTATTGGAATACTCCTCCGAAGAATTGAGTGAGGTGGTCGTTACCGCATTGGGTGTGGAAAGAGAGACCAAAGCACTGGGTTATTCCGTGCAGGCGGTGGACGGAGATCGTTTTACCGAGGCCAGGGAAACGAATGTGATGAACTCTCTTAGCGGAAGAGTGGCCGGTGTACAAATCACCAATTCTTCCAGTGGTATTGGAGGGTCCTCCAGGGTTACCATCAGGGGTGAATCATCCTTGAACATCAATGCCAACCAGCCCTTGTTTGTGGTGGATGGTGTTCCGATCAGCAACAATATTGTGGGTTCATCCGGTTCCGGTAACCAGGAAGTGGATTATGGGAATCCTGCCGGAGAAATCAATCCGGATGACATTGCATCCATGAGCATTTTGAAGGGCCCTGCTGCTGCAGCCCTTTATGGCTCCAGGGCGGCCAATGGTGCCATTTTGATCACCACAAAATCCGGAAAGAACAAAAAGGGTCTGGGTGTTAGCATCAATTCCAATACGACTTTCGATACCCCCCTGGTACTTCCTGATTGGCAAGACAAGTACGGACAGGGAAATAACGGTTTATTTTCTTTTGTCAATGGGGCAGGGGCAGGTATTGCGGATGGCGTAGATGAAAGTTGGGGACCTGAAATGGACCAGGGAACTTCTCTTCCTCAGTTTGACTCACCCAGGAGTGTAGCAGGGTTTAGAGGTGGAGATTTGAACGCACCTGAAGGCAGTACCATCACGCCAACTCCATGGGTATCGCAACCCAATAACATCAAAGACTTTTTTCAAACAGGGGTAACCTTATCCAATAATGTTTCCATAGCCTCCGGCAACGAGAAATCAAATTTCCGGTTTTCCTGGACCAATCTTGACCAAAAAGGAACGATACCCAATACGGATCTGAAAAGAAACACCCTTGCTTTTAATGGTACAAGTAAGATCACGGATCGTCTGACCATTACCACGGCTATCAATTACCAGAAAACCAATAGTGGAAACCGTCCCAGCATCAGTTATGGAACGGAGAGCCTGATGTACCTGTGGATTTGGTACGGCAGACAGATCAACACAGGAAACCTTAGAGATTATTGGATGCCAGGCCTTGAGGGAAGGCAGCAGTTCAATTACAACTACAATTACCACGATAACCCTTATTTCAACGTTTATGAAAATACCAACGGGCAGTCCAAAGACAGGGTATTTGGGAATGTGGTGGCCAATTACAAAATATTGGATAAATTAAACCTGATGGTCAGAACTGGTTTAGATCAGTATAATGACCTGAGGGACCGAAAAAGAGCCTTCAGTACCATGAGGTTTCCTCTGGGAAGTTACCGGGAAGATGCGGTATACTTCAGCGAGAGGAATACGGATTTTTTGTTGACTTATTCTGAAACAGAAAATGTGAAATGGTCTTACTCACTATCATTGGGAGGCAATCAAATGGTACAGGAAAACAGGTTTACCCGTACCATGGCCCCTCAATTGCTGATCCCGGGAATTTATAATTTCACCAATACTGCAGTTAATCTTCAGGTTGACCACATGGTCTCTGAAAAAAGAATCAATTCCATTTATGGATTTAGCCAGATAGGTTACAATAATATCTTGTTTTTGGACATTACAGGCAGAAATGACTGGTCCAGTACCCTTCCTATAGGGAACAACAGTTATTTTTATCCATCAGCTACCATGAGTGGTATCATTTCTGATATGGTTACTTTACCGGAAGCGGTCTCTTTTTTCAAAGTCAGGGCGGCCTATGCCGAGGTGGGAAATGACACCAATCCGTATAGCCTTACGAATGTTTTCAATCCGGCAACAGCCTGGGGATCCATTCAAAGTAAAACCGAATCCAACAGGCTTGCCAATGCTTCATTAAAACCAGAGAGGACCGGATCCTTTGAAATTGGGGCGGATCTCAGGCTTTTGAAGGGCAGGTTAGGGCTGGACTTCACCTACTATGACAACCGGACCAGAAATCAGATCATTCCCATAGAACTTGACATTTCCACAGGATACGCCAGCAGGATTATCAATGCCGGAGAAATACAAAACAACGGGGTTGAATTGGTTTTGTCGGGAAGTCCGATTCAGAAAGTCAATGGTTTGAAATGGAATGTAATGGCCAATTTCACCAGAAACAGAAGTAAAGTATTGGAGCTGACAGATGACCTGGATACCTACTCCATGGTAGGTAGAAATGGAGCGACCATTCAGGCCAGGATTGGCGAAAGAATGGGGAATATCTACGGAAGAGGTTTTGCCAGAGTAACTGATGCCAATAGCCCCTATTTTGGTCAAATCATTCACAATACCTCGGGAACCCCTTTGACAGCCACGGAATTGGTATTTCAGGGAAATTATAATCCCGATTGGATGCTGGGCATACAAAATAATTTCAATTATAAAAGATTGTCTTTCGGGTTTCTGTTTGACATCAGGTATGGTGGCATTGTGGTGTCCAGAACAAAAACCATTGGTAGCACTTCAGGACAGCTGGAGGAGACATTGTTAGGCAGAGAAAATGGCTATGATTTATCGATAGAGGGAAATGGCATCATTAGTCCCGGTGTAATTCAGACATCGGACGGAAGTTATGTGCCAAATGAAATGAAAATTAGTTCAAGGGATTGGCACAACAGGTATTACGAGCGAAGCAATGTGGAAGCCGCCAAGTACGATGCCTCATTTGTGAAATTAAGGGAAATCACCCTGGGATACAATTTGCCAGGTGCTGCCATGAGTAAATTGCCTTTCCAGGAAGCCCGCTTTTCCCTTGTTGCCAGGAACCTGGCGCTATGGACTGAAAACCCGCACTTTGATCCGGAAACCATGTCAATGAGCGGCGGAACACTCATACCCGGAGTTGAGGATATGGCCTTCCCGTCCACCAGAAGTATAGGTTTTAATTTGAACCTTAAATTTTAATAAAAAAATAAGACCGATATGAAATCGAGCATGGAGCAAGCAACAAAGAAGGAGATAACTACAAAACCTGCGCTATTTTCTGTTTGCCGAAGGACAGATATGTGGTCTTTAAAAACAAATTATACACACATGAAATCGACATATAAATATTTATTCAGCGCCCTCTCATTATTGCTGTTTATGGGGCTAGTCAGTTGCGATAAGGATTTTGAAGAAGTAAACCGAAATCCCAATAGCCCGGAGACGGTTTCCTCCTCTCTTTTATTGCCCAACATTATCAGAAACACGGCTAATGAAATCATTGGAAAAGGCTGGGGCATAGGAAACGTGGTCATGCAATACACCGCGAAAATTCAGTTTACCAACGAAGATCGGTACAACTGGGGACCTGAAGGCAATCCTTACAGTGTTTTTTATAATACCCTGCGGGATGTGAACAACATGGTAATCATTTCCGGAGAATTGGGAGAGAACAATTACGTTGGAGCAGCGCTTGTTATGAAGTCTCTGATGTATGCCTTTATGACGGATGCCTACGGAGACCTGCCTTATTCCGAGGCCATAGGTGCCAAAGAAGGGATCAATTATCCAAGATTTGACCGGCAGGATGTCATTTATGATGGGATATTGGCTGATTTGGAACGGGCCAATCAGCTGTTGGGTAGCTCTTCGGAGGGGATAGAAGGAGATATTCTTTTTCAAGGTGATGTTATGAAATGGAGAAAATTAGCCAATTCCTTGCGGCTAAGAGCATTGATGAGGCTTTCTGACAGGGAAGACCCTTCTACGGCCATGCAGGCCATTGTCGGTAATCCAGGTCAATTTCCCTTATTTGAAAACAACGCGGATAATGCTGCCTTGCAATACCTTCAGGATGTACCCAATCAACATTACCTGTATACCACCAGGTCTGGTTCCTTTGATGAATACCGTTTAAGTACCACAATTGAAGGCTATTTAAAAGATATGGAAGACCCCAGATTGTTTGCTTACTTTCAGCCTACAAATGACAGCGGTGCAGGTCTTATTGGCGCACCTGAAGATTATGCAGGAGTACCCAATGGCTTGGCTGATGAGAATGCTTATGGCTATTCTCCCTCTGGTGATCCCAATAAGGGGGGATCCAATTTTATTTCCAGGGTTGGATTACTGTTTTCCTGTCTGACTTGTTCTGAATTTGCTTCCCCGGTTGGTTTTCAAACCATATTGATGGGATATCCGGAGTTGCAGTTTATTTTGGCAGAAGCAAGGGAAAAGGGGTACATCTCGGTAGGAGATGCCGGAACGTATTATGAAAACGGAATGCGGGCATCATTCGACTATTACGAAGAGCGCTTAAGAGTTGCCAACCTCAATGTTCTGGCTGATGCGGTACAGCCTTCGCCGGTATATTTTTCACAGGATCAGGTAATTTATGATGGTAGCCAGGAAGAAAAGTTGAGAAAAATTGGTACCCAAAAATGGTTGGCCCTGTTTTTCAACGGTCTTGAAGGCTGGTTTGATTGGAGAAGGACCGGGATTCCTGAAATACAACCTGGACCGGCGGCATTTATCGATTCAGTTCCGGTAAGGTTTATGTATCCAAGCAGTTTGCAGGCTTTAAACCGTGAAAATTACGAACAGGCCGTTGGTGTTCAGGGTGAAGACAGAATTACTACCCGTGTTTGGTGGGATGTAGAATAAGCTTATAAGCATGAGCCTAAGGGAAGATTGTTTATTTTCCCTTAGGTTTGATTTATAAAACCTGGCAATTTCCCAAGCTTAAGATCTTGCCATTTCAATTACAATCACTATGAATGAAAACAGACGAGATTTTTTAAAAAAAGCAGCCATTTTTACCGGAGGAGCAGGCCTTTGGGGAACCTTGCCTTCTACCATTCAGAAGGCCATGGCCATTAACCCAGAAATGGGTACATCCTATTTGGATGCAGAACTTGTGGTGATATTGATGCAGGAAAACCGATCATTTGACCATTGCTTTGGAAAGTTAAAAGGGGTAAGGGGATATAATGATCCCAGGGCGATCCGGCTTCCGGATAAGAACCTGGTATGGCTACAGAAAGATAATCAGGGCCAGACTTTTGCCCCTTTCCGATTAAACATCAAAGATACGAAGTCGACCTGGATGAGTTCCATTCCCCATTCCTGGGAAAACCAGGTTGATGCCAGAAATGGCGGAAAGTATGACGGCTGGATAGAGGCCAAAAGACCCGGAAGAAAGGAATTTAGTCATGTTCCCATGACCATGGGTTTTTATGACCGTGAGGACCTTCCTTTTTATTATGCTTTTGCCGATGCCTTTACCGTTTGCGACCAGCATTTTTGTGCCGCTCTCACAGGCACCACTACCAATAGAAACTACCTTTGGGCAGGTAAATCTGTAGGTGAGCCTGATGATAAACCTTTGGTGAGAAATGGTGAACATACCTATGGAAAGGAAGTGGATTGGAAAACTTTTCCAGACCTGTTGCAGGACAATGGGATTTCCTGGAAAGTCTATCAGAATGAAGTAAGTGTAAATACCTTGCTTGAAGGAGAAGATGAATCCTGGCTGGCCAATTTCACAGACAATAATCTGGAATGGTTCAAGCAGTTTGGGGTCCGTTTTACCCCGGGCCATTATGAATACCTCTTGCATCAGCAAAAGCATCTTCCGGAAGAAATAGCTAATTTAGAAACATCGCTAGGAAAAGCTTTGGATGCAGAGAAGGAAGAACTTCAAAAGTTTTTGGATCGGAAAAAAGAGGCATTGCTTCAGGTAGAAAAAGCCATTGCTCAATTTAATCCTGAAACATTTGCCAGGCTTTCCCAAAGGGAGCAAGAAATGCACCAAAGGGCCTTTACCACCAATATCGATGATCCTCATTATCACCAAACTGAAAGTTTGAAGTTCAAAGATGGAGATCAGGATCGGGAGACAAAGATTCCAAAAGGAGATATTTTTCACGAATTCAGAAAAGATGTAGATAGAGGGGAATTACCCACCGTTTCTTATTTGGTGGCACCCAAAAATTTCTCTGATCATCCCAGTGCGCCCTGGTATGGTGCCTGGTATGTATCCGAAGCCTTGGATATTTTAACCAAGGACCCTGAGGTCTGGAAAAAAACCATTTTTATCCTTAACTACGATGAAAATGATGGATATTTTGATCATGTTCCTCCTTTTGTGCCTCCAAAGCCCGGAGATGATTCTACCGGCAGCATGTCCAGGGATTTAGATGCCAGAGGAGAATTTGTAACATTGGAGCAGGAACTGAACTATCCGGGGATTCAGCCTGAAAATGCCAGAGAAAGCCCCGTTGGTTTGGGGTACCGGGTACCTTTGATTGTGGCTTCACCCTGGAGCAGGGGAGGTTGGGTGAATTCTGAAGTTTGTGATATCACTTCAACCATTCTATTCCTGGAAAAGTTTTTATCCCATAAAAAAGGTAAACTGATTCGGGAAGACAATATCAGCTCTTGGAGAAGAAATATCAGTGGTGACCTAACCTCGGTATTCCGACCCTACAATGGTGAAAAAACCGATCTTCCGGATTTGGTAAATCTGGAAAGCCATGTAAAAGCTATTTTCAATGCAGGTTTTAAGGATTTGCCAGATAATTTCAAGGCCCTTGAGGAGGAAGAAATTCGGCAAGTAAACCAAAACCCTTTAGACTCGCCATGGATTCCAAGACAAGAGGAGGGTACCAAGCCTTCCAGTGCTTTGGCCTATGAACTTTATGTAGATGGCAATGTGGATCCCGAGGGAAGGGATATTACAATTAATTTTCATGCATCAAACCGAAGGTTTGGAAAGAAAGCGCTTGGAGCTCCATTCCTGGTCTATGCTCCCGGTCATTATATGGATAGTAAAACCGGTCAAACAACACACTTTAAGACATGGTCATTTGCCGTAAAAGCAGGAGATCAGGTGTCTTATAATTGGCCTATGGAAGCCTTTAAGGGCGATCAATATCATTTATTGGTTTATGGACCCAATGGCTTTTTCAGGGAGTTTAAAGGAAATAAAGAGACAACAGGCTTTACCACCGAGACATTTTATAAAACCGGGGATGGGATATCACAAGAGGGCCATTTTCTTTTGGAACTTGAGAATCATTCCGGAAGACCTTTATCCCTTATTGTATCGGATAATGCCTACAATCAGGGTAATAAATTCATCTCAATAAATTCCGGTAAGAAAACACCGGTAAAAATCTCTACTTCCTCCAGTTATGGATGGTATGATTTTAGCCTAAAAATGGCAGATAATGATTCCTATTTGAAACGGTATTGTGGTAGATTGGAGTTTGGAAGTCACAGCAGGTCAGATCCATATATGGGAGGAGAAGTACCGATTAAGTTAACCTAATTTCTTTTTTGGAATAATTTACCAGGGAACTTTAAATAAGGAAAAGTTCCCTGGTTTTTTTATGTTTATCTGCTACTCTGGTTTTGAACCCGGGTTAAATTTAAAAATATTGGATTTTGATTTAATTTTCACCTGATTTTCCTAATTTCAAAAATAAAATACAAAGACATTAGTTTTTACAAATAAGATGACTTTGGATAAACCCAAAAATACGCATGGTTTAATGGAAAGATTTTTAAGTTGTGACTGGGGTACCAGTTCCTTCAGACTGCGTCTGGTGAATCAAAAAGATGCCAGCATTTTGGGTGAATACAGTTCAGAAGATGGCGTTCAGACAGTCAATTCTTCCTATCTGCAAGATGGCCCCACGCTGGATAGGAGTACTTATTTCTCCAGATTTTTAGAAAAGGGCATAAAAGGCTTTTCCAAACAGTTAAATGTCAATCTGGAAGGATTATGGGTAGTTTGTTCAGGCATGGCTTCTTCCAGCATTGGGCTAATGGAATTGCCCTATTCGGGTTTGCCCTTTGATATTGGAGGGAAATCCATGAACCTGCATTTTTTTAAAGCGGATGATTCCTTTAAACATCCGGTACTTTTACTCTCCGGAGTCCAGGCAGCAGAGGATGTGATGCGTGGGGAAGAAACCCAGCTCATCGGTGTTATCAGACAATTGAAGGATTTTAAGGGAAGTGGAATTTTTATCTTTCCCGGAACGCATTCCAAACATTTGTTTGTAGCCAATCAGAAAATAATGGATTTTCGAACCTTTATGACAGGTGAGGTTTTTCATTTGATGTCCTTCTCCAGTATACTTTCTAAAAGCGTTTCAAAAAATTCCTCCAGGACACCTGAAATGGAAAAAGCTTTTGAAAAAGGAGTATTGGATGGTGGAAGCAGTAATTTGCTGGCGGCACTTTTTAAAGTAAGGACGAAAGAGTTGTTTGGCAAATTCAATAAATTCGAGAATTATCATTATTTGAGTGGTTTGTTGATTGGAAACGAACTTGGTATTTTAGGAGATGAAATCCGGAGACCTGTGTATCTTTGTTCGGACAGTAAACTTCACTGGAGTTATTCAAAAGCAATGGAAGTAATGGGAATTCCCTCAACTGTCCTTTCACCTGAAATGGTGGAAAAGGCTGTTGTCTATGGACAAATAGAAATATTAAATCAAATAGGTAAACATGAGAAAAACATTTTCCTGGGAAGCTTTTGAAAAAGCACCGATTATAGCCATATTCCGAAACCTCGATAGTGATGACTTGATGCAGGTTGCCTCTTGTTTTCAGGCGGCAGGACTTTCTACCATGGAAATTACATTAAACTCTGTCAATGCAACTGCGGATATTTCGCGTTTGGTTGAGGCTTTTGGAGATGTGTTAAATATTGGTGCAGGGACCATATGCGACTTGAATGACATGCATGAGGCATTGGATGCCGGGGCTCAATTTATTGTCACACCGATTTCAGATATTGACGTTATTAATTTCTGCGTAGCCCAGAAAATCCCGGTTTTCCCTGGTGCTTTTACCCCAACTGAAATTTACAAGTCCTGGCAGATGGGTGCTACCATGGTAAAGGTTTTTCCGGCAGGACCTATGGGTCCCGGATATATCAAAGATATACAGGCTCCCTTAAATGAAATCAAACTATTGCCAACCGGGGGGATCAATGAAGACAACATTCAGGAATATTTTGAAGCTGGAGCCAGAGCCGTAGGAGTTGGAAGTGCATTGGTCCCCAAAAATTTTCTGCAAAAGAAAGATTGGGAGGGTCTGACCAGGCACCTGAAATCTTTTTTCGCAGCCTATCAAAAATTTGCAGATAGCCCGAAAGGTTAAAACTATTTCGCATTAATCTTTTATTAAACCTAAGACCCTAAATATCCATGGATCCGACCATTTACCTTTTAACCATCACTATTTTATCAATTTTACTTTTATTGGTTTTGGTGATGAAATTGAAAGTACATGCTTTCATTTCCTTGCTATTGGCCAGTTGCTTTGTCGGGTTAGCGGCAGGTATGCCTTTTATGGAATTGATTGGTAGTCTTCAAAAGGGAATGGGAGATATTTTGGGCTTTATTACTATTGTCGTAGGGCTGGGAGCTATTTTGGGAAAATTACTTGAAGTATCAGGAGGGGCCCAGACCATGGCACACTACCTCATCCGAGGTTTTGGGGAAAAACGAACTTCCTGGGCATTGATGCTTACAGGTTTTATCGTATCCATACCAGTATTTTTGGATGTAGGCTTTATCATATTGATTCCTCTGGTCTATGCACTGGCACATAAAGCAGGAAAATCCTTGTTACATTTTGCTGTTCCACTTCTGGCAGGAATGGCAGTTACCCATGCATTTATACCGCCGACACCTGGGCCGGTAGCTGTGGCAGAAATTATCAACGCTCCGCTGGGATGGATGATCCTATTTGGGGTATTGGTTGGATTGCCATGTGCGATCCTGGCCGGTCCGGTCTTTGGAGGTTACATTTCGAAGAAAATATTTGTGCCGGTTCCACAGCACATTGAATTCAAGGATGAAAAGGAAAGTGTCGCCTCTAAAGCTGATTTTTTCATGATAGCTTTTATCATCATATTGCCTTTGTTTCTGATTTTAATTGCCACCTCCTCCGATATGCTTTTGGACATGGGGTATTTTGATCCGGAAAACACCTTGGTTCAATTGGCCCAGTTTCTAGGTCATCCATTTATTGCACTTACCATTGCGACCCTTATTGCTTCCTATTTTTTGGGCTTTAGAAAGGGGTTTAAAGCCAAACAATTATTGGAATTTTCAGATAAAGCCTTGGCTCCTGCAGGTTTGATCATTGTCATTACCGGTGCAGGTGGAATGTTTAAGGAGATACTGGTACAAAGTGGTGCAGGAGAGGCTTTGGCAGAGGTATTCATCGCTTATAACGTGGCTCCAATCGTTATGGCTTATTTGATTGCTGTGATCATTCGGGTTATTCAGGGTTCCGCCACAGTGGCCATGGTAACGGCGGCGGGTATGGTTGCTCCCATAATTATGGATATGGATATTTCAGATCCCCAGAAAGCATTGATAGGCATTGCCATAGCAGCAGGGTCCTGTATACTTTCTCATGTCAATGATAGTGGCTTTTGGTTGGTGAAAAAATATTTAGATATTTCAGAAAAAGAAACCCTTCAATCCTGGACAGTTTTGGAAACGATCATTTCACTTACTGGTTTTGTTTTGGTATTGATCGTATCTTTGATGATAGCCTGATAATGATATAGCAAAAATAAATGAACCCGGCAAATGAAAATTTATAGAACCACCCATGGGATTGTTATAGAAAATGCCCATAAGTTATATGCTTTAAAAAATGAAAATTGGGATACTTTTATCAATGATGACCAACTGCTGCAGAAAATGGAAGCGACCATCAATGATGCTGATCCCTCTGAAGAGGCCCATGAATGGATATCCAATGGTTTGCTTCCTCCTGTAGAAAATCAGGAAGTCTGGGCCAGCGGTGTAACCTACTACAGAAGTAAACTAGGCAGGCAGGAAGAATCCAAAGACAGCGGTGGGGGCACATTTTATGAGAAGGTGTATCTGGCAGAACGTCCGGAGTTATTTATGAAAGCTACCGGGCCAAGGGTAAAAGGGCATTTGCAAAATGTGCGTATAAGAAAGGATTCTACCTGGGACGTACCAGAACCTGAACTTACTCTTGTGGTATCATCTTCAGGAAAAATCATCGGTTATACCATAGGCAATGACATGAGTTCAAGGAGTATAGAGGGAGAGAATCCTTTGTACCTTCCCCAGGCCAAAATTTATGATGGATGTGCCGCATTGGGGCCTTGCATTTTTGTAACAGATAGCCCTCTTCCGGCAACTTCAGAAATAAAACTGGAAATCATTCGGGAAAGTAACCTGGTTTTTAGTGATGCCATTTCCATAGACCAAATAAAAAGGGATTTCAATCAGTTGGTGGAGTTTCTTTTCAGAGAATATTCCTTTCCTAAAGGTGCTTTTTTAATGACCGGTACGGGTATCGTTCCTGACCAGAGCTTCACCCTAAAGTCGGGAGATGTAATAAAAATTCATATAGATAAGATCGGTACATTGATCAATACTGTGGATTAGTAACAATTTGTTTCAAAATTTCCTAAATGAGGTAAACCTTTGCTACTACGTAGGTTAAATCCTTTTTATTTCATTCGATCTGCTTGCCCTTGGTTAGGCACCAAAATTTTAAACCGTCTGGCCATAACCAAGTCAATTATTTTACTTAATTTTGAATCCCATAAGAATATAAACAAAATTTCATATAAGCGTTCTTATGGGTTTATCTGCTAAACACATCTTTATTACAGGAGGAGTCACTTCTTCTCTCGGCAAAGGTATTATTGCTGCCTCCCTTGCCAAACTTTTGCAATCCAGAGGGATCTCCGTAACCATTCAAAAGTTCGATCCATACCTGAACATAGATCCGGGTACCCTGAATCCTTATGAACATGGTGAATGTTATGTCACAGAGGATGGGGCCGAGACGGATCTGGATTTGGGCCACTATGAAAGATTCCTGAATGCTACCACCTCCCAGGATAATAATGTAACTACCGGCAGGATTTATAATAATGTAATCACAAAAGAAAGAAAAGGGGAATTCCTGGGTAAAACGGTACAGGTGGTACCTCATATAACAGATGAAATAAAAAACAATTTCTATAAGCTGGGTCGTGATGGAAAGTATGATGTCATCATTACCGAAATCGGAGGTTGTGTAGGGGATATTGAATCCCTGCCTTTTGTAGAAGCAGTAAGACAGGCCCGGTGGGACCTGGGACCGAATAATATTCTGGTGATTCACCTTACCCTGATTCCATACCTCTCTGCAGCAAAGGAGTTGAAAACCAAACCAACGCAGCATTCTGTTAAGCAACTGTTGGAAGCAGGAGTGCAACCGGATATTTTGGTTTGCAGGACAGAACACCATCTTCCTTCGGATGTAAAAAAGAAAATTGCCCTTTTCTGTAATGTTCAGTTGAATTGTGTCATTGAAGCCATGGATGCGGCATCCATTTATGATGTCCCCTTGCTGATGAAAAAGGAACGTTTGGATGAAAGGGTCATGAGCAAATTGAAAATTTCTTCCAAATCCAATACCGAATTGGAACAGTGGAAGGAGTTTTTGGGCAGGCTTAAAAACCCTACTATGGAAGTGGATGTGGCATTGATAGGAAAATATGTTTCCCTCCCTGATGCCTATAAATCGATTATTGAATCCTTTATCCATGCAGGAACATCCCTGGAGTGTAAAGTTAATCTTCATTTGATCTCTTCCGAAGAGGTAAATAAAGACAACGTGGATAAAAAGCTTCAAGATATGGATGGTGTGCTGGTAGCTCCCGGATTTGGAATCAGGGGTTTGGCAGGTAAATTAGATGCGGTTAAATTTGCCCGGATAAATCAAATCCCTTATTTCGGGATTTGTCTTGGGATGCAGATAGCAGTGATTGAGTTTGCCAATAATGTTTTGGGATTGACCGAAGCAAGTTCCACTGAAATTAAACCGGATTGCAAAGATCCGGTGATATTTTTAATGGAAGGGCAAAAAGACATTACCCAGATGGGCGGAACCATGCGATTGGGCTCCTATCCCTGTGAATTGGTGAAGGGAAGCCGGGCTTTCACAGCTTATGGCAAGCAAAAGATTACTGAACGACACCGGCACAGGTATGAGTTTAACAACAAATACCTGAAAGAATTTGAGAAACACGGTATGATTGCCTCTGGTAAGAATCCTGATAAAGGATTGGTAGAAATTGTGGAAATCAAAGACCATCCATGGTTCGTCGGTACCCAGTTTCACCCGGAGTATAAAAGCACCGTTTTGAATCCTCATCCCTTGTTTGTGCGGTTTATTAAAGCAATGATCGATAAAAAACAAAATAAATCATAAAAAGAAATAAGCAGTTCAAGGTGTAAAGGCCTATTAAATAAACGATTATATCATGGATAAAAATCAAGCGACAGGACTAATTCTTTTCGCAGCGGTAATATTGGTTTACTCACTTTTTTTTGCGAGCGACCCTGAACCAGTTACCGAACCCCAGACCTCTAAATCCACCCAGGTTCAGTCCAAAGAAACGGATGAGGATGACTTTACTGAATTTGAAGCGGATGATCAGGCGGATAGTATAAAGAGCAAAGAAAAACTTCAAAAGTTTGGAGAATTTTCTAGCCTTACCAGTGGAGTGGAAGAATCCTTTATTTTAGAAAATGAGAATATTAAGGTTACTTTTTCCAACAAAGGTGGGGAAATTCAACAGGTAGAGGTTAAAGGATTTAAAACTTTTGATCAGCAGCCATTGATATTGTTTGACCAGAAATCGGGAGACCTGGAATATGAAATCAATACCAGACAGGGAAAAATCGGCTTGAATGAACTCTTTTTCGAGGTAAGGGAATCTACCACGGAGGTAGAGGGTGTAGAGATCAATCAATTGATTTTCACGGCCAGTGTAGGATCCGGTAGTTTGGAGAGAGTTTATGGCTTGCCTGCAAGTGGATATGAAATGAGCCACCTTGTACAGGGTAAAGGGTTGAATGCCATGGTATCTGACGATATCCTGACCATGAATTGGCGCAGTGAGCTAATGATGCTGGAAGAAGACCTGGAAGAATCCCGGAGGAAAACTTATATGAATTATTACACCGTTGCTGAAGATTATGATTACCTGACAACGGGAGATTCAGAAGATGCCCAGCAAATAGGGGAACCCTTGAAATGGGTAGCTTTCAAACAGCGGTTTTTTACCGCAGGCATTATTGCTGAAAACCAGTTTAATAATGGAAACCTTGCTCAGGAGACTCCTTTGGATGCCTCCTCGGTGAAGAACATGTATGCTACCTTATCTTTGCCCCTGAATGAAGAAGTGTCCTACTATTTTGGACCGAATAATTATAAAATCCTCAAGCAGGTCACCCCTGAGTTTGATAATAATGTAGACATGGGGTATGTTTTTGTGAGTTGGGTAAACAAATACATTATTGTCAACCTTTTCCATTGGCTGGAGAAATTTTTTGATAATTATGGGGTAATCATTATCCTGATTGTTTTTATCATTAAGTTGTTTCTTTTGCCATTGACTTACAAGTCCTATATAGGAATGGCCAAAATGAGGGTTATTAAACCTGAGATTGACGAATTGAAGGAGAAATACGGGGATGATCAGACCAAAATGCAGCAAGAGCAAATGAAACTCTTTTCACAGCTCGGCGTCAGTCCCATAAGCGGTTGCCTTCCGATGGTACTGCAAATGCCTTTTTTGCTCGCCATGTTCTTCTTCTTTCCCAATTCCATCGAATTGAGGCAGGAATCTTTCCTTTGGGCCCATGACCTTTCTACTTACGATTCGATTTTGAACCTGCCTTTTACCATTCCATTTTATGGATCTCATGTCAGTTTGTTTACTCTGTTGATGACGCTTTCACAGATAGCGTACACACATTTTAACAATCAGCTGACAACAGCCCAAGGCCCCATGAAAAACATCGGTTATATCATGCCGGTAGTTTTCATGTTTGTGTTGAACTCTTTCCCGGCGGCTTTGAGTTTCTATTATTTCGTTTCCAATATGGTCACCTTTGGACAGCAGGCATTGATCAAGCAATTTGTAGACGATAGCAAAATCAGGCAAAAAGTTGAAGAGAGCAAAGCTAAAAATGCCAATAAGAAAAAATCCAAGTTTCAAATGAGGATTGAGCAAGCCATGAAGGCAGCAGAAAATAAAAAAACCGAGCCTAAAAAAAGAAAGGGCAAGCAAAAGTAAGCTGTTTTGATCCGAAAATTAAGGCTTGATGGGTTTCAAAAGTGTATGTTTGACTGAAAGCGGCGGTGCCTTGTACCTCACTGAAGGTTGAGAAAACCTGAGCAGAAGCTGATTTTGATGCATCACAGCAGTTTGGAAAATCATATATTTCTGTATCGCTTGTTTTAGGCTTGATTTCATGCCTCCTTTGGAGTCCTTTTCATCTTCCTAAATCGGCTGCGATTGGGTAATTACAGGTCACCTAAGCGACTTATCAATAATTATTCATGAGTTTTCCACCAATTGATGTGGAAAAGTAGCTGTCCATAGTTCCGATTTAAATGATATATTTGTAAAGCCATGAGGAAAAGGAAAATCAAATTTATATGATTGAACTCAAGTATTTTGGTCATTCAAGCTTTATGACCAGGATTAAAGGAATTGAAATATTATTTGATCCATTTATTTCACCCAATTCACTGGCTTCGGCTATCAATGTAGATGAAATAAATCCGGAATATATTTTAATTACCCACAGACATGAAGACCATGTGGCTGATGTGGAAAGGATTGCAAAAAACAGTTCTGCCATGTTGGTATCCAATTTTGAAATCATTAGCTGGTTTCAGGAAAAGGGAATTAAAAACGTGCATCCCATGAATCATGGGGGGAGTAAGGCTTTTGATTTTGGAATTGTAAAATATGTGAATGTTATTCACAGCAGTACCATGCCGGATGGGTCCAGTGGTGGAAATCCGGGAGGATTTGTCATTTCCTCCGACCAGGGTAATTTTTATTTTGCCGGGGATACTGCTCTTACCTATGACATGAAATTAATTGCAGATTCCTTTGACATAGATTTTGCTGTATTGCCCGTAGGAGATAACTTTACGATGGACATCAAGGATGCCATCAAGGCAGCAGATTTTGTAGGTACGGATAAAATCATAGGAATGCACTATGACACCTTTCCATACATCAGGATCAATAAATCAGAGGCAAAACAATTGGCTGAAAAAGCCGGTAAAAGATTGTTCTTGCCTGAAATAGGGGAAAGTATTACGCTATAAGAAATAATGGGAAAAGTAATTGCTATTGCCAATCAAAAAGGAGGAGTGGGTAAAACCACTACGGCCATGAATCTGGCGGCCAGTTTGGCTGTTTTGGAATACAAGACGCTGGTGATCGATGCAGATCCCCAGGCCAATACCACTTCTGGATTAGGGTATGATCCTAAAAGCATTGATACCAGCATTTATGAGTGTATGGTTAATGAAAATGAAATCGAGGAGATTATCATTTCAACCGAAATTGACCACCTGGACCTTGTTCCTTCTCATATTGATTTGGTAGGAGCAGAAGTCGAAATGGTTAATCTGGAAAACAGGGAAGAAAAAATGAGAGCCGTTATCAGTAAAGTCAGGGAACGATATGATTTTATCATTATTGATTGCTCACCTTCACTGGGCTTGATCACAATCAATGCCTTAACAGCCGCCAATTCGGTGATAATACCTGTTCAATGCGAATACTTTGCATTGGAAGGCTTGGGCAAGCTATTGAATACCATTAAGATCATTCAGACCAGACTCAATCAGGATCTGGAAATAGAAGGCATTCTCCTGACAATGTATGATGTCAGGCTAAGGCTTTCCAACCAGGTGGTAGATGAGGTTAAAATGCATTTTAAAAACATGACCTTTGAAACCATTATTCCAAGAAATGTTAAATTAAGTGAATCCCCAAGTTTTGGTATGCCGGTTGTGGCTTTTGATGCCACCGGAAAAGGTGCGGTGGCCTACCTGAACCTGGCCAATGAAATAGCTACTAAAAATGGAATGGCTAAGGTTAATTGAATATAATACAAGAAATGGCTGTCAGTAAAACTAACAAGAAAAGAGGGGCATTGGGAAAAGGTTTGGGTGCTTTGTTGCAGGATTCTCCCCAAAAGGGCGAGAGTGGAGAAAACCATCCCATAGCTGGTATTTTCGAAATTCCCCTGGAACAGATACAGGTAAATCCTTTTCAACCCAGAACTCATTTTGATAAAACCGCACTAGAAGAATTGGCGGAATCCATTACTGTACAGGGCATCATTCAGCCCATTACAGTTAGGAAGCTGGCAGAAAATGAATACCAGCTTATATCCGGAGAAAGAAGGTACCAGGCTTCAAAAATGGCAGGTTTGGACAAAATTCCTGCTTACGTCCGGCTGGCCAATGACCAGCAAATGCTGGAAATGGCACTGATTGAAAATATCCAAAGGGAGAATTTAAACGCCCTGGAAATAGCCCATTCCTACCAGAGACTCTTATCTGAGTGTGACCTGAAGCAAGAGCAGCTGGGAGACAGGGTTGGTAAAAACCGGACTACTGTAAACAATTACCTCAGGTTGTTGAAATTGCCACCTGATATTCAGGCGGGCATCCGGGACCAAAAGATCAGCATGGGTCATGCCAGAGCCCTGATCAATATTGAAGATGTGGATAAACAACTTTCCATTTTCAAGAGAATGATCACCGAGGAACTGAGCGTAAGGAAAGTAGAAGCTCTGGTAAAAGATTTGAGTGAAGGCAAGGAAAAAAAAGAAGGTGCATCCAAGTCCAACACCGATCCGGTAAAAAAATACGAGATCAACAAACTGCAACAGAAACTTGCTTCCCATTTTGGTACCAAGGTCTCCTTAAAGGCAGACCAAAAGGATAAAGGGGAAATTAAAATTCCTTTCCATTCCACCAGCGATCTGAACAGAATTTTGGAAATTCTTGATTTGATCTAAGTGAAATGTCTGGTCAATTGTGCTCAAATAAAGTCATGTGGTAAAAATTTCTTTGCCTGTTGCCTGCTATTTGCTTTTTGTGCTCTGCTGGTACAAAACGTGAAGGCCCAGGAACAAGATACTTTGCTGATTGAACAAGATACTATCCAGTCGGAGGCCCCTTCAAATGTTAAAGATCCTAAAAAAGCCCTGTTTTTGTCATTGATTCTGCCTGGTGCAGGGCAGGTTTATAATGAGAAAGTCTGGAAATTACCTTTACTTTACGGTGGAGTAACCACCGCTGTGTATTTTTTGGGATTCAACAACAGAAGGTACCAGGAATTTTTGGTTGCTTTGGATATTGTAAGAGAAGGAACAGAACCCAGTCCGTTTCCCAATTTAAATGAGGATGGAATCATAAGAAATGTAAATTACTGGAGAAGGAACAGGGATGCCATGTACATGGTATTTGGGGCCATCTACGCATTAGGAGCAGTAGATGCATTTGTAGACGCTCACCTTTCCAGTTTTGATATCAGTGAAGATTTGAGTTTGAAATTTGAACCCTCAATAGAGCCAGTGCTCGCCAATGGCAGCAGTATTGGGGTTTCTGTAAAATTTAGTTTTTAAATGAACATATTGATTTTAGGCTATGGCAAAATGGGTAAAATTATCTCCCAGTTAGCCGTGAACAGAGGCCACCATATTGTGGCAAAAATAAACATTGAAAATGTGTCTGATCTGGAGAACCTGGATAGGGACAAGGTAGATGTGGCCATTGAATTCAGTCAGCCGGATGCTGCAGTAGGGAACATAAAATGGTGTTTGGAAAATGCTGTCCCGGTAGTGGTGGGGACTACCGGTTGGTTAGACCACAAAGATGAGGTAAGTAAATGGTGTAAAGAAAAAAACGGATCACTTTTTTATGCCTCTAATTTTAGCATTGGGGTCAATATATTTTTCAAGGTCAATGCGTTTTTGGCCAGGTTAATGCAAGACCAAAATGCCTATCAGGCATCGGTGGAAGAAGTTCACCATACGGAGAAAAGGGATGCCCCAAGCGGCACGGCCATTTCACTCGCTGAAGGTTTGATTCAAAACAACAACAGGTACAGGGATTGGAAATTACGGGAGGGAAAAGAGACCTTAAAGGAAGGTACACTACCCATCATCTCAAAGCGTATTGATCCAGCCCCGGGTACCCATATCGTACAATATGTTTCAGAAGTAGATGATATCACCATACAGCACGAGGCCCACAGCAGACAGGGCTTCGCTTTAGGGGCAGTATTGGTTGCTGAATGGTTGCCCGGCAAAAAGGGCGTTTTATCAATGAACGATTTTTTGGACTTTTAACTATAAAAAAATGAGTCAGGAAAAAAAGAAAAAATCAGCTGCCAGAGAGTGGGTAGATGCCTTGTTATTTGCTGTTATTGCAGCAAGCCTTATCCGTTGGTTACTTTTAGAACCATTTACCATTCCTACAGCTTCCATGGAAAAATCTTTGCTGGTTGGGGATTTTCTGTTTGTTAGTAAAATGCATTATGGAACCAGGGTGCCCAAGACCATCCTTCAGGTACCATTGACACATCAAAAAATTTGGGGTACAGAGATACCTTCCTATTCTGAAGCGGTTCAACTTCCCTATTACCGGCTTCCGGGTTTTACTTCTATCAAAAGGAATGATGTAGTGGTTTTCAATTATCCCGAAGAATTTCAATATCCTGTAGATTTGAAAACCAATTATATCAAAAGAGCCGTGGCAGTTCCGGGCGATGTCATTGAAATCAGGGAAGCCAGGATTTTCATAAACGGTGAGCCCGCTGAGACACCGGAGGAAATGCAATTCTCCTATGATGTCATGACCAATCGGCCATTGAATGCAGAGTTTTTTGACCGGTATGGAATTAATCCGGACAGTTATTTTCCTTTCCAGGATAACTCAGGCTATTTTATTTTTGCAACGGATGAAATGGTCACCGAATTGGAAAAATCCCCAGCTGTTGCTTCCGTTAAGAAAAGGTTGAACCGGCCAGGACAGGGCGATCCCAATATATTCCCGGATGGGGCCTACTATAACTGGAACAAGGACAATTTTGGTCCCTTGGAAATCCCTGCAGAAGGTCAGACCATTACATTGGATGAAGACAATGTTAGGCGATATGGGTATACCATAGAGAAGTTTGAAGGACATGAAGATATCAATATTGATGGTAATGAGCTCTTTATCAATGGTGAAAAACAGGAAAGTTATACTTTTCAGCAAAATTACTATTTCATGATGGGAGATAACCGCCACGATTCCCTGGATTCCCGCTTTTGGGGCTTTGTTCCTGAGGACCATGTGGTGGGAAAGGCTTGGTTTTTATGGCTTTCCCTGGAAAAACACAAATCCATGTTTAATAAAATCAGGTGGAGCCGCTTTTTTAAATCCATCGAATAAGACTTCCACAGCAATAAAACACAGCCCTTTGGTCATAAGCCATAGGGCTGTGTTTTTACCAATTGATAGGTTGCTGACCATTTTTGACCAGGTAGTTATTGGTCTTGCTAAAATGATGACAACCAAAAAATCCCCTGTGGGCAGAAAGCGGACTGGGATGAGGGGCATGTAGTTTGAGATGTTTGGTGTCCGAAATCATTCCTGCTTTTTTTTGGGCATAAGCACCCCATAACATGAATACCAAATGCGCTTTATTTTGGGCCAGTTTTTTGACAACGGCATCAGTAAAATTCTCCCAGCCTTTTTGTTGATGACTTCCTGCTTTATGGGCTTCCACTGTTAAGGTTGCATTGAGTAGCAATACACCTTGTTTTGCCCATTTTTCCAAATTGCCATGTGATGGCAGAGGAACGTCCAGGTCATTTTTAAGCTCTTTGAAAATATTGAGCAAAGAGGGCGGGAAGGAGACACCTTCCGGAACGGAAAAAGATAATCCATGTGCCTGTCCCGGCCCGTGGTAGGGATCCTGACCCAGGATGATGACTTTGACCTGATCCACCGGGCACAAGTCGAAGGCCCTGAAAATATGTTCACCTTTAGGGTAAATGGTATTGATCTGGTAAGCATTTTTCACAAAAGTCACCAATTCTTTAAAATAAGGATTTGAAAATTCCTCTTCCAGCAGTTGTTTCCAACTATTTTCAATTTTGACGTTCATTTATATGTTTTATCTTGGTATATTTGTTTTGGCAATTCAAATTTCGAATAAGTTTTGGTATTTAAAAACAGCATGGTAACCGCAATTACTGAAGGTGTAAAGGTAAGCGTAGAAGCTAATTACCAAAAGGGTTTTTCCAATCCTGGTCAGCATCATTTTGTTTTTACTTATAAAGTGACCATTGAAAATCATAGTAATTTTACTTTGCAATTATTGAATAGGAGATGGGAAGTCTACGATGCCGCCTCCAAGGTGAAAATTATAGAGGGAGAGGGAGTGGTAGGACAACAACCTGTACTGGAGCCTGGTGCCACACATGCTTACATTTCCGGATGTAACCTCAAGTCGGGAATGGGTAAAATGATGGGACAGTACACCATGGAAAAGCAGGTAGATGGGAAGCTCTTGACTGTGGCCATTCCAGAATTTCAACTCATTGCCACCGTTTTTGATAATTGAAACACCAAATATGTTTTTCCATTTTTGGGAATATATTCTTTATTTTCTAAAAAAAGAAAACAGCCATAGCATCCATTCCCCTTTCATTTTTCACTTGTACCAAAACTTGAAAACCTACCTGAAACAAAACAGGAAGGGAGATACTTCTATTGAATCCATAAGGTATGACTATCTACATTCAAACCTTAAGGTTAAAAGTACTGATTTAGGTGCCGGATCCAGGTGGTTTGGGAAAGGAAAAAGACCCGTGTCGAAGATCATGAGAAGAATTGGTACACCTCTAAAATTCTCGTTGATTTACAGTTTTCTTTGCAAACAGACCCCGGCAGCTATTGTATTGGACCTGGGGACTTCTCTGGGCGTTAATACAGCCTATTTGAGCCGGCAGGTCAGAGGGAAGCTTTATAGCTTTGAAGGGGACCCGGAATTATTGGCTTTAGCTGGAAAGCACCTCAGCCAATTTCCACAGCTGCAATTGATAGAAGGGGATTTGGACCTTACCTTGACGGAGGTTTTAAAGGACTTGTCTTCGGTCGATTTTGTTTTGATGGATGCCAACCACCAATATGAGCCTACCCTTACTTATTTCAATGCCATTTTGCCCAAATTGCATGAAAAAAGTATTGTGGTAATTGCTGACATCCATTGGTCCGGAGAAATGAAAATGGCCTGGGAAAAAATAAAAACACGACCAGAAATTGGACCTACGATTGATTTTTTTGATTGTGGGGTATTGTTTTTCCGCCCTGCCGCATCCAAAAATCATTTTGTATTGGAAATATAAATTTTTTATGATTTTCCATTTTGACTACTCCCTACAATTCATAAATTTGTTTGGGCTTCCATACGTAAATTTAAATGAGGACTTGATTTTTGAATTGGTCTGATAATTGATGCATGATTTGTTTGGAGTTTGAAAGCAGGTTTTATAAGCGAAACTCACAGAGATAAATAAGGATTAAAATTTAAATAATTGATTTCCAATTGCTATGACAAAAGAGGAGCTGCCTGAGAATAATCAAAATGGTACGGAAAAAGGGAAAAATATTCTGATCATCGTCCTGATCATTTTGGTATTGCTTAGTGGTTGGAGACTTTGGAATGATCACAGGGAAAAATCTCAAAAGAATGAAGAAATATTGATTCTAACCGAGGAAAACAGTGATCTGAATATCCGCCTGGATTCCATGACCTATCAGATGGATTTAAGAATTCAGGAGATCGAAAAACTCGGTGGAGATGTGGATTCCCTGCTACAGATCAGACAGCAATTGGTCAGGGAAAGACAAAGGGAAAGGAGCAGGTCAGCAGCAGAAATAGAGCAATTAAATTCCAGAATAGATGCTTATGGCAAGATGTTGAGTGAAAAGGATGCTGACATTATCAGGTTAAGGGAACAAAACGTACAGCTTTTTACAGAAAATGAGGAGTTGAAAACCGATAAGGCGGAGGTTGAGGAGGAAGTGGTCAAACTCAACATTGAAAAAGAAGAACTTGAGGAAAAAGTTACTATTGCATCAAAATTAAAAGCTGAAAATATTATTGTTTCGGCGGTGAATTCCAGAGGCAGGGAAAGGGAAGACGAATTCAGAAACAGACAACTGACCAAGTTAAAGGTTTCATTCAATATTGCGGAAAATTCGGTGGCTCCTAAAGGTATCAGGGATGTTTTTGTACAGGTGCTCGCCCCAAATGGGCAGGTTATATTTGATATTGCCAAAGGCTCGGGAACTTTTGAATTGAATGGGAAAGAAGAATTTTACACCTCAAAGCAGGATTTTTTATTCAATAATACCCGTCAACAGTTGACTTATTATTATGAAAAAGGTTCCGAATACGACAAGGGAATCTATGCCGTAAAGGTTTTCTCCGAAGGATCGGAAATAGGGAAAGGTACTTTTGAGATAAAATAAACCCTTTTATTTTTGTTTATCTGTCTATATACCTTAATTTTGCAAACTGTTTTAAAATAATAATAAAAATTTAAAAGAATGTTCCAAAAAAATTATGAAACGGTATTCATCCTTACTCCCGTTTTGTCTGAAGTTCAGATGAAGGATACCGTAGACAAGTATGTAGGCTTGTTAAAAGAATTGGGAGCAGAAATTGTTAATGTGGAGAACTGGGGGCTTAAGAAATTGGCCTATACCATTCAGAAGAAAACCACAGGGTTTTATGTGATGGTTGAATACACAGCAGATCCTACGGCTATCAAGAAATTTGAACTTGGTTTCAGGAGAGACGAAACCGTTTTACGCTTTCTGACCACTGTCATGGACAAGCATGGCATCAAGTACGCAGAGAGAAGAAGAAAAGGTGAATTCAATAAAAAATCTGAAGCTAAGGAGGAGCCAGCAAAATGACATTAAAAAACGAACCAATCAACAGAGAGCAAAACAGGAAAAAATACTGTAGATTTAAAAAATTAGGTATCAAGTATATTGATTACAAAGATCCTAACTTTTTGTTGAAATTTGTAAATGAACAGGGTAAGATCCTTCCCAGAAGACTTACAGGCAATTCCGCAAAATTCCAGAGGAAGGTCGCTCAGGCTATTAAAAAAGCCAGGCATTTGGCCTTATTGCCTTACGTAGCAGATGGCTTGAAATAAGGTCAACTGTATCCTTCACCTAATTAAATTATTACAATAATGGATGTTATCTTAAAAACAGATATAAAAGGACTTGGGTATAAGAATGACCTGGTGGATGTAAAACCCGGTTATGGACGTAATTACCTTATCCCACAAGGATTTGCGGTTTTGGCTACCACTTCCAATAGAAAAATATTGGATGAAAATATCAAACAAGCAGCTCATAAAGCTGAAAAAATCAAGACCGAAGCCGAAAATATCGCAGCGAAACTGGAAAAAATCACCTTGGAAATAAAAGCCAAAATTGGCGATTCAGGTAAGATTTTTGGAAAAGTTACCACTTTACAGCTTTCAGACGCATTAGCTGAAAAAGGCATCGAAATAGATAGGAAAAAGATTTCGATCAACCAGCCGGTTTCTACTGCAGGCGAATATGAAGCAGAGGTTGACCTTCATCGGGAAGTCAAAACCAATGTTAAATTTGAAGTTGTGGCTGAATAAATCCAGACTTCATTCAACGATTAATAAAAAAAGCCAGGTTTTTCCTGGCTTTTTTAGTTTAAACTTTTTTTTGGATCAGGTATAAGCTTGACTTACAGCTTTTCCCATATTGGGAAGGGCTGAAATTACCAGAAAATCCGGCAATTTGGATATTCCTCGTCCATTTTGAAGTTTAAAATTGCAAGGATTGATTTTGTGAAGGGGTTAGCATGCTATACTTTTGAGCAGCGTCATCAAATCCCCAGTGCCTGGTTTGGCTTTAATGTGATTAAGGTGTTTTTCTTTTTAAGGAACTTTTCTTCCTGCCTGTGTTTGTTTAATTTGCTGTTAATTAAAGGAAAAATGAAAAGTTTCAGAACCGAATTTGGTATTCTTCCCAGTCCGAAATGTATCAACCATGAGGGTAAACTCCTTACGGTTGGTTCCTGCTTTTCAGAGGTGATTGGCGAAAAGTTACACCTGCATAAATTTCGCGTTCTTGTAAATCCATTTGGGATACTGTTTAATCCCATTTCAATTTTTAAATTACTTTTGCTGGCACTTGAGAAGCAAAGCCCCGATGGCAACCTGTACCTGACCCGACATAATAAGCATTACCATTTTCAATTTCATTCCAGGATCAATGCAGATCATAAGGTCGATCTTAAGGACTTGCTTGATCATAAGCTTCGGCAGGTAAATGACTGTATCAGGACAAGTAGCCACCTAATGGTTACCCTGGGCACAGCATTCGTTTTCCGGCATTTGCCTTCCAATAGCATTGTAGCCAATTGCCACAAGCAGCCAGCAAAAGATTTTAAAAAGGAACTTTTAGCATTAGAGGAAATGATCCTTATATTCGAAAGATTTTATCAAGAGCTTAAAAAGCATAATCCCGGGATTCAAATTGTGCTCACAGTAAGCCCTGTACGGCATATCAAAGATGGAATACCTCAAAATCAGGTTAGTAAAGGTCTGCTGAGAGTGTTTTGCGACTTGCTGGAAAAGCGCTACGAAGATGTCTATTATTTCCCTGCCTATGAACTTCAAATGGACGATCTCAGGGATTACAGGTTTTATAAAGATGACCTGATTCATCCCAATGCTACCGCAGAAAATTATATTTGGGAAAAATTTAAAGATGCTTTTTTTGAACAGCCTACTATTGACATATTGCATGCCCTGGATCAGGTTCAAAAAAACTTAAACCACAGGCCATTTGAACCCTTCTCTGAGAGCCATTTTGATTTTTTACACCACCTGCTGCAAAAGATGGATCGCATGCCGGCCGGTCTGGATTTTTCGGAAGAGAAAAAAGGCATAATGGAACAACTAAAGCAAATTGAGGACTTTAGGCAAATAGAAAAATCTAATTCAGGAAATGAAAGCGAATAAATTAATCAATAGCAAAAGTCTGTATTTATTACAACATGCCCATAATCCTGTTGATTGGTATCCCTGGGGAGAGGAGGCCTTGCAGAAAGCTAAAAAGGAGCAAAAACCCTTGCTGGTCAGCATAGGCTATTCTGCTTGTCATTGGTGCCATGTAATGGAAAAGGAATCTTTTGAAAATCAGGAAGTGGCTGATTTGATGAACAAGGATTTCGTCTGTATTAAAATTGACAGGGAGGAACGCCCTGATCTGGATAACATTTACATGGAAGCCGTACAGGTGATGGGTTTACAGGGCGGTTGGCCGTTGAATGTATTTTTAATGCCTGATCAAAAACCTTTTTATGGAGGCACCTATTTCCCAAAAAACCAATGGATGAAAGTTTTATCCGGCATATCCACGGCATTCGTCAAGCAATATAAAGCGCTGAATGAAAGTGCGCTTGGGTTTGGCAATAGCCTTAACAGGTCATTGACGGAAAAATATGGACTCCAATCCAATGATTCGCCATTTTTGGCAAAGGAAATCATTACAATTGCCAGGGAATTGATGGAGGGATTTGATCCACAATGGGGAGGAATGAATCGGGTACCCAAATTTCCCATGCCCGCCATCTGGAGCTTTCTATTGGACATGGCCATTTTGAACCAGGATAAAGAACTGGGTAAAAAAGTCTGCTTCACCCTGGAAAAAATGGGAAGGGGTGGAATCTATGACCAGCTAACCGGTGGATTTTGCAGATACAGTGTAGATGGTGAATGGTTTGCACCCCACTTTGAAAAAATGCTTTATGACAACGGGCAACTCCTTAGCCTGTATGCCAAAGCTTTTCAATACAGCCAGAATGGGTATTTTAAGGAAAAAGTAGTTGAAACGATTCATTGGCTTGAAAATGAGATGTTGGATTCAGCTGGTGCTTTCTATGCTGCCCTGGATGCGGATAGTGAAGGCAAAGAGGGGAAGTTTTATACCTGGACATTCGAAGAACTTCAATCCTTGCTAAAGGATGATTTTGATTGGTTTGCCAGTCTATATGGGATCAAAAAAAATGGAAATTGGGAATCCGGTGAAAATATCCTTTTTCAGCAAAAGAATTATTTTGAAACGGCTGAATCCCTGGGATTATCAGAAGCCGATTTCCAACAAAAACTGAAGGCAGCCAAGAGAAAATTAATTGAATACAGGAATCAGAGAGAAAGGCCAGGACTGGATGATAAAATCATAAGCGGCTGGAATGGCTGGGTCATTGATGGATTAAGCCAGGCATTCCTTGCACTGGGAAACGATGCCTATAAAAATCTAGCCCATTCAGCAGGCGAATTCATTTGGCAGCAGATGGTTAAGGGAGGGGAGTTGTTCAGGAATTTTAAAAGTGGAGAAGCTTATACTTCTGCATTTTTGGAAGATTATGCCGCAGTCATAAAAGCTTATATTTCTTTATATACCATCAGCTTTGATCCCAAATGGTTATACAGGGCGGAACAGTTGCTGGAACGGGTGCTGGAAAGGTTTCTGGATAAATCAGACAGCTTGTTTTATTTCAATGACCCTGCAGTTGAGCAATTGATAGCGGACAAAAAGGAGGTTTTTGACAATGTCATTCCTGCCTCTAATTCTGTGATGGCCCGGAATTTACACCAATTGGGTTTGTATTTTTACAAGGATAAATACCTCAACCAGGCTGAAAAGATGTTACAACTTATCCAGGATTTGCTTCAGAAAGAACCCTCGTTTTTGACCAATTGGGCCAGTTTTTACCTGGAAAAAACTACCCCTACTGCGGAAATTGCCGTGACAGGCCCCGGAGCAGAGAAAAAAGCTTTGACCTTCCTGGCTGGCTATCGACCTAATTTGGTCATTTCAGCATCCTCAGGTGATTCAAAATTGCCCTTATTGCAAGATAAACCCATGGTAAAATCTTTGTTTTACGTGTGTTTCAATAAATCCTGCAAACAGCCCGTGGAAGAGGTAGCGGATGCCCTGAATCAATTGCCTTACTTAAGCTGACCGTTAAACTCTTTTTGCTTTGGAAGATCTTTTCGCCAATCAATATCCTGCTGCCAATTCTAAAAACCTCTATGCGGATATCATTTTACCTGTACCCATTCCTAAATGGTTTACCTACAGCGTAGGACTGGACATACAGGATCAAATTGGCATTGGTTATCGGGTTATGGTCCAGTTTGGCAAGAAAAAGATATTAACGGGCATTGTGGCCAAGGTTCACCAAAAAGCACCTGATGTTTATCAGGCCAAACCCATATTGGATTTACTGGATGATTTTCCGGTGGTCAATGCCTTACAAATCAAATTCTGGAGTTGGATGTCATCCTATTATTGTTGCCATATAGGAGAAGTCATGAATGCCGCTCTTCCCAGTGGATTGAAACTTTCTACTGAGAGTAAGGTGCAGGTGCATCCCGACTTTGATTTCGATAATCCTGGCTTTCCTATGGATGACCGGGAAATATTGCTGTTAGAAACCTTGAGCAAGCATGATGAAATGAATGTGGAACAGTTTGACCAGTTATTGCCTGGCAAAACAAGCCATAAAATCATCAAAAGCTTATTGGGTAAGGGGGCCATTTTGGTCTATGAATCAGTAAGGGAAAAGTTCAGTCCAAAAACCGAACAGCGGGTAAGGCTTACTTCAAAGTATATAGGGAAGGAGGGCTTATTGGAAAGCCTTTTTGAAGACCTTAAGGGCAAGGAAAAACAGGAAGCAGTCCTTCTGAAATACCTGCAGCAGGTTTCCGTTTTTCAAAAGCCGGAAGCGAATGCCAAAGGCCTGGAAAAAAAGGTATTAACAGATCATGGGTGTTCTCCAAGTTCCATTGATACCCTGGTTAAAAAGGGAGTGATGGAATCATTTAAAGTGCTGGTTAGCCGTTTTGAAGTCCCACCGGTGTCGGATCATGGGATTGAGCTGTCTCCTGTTCAGCAGGAGGCACTACAGCAAATCCATAGGCAGTTTGAGGAAAAAAACACCCTACTGTTACAAGGAATAACAGGTTCAGGTAAAACAGAAATCTATGCGCAATTGATCAAGGATGTGCTTCAAAGCGGTTCACAGGTTTTGCTGCTATTACCGGAAATAGCCCTAACGACTCATCTGGTACACCGTTTGCAAAAAATTTTCGGAGATAAAATGGGTGTCTTTCATTCCAAATATTCTGATAATGAGAGGGTTGAAGTATGGCAGGGCGTTCTTAAGGGAAAATATAATTTTATCATTGGTGTAAGGTCTTCTTTATTCCTTCCCTTTGACAGTCTGGGACTGGTCATTGTAGACGAGGAGCATGAAAGTTCATACAAGCAGTTTGACCCTGCACCACGATTTCAGGCCAGGGATGCGGCCATTATGCTTTCCTGGATGCATCAGGCCAAGACCCTTTTGGGTACGGCCACTCCCTCCTTTGAATCTTATTATAATGCCCAAAATGGTAAATATGGATATGTTAAAATAGATAAACGATATGGCAATGCCGAACTTCCCCATTTTTTTCTCGCCGATATTCTTCAGGACAAGAAAAAAAACTTGCTGAAACTGGATTTTACCCGCTTGTTGCGGGAAAAAATTCAGGCCACTTTGAACCGGCAGGAGCAGGTACTCATCTTTCAGAACAGGAGAGGTTATGCGCCCTATATTTCCTGCGACGAATGTGGTTGGATACCGGAATGCGAGCATTGTGATGTAAGCCTTACCTACCACCAATATCAGGATGAGTTGAGGTGCCATTATTGTGGATTCAAGGAAAAAGTTCCTGTTTCCTGTCATGCCTGTGGCAGCCAGAAGATAACAACCGTGGGAACTGGCACCGAAAGGATAGAAGAAAGTCTGAGCTTGTTATTTCCCGAGGCAAGGATTGCCAGAATGGATCTGGATACTACACGGAGCAAATATGGGTATCAGCGAATTTTAGAGGATTTTTCTGCTGGAAATGTGGACATCCTGGTAGGAACCCAAATGATTACCAAAGGACTGGATTTTGACAAGGTTTCATTGGTGGGGATCGTGGATGCAGACCGTATTCTTTTTTACCCGGATTTCAGGGCAGGGGAACGGGCTTTCCAGCAAATTACCCAGGTAGCAGGCAGGGCGGGAAGAAGAGATAAAACCGGTGATGTAATCATTCAAACAAGAAGACCTGATCAATTGATATTCAGGCAGATAATCGCTGGAAATTACAATGACTTTTACCGGTTGGAAATGGCGGAGAGGAAACAGTTTTTTTATCCTCCTTTTGTAAAAAATATTAAAATCATTACCAAACATAAGGATTTTAAAACCGCAGAAACTGCAGCTAAATTCCTCAAAAATTTATTGATGGATATAGCGGCAAAAAAGATTATTTTGGGCCCTGAAAAATCCCTGATTGGTAAAATTAAAAACCTTTACCTGTTTGAAATATGGATCAAGCTGGACAGATCGGGAAACGTACAGCAATTTTTTAAACAACAACTCATGGATAGAATCGCGGAGCTTCAGGCAGATAAAAGGTTTCGCGCTGTCCGTTTTTTGGTAGATGTAGACCCCTATTGAATACCGGAATAAATGAATACCAAAAATTACTCGTTACCATTCCATATATCGTGAGTAGTTTTCCAGCTACCATCGGCCTGCCTTTCCAGAATATTCAAATATTTGGAAGTTGAATAAAGCGTATCCCCCGTTGATTTTTCGTAAAGGGTGACTTTGGCAAAGCCTCTTCCATAAGCCAGGTTCCCATCTACCTTTACTTGCTCATACCCACTTTCCAATTCGGTATGGTAGGTGTCAAATATTTCCTGGTAGTACGCCTCTACGGCTTTTGGTCCAATCTTAGTTTCAGTGGCAGGCGCCATTAGAAAAGCTCCTTCTGTGAAATAACTGGCTATGGTCGCCGCATCTCCCGCATTAAAAGCATCGGCCCGTGCCTTGCTCACTGCTGTAATCGCTGCAATATCTTCCTCTACATTCCCATTACTAATTTGGGGAGTAAAAAAAAGGTATAAGCCAATTAATGCAATCAGGATGACAATGATTATAGGGAATAGAATTTTCATGCCTAAGGTAGTTTAAAAAGTAAAGGTAAGTCTTTTACCGTTTGCAGAAAATTTCCCGGTGAAAACTCCCGGGAATAATGTTGAAAATACTGTTTTTTTTGTATTTATTATTCATGATATTTTGTTAAATTAACAGAATTAAAAATAATTATGATGAATCGGTATTTTGAGACCATAGAATTTGATGCTTTGGATGGATTTAAATGTGATTTAAGGCATCTGAAATCTGATAAGGCCACCAAAGGGCCTGTCCTATTGGTTCATGGGGCTGGGGTAAGCAGTAATATTTTTAATCCACCTTCAGAAAACAATATCATCCATCAACTCGCTGCTGAAGGATACGATGTTTGGCTGGAAAACTGGAGGGGTAGCATCAACCTGGAACCCAATGAGTGGGATTTAGACCAGGTCGCCCGCAACGATCATCCGGCTGCGGTGAAGAAAATTGTCGAGATCACGGGTGCCAGGGAAATTAAAGCGATCATACATTGCCAGGGAAGTACCAGTTTTATGATCTCAGCTGTAATGGGCCTTCTTCCTGAGGTAAAACTAATAATAAGTAATGCCGTTTCCCTTCATCCCGTAGTGCCATTTTTTTCCAAATTTAAGTTGAATGTTTTGATGCCAGTCGTCAGCCGGTTTTTTAATTACCTGGACCCACAATGGGGTTTGTATCCACCTGATTTGAAATCAAAAATTATTTTGAATTTAGTTAAAGCAACCCATTGGGAGAAGGATACGAAGGTAGGTAAGATGGTAAGCTTTACCTATGGTTCCGGATTTCCCGCACTTTGGGAGCTTGAAAATTTAGATGAAAAAACCAAATCCTGGATACAGTATGAGTTTGCCCATGTACCGCTTTCTTTCTTCAGACATATAAAAGAATGTATTCAATATGGAGCCTTGAAAAAATTGAATGATAAAAATAATGATTATGTAACTGGTCCCCCAAAGACACAGGCCAGGTTTGTATTGTTTGGGGGAAAAAAGAACAAGTGTTTTTTGCCTGAAAGTCAGGAAAAAACCTTCCAATATCTGGAACAATTTAAGCCTGGATTTCATAAATTATACCTCTTAGAGGGGTATAGTCATTTGGATGTTTTCTTCGGTAAAAATGCACATGTAGATGTGTTTCCTAAAATGATTAGTGAATTGGAACAGGGTTAAAAATTTATTATGCCTCCAAAAAGAATCAAGCGATATAAAGGTAGATATGCTCTTGTAGATGGTATTCCTTACCAAATGCCCGTTAGTTCTTCAGAATCTCCTGCATTGATGGCTGGTTTTTCCTGCGATTGGGAAAAGGCCAATGCCTTACTGCCAGGGAATGAAATCCATGCCATGAAATTGCCCAATGGACGGGCAGCGCTGTTGATTACGGTCATCAATTATTTGCATACAAGTATTGGAAAATACATTGAATACAGCATCGCCATTGCCTGTACGCATGGTGCAAAGCCAGCCCCCAGGTTTTTGAATGCCTTGTTGCTGGGTCATTATGGTACAGGACAATATATCCTGGATTTACCAGTGAGCAGTGAGATTTCGGTTAAAGGAGGAAAAGGAATTTGGGGCATGCCCAAGCATCAGGCCAATCTGGACTTTATTGAAACTTCCGATAGGGTAAGCAGTCAATATGAAAAGGATGGACAATTCGCCTTTAGAATAGAAATTGAAAAACCCAAATCTCCATCCATCAAATTGAAAGTTGGAGCAACCAACTATTGCAGGTTCAGGAACATGCTCATGGCTTCTTTTATTTATTTTGAAAGCAAAGCCGGGATCAATTTATTTGGCAAAGCCAGAGGAAGCCTTTTTATCGGTGATCATCCCAATGTGGCCAAACTGAGGGATTTGGGAATAAATCCGGATCCCTTTTTTACTACATACATGCCAAAAACCAATGGCATCCTGGATGATCATTTTCAGTGCTGGTTCATGACATATGAAACACCACCTGATACTATGCCAGAAGGCCTGGAAACCGTTTATCCCCTGGGACATGGAGAAGAATGGTTGCCACCACCTGCTATTACCGATTACGAAAAATTTCGCATATAACACCTAAACCTTTCAAAAAGCTATGGATTCGGTAAAAAAAACATTTATAGATATCAGCAATGCCTATATATTTTTCTGTGCCTCCATGTATTTGGGCATGTTCTGGTCGCTGCATTTTTTTTGGTTTCCAAATTATCCCAAAACCTTAACGCTGGAAAATTACTACAATGCCATAATCCCCCAGACCGACCTGGCTACCAATTTTTTCTTTATCACAATACCCATTATGGCTGCAGCACTGGTAGTCATGTTGGTGACAGAATGGAAAACAGGCCTGCGATGGGTTCCCTTAGCCTGGATTCCCGGTCTCCTGATACCCGTGATTGTGCAGCAGCGGTACATAGAAGATATAAACAACCAATTTAAAGCAGGATTACAGGATGAAGCTACACTTCAGGTATTATTGGAGGAATGGATGTGGCTCAACGATATAAGATGGGTCATTTTGACCATCATGTGGGGTATCACGATGTACTTTTTTATTGCAAAGGCCAAACCTAAATATCGAATTAAAGATCATGGATAATCAGGAAAAAATTTTAGGTATTTCTCCACGCTATGTGGAACTGTTGGTGGTTTTGATAGCTTTTATCACCCTGATATCAGGGCTAATACAGCTGCTTTCCCCTTCTACGGTACTGGGCCTGATTGGCAGGTCCGAACCCACTGCGGAATCCGCTCACTTTTTTGCCATTGTGGGTATGTTCATGGCATTGTTTGGCGGGATGGTTTTGCATGCTGTTTATAGCGCGGTTACGAACAAACAAGTGATGCTCTGGACAGCCCTTCAGAAGTTTGGGGCATTCATTGCTGTATCCGTTGGTGTGTTTCAGGGATTATTTTCCATACTGGCCATGTCCGTGGCTTTATTTGATTTGTTCTCGGGAGTTGTCTTTTTGATGTATTTAAAAGTACTGAACTCATGGGAAAAATGAGCCATAAAATCCTTAGGCAGAATTATCCTGATGCCGGTATATTCGAGACAATGTTGTTTTATTATCGATTCATATGTTGATTGAGAAAAAGGATACCGAACAAAAAAATCGTAGAGCCCTGGTATTGGCAGGAGGAGGAATAAGGGTGGCCTATCAGGTAGGAATACTTAAGGCCATGGAAGAGAAAGGGCTTACCTTTAATCATGTGGATGGAACTTCGGGAGGTATTTTTAATGCAGCCATGCTGGCATCCGGCCATGCGGTGGATAAAATGATTGACAAGTGGAAAAGCTTGCCCATAAAATATTTTGCCTCCCTGGCCAGGTTCAATGATTACCTGACCCCTTGGAAATTAAAGGGTTTAGGAGATGCAGACAATATACAAAAAAGAGTGCTTCCACATTTTGAGGTTGAGGTGGATAGAATACACAAACTGGATTTACCCATTTCTTTTTCCTTGTGCAATTTTTCCAACAAAACGGTACAGGCCATACCTGCGGGGGAAATCAAAGAAAATCATTTACTGGCCGGAGTTTCCTTGCCCATTCTAATGCCCGCCTTACAGGTGGGAAAAGATTGGTTTATAGATGCTGTTTGGGTCAAGGATGCCAATTTGATGGAGGCTGTCAGAAGAGGTGCTGAAGAAATATGGTTGATTTGGGGAATAGGCAATTATCCCAGTTATTTTCCTGGTGCCCTACACCAATACGTGCATTCCATTGAAATGAGTGCCAACGGAGCACTATGGGAAGAATTTGAACAAATCAAGCTGATAAACAAAACCATCGAAAAGGGACATAGCGAATATGGACAGCAGCAAAAAATTAAGGTTTTTATTATCAAACCCAATTTCCCACTTCCCCTTGATCCCGAACTTTTTTTAAGGAAAATAACGAGCAGGGATTTGATCAATATGGGATACCAGGATGCCAAAAGTTATTTTTTGACAGACCAGAATACCGCTGAAAAATTGGACTACCAGGCTACCCAAACAAGAGACGCCGGTGATTACATAGGTATCCGGCTGCAATATACAGGTAACCTGGTATTTAATGACAAGTTGGAAAAAGTAAGGTATTATGTGCTGCTGCGCTTTTCCTCTTCAGCCTCCCTGGAGCAATTGGAGGTATATTCCAGTGTCTATATTGGATATTACAATAAAGAATTTTTGGGGGGCAAGCATGAGGTTAGCGTAAAATCTCTGGGAACCTTTTTCAGTCTTGAGACCACAAGTACCCTGACCATTGAAGGTAAGGAATATACCATGATTGCCAATATCCATTGTAAGGGCCCCTGGTATTGTTTGGCGGGATTGGATTTTAAGACTGCAGAAATTATTTTATATCCCAGGCATGAACCAGATCCCAAAGTCCTTATGGAAGGATGGTTACGTCAATCCTTTGGCTCAAGGCTAAATGCTACCTGGAATGCACTTGCCAAAAAGAAAAATGGGGCCAGGGGAGGCATAAAGTTTAAATTTAATTTGATAAAAAATATGATACAGCATGAAGTTTGATAAAAAACCAATGGTCAATTGGTATGATCCAAAACAATTGGCTTTTACCGCAGTGAAGACCGTTTTGTCCTCAGTTTTCGGGAATTTTGCTGACAGAAGGGAATTGCAGGCTGCTTTGGATAAGGAAACCAAATTTTTTGACTATTCCCACAAAGAGGAGCTTTGGGTAGATTTCATTTCTGATCTCGGAGATGGTTTTAACCCCACTTATACTTTGGCGGAGCTTTTATCAAGAGAAGCCCTTACTTTGAGGGGAAAATCCATAAAGCGAGGGGATGTGCTGATAATGGGCGGTGATGAAGTTTATCCTACTCCAGAGAAAATTGAATATGATAACAGGCTTCGGGGTCCATTTCAGGCCGCTTTTCCCAAGAAGGAGGGGGATATGGACCGGCCTGATTTATTTGCAATTCCCGGTAATCATGACTGGTATGATGGGTTGACTAATTTTCTCAGGTTATTTACGCAAAAAAGATCCCTGGGAAATTGGCAAACCAGGCAAAACAGAAGTTATTTTGCATTAAAACTTCCTCATGATTATTGGATCATAGCGATTGATGTGCAGCTAAACGCTGATATAGACTATCCCCAGATTTGTTATTTTAAGGAAATTGCTGAGAAACATTTTAATGAAGGGAGTAAAATCATTTTATGTACATCTGAGCCTTCCTGGGTATACAAATCTTTTGATGCAAAAAACGAATCCTTTGATCGCCTGCAATTTTTTATCCACAGGGTCCTTTTTGGAAAAGGGGAAAAGGTTTATGAAGAAAAAAATAAAGCCATACAGATTGTTGCTGTCCTGACAGGTGATTTACACCATTACGCGCGTTATGAGGCAAAGGAAAGTACCGATGGTCCCTGCCAAATGATCACTGCAGGAGGAGGGGGGGCTTTTATGCATCCCACCCATACATTGAAGCAGGAAATCTCAGGTATCAATGGGAAAGCCACGGAATTGAAAAAAGTTTTTCCCTCAAAAAAATCTTCTGTAAGTCTGAGTTTTCTTAATTTGTTATTCCCCTATTTCAGCCTTACCATGCTTTTTTTCTTTGGATTATTCCATGTGTTTACCTCCTGGGTTTTACAATCCAAGATTGAATCAGGGGTTTCTTTGATGGAAAAAATCAGTCAATTAAATCCTTTTGAAGCTCAATTGGCTGATTTATTCCAATTGGTCTTTGAAGGCATTAGTCACCATCCCGCAGCTTTGTTTTTAAATCTACTGCTATTTTTTGGCATTGTGATGTTCACTGATGTCAAATCCGGTGCTAAAAACTGGAATTACCTGGCTGGCCTGGTACATGGGCTGCTTCATTTGGTCAATTTTTACTTTCTACTTTGGCTATTTTCCAGGATCAATCTTTTTCAGCTGGGTTTAGGTATAAATGAGTCCCGGCAAATATTCCTTTTTGTGGTAGAAATGGTGCTGGCCGGTGGGATCATTAGTGCGGTTTTATTTGGCCTTTATCTTACCTTCAGTGTAGTGGTATTAAAAAACCATATTACAGAAGCTTCCTCTTCATATCGCTGGGAGGGATATAAAAATTTCCTGAGATTTTCGGTCAATAAGGAAGGAATCACCATTTTTCCCGTAGGGTTAAAAAAAGTACCTGCCAATTGGGAGAATGTGGGAACGGAGGAAAAGCCCCGATTTGAAGGAGGGGATATACAATATGATTTAATTGAGGACCCAATATTTATAAAAAATGAAAAGATTAGCTAAACCATTGACTTCTATCAAGCCGGTCTATGACTATGTGGTCATAGGTTCCGGTTATGGCGGCAGTATCGCTGCTTCAAGAATGTCGCGATGCGGGCAATCTGTCTGCCTTTTGGAAAAAGGAAAAGAATTTTTACCAGGAGAGTTTCCTCAAACCTTATTTCAAGCCTCAAGCGAGATGAATTTCGCAGGAGGGAAGTCTGTCGATCTGGAAAAGAATGGCTTGTATGAATTTACCATGGGTAATGGTATCAACGTATTTAAAGGCTGTGGTCTGGGGGGAACATCTTTGGTAAATGCCAATGTGTCCATTGAACCGGAACCCAGGGTAATGGAAGACAGCGCCTGGCCCGTGCCTTTGAGGGAAGATCTGGATTCATTTAAATGGGGTATAAAGCAGGCCTGGGAAATGTTAAAGCCCAATCCCTATCCTGAAAATAAAAACGGTTATCCAAAATTGGAAAAAACCGCTGCCATGAGGAAATCTGCTGCCTACATGTCAGCCCCTTTCCGGCTTTTGGATATTAATGTAAATTTTGAAGACAAAATCAATCATGTTGGAATAAAACAAGCAAAATGTACCAATTGCGGGGATTGTGTGACCGGTTGCAACATTGGAGCTAAAAACACCACGGCGATGAATTATTTGCCGGATGCCTATAACCATGGAGCAGAAATTTTTACGGAAATCAATGTCAGGTATATCAAAAGGAACAAGGACTTTTGGCAGGTATATTACCACCCCATAGGCATTGGAAGGGACAATTTCGATGCCCCTTTAATGTTTGTTCAAGCCAAAAATGTAATCCTGGGAGCAGGTTCTCTGGGATCCACAGAAATCCTTCTCAGATCAGCAAAGATGGGATTAGAGGTTTCCAAAAAACTGGGTGAAAGATTTACCGGGAATGGGGATGTTTTAGGGTTTGGATACAACAATGAACACCGCATCAATGGCATAGGTTTGGGAAAAAAAGGCACTGACAGCATCGCCAATGTGGGTCCCTGCATTACAAGTGTGATAGATTTGAGGGAAAGGGAAGAACTGGAAGCGGGCATGACCCTGGAGGAAGGAACCATTCCGGGTCCCATCCGGGGGCTCATGCCAAAAGCCCTTTTCGCTTTTTCCAGACTGGCCGGTAAGGATACAGATCGGGGTATCAAGGATTACCTGAAGGAAAAATGGAGGGAGATTCGCAGCCTGATTTTGGGCCCTTTTCATGGAGCACTGGCCAGGACACAGGTTTATCTGGTGATGACCCATGATGATGGTAATGGAGTGCTTAAAATGGATGAGGCAGACAAATTGAACATCAGCTGGCAAGGGGTGGGGAAGCAAGATATTTTTAGAAAGGTAAATGGAGAAATGTACAGTGCCACTGAGGCCCTTGGAGGCACTAAAATTCCCAATCCCACCTGGAATAAAATGATGAACTATGATTTGGTGACGGTGCATCCCCTGGGAGGATGTGGCATGGCAGACCAGGCTGCTTTGGGGGTAGTAGATCACAAGGGGCAGGTTTTTGCAGGGCAGGAGGGAAGCAAGCTCCATGAAGGATTATATGTCATGGATGGTGCCGTAATTCCCAGGCCTGTAGGGACCAATCCTTTACTAACCATAAGTGCTTTGGCAGAAAGGAGTTGTAAGCTAATTGCAGATGAAAAAGGTTATCAGCTGAATTATGATTTTTCAAATGCTACTGATATTCCCGACAGCCCAACTTCGCTGGAAACGGGGGTACAGTTTACCGAATCAATGAAAGGGTTTATTGGTATGGGAGAGACAGGAGATTATGAAGCGGGATTTATCCAGGGAAAGAAGGAAAATACCACCTTTGAATTTACCCTGACCATTCAGACAGAAGACATCCAGGAATTTGTGGAAAGTGAAAACCATCCCGGAAAAATGCTGGGCACCATGATGGCACCTGCCATCTCCGAGGAACCGCTGAGCGCTTACAATGGGGTTTTCAATTTATTTATCACAGATGAAAACAATGATTCAAGAAAAAAAATGAATTATACGGCTGAGTTGATCAGCAAAGACGGAAAGTCCTATTATTTTGAAGGTTTTAAGGATATCTTTAATGACAGCGTGGTAGACGCCTGGAAAGACACCACAACCCTGTTTATTTCAGTCTATGAAGGAAATGATTCCAAAGGCCAATTGCTGGGGAAGGGGAAATTGGTCATAAAGGTGGCTGATTTGTTGCGGCAACTGAGAACAGTCAAAGCCATTCATCCCAAAAGCAAAAGCGACGGGCTATCCGCCATTGCTACTTTCGGGAAATTCTTTGCAGGAAATGTCTTTGAAACCTATCTGGGTTTGAAATAAGATAAGAAAAAAAACCTACTGGAATTTCTCTATTAAGCTTGATTTACTTTCCCATCTTTCTGAAAACCATGACTTTGTTTTGGTAAAAAAATCCCTGTTGTGATAGGCACTGTGACTTGAATTCAAACGGTTGAGGAATTGTTCCAACTTTTCGTTCTGGTCTTGGGATAGTTTGGAGGAGGAAATGGAATTATTCAGGTCAGCAGGAAAATCATCGGAAGATTTAAAAAGAACCAGGCTGTCCATAGCTATTTTATCCCATTCAGTTAATGCCTTATCAGTAAAGAAAGCCGGGTAGGTAATTTGGTCCAGGGGTATGTTGATTTTAAGCAGCTCGTCACCTTTCTTGATATCCATCAGCCAAAATCCATTCGGATTAGTGGGCAGGCTTTTTAGGGTATCAGTTTGCCCGATGCTTTCGATGGTACTTTTTTGGGATATCCATTGTTCGAATTTCTCCGGATCATATTTAACAGGACTCATCAGGTGATACAGGCTATCCCTTAAATCAGCTTTAGGCTGAAAATATTCAAAAACAACTCCATCCTGGTGAAAAGAAACATTTTTGATTCGATTTGGGTTTTTTATCCTGCTTTTCCAATCGTCCAGCGAGGTGGAGTCTACCAAAAATGAGCCAATAGGTATATTGTCCTGGTGTAATTGGTATAACCCTCCGCTAAATTGGGACTGAAACAAAAGGCTGTCGTTTTTTGCCCAAATTTGTAAAGGGCGCTTATCAGTTATATGTTGGGTGGCCTGGGTTTTTATTTCCATCCATTCCGCTTGATCGATCAATGAATCTTTGGTAACCCTGTACCAGAAGGTAGAGTAATAATGATAAGGCAGGGTCTGGGCTTCAAATTCCAATTGTTGCAATTGCTCTACCATTTGAATAAGGGTATTCCATTTATTTTCTGCAAGATTCCTGTTGTTATAACGGTCATCAGTGGCGCTCCTCAATGAATCAATGCTGATCAATTCTAACTTCAGGTTATTTTCAAAATGTTCGGCTTCTTCGTAACTGATGTACCGGTCATTTTTAATTTCATTGGTTAATTGTATGATTTTATCATGGTGAAAAATGACCTTTTTAACTTCTTTTCCGGTCAGCATGGAAAATAGCCGGCTGAGTGTTACCCCACCGTTTTTTTCAGCCTGATCGATGATGCCCGCATTGTAGGCATTGGTTTTTAGTTTTTGTACCGCATATATTTTTACTTTTCTACTGTCTTTGAAATCCACTTTGCCATTATACGTTAGAATGTCAAAACCGGGAATTCCTTTTTCAGGAATGAACCAGGGATTGATATCGGAATTGAGGATTTGAGGAGAAAGCCCAAAAAAATGTAACTCGCCAACTGCTTCATTGAAATGGTACATGCTCTGGTCCAAACCTGTAAAATCAAAACCTGCCTTTACAGTTCCCCTGCCTATCATGGCCAGTTTTTTTCTGGACTCCCTGCGGGAAAGGGAGGATAGTCTGTTTGCAAAATAATCAATGACAAATCTATCAGCTTGCCACCAATCGTTTTCAGGACTTTCATACCAATCCATGAGCACTCTCCTGGTTTGTTTATCGCTGAGCGTAGACCCGGAGCTGCCCATGCCGGCTTGCATGCCCATGAAATTGAGCAGCTCATTGAACAATGCCATTTGACTGGTATTCTCCCATTCTTCCAGAAAATACAGCTTTTCGATGATGTTTTTTTCACTAACGGGATCTACCAGCAACCTTTTTCGTTCCCGGCGCCTGAGACTATTGTCCTCATCTCCTATGGATAAGCGATTTTCAACCGATAGCATGTGAAAGTTGCGCAGGTTTTGGATTGCAGTCTCTATTTCCTGATGAAGAAATTCTCCCTGATTCCTGATGTCCTCTTCTTCCAACAAGTTGATTTGTGCTTCATCGATGGATGCCAATACCTCCCCATAATACTCTGCAGTAATCAATTCACCGATTTCCCGGATATCAGAAACAATATTTGCCGTAGGCTGGAGCTCTGCCTTTCCTCCGAAAATATGCAATGGGTTCCACCAAATAACAAGCACAATAAGTGCTCCTACCAAAAGGAGCTCCAAAATAAACCGGCCGCTCTTGAGAATTTGACCAATCATGGGTTCATCAGGTTTTCCGGACTGTTTACTTGCCTTATTAAAAGCGAATCATTTTCAAACTGGATGTATATTTCTTCGAAGTCAAAGCTTTTTAGCACCATTTGGATGAGTTTTCGGGCATGGTCCTGACTGGTAGAGACCAGGCCCATATAGGGCAGGTTATCCCTGATGTCCATTTCTGCCATCCTAAAGAAGTTTTCCTGGTCCTCCAGGTTGATTTCATTGAGAAATCGTTCAGGATTGGAAATCAGGCTGTCCTCAACAAAATCTTCCGGTGGGTAAGAAAAGTTTAGCACTTCAATGGGTGGCAATTTCAAGGTTATTTTCTTTCCCTGTATGTCGATGGCCTCTTCAGTGATTTTATCAAGGTTGATTCCGGTTTTTATTTTTGCACGTGAATAGGCCAGAAAGGAGGCTTCGCTGACGGGTATAAACAAGATATTTTTCGATTTCTTTCCAAAAACTACTTTGTCCACCACGAATTCGGATACAACCAAATCACTTGCCTGTTGGATTTTCCCTATGACCATGCCCCTTTCATCCTTTTCACAAGCAACAAAAGAAATGAATAGCATGCCTGTAAGAGCTATGCGGGTTAAAGCCAATTTCATGTCAACCATGTCCCCTCTTTTTTGAATTTTTCGTAGTGGTTTTTCATTTTTATATGGTAATGATTGACTTTATAGCCACTACCATTGTATCCATATGCAAAAGACTCCCAATCATAATTGTCTTGCTCTTTCTCGGATATATAGTCTATCAATGCCTTTCCGCGGACTTTTTTGGATTTTATAAATTCCAGGAAATCCAAAAAATGAACATATTCAGATTCATGTTGCTGGGCCTCAAATTCCACCACGTTTTTGTATTTCCTGGCCTTAATATGATGTTCCATGTTTTCTCCCAGAATCTGAAACAATCCCCAGGAGGTAGCATATACAGCAGCTTTGGGGTCAATGCTTTTGGCCGCTTCGAGCCGTTCATATTCCTTTGCACCCACCCGATAATGCTTTCTGGTCCACTTTTCATAGATAATGTGTTCTTTGCCAACACTAAGGGCTTTGGGGTCCTTTCCAAATTTTTCCAGCCAATACCAAAATTTATGTCCTTCAAAAAGGATTTTGGCCCTTCCGTCATTCAAATGACCCCTTCCTGCCGATTCTACAGCGACTATGGCTTTGATTACTGGCAGACTAATTTTTATTTTATCCCGCTGTTCCAATTCATCCAGAGCCTGCAGGATATCCATATCACTTAAAATTTTACTATTAATATTGTCTTTGATTTGCACATATTCTTCCCTTTGCAAGATTTCTTCAGATTGATTGTCGAAAGACGTTGAAAGTGACACGCGCTGCTCGTCTAATTCACTTTCTGAATCAGGTGCTTTGCTGGCAAAATCAGCATCCTCCATGGCAAAGAGGCTATTGTCCATGTCCAAACTGCTTAAGGGATGAGCGGGAACATCGCTTGAGGAGGTGGTAGCAGTACCGGCAGATTTATTTTGACTGCTTTGGTTTTCATCAGGTCGGTCCCTGCTTACCCACCTGGTTTGTAAATATTTAAGGGATTTATCTCCAAAATAAAAGGCAATCATCATCAAAAATGCCGTTTCAAAGAATTCAAATTGCTGGCTGAGCAGGGCAGCATCAACCCCGGTATATTGGGTTCCGAAACTTACGATGAGTAGGGCCATTCCGCCCATCAACAAGGTAAATGCGATCATTCCCCGCACCGTTCCGGGAGGAAGCCCAAATGTTTGGCTCCGGTAGGGATTGTGTTCAGGCATGGACATTTCGGAAGCTTTTACCGGCATTCCCTGACTGTACCGGTCTTTGGCCTCATATATTCGCTGCCAATCCTGATCCGTCAGCCCATAATTGATATTGTAATGGTAAACCGACCACATGAAGTAAATCAGGAAAAGCGCTATCCAAACTACAGAAGTGGCCAATCCAACTGCCTGAAAGAGATTGTCATACTCCACATAGACAAAAAAGGCCCCAAGGATTCCAAAAACCACCAATACGGTAGATAGGATGACGGTGCCTTTGAAAAAAAAGGTATGGTAAGGATTGTAATTTGGGTTTCGGTCCTTTGATTTAGGGCCGAAGTACCTGGCCAATAAACCATAAATAAATATCAGGCCTGTCACAACTACCAGTCCAGAGGCTAGCAATTGGTTGGTTGTTTCCATACCAGGAACAATAAACACCAGTACGGCCAGCATGATCAGGAAAATTGACCCAATATGGATGTACAAATATCTTCTTTCTGAGAAAACCTTTTTCTTTTCTTCTGGGCTTGTGCTATTTTTTTTATCCGTTTCCATAATTACTGTCAATGTCTGTTGAAGTGTTTCTCAGGTTTGAGGAATAGCTTGTGAAGTAGTTGATTTAATGGTGGCTTTTTTTATCCAATCTTCATTTAAAATCCGGATACTAAGCGGAGTATTGCTGCTTACTCTTGGATAAATGGATTGATAAAACCGCTCGTAGGCCTTTTGCGAATGAGTGACCATTTTTTCCGCAGAGGCTGCATTGACTCCGTCTGCCAATAAAATACAGCCCCTTGTATCCTCATGCGTATTGCCAATGTGAATATATACCAGGTCATAATTGGGGATATTTTGGATTTCTATATGGTATTCAAACCAGGGAAAACGATTTCTGTATCTTTGGGTTAGCTCGGTTAGGTTTGGGTTAATGGACAAGGGATACCTGCCCTCAGGAATCCGCGTATTGCCGGAAATTTTCTCATCCCTATGGGTGTCCTCCAATGTGTAGGCAAAGAAACGCCCATCAACATACATTAATCCCAGCGTGGTTTTCCCATCATCTGTGTACCTCAATACCGTAAGGTCTGTTTGAGATAAACTTTCTTCTTCCTGCCGAAATTTATTGAACAAATTTTCCAGGTGGGCCAAATCCGGTTCCTTATTTCCCAACTGCGTTAGGGGGACTTTACCGGAACTTTCGTTTACCTTTTCCGGGGATTCGGAAAAAGCGGACATTTTGAACAGATTTTTAATAGAATCGGCTCCTTTATTCAGAAAATAAATGACGTATCCAATAAACCCAACCAGCCACATCCAGATATTTTCTAGGACTTGAGGGTTATAAATAAAGAAGGCTACGGTCAAAATTACCAAAGCCAACAAAAGAAGTCCGGCAAACCTTTTCATTTAACATTCTGATAGTAATGCGGCAAAAGAAAAATAATGTTGGTTTAATAGGATTCAAAATTTAATTATTAAAAACAGAAGTTCAAAAAAATAATTTGGCTTTTTTCTAAAAATAAAATGGGGAATAGAATTTGACGGCAATGAGGGATCTAGATTGTAGTAAATTAGATCAATTATAGATAACCGATTTTTTCACTTCATTTTGTATCATTTCATTATTTCCCATTAAATTTTCTCCAATTTTTATTAATTTCCAATTAAATTTAAAACTGTATCAGGATTTAACTGTCTAACAATTAATGATTTCCAAAAGTCTTGCATTAAATCCTAAAATATTACCAACAATAATGCAATCAATTGAATTACAGTTAACAAGGTTTAATTCAAAAATTAACAATAGAAATTTAAAAAATGGCTAACTACAAACTTCAAATCAACGGAAAAAGCTACGAGGTAGATGTCGATGAAGACACACCTTTATTGTGGGTACTCCGGGACAACCTGGGCCTGGTCGGAACAAAATACTCCTGTGGTATCGCCCAGTGTGGTGCCTGTACGGTTCACATCAACGACGAGGCAGTAAGGTCATGCGTTTTGCCTGTTTCTGCGGTGAAAAATGATAAAGTGACTACGATAGAAGGATTATCCGAAAAAGGAGACCACCCTGTGCAAAAGGCCTGGGAAGAAGTGGATGTGGCTCAGTGTGGCTACTGCCAGGCAGGTCAGATCATGACCGCTGCGGCTTTTCTTAAAAAGTATCCTTCACCCAGTGATGAGGAAATTGTGGAAGGTATGAATGCCAATATTTGCAGGTGCGGTACCTATCACAGAATCAAGGAAGCAGTTAAGTTGGCATCAGCTAAAACCAAATAACCATGGAAAAAGAATTGAAAACAAATAGAAGAGATTTCTTAAAGATTTTTGCCACCGCAGGAGGAGGGCTATTGATCGGGTTTAACTGGACTGGTTGTGATTCCCCTAAAATGAAGGTGGTCAGTGACGAGGAAGTTTTAAACAGTGCCTTAAATTTCAACAGCTATTTATCCATTTCCCCCACAGACCATGTGGTGATCTTTTCTCCAAATCCGGAGTTGGGACAAAATATCAAGACTTCCTTTCCCATGATAGTAGCGGAAGAACTGGATGTGGACTGGTCTAAGGTTAGGGTGCAACAAGCTTTTCTGGATACTGAAAAGTATGACAGACAGGTGACTGGAGGCTCTGGTGCCATGCCCCATTCCTGGGAGAGATTGAGAACTGCAGGAGCCACTGCCCGACAAATGTTAATGGAGGCCGCGGCCAAACGACTGGGGGTTTCCGTGTCGGATTTGAAGACCGAGAATGGTCATGTAATCCATGGATCGAAAAAATTAACCTATGGGGAACTGGCGAATGAGGCTGCGCTTATTCCTGTTCCTGAAAATGTCAAGCTAAAAAACATCAATGATTTTAAAATCATTGGTACGCCTGTTAAAAATGTAGACAATAAAGCCATGTTTACCGGGCAGCCATTGTACGGCCTGGACATTTACAGGGAGGGGATGGTACATGCCATGATTCAGCGTCCTCCTTTTGGCATGAAGCTGAAATCCGTAGATGCCGAAGCTGTCAAGCAAATCAAAGGTGTTAAAGATGTGCTTACTTTTAAAAATAACGTGGCCATTGTAGGTGATTCCACCTGGCCTTTGATGAAAGCCAGGAAGCAGTTAAAAGTGCAATATGAACCCATTGATGGTAAGCTGGAATCCACTGCATTTCACAACCAGGTTTTTGATGAAATGTTAAATACTGGAAAAGGAGATGTCAAGCGTCAGGATGGGGACGTGCGTACAGCTTTTAGTTCCGCTGCCAAAGTGGTCAAGAGTGAATATCAATGTCCTTTTTTATCCCATAGTCCGATGGAACCCATGAACTTTTTCGCCCATGTGAAAGCTGATGGAGTAGAATTGGTAGGTCCTACACAGACACCAGACAGGGCAAGAAATGCGGCAGCAGAGATCTGCGGGGTTTCTCCCGACAAGGTGACTGTAGAAATGACCCGCCTTGGAGGAGGGTTTGGAAGGAGACTTCGGGCTGACTTTGTGGAAGAGGCGGTGGAATTGTCCAAAATGCTCAATGCACCGGTGAAATTGACATGGTCCAGGGAAGATGACATTACGGGAGGAGCCTACCGGCCTGCAGTAAAATACAGGTTTGAAGCAGCCTTGGATAAAGATAATAAGCTGATCGGCTACAAATTGAGAGGAGTAGGTATCAATGCGGGCAATTGTACCCGGGAGAACAACTTTCCTTCAGGGTCAGTTGATAACCTATTGATTGAATCTCTGGAATACAAGTCTCCCATCACTACCAATGCATGGAGAGCACCCATCACCAATTTCCTGGCTTTTGCAGAACAGTCCTTCCTGGATGAGGTTGCCGAGGCCGCAGGAAAAGATCCTGTTGCGTTTAGGCTGGAGTTACTGGATAGGGCCAAATCCAATCCTGTAGGTGAGATACATTACGATATAGACAGGATGAGGAAAGTGGTGGAGACAGTAGCGGAAAAGTCCGGATGGGGCAATAAACAAGGTGTTTCACAGGGAATTAGCGTATATTTTTCCCATAGATCTTATGTTGGTCAGGTGGCGGAAGCCAGAATGGTCAACGGAGCACCTGTTTTGGATAAAATCTATGCCGTAACCGATTGCGGTATTGTAGTAAACCCGACCGGAGCTGACCAGCAGGTAAGGGGAGGAATGGTGGATGGTATGGGACATGCCATGTTTACCAACATGACCTTCACAGATGGTATTTCAGATCAGAAAAACTTTGATTCTTACCGACTGATCAAAATGAAGGAGATTCCTGAGATAGAAACCCATTTCATCGATAATGGAATAGACCCTACTGGTTTGGGAGAACCGGCTTTACCTCCTACAGGAGGGGCAATCGCCAATGCCATTTACAAGGCCTCTGGTAAAAGGGTTAGAAACCAACCTTTTATGGAACAGGAGGAAATGAAGAATGTCAAACTGGCTGATCCGGCTTAAAATCAATTAAAATGAAAAAGCGGTGAAAATATTAATCTTCGCCGCTTTTTTTATTAACGCATCGGTAAACCCGAATTTCTCGCATCAGTCACCTCTAAAACCTCGGTAACCACATATTCACTGGCCCCTCTCCAGGGGATAGGGTTCAGGTACTCCTTGTATCTGAGTTCTACAAATTTCCCTCCAGATCTTTCCAGAATTAAGGATACCGAATCTCCTTCTGCGGCGCTAAAACGAAATTCATTGCTTTGAAGGGCTCCGGGATTGGGACTTTGAAAACCATCCTGAACCAGACGGCCCTCCCAGGTTTTGAAAATAAATCCCTTCTTCTCAAAATAATTGAGATTGCCGGCCTTTACGCCTTCAGCAAATACAAAATAATACCTCCACCAAAAAACACCGGCAAGGACAATGACCAACACAACAATAGCAGGGCCAATAAATTTTTTCATAAACTTAAAATTGAATTATAAATATAAGAATAAATCTCAATTTTTGTATATTCAGACTTTAAAGGATAAAACCCCAAACCATGAGCACTACATTAATCATCATTATTGTTGCCGTCCTAATCGGTATTTTCGTTGTTTCACTTTACAATAAGCTTGTTGCTTATAAGAATAACAGGGAAAATGCCTTTGCTGACATAGATGTGCAATTAAAACAAAGGCATGACCTGATTCCTCAATTGGTAAGCAGTGTAAAAGGATATATGGAGCACGAAGCAGGTGTTCTGACCAGGGTTACAGAAGCAAGGTCCAGGGCAATGAAAGCTTCTACCATAGATGGAAAAATTGCCGCAGAACAGGAATTAGGTGCTGCCCTGCAGGGTTTACAAATTCAGGTTGAAGCCTATCCTGATCTGAAGGCGAACACCAATTTTTTACAACTCCAAAATGAAATATCCGATGTGGAGAACAAACTGGCCGCTGCTAGAAGGTATTTCAATTCTGCTACCAAAGAATACAATGTGGCCGTACAAAGTTTTCCATCCAATGTCATTGCCGGCATGTTTGGATTTCATACGGAAACCATGTTTGATGTAGGAAATGCCGAAAGGGAAAGATTGGACCAGGCACCAGAAATTAAATTTTAGTTTACAGAATGGCAACGTATATCGGGATTCAAACCCAAATCAGGAGAAATAACTTTCGGTCTGTTCTGCTTTTGTTGGGTTTTCCCCTGTTAATATTAGCCGCTGTATATGCCTTTCTTTATTTTACCCTTCCTCCTGAGAATACCAGTGCGTCCATCAATGGGATTTTCCTGGACACCATTCCAGGGGTATTGATAGCTGTAGCCGTTTGGTTTGTGATCGCATTTTTCTTTCATACCAAAATGATCAGTGGTGCGGCAGGGTCCAGGCCCCTGGAGAGGAAGGAAAATATGCGCGTGTACAATTTGGTAGAAAACCTGTGCATCAGCAAGGGCATGCGGATGCCACGGGTTAATATCATAGAAGACCAGGCACTAAATGCCTTTGCCAGTGGGATCAACGAAAAAACCTATACCGTAACCTTGACCAGGGGCATTATTGACAAGCTCAACGACGAAGAATTGGAAGGAGTAATAGCCCATGAATTGATGCATATCCGCAATAAGGATGTGAGGCTGTTGATCATTTCCATCATTTTTGTGGGAATTTTTTCTTTTATTGCTCAGATTCTTTTCCGAAGCATGTTGTACGGTGCAGGCCGCAGAAGGGGTAAAAATGATAACCGGGCCATGTTAATAGCCATGGTGATTGCTTTCATCGCTTTTCTGTTAAGCATGTTGTTTCGGTTTGCCATTTCCCGGAAAAGGGAATACATGGCCGATAGTGGTGCTGCAGAAATGACCAAAAAACCCTGGGCATTGGCAGCGGCACTAAGGAAAATATCCGGAAATTACAGGGTTCAATCCGTCAAAAGTGATGATGTGGCTGAATTGTTTATAGAAAACAGACCGGATAAATCCTCAGGTTTGTTATCAGCCATCACCGGATTGTTTGCTACCCATCCGCCAATAGAAAAAAGAATTCAGTTTTTGGAACAAATTTAAGGGAATTAATAGGGAACAGAAGGACAAAAGTTAGGATTAAATGCAAATGGAAAATGGATTTTATTGATTATTACAGCCTACTGGAAGTACCCAAAACGGCCAGTCAGGAAGAAATAAAAAAAGCCTATAGAAAACTGGCCAGGAAGTATCATCCTGATCTCAATCCTGATGATAAAGAAGCACAAAAAAAATTTCAAGCTCTCAATGAGGCCAACGAGGTATTGAGTGATCCTGAAAAAAGAAAAAAATACGATCAATTTGGGAAGGAATGGAAACATGCGGATGCTTTTCAGCAGGGGTCAGCCCGACAGGGCCAGGGCGGCGCCAGGTCAAGGCAACAATACAGTGCGGAGGATTTTGAACAGGCATTTGGACAAGGGGGATTTTCTGACTTTTTCGAATCCCTGTTCGGAGCAGGCAGTAGCAGGTCCGGCTCCCGGGTCAGGTTTAAAGGTCAGGACCTGCACGCCAGCCTGGAATTACCTCTCCGGGATGTTTTTAAGTCGGATAAACGTACGCTGGACATCAATGGAAAAAAAATAAGGTTAACCATTCATGCCGGTGTAGAGGATGGGCAAACCATTAAAATAAAAGGACATGGGGGAGAAGGAGTAAATGGTGGCCCCAGAGGAGACCTTTACATTACTTTTAACATTCTGCCAGATCCCATCTATAAAAGAGAAGGCAAGGATCTGTTTAAAACCGAAAAACTGGGTTTGTATACGGCTATCCTGGGAGGGGAAACCATCGTTGAAACTTTGACCGGCAAGGTTAAACTGAAAATTCCTCCGGGCACTCAGAATGGAACCAAGGTAAAATTAAAGGGAAAAGGATTTCCAAAGTATAAAGATGAAGGGGTTTTTGGAGATTTATTTTTAACTTATCAAATCGATATTCCAACAAACCTCAGTGAGGAAGAGAAAAAACTGTTTACCCAACTGGCCAAAATGAAAAACCATGATTAATCCAGATGAATCTTATATTCCCATTGATTTGTTTTGTGAAAACTGTGGGGTGGAAATTTCATTCATACACCAGCTTTCTGAGTTTGGTTTGTGTGAAATCGTTATTTTGGAAGAGAAAAGCTATATTCTTACTGATCAGGTATCTGAATTGGAAAGATTATCCCGGCTTCATTATGAAATGGAAATCAATATAGAGGGTCTCCATGCCATTGTCCACTTACAGGAAAAAATCAAAAATTTACAGGAAGAAGTGGCTATCCTCAATAGGAAACTGTACAGACACCAATAAATGAGGGAAAAAAGTAGGTCGTACCAGGCTCGAACTGGTGACCTCTGCCCTGTCAAGGCAGCGCTCTGAACCAACTGAGCTAACGACCTGGTTCTTGCCTGCAATATTACAGGATTAAGGTTGAATAGGCAACATTAAGATTCCAAAATTATCAAATACCGTTAAAAATGTGAAAGGGAAGCGTATTCCGCCTATCAGGTATAGTTATATTCCTGCTGTTTGCTTTAGGTATTTACAAAGCCCAAAATTGGAAAGCAGCAGTGGTGAATTCGTTCAGGGAATCATTTCCAATGTAACAAGCACTGCAATTGAGTTAGTGCAGGCAGGTAGATCCACCCAGACATTCTCCAGGTTTGAAATCTTCACTGTACAAGCTTTGCCTGTATCAGGGATAGCCTAGGGTTTGGAAAATCAATTCAGCCTTGAAGAGATGGCTGATTTGCTCACATTTATTAAGCGGTGATTTTTTAATTTGATACGGATTTAAAGTATTATTTACTGTATACTAAGTTATTTAAATCCACTTTTTGAATAGCTATTCATTTTCCGGAAAACAATCACAAAAAAATTAATATTAAATTTAATTTTATTTTTCTGAATAAAGGTCTATTAAATTGAATTTAGGTCAAATTCAAGCAGTTTTGGGAAAAGCACAAATCGATATCAGGTAGCAACCACTGAGTATCAATGGCTAATTATTTTTCCGGGGCCAAAGGAACTTTGAAATATTTAACCGATGGATCCCATATATTGACCAATAAAAGACCAATTAAACCACTCA
>NZ_JABURL010000008.1 GCF_014762705.1 Cyclobacterium sp. | reverse complement strand
AATATATAGGTCTTCTTTTCTATAAAATTTATTTAGGGGTAAAATTTTAAGATAACAGTTTTAAATCCGTCATTGGTAAATAGTCAAATCCCCCTTAATAAGGGGGCAGGGGGATTTTTTCAGTAACTGACACATCATCCGTAGGCCCTGGCATACCTGGAGAGACAATTTTTTCCAAAGGATTCTTGTTCATTAGTGCAGTTCATTTAAGGCAAAATCGTTATTTAACATAAATATTTTTTATGGGTTTCATACGAAATCTAAATAAAAACTTATGGATTTTTTTTCAAAACTTTGCAGCGGAAAAAAAATAGATACACATGTCAGAAAATTTACTTTCACTAATCGTCCTGCTCTCTCCGCTGGTATTTGTTGCTACAGCCGTAGCCTCCTGGTTTCAGCCTGGATGCAGACCAAAAAATATCATCACACTTAGCAAGGTCGCAACCCTGATGAGTCTGTTAATTGTAGTCTTTGGCAGTTTTTTAGTGGGCAGGAGGGGGCTTATAGAGTCTTCTTTGTTGGGAATGGAAGGTATTGGATTAAGCATACGACTGGATTCGCTTAGCCTGATCATGTTGGGGATGATTGCCTTGCTGGGCTTTGTTATTGTCAAATTCAGTTGTAACTACCTCGATGGTGACCCTAAGCAGGGCGCCTTTATGGGCAAGCTGGCTGCTACCATAGCTTCGGTGCAATTGCTTGTGCTTTCAGGAAACATTGGCCTGCTCTTTATTTCCTGGGTTTTGACCAGTATATCCCTGCACCGACTTTTGGTCTTTTATCCCGAGAGACCGGGAGCCCAAATTGCCGCTAAAAAGAAATTCATCCTGGCCAGACTTGGAGATGCGGCTGTGTTGCTGGCCATAGCTTTACTTTACAACACATTTGGCACAGGTAACCTGGAAATCATGTTTACGGCCATCAAAAATGAATTTTCTTCCGGTAACGGTTCCATGGCCCTTGAGCTTTCCGCATTGTTTTTGGCCCTTGCTGCGATTTTAAAATCAGCTCAATTTCCTACCCATGGCTGGTTGATAGAGGTGATGGAAACGCCTACTCCTGTATCGGCCTTATTGCATGCGGGACTGTTAAATGCTGGGCCATTTCTAATTATTCGAATGGCCTATGTGATGGATGCCGCTACAGTAGCACCTATCCTTTTGTTGGTACTTGGAGGGCTTACCGCCCTTTTTGCTTCCGTGGCCTATCTCACCCAAACTTCCATAAAAACGGCATTGGGCTACTCCAGTGTCGGGCACATGGGTTTTAGTCTTATGGTTTGTGGGCTGGGAGTATATCCGGCGGCCATGCTACACCTGGTCTCACACTCTTTTTACAAAGCCCATGCTTTCCTGTCTTCCGGAAGTGCGATCGATCTGGTAAGGGCCGCAAAGGTGATGGATGTAACCCGGATAGTTAGCCCCCTAAAGGTGGCTTTGGGCATTTTCCTTGCCTTACTCCTGTACGTTGGATTTGCCTGGCTTTGGGGGATTGATCCCCAAAATGAACTGCCCTTGTTGTTCATAGGTGCCGTCATCGTTATGGGGCTGTCACGCCTATTTACGGCGGCTTTTGCCAGAAAATGGGATGCAAGATTAATGATCCGAGCGGGCATATTGGCCATAACGGTCACCCTGGCATTCTTTACACTGGAAGCAGGAACGGATTTTTTGCTTGGTATTCAGGTGCCGGATATTCGTATGCCGGGTTTGGTTAATATACTGGTGTCAGGGTTTATTTTACTTGGGTTTTCCCTGGTTGTTTTGGTGCAGATTTTAGCCCCGCAATTTTCCAATAAACCACAATACCAGTCACTCGCCGTTCATGTTAGGAATGGCTTTTATGCCAATGCCTGGTTTGAAAGGCTAATCCGTGCTACACAACTTTTGTCCCCCGGGGAAAGGCAAACCTCCCCCTTACGATGATAGAATCGTCCGGAATCCGAAAGAAGAACCCAAACCATTGGCAATTTGCCGAGACCTATAAAAGCGACCAAAAAAACTGATTTAAAGAAAATGGAAGAACAAGTTTTAATACCATCCAAGAAAGATAAAAAGACCGCCCTTTTAAAGCACATGCGGAAGGCTTGCAAAAAAATTGCGCCAGTTTGGCCGCTGGAGAGTTTTGTAACTGTTAACCCCTACCTGGGGCTTACCGACAGGCATTTTGATTCTGTGGCGGAGCAATTGGCCACTGTGGGAGGTATTCAAATGACCTTGCCGGTTTCTTTTTACCTCAAAAAAATCCATGAAGGCAAAATTACACATAAGGATCTGCGGGCTGCTATTGATAAAAAGTCTTTTTTTAAAGTTGATGTAGCTACCTTTATCAGTCAATTGGAAAAAGGAGCCGATGTAAAACCAGGAGGTCCTGCCATTGCCACGCTTACCGATGTGGCCACCCGGTTTTCGAATCAGGATTGGAACCGGTTTTTTACGGCCAGAATTTCCACCTGGGCTGCTTCTTATTTTGATAACGGCCAGGCCCTTTGGAAAACAGCCAATCAGCAATCCGGCGTTTTCGAAGCCTGGAAGGCCGAAGCAGCCGTTGATCTTACCTTCGGGATAACCGGCCTGAAAAACTTCCGAAAGCATGTAAGCTCCTTTCCCGAAGAACCCTTGCAAGCGGCTGCGCAAGCCATGGATATTTTGGCTTTATCAGAGGAAGATCTACCCAATTACCTGCACCGCCTGCTGCTCCGGGTAGGAGGCTGGTCGGCTTATGCGGCGCGACTGGATTGGGACAATGAATTATATGGTAAGAAAGGAGGCGCTTTAACAGCCTTTCTTGCAGTGCTCATTTGCGCTGAAGCCAGTTTGTATCAATGCCTGAATTGTCCGGAGCTTGACCTGATGTGGCTGAATGCAAAAAAGCGCCTTTCTGAATCAAGTGAAAACACCGAAATTAACAAGGACTTGTCAGAAAAGCTTGTCTTACAGGAAGCATTTGAGATATCCGTTCAGCGGGAACTTATCGCTAAATTTCAGGTGGCCAAAACGAGCCAGGCCAGGAAACCAGTAAGACCGCTTGCTCAGGCGATATTTTGCATAGATGTACGGTCAGAAGTTTTTCGTCGAAACCTGGAACAGGTCAATCCCAACATAGAGACCCTTGGTTTTGCCGGATTTTTTGCTTTTCCCATTCGCTTTATACCCCTTGCGCACGAAAAAGGAGAAGCACAGTGCCCGGTATTAATTCCTACCGGGCCCACTATTCTGGAAGAGATTGCTGACAAAGGCCGGCAGCAGAGGGCCTACAAAAACCGCATCTTCCATCATCAGGTCTCCCAGGTTTGGAAATCTTTCAAATCAGGGGCGGTAAGCTGCTTTAGTTTTGTGAGTCCGGTGGGATTATCTTACTTGCCAAAATTGTTTACCGATTCCTTTGGGTTGACCCGGCCAGTTCCACACCCTGATCAGATCGGGTTGAAGGGAAAAATGTTAACACAAAAGGGTATCAGCCTGGGAGAAAACACGCACCAGGGCGAAACGGTAGGGATTCCTTTGGAAGAACAGGTTAAAATGGCAAAAAATGCCCTGAATGCCATGTCGATCACTGAAAATTTCGCCCGATTTGTGTTGATTGTGGGGCACGGGGCTACCACCGTAAATAACCCTCATGCCACCGGGCTTGATTGCGGTGCTTGTGGCGGAAGATCCGGGGAGCCCAATGCCAAAGTAGCAGCAGCGGTGCTAAATAATATGGCCGTTCGGAAGTATTTAAAGGAAGAACACATCTTTATCCCTGAGGATACGGTGTTTTTAGCCTGTCTTCACGACACGACCACAGATGAAATCAGCCTATTCAACGGACAGGATGTAGCTCTTGCTTATGCGGAAGAATTTAAGGAATTGAAAAGTTCTCTGGCAAAAGCCGGAAACGCCGCCCGTGCAGAAAGAGCCTTGCGAATGGCCATCGGGGCAAACCAGGACAAAGAGATTATCGCCCGGAGTAAGGATTGGTCACAGGTTCGTCCCGAGTGGGGTTTGGCGGGTTGCAACACCTTTGTGGTAGCTCCCCGTGAACGAACCAAAAACCTGAATTTTGGGGGGCAATCCTTCTTGCATTCCTACGACTGGAGAAAGGACCAGGAATTTTCGATCCTTGAACTGATCATGACCGCACCAATGGTAGTTACGAGCTGGATCAACCTGCAGTATTACGGATCGACGGTGGACAATAAAAATTTTGGTTCGGGTAACAAAACACTGCACAACGTTACCTCGGGGCTTGGCGTACTTGAAGGATACTCAGGTGACTTAAGGGTAGGCTTGCCCATGCAATCGCTGCATGATGGGGAGAAATACCAGCATGAACCGGTACGGTTGAATGTGATTATTGAAGCACCTATAGATGCCATGAATGCCATTCTGGAAAAACATCCCTCCGTCAAAGATCTTTGTGACAATGGATGGATTCACCTGTTTGCCCTGAACGAAAATGGTAAGGTGTCCTACCGATATGGGGGAGGCCTGAATTGGGATCTGGTTTGATTCACACTGTTTTTCTCAGGATGAATCACAGGGATTTCTTTTCAGGTGAAAAATCCCTCCTACAATTGTGGCATCGCAATCCATCTGCCAACGCTGATAAAGGTAGTCCCCTGGGGCTACCTTTTTTGCTTTTTTTTAGGTACATAAAAGCGTTATTAGGCAATAGGTTTCGAAGTGAGTGGTGTAATTACAAAAAATCAGTCAATATAGAGACTGAATCATAGTAATTCTCTGGCGAAGTCGAAAATTGAAACGAAATTACTGACATTGAAGTGATTTCATCAGTAATAGAAGTTCTTTTGCATATTTCGGGTTAAATTAAGAGGGACTTTTTCAGTTAGTTTTCAGGTAGCTAATATTCCGCCCAAAGAGTCGGGAGGATTCTTTTCGATATTATTTGGTAAATCAGGTAACATAAATTTTAACAACGAAATAAATTTAATCTCTTAGTTTTCACAGGTTAATTTTTAAATTTGCAAATAGAAAGGTAAAAAAATAAATTTAGAGTATTTAAATCTGCTTTACGGATCAAATTTAAATTGTTTTTTTCATTTAAAATTAATTGAATTAGGTGCCTAATCATTAATTTATGTCTAATAATCCTTGAAAGGATATTAGTTTCCAAAACACCCCTTAAGGGCCAAATTACTAGCTTTTTCCAATGAATGAAATTTTCTAATAGGTTTAGATTCAGTTTATTAAAATATTTTAGTAAGAGTCTAATTCAATTACTTTAATTATTAAATTAAAATACAATGTTTGAATGCCTGTATTTTCTTTATATTAAATTATTCATGGTAAATATATATTTTTTTCTTTTTTTAATAAGAAGATCTAGTTTGAAAATATGCTATTTTTTTTGGGGATCTTCGAGATCCCCAATCGCCTTTCCATTTTGCATATCGGATAGGCAGGAGGTTGCTGCTTTCCACATGACAAGGCAACAGGCCTTGTTTTGAGGATTTTAGGAGCCATTTTTGGCCTGTTTTACTGATCATTCCTTACCAGTGGAAAAAATCGCCGAAATTTTTTTTCCAAGAAATTTTTAAATGTAAAAAAATGGCTATATTTAATGAAATAAATGCATAAAAATGAATTTTAGATAATGTTTTATGCATATTAATTATTTTCGAGTTGATTGATCAAGGGCTAAAACCAATTTTTTATTTTTTAGGGTATATATTCTTTCTCATTAGGGACTGACCTGGCGAAGCTTTGAACTTTGGTGAAACCAATAAAGTACCCTTTCCTTTTTGTATGCAGTAAATCCCAAAGACCGATTGAATATAAAATCGGAAATATTGGAAGCCTCACAGAATGGGTTCCCATCCTGCAGGAGGCTACCTAAACCTGCCTGCCTGAAAATAAAAAGGTCAGGGGCTGGCTATTAACAGTGAACCCTTAATAATAATAGATAAAATGATCCAGGAAAATATTGCCAAATGCATTCTCACCATAGGCGAGGATTACAGAACACCTAAAGGAGGCATTTCTACCGTGCTTAACACCTATTCCCGGTATTTTTTTCCGTTTAATTTTATTGCTACCTATCAAACCAATTTGAATAAATGGCAGAATATAGGCGCGTTTTTTATCGGATTGACCAGGATTTTTAATAAACTTTGGCGGGATCAAAACATCAGAATCGTACACATACATGGTTGCCATAGCGGTAGTTTTTACAGGAAATTTTTGGTTTTTTTAATCGTTAAATACTTGTTCTCAAAAAAAGTAATCTATCATATCCATGCGTCTGACTTTCCGGATTTTTATAAAAACAGTTTTTTTGTAACCAAAAAATCCATTGAATTTTTAATGGGCAACGTGGATTTGTTGCTCTGTCTTTCTTCGGATTGGAAAAGATATTTTGAAGAGAATTTTAATGTCAAAAAAATTCTCATTTTAGAAAATATAATTGAACCTGCCGCGCACAAGTCCACCACCAAAAATGAAAAATTGGTCATTGCCGTTTTTTTGGGAATTATAGGAGAAAGAAAGGGGATATTTGATTTGCTGGAGGTGATCAACGTAAATAAAACCTTCTTTAAAAACAAATTTCAACTCATTATAGGAGGTAATGGGGATGAAAGGCGGTTAAAGAAATATATCACCTCACATGGTTTGAGTGATTTGGTGACCTATGAGGGTTGGGTGAAGGGAGAAAAAAAACAGGAATTGTATTCAAAGGCCGATGTATTTGTTTTGCCATCCTACAACGAAGGCTTACCTGTTTCCATACTGGAAGCCATGGAGTATGGATTGCCTGTTTTGTCTACCCCTGTCGGTGGAATCGGAGAGATTGTTCACGATAAGGTAAATGGGTTCTTAATTCCTCCCGGCGACAAAAGGGCGCTATTTGATGCGCTAAAACTTCTCATCGAAGATGATCATATGCGGAAACAAATGGGGGAGATGTCAAAACAAATGGTCAAACCCTATTTATCTGATGCTGTTATACCAAAGCTTTCGCTAATTTATACGGATCTTTTATTTTTAGATGCAGATTTGACGCCTACCAATGGTACAGTAAAGGTAAGCCTGTAAATCAATTGGTTAATGGTTACTTATTTTGAAATGTCCCGACCAGAGTCGGAGGGGATTTTTTACGCAAAAAGGAAAATCACCTGTAACTCCAAACTTTTCAAAAATTTAGCACTTTGGAAAAGTTAAGCCTGGATTTCCAAATCGATCGCAACCAAAATCCCTCCGCCGCGGCGGAGGGTAAGGGGGATTTTTTCGG
>NZ_JABURL010000002.1 GCF_014762705.1 Cyclobacterium sp. | reverse complement strand
TCAAGTGAACGGCATTTATAAAAAATGACACGAATTAAGGAAACATGCGTTTAATGTATTGACCGTCAATGCAGTTAAGATCGTGTTTTGGATTAGTGCCAGATCCTGTGGTCAAGTGTGATTCCGACCGCTTTTGAACATAATATTGGTGACAGTTTTACCTGATCCCGTTTAAGAGAATAAATATTCGTTAGCGGCTGGGCTTTGGCGGTTATATTATCAACCCAAAGATAACCTATCATGAAAACCAAAAAGAAGATCAAAGTTAGCATGGTCAACCCCAATGCTGCAGGGGTTGACATCGGAAGTTCGTTTCATTTCGTAGCCGTTCCGGCAGATAGATCGGAGACACCAGTAAGAAGGTTTGGCAGTTTTACCAGAGACCTTCATGAACTGGCAAAATGGCTGCAACAATGCAATATTAAGACGGTGGCGATGGAATCCACGGGCGTTTATTGGCTACAACTGTTTTTAATTCTAGAAGAGTACGGTTTTGAAGTTTTTCTGGTGAACGCACAACACATCAAGAACGTATCGGGAAGGAAGACAGATGTATTGGATTGTCAATGGATTCAGCAGTTACATTCTTATGGGCTGCTTTCTGCCAGTTTCCAGCCCGAGGACATGATAAGGACACTTCGGGGTTACATGAGGCACAGGAAAAACCTCACCCAAGACTATTCTACCCAGGTCTTGCGAATGCAAAAGGCCTTCGAACAGCTCAACGTGAAGCTACACAATGTGATTACGGACATCACTGGAAAATCTGGCCAGCTCATCATACGGGCAATTCTTGCCGGGGAACGTGACGCAGAGACACTGGCATCGCTTGCCTCAGATAGAGTCAAAGCAAAAAAAGAGGATATCATTCTTTCACTGGAAGGCAACTGGAAAGAGGGGCCACTGTTTGAGTTGAGGCAGTCCTACGAACTTTACCTGATATACAAACAAAAAATAGCCGAATGTGATAACCAGATTAAGGAGCACATGGAAATATTGGTAAGCAAGGAAAACACCGAAATAGGACAGGATTCCGCTAGAAAAGTATATAGTAAAAACAGGCTGAACTTTAACGCCACCCCATATCTAAAAGGTATTGCGGGTGTAGACCTTACAGAGGTATTTGGCATAAGTGAGGTCTGTGCCATGGAGATCGTTTCAGAAACCGGCCTTGATATGAGCAAGTGGCCTTCGGTGAAGCATTTTATATCTTGGCTTAACCTCTCGCCCAACAATCGCATATCTGGTGGCAAACTTTTGAGCAACAAAAGGAAGAAGAGCAAAAATAAAGCGGGGCAAGCTTTTCGAATGGCCGCTTTTGCGCTCCAGAGAAGCGAACATTACCTCGGATCTTTTTACCGAAGGATGAAGGCAAAAGGCGGTCCGATGTACGCAACGAAAGCCACAGCAAGAAAACTGGCTGTTATTTTTTATTATATGATAAGTAACCAGACGGAGTTCACCCCCATTCCAATTGAAGAATACGATAAAAAATTTATGGATAAACGCATGGCATACCTTAAAAGACAGGCAACAAAATTAGGCATGGAATTAGTGGAGGCAGAACCATAGGATAAACTGTTTCTTAAGAG